>NZ_JBQQCL010000003.1:0-348298 GCF_052246725.1 Pseudalkalibacillus sp. R45 | reverse complement strand
TGTGGACGGGATAAGTGCTGAAAGCATCTAAGCATGAAGCCCCCCTCAAGATGAGATTTCCCATCGCGTCAAGCGAGTAAGATCCCTCAGAGATGATGAGGTTGATAGGTCTGGTGTGGAAGCGTGGCGACACGTGGAGCTGACAGATACTAATCGATCGAGGACTTAACCACAAAAGAAAAGCAAAGACGACTGTCCTGAAACGACAGGCACTGGAGTCATGACGAGGAGGCTGTTGCCGCCACAGGAATGACGAAGTGATTCAGAGTTTCAAGGAGTCGCAGCTGGACATCATTACATCGAAGACGTTTTCAAGAAACACATTATCTAGTTTTGAGGGAATAGTTTCCTTCAAAAGAGTCTGCGCCTGCGTTTTAATAGCAACGCTCTGTCGTATGCTTCCTCGGCGCAAGCTAACAAAGATGAATATTTAAGTAGTACAGCTTGGTGATAATGGCGAAGAGGCCACACCCGTTCCCATGCCGAACACGGAAGTTAAGCTCTTCAGCGCCAATGGTAATTGGGGGCTTCCCCCTGTGAGAGTAGGACATCGCCAGGCTGTAAAAAGGTGAAACGTACATTTATCTGTCGTTTCATCTTTTTTTATTGTTTTAAAAAGTTGAAACCATATTATGTATGCTAAGATTAAAGTACCAAAAATTCCCTAATGATGGTTTGGATGTATCCAAGAAGGTCTTGAAGAATGTATAGTTTTTTTGGGGTAGGAGGATGTCATGAGGTATAAAGCAAAGACACAGAGGGTATTTTTAGTATTTATGCTTGGTATAGCGATCCTATCTATATCAGTCTCAAATCTTGATTTATTTTTTTACTGTCAAATGACTTTCATTGTTTTTCTGTTAATAGCGTTAACGATAAATTATGAAATTGAAGTTAGAAAAGAGCGCATCTCTTATACGATACAACTTGCGAAGATCCAAATTTTCAAGAAAAGTATATTTGCTGACCAAGTAACTCAAATCAAATTTCAACGTTTTGGATGGAGTAAAAAAGGTACGATTCTAAAAGTTAGAAATTGGTTTGATATACGTATTGTGGGGTTAGAACCTGAATATATCTTTAAGGAATTAAATAGATTTGCTGAGGAAAATGGTACGTCAGTTAGTAAGTCTAAGGATTATCTTATTTTAGATAGAAAAATAGTTTCGTAGGCAGAACTATGAGTTTATTTAAGAAGGTGACCAAATGATCAACTATTCAGGAACGCCAAAATTAGAAACGGACCGATTAATCCTTAGAAGGATGGAACTCATAGATGTTCAGAGTGTTTTTGACCATTGGCTTTCAGACGAACGGGTAACTGACAATCGAGTCAAAGCAGCACACAAAACAATTTCAGAAACACTTGAGAGAGTGGCTAAGATTGTTAGTGAATATGTTAGTAATGAATTTTGTTACTGGGCTATTGAGCTGAAAGCTAGCGGTGAATTAATTGGTGAAATCGATTTATATGATTTTGACAAGACCACTGATAACTGTGAAGTAAGTTATTCTTTAGGATACAATTGGTGGAATCAGGGATATGGAACTGAAGCATTACGAGCGGTTGTCGAATTTAGCTTTAGACATATGAACATTCACAAAATATCCGCAGCACATAACATCGACAATCCAGCTTCTGGGAGGATTATGAGTAAAGTCGGGATGGAGCAAGAAGGTATAATCAGACACATGATTCGCAATTCCAAGAATCAATACAAGGACTGTGCTGTTTATGGGATTCTCCAAGAAGATTATCTTAAAAACACCAACAAGGCGAAATCATATATCCTTCAAATACATTGAAAAATTAATTTGTAACTACATGAGAGCACAAATGAAAAAGTTACAAGAGGACAGGTGTTTTGATGAAAAGGCTAGTAATTATTACAGTCGGTAAGATGCTAAAGCGTTAGAACAACAGTTGGACAACTCACTTGTGATTGATCAGGACAATCATGCGGAATTCATCAATACCCATTATAAAACCCTACTACCAAAAGATGGACCCAATACAATCAAATATGCCATTACTCAGACGATTATTGATTATGCTGTTAATCAGACTAACTTTCATCTCATTCTTTGCAACTCAAATCGTGCTCGTAATACTCGGTTAGCTCTGCTCGAACATTTTCATGATAAAGGATTTATCAGCCACCTCGTTAATTTTGATATTCCAGATCATGTTCTTCAAGCCCGAATTGCAAAAAGCCAGCGCAGTACAACGATATTCAGAAGTGCATCTACTTTTAAGGAAGTGCTTATTCGTCAACAGGCTGAGTCTTATAAGGAAGAAATAAAAATGCCAAAAGAGGGAGAAGCCGATCATTTATTTACCATCAAAAGTTCTGATGAAATGCATTTTGTTATTCGAAGAATTATTGATGTTGCTAATAATCTAAAAGGATCTTCTTCTCGTTGATGTTGCTGTATAAGCGAGTAAGGACTATAAGGAGCGGAAATCGTGAAAGATCTAAAGAGAGAATATCCAATACTTAAAGAGGACGAATATCATCGGAAAATAAAAAAGAAAAATAGGGGTCTGTTCATTGATACAATCAATGGTATTTTAAATTTTATACTTAAGTTGATTTTTAGATAGTTGAGGTGGTATTTGGTTTTCAAGAAATACATAAGCAGTTATAGGAAAGGAAGTACGAATGAAATTTTATATTGCATCAAGTTTTAAAAATATTGATAAAGTGCGTTACGTAAGTGAACAGTTAATCACCAAAGGATACATACAGACATTTGATTGGACAAAGCATGAAAAAGCTTCGACATTTGAAGAACTGAAACAAATTGGTGAAAAAGAAAAAGATGCTGTGATCGAATCTGATTTTATCGTGGTCATTTTACCAGCTGGGAAAGGGAGCCATATTGAATTAGGTATTGCCCTCGGACTTAACAAAAAAGTTATCCTTTTCTCTCCAAATAACGAAGTGTATGATTTTTCTGCCACCAGTACCTTTTATCATTTATCAGGCGTTATTCATTTTACTGGGACCATAGATGAGCTAGTGGCTTTTTTACATTTAAAGAAAGAATAAAATACTTTCTTCAATATAAGTACAACTAAGGCTCAGCCTTCGCCTAAGACTTGGCTTTGCCAAGTTTTCTTTAACGAAAAAGAAAAAAGTATGATTAATTAAAAGAAGCATTGCTTAAAAAGGAGTAATGCTTTTTCCTATTAAACGCTTTGTACAGAAGTGTATGATTAAAATGGAATTAAAATAATGAAGGCTTGGGGAGATGTTTTATGAAAATCAAAATAGATGATTTAACTGGAGCTGAAGTGTCTGAATTGGTGAACGGACATCTTCAGGGTATGACACTGCATTCTCCGCCAGAAAGCATTCATGCACTGAATCTTGAAGCATTGCAGCAACCAGAGGTTACATTCTGGAGCGTTTGGGAGGAAGATGTATTAGTTGGTTGCGGGGCTTTAAAAGAACTTGATGATAAACATGGCGAAGTCAAATCAATGCGAACTTCTTCATCACATCTAAGAAAGGGTGTTGCCAAACAACTCCTTGAACACATTATTGGAGAAGCCCAGCGACGGGGTTATCAGCGGTTGAGTTTGGAAACAGGTTCAATGGATGCTTTTGAACCAGCTAGAAAGCTATATAAGCGATTCGGTTTCGAATTTTGTAAGCCATTTTCGGATTATTTGGAGGACGCTAACAGTGTTTTTATGACCAAGGAACTTTGAGTTTACTTATTCTAAAATCATGAAAGGAAGTTTTGGAATGAAGATCATCGAAGGAAACAGATCCTTTAATTTAGATGAATTTCTTAAGAAACCTTTATTTGCTCATCTTTCTACTTTGTCACCGGAAGGACCTAGGGAATCACCTGTATGGTTCTATTGGGAAGATGAAAGAATTTATATTATCGGAACACCGTCTTCAGACAGCTTTCCAGGACGAATAGAAGAGAATCCAGAGTGTGCAATTGGAATAGTGGATCTCGACCATGTAACAGGTAAAGTATTGCACGCAGGGTTTCGTGGACGTGCGACGGTAGAGCCTTTTGATAAACGGATTGCAACACGCTTGCTAGAGCGTTATCTGGGACCTGAAGAAGAAAAATGGGATCCCAGGTTTCAGGGGTTGGGAAACAGTAATATTTTAATTAAATTTGTCCCTGAAACTGTGGTTGTACGAGACCAATCCTTCATCCCGAGTATATAAGGTTGCTCAGTTACATAAGAAGGAAGCCCAGGTGAGTAGTAATAACCTGGGTTCCATGGAGTTCCTTAATTTGTTTGATCTGCAAGTTTAACTAACACATGGGCCATATGTTGACGTTCTTCTTCATTAGCCACGTTCCATAGTTCATTCAGCACTTTTTCTTCACGATTTCGAGGCTCTTCGTGTTTCGCTAAGTAATCTGCGACGCGCTTTGCTCCTTTAGTCAATCCTTCTTCTCCAAGGCCAAGCTTTTCACCCCTGTGAACTTGATCTCCTAGATAATTTTTGAACGTTTCGAAGTTTTGCATGATGTCATCTTTTTTATCTTCGCTCATTTGAGCTGCTGCTTGTTTTGGATCTTTTTCAAACATATTGAAAGCCCTCCTTAAATGGTAGTACATACCTTTACCTTAAAAGAGAACTGTATAAACATCCTTAAAAGCAGCTTAGCCCCCTTCTTGGTATAGGTTCGGTATTTAAGTTCAAACTAAGGGAAAATAGTTTTGGAGGATTTCATAGTGGGAATTTTTAAACCCTTTCACGGACATGAAAAGCTGACCTCAGCTGAAATCGGTAAACTGTGGGTAACATATACAGGCAATACGATGGGGAAATGTGTACTTACTCATTTTATAAAGAATGTTGAGGATGAGGACATCAAGAAAGTTGTGGAGAAAGCGATCGATTTAAGTGAAGAATTCATTCAAAAGATAGAAGACATTTTTATTCCAGAGAATTTTCCGATTCCCGTTGGCTTTACGGAGAAAGATGTTAATCCAGATGCCCCAAGGTTATTTTCAGATCAGTTTTATCTTCATTATTTGAGGTATGTGTGTAAAGCTGGGCTTAGCATCTATTCGATTGCCATCCCTTTGATGTCGAGAAAGGATATAAGGGAATTTTTTACAGATTGTTCAACAAAAACAGCAAATCTTATAAGGGAAGTCAATGAAATACTGATAGCTAAAGGGTCTCTGGCAAAACCGGTTCCGATTCCCATACCTGAAGAAGTGGATTTTGTGGAGAAACACGATTATCTGAATGGCGTCATAGGGAATGTAAGGCCTCTACATGCATTAGAAATTACACACCTTTTCGATAATATCGATAATAATGTGACCAGTAAAGCATTATTGATTGGGTTTAGTCAGGTAGCAAATAGGAGACAGATTCGGCAATATTTATTAAGAGGGAAAAAGATCACCAACAAACATATCGTAGCCAATTCACAAAAGCTGAATAAAGATAATTTGCCTGCTCCGCCCCTGTTGGATCATCTCGTAACGACTTCTACTGTACCGACTTTTTCAGATAAACTTATGCTCGCCCACAAAATCGACATGTTTTCGATGAAAATACGATCTTGTGGCAATGCGATGTCCCTGAACGGAAGACGGGACTTAGGTGGAATGTATGCGAAGATGTTAACGGATATCTCCTTATATGTGGAGGACGGCGCTCAAATCATGATTAATCATGGATGGATGGAAAAGCCCCCTCAAGCGGTCGATCGTGATAAACTTAAAAATGCTGACCAACAATCCAAATCCTCGAAGTAATGAAAGGGCTTGTCTTCCAAGCCTTTTTATTATTTAAAGAAAAGTATAAAAATACTTTCTTCAATATAAGGGCAACTAAGGCTCAGCCTGCGCTAAAGCTTGGTAAAGCCCAAGTTTTCTTTATATGCAATCATGAAACTCCCAAAAGATTCCATGTATTTTTGAAATGGTTTAGCCACTTTCTCTTTTTTTCTACAATAATTTCATGCTATCCTTAGAGTTACAAAAATTGAAAGTTTGTGCTTGGAGGTTTCGCCGTGCTTGAAAATGGTTTGGTGCTTATTGCGATCATCTTGATCATCAATATCGTTTATGTGACGTTCTTTACTTTACGCATGATTTTGACGCTTAAAAATCAACGTTATCTGGCTGCAACAGTAAGTGTTTTTGAAGTCATCATTTATGTCATCGGTCTTGGCATTGTCCTTGAAAACTTGAACGAAATCGAGAACTTGATTGCGTATGCGGTCGGGTATGGAATCGGCGTTATTGTCGGGATGAAAATTGAGGATAAGCTGGCGTTAGGGTATATTACCGTTAACGTGATTACGAAGGAATTCGATTCAAACATTCCGAATGCACTTCGGGATAAAGGCTATGGGGTTACGAACTGGCTGGCGGATGGCCGGGAAGGTCCTCGTCTGATGATGGAAATTCTGACCTCGCGTAAATCAGAACATAATCTTTATAACAGTGTGAAGGACCTTGATCCGAAAGCGTTCATCATTTCGCATGAGCCTAAAGCATTCTATGGAGGGTTCTGGGTCAAGTCGATTCGGAGGTAAAGTCAAATGGATAAAAAGAAGCCGAAAAAGAAGAAGTTCGAAGTATTGGAAAACGAGAGCATAACAAGCTGTCTCGATCGGATGAAGGAAGAAGGCTACATGCCTGTCCGCCGGATGGAGGAGCCTGTTTTTCAGGAAAGTTCCCAGAATGGTAAAAAAGAAGTGGAAGTTTTGCGTCAAAGAGTGATTTTTGAAGGAAAATTACAGTAAAACCCGAACATTAAATATGAATATGAAACTATCGTTCGATTTTTCGTTGACATAGCTGTTTTTCCATTGTTACAATATAACTGGAATTAAGACTCTCATATAATCTTGGGAATAAGGCCCATAAGTTTCTACCCGGTGACCGTAAATCATTGGACTATGAGGGAAAGCGATAGGTATGCTCACGAAATGATAGATGACCGTGCGATGCCCAGGATTTTTTATGCTTTCTCATCATTAAAGAGAAACTTTCAGAATCCTTGGGCATTTTTTACGTTTTTAAAGAGTAATTCACTCCCTTTCAGCGGGAAGGATTTTATAACGACAATCAATTAAGGAAGGTTTGGTGATATGGATGAATCCAAAAATCGGCGTCATCATGGGAAGCACATCCGATTGGGAAACGATGAAACATACATGTGACATTTTAGATGAGTTGGAAATCCCTTATGAAAAGCAAGTGGTCTCAGCACACCGGACACCAGACCTTATGTTCCAATATGCAGAAGATGCAAGAGCACGTGGATTAAACGTCATCGTGGCAGGAGCTGGCGGAGCAGCGCACCTTCCTGGAATGGTCGCAGCAAAAACAACGTTGCCTGTCATCGGGGTGCCGGTCCAATCGAAAGCACTCAATGGCTTGGATTCGCTTTTATCGATTGTCCAGATGCCCGGCGGTGTCCCGGTTGCGACGGTGGCGATCGGAAAAGCAGGTGCGACCAACGCAGGACTTTTAGCAGCACAGATCATCGGTACGACTGATGAAGAGGTTGCGGCACGCTTACAAGCACGTCAGGAAAAGGTCCGTGAAAAAGTACTGGAAAGCAGTGGTGATTTGAAATGAGTCAACCAATCGTCCCTCCAAAAACGATCGGAATCCTTGGCGGGGGTCAGCTCGGCCGTATGATGGCGATCGCTGCAAAAGAGATGGGCTTCAAGGTAGCAACGGTCGATCCGACTGAAGGTTCTCCGTGCGGTTTGATCGCAGACATTGAAATCGTTGGAGATTACGCGAGTGAAGAGGCGCGAAACAAGCTTGCGGAAGTGAGCGACGTCATCACGTATGAATTTGAAAATGTCGATCTTACTACAGCCAGATGGCTTGAGGAGCATCATCATCTTCCACAGGGAAGCAATCTTTTGAAAGTTACACAGGATCGGGCAGAGGAAAAAGCGACGCTAGAAAAAATCGGTGTCCAGGTTGCCCCTTATGAACTGGTTAACCAGAAATCCGAGTTGGAAACGGCACTTGAGAACGTCGATTACCCGGCCATTTTAAAAACGACCCGGGGCGGATATGACGGAAAAGGGCAAGTTGTGCTCGACTCACCTGCCGACTTGAAAAAGGCGATAGAGCTTTTAGATGGTGGCATACCTTGCGTTCTTGAAAAGAAAATCAATTTTATAAAAGAGATCTCAGTGATCGTTTCACGAAATACAGCAGGAGATACCGAGACGTTCCCGGTTGCGGAAAACATTCATAAAGACAATATTTTATATCAGTCAATCGTGCCGGCACGGATTTCCGATGACAATATAGCAGAAGCAGAATCATTAGCAAGAAAGATTGCGGATGGACTTGATCTCGTCGGAACCCTTGCTGTCGAAATGTTCTTGACAGAAGACCATGGCATCTACATCAACGAACTTGCTCCAAGACCGCATAACTCTGGTCATTACACGATCGAGGGATGCATGGTATCCCAGTTTCAGCAGCATATCCGCGCAATTTGCGGCTGGAAGCTCGGCAAGCCGAATTTGGTAAAACCGAGCGTAATGGTGAACCTACTAGGGGAAGACGCGGCGAAAATTTTGGACATCGCACCGCTCTTTGATGATGTGCACCTTCATCTTTATGAGAAAAAGGAAATCAAGGATAAGCGGAAGATGGGGCATTTCACGATTATTGATGAAACATTGAATGAAGCAGTCGATAAAGCAGAAACAATAATGGAAAACTTGCAAAAACCACCAAAACATAAGCTGGAGGAAGTCAAATGATAGAACGTTATACAAGACCAGAAATGGGATCGATTTGGACAGAGGAAAACAAATTCAAAGCATGGCTTGAGGTTGAAATCCTTGCTTGTGAAGCATGGGCAGAGCTTGGTGATATTCCGAAAGAGGATGTCGTAAAGCTTCGCGAAAATGCATCCTTCGATGTGAACCGGATCCACGAAATCGAGGAACAGACACGCCATGATGTTGTTGCTTTTACAAGGGCAGTTTCAGAAACACTAGGTGAAGAACGCAAATGGGTCCATTATGGTCTGACTTCAACTGACGTCGTCGACACAGCACTCTCTTACATGATCAAACAAGCGAATGAAATCCTTTTACGAGATGTTGACAAGTTCATCGAGGTTTTAAAAGAGAAAGCGAAAGAACACAAATATACAGTAATGATGGGAAGAACGCACGGTGTTCACGCGGAACCGACGACCTTTGGCCTGAAGCTCGCACTCTGGTACGAAGAAATGAAGCGTAACAAGGAGCGTTTAGAGCAGGCGGTCGAAGGGATCCGTTTCGGAAAGCTCTCCGGTGCGGTCGGAACGTATGCGAACATCCCGCCGTTTGTTGAAGAGTATGTGTGTGAAAAACTTGGCTTGAACCTTGCGCCGGTTTCGACCCAAACATTGCAGCGTGACCGTCATGCACACTACATTTCAACACTGGCTCTGGTGGCGACTTCGGTTGAAAAATTCGCGACAGAGATCCGCGGATTGCAAAAGAGTGAAACGCGTGAAGTTGAGGAGTTTTTTGCAAAAGGGCAGAAAGGTTCATCAGCGATGCCGCATAAACGGAATCCGGTCGGATCTGAGAACATGACGGGTCTCGCACGCGTGATCCGAGGCCATATGGTGACAGCGATGGAGAATGTATCCCTCTGGCATGAGCGTGATATCTCGCACTCATCCGCTGAGCGGGTGATCATTCCAGACAGCACGAGCCTGTTGAATTACATGCTGAACCGCTTCTCGAACATCGTGAAAAACTTGACGGTGTTCCCTGAAAACATGAAGCGCAATATGACTCGGACATACGGTTTGATCTACTCGCAGCGTGTCTTGCTCTCTTTGATCGATAAAGGCATGAGCCGAGAAGAGGCATATGATCTTGTTCAGCCGAAAGCGATGGAGGCCTGGGAGAGAGGCATCCAGTTCCGCGAGCTGATCGAAGCGGAACAACGTGTTACGGAAATGCTTACACCTGATGAAATTGAGGATTGCTTCGACTATAACTACCATGTCCGTGAAGTGGACAATATCTTCAAACGTGTCGGGTTGGAATAATACTTCGATCCAGTAAGTTGTGATGATGTCGAGATTATACCACTACACGGTTTTTGATATTAAGAGGAGGAACCGAGATGGAAAAACAGGCTTTGCTGTATGAGGGGAAAGCGAAACGGATTTATCAGACGGACGATCCTGAACTCGTCTGGATCGAGTACAAAGATGAAGCCACGGCATTCAACGGCGAAAAGAAGACAACGATCACCGGAAAAGGAAAGCTGAACAATGAAATTTCCTCGCTTTTGTTCGAAATGCTGCATGAAGCGGGCATTGAATCGCATTTTGTGAAGAAGCTTTCCGAGACCGAACAGCTCGTGAAAAATGTCCAGATCATTCCGCTCGAAGTCGTCGTCCGGAATGTAGCAGCAGGTTCGCTTGCTAACCGCCTTGGAATGGAAGAGGGCGAACTTCTGCCGGAAACGATTGTCGAATTCTATTATAAGAACGATGACCTTGGCGATCCTCTGCTGACGCGCGATCACATTCGCGTGCTCGGTCTGGTCGAAGAGACGGAGCTTTCCCTGCTTCGCCAAAAAGGTCTTGCGGTCAATGAGGTTCTTGTCCCGTATTTTAAAAAGCTCAACATCGATCTTGTCGATTTCAAGCTGGAGTTCGGGATTGGATCTGACGGAGTAGTACTGCTTGCCGATGAAATTTCACCGGACACATGCCGGCTTTGGGATTCTGACACGAAGGAAAAACTCGATAAAGACGTGTTCCGCCGCGATCTCGGAAGTTTGACGGAGACATACGCGAAGCTGTTGGAACGATTGACTGTCGCGCGCTAAAGGACGTTTTGTAGTTCGAGAGGCATTTTTGTCGTTATTTTCTCGTTTTTGTAGTTTTTTTCTCATTTTTGTAGTTAAATCCGTATTTTTTGAAAAAAGACCTGAATTTTTGTAGTTCAAAAGTGATTTTTTCTTTCAGGCGTACGTGAGAGTTCACCAAGGCAGAAATTTTTCAATAATGAAGCTTTTTTCACGAAAAAAGCAACAGATTTTCATCAAATCTAAAGAAAACTCGGGGAGGCCGATTTCATGTATAACGTAAAAGTGTTTGTGACTTTGAAGGAGAGCGTTTTAGATCCACAGGGAGCTGCTGTGAAGGATTCACTTCACCGGCTTTCCTATCAATCCGTAGAGGATGTCCGGATCGGGAAGTACATTGAATTGACGCTGAAAAAAGAAGACGGGGACATGGACGCTCAAATCCGTGAAATCTGTGAAAAGCTGCTCGCGAACACAGTAATCGAAGACTTTACGTATGAAATCGAGGAGGTCGTCCCTCAATGAGATTCGCAGTCGTCGTTTTTCCAGGTTCCAACTGTGATGTCGATATGTATCACGCGGTCAAGGATGAGCTTGGCGAAGAAGTCGAATACGTCTGGCATGATGATGAGGAGCTGAGTTCGTTTGACGGAATCCTCATCCCAGGCGGATTCTCGTATGGAGATTACTTACGTGGCGGAGCTATTGCTCGTTTTTCGAACGTCATGAACTCGATCCATGAGGCGAACAAAGCTGGTAAACCGATTCTCGGTGTCTGCAACGGCTTCCAGATCCTGCTCGAAGCGGGGCTGCTCCCAGGCGCGATGCAGCGGAATGAGAAACTGAAATTCATCTGCCGTCAGGTCGAGCTTACCATCGAGAATAACGCAACAGTTTTTACAAGTCTCTATGAAAAAGATGAAAAGATTACGATTCCTGTCGCACATGGTGAAGGAAACTATTATTGCGATAAGGCAACGTATGAAAGATTAGTAGAAAACATGCAGATCGCATTCCGGTATGGCACGAATATCAACGGTTCAAGGCATGATATCGCAGGGATCACCAATGAAAAAGGGAACGTCCTCGGAATGATGCCGCACCCTGAGCGGGCAGTCGACCAACTGCTCGGCAGCAAAGACGGGCTGAAATTATTTCAATCAATCGTGAAAGCTTGGAGGGAAGCACATGTCTTATCCACATGAACCTACTGCACAAATGATCAAGGAACAGAAGCTCTATCAAGAGATGGGCTTGAACGATGAAGAGTTCGCGATGGTTGAATCGATCCTCGGAAGATCGCCGAACTACACCGAAACCGGGCTATTTTCGGTCATGTGGTCCGAGCATTGCAGCTACAAGAATTCAAAGCCTGTTTTGCGTAAGTTCCCGACAAACGGAAAGCGTGTCCTTCAAGGACCAGGTGAAGGCGCTGGAATCGTCGATATCGGGGACGATCAAGCGGTTGTTTTCAAAATTGAAAGCCATAACCACCCGTCTGCGATCGAGCCGTATCAAGGGGCTGCAACTGGAGTCGGCGGAATCATCCGTGACGTCTTTTCGATGGGTGCGCGTCCAGTAGCACTTCTTAACTCGCTCCGTTTCGGGGAGTTGAGCTCAGGCCGTGTGAAGTATTTGTTCGAAGAAGTTGTCGCAGGGATTGCAGGTTACGGAAACTGTATCGGAATTCCGACGGTCGGCGGTGAAGTCCAGTTCGACGCATCGTATGAAGGAAATCCGCTTGTGAACGCAATGTGTGTCGGTGTCATCGACCATAAGGATATCCAGAAAGGCCAGGCGAATGGAATCGGCAACTCAGTCATGTATGTCGGTGCCCGCACGGGTCGTGACGGGATCCATGGTGCGACGTTCGCATCTGAAGAATTGACCGATGCATCTGACGAAAAGCGTCCGGCAGTCCAGGTCGGCGATCCATTCATGGAGAAGCTTTTACTTGAAGCGTGCTTAGAACTTGTCCAATGTGATGCGCTTGTCGGAATCCAGGACATGGGAGCGGCGGGACTTACGTCGTCATCCAGTGAAATGGCGAGTAAATCAGGTGTCGGGATCGAAATGGATTTAGATCTCGTACCACAGCGTGAAACGAATATGACATCCTATGAGATGATGCTTTCCGAATCTCAAGAACGTATGTTGATCGTCGTGAAAAAAGGTCGCGAAGACGAAATCGTCAAGATTTTTGACAAGTGGGGCCTTGAAGCGGTGACGATCGGAAAAGTCATCGAGGAAAAAGAGCTTCGCCTCCTCCACAAAGGTGAAATCGTCGGAAACGTACCGGTCGACGCGCTAGCTGAGGAAGCACCGGTTTATCACAAGCCGAGTGCAGTTCCAGCGTATTATGAAGCGTTCCAAAAACAAGAAGCCTATGTACCGAACGTAGCTGATTATAAAGAAACATTGTTGAAGATGTTGGCTCAGCCGACGATTGCGAGCAAGTCCTGGGTGTTCGATCAGTATGATCATATGGTCCGCACGAGCACGGTCGTTTCACCAGGTTCAGATGCGGCTGTGGTCCGGATTCGCGGCACACGAAAAGCGCTGGCGATGACAACGGATTGTAACTCTCGCTATCTTTATCTCGATCCAGAGGTTGGTGGAAAAATCGCGGTTGCGGAAGCAGCGCGGAATATTGTCTGCTCAGGCGGTGAGCCGCTTGCGATCACTGACTGTCTGAACTTCGGAAATCCTGAAAAACCTGAAATCTTCTGGCAGCTCGAAAAAGCGGTCGATGGTATGAGTGAAGCGTGCCGTGCCCTTTCAACACCGGTCATCAGCGGGAATGTGTCGTTGTACAATGAAACGAACGGAGTGGCCGTTTATCCGACGCCGGTTGTCGGTATGGTCGGGCTTGTCCATGATCTTGATCATGTGACGACGCAATCATTTAAAGAGGCGGGCGACGTCATCTACATGATCGGGGAGACGAAGCCTGAGTTTTCCGGAAGTGAACTTCAGAAGGTGTTGGAAGGGAAGATCTTCGGAAAAGCTCCAGCGCTTGATATTGAAAAAGAAGCAAGCTATCAATCTCAGCTTTTAAAAGCGATCCAGGAAGGTGTCGTCCAATCTGCCCATGACGTAGCAGAAGGCGGCGTCGCGGTTGCAATTGCTGAGAGCATGATGGAAGGCAAGCTTGGGGCTTCGATCACGTTGACTGGAGAGGAAGTCGCGGCGTTATTCAGTGAGTCGCAATCTCGTTTCCTCGTATCGGTCGAACCGGAAAACGTCGAGAAGTTTGAAAAATTAGTAGATGCAACGGAAATTGGTGTTGTGCTTGATCGCCCGGCATTACGCATCGAATCAGAAAGTGGAAGTGAACTCATTTCAGCAACAAAAGAGGAGATTGAGACAGCTTGGAAAGGAGCTATTCCATGTTTGCTGACATCAAAGGTCTAAACGAAGAGTGCGGTGTGTTCGCCATCTGGGGTCACCAGGAGGCGGCTCAACTCACATATTACGGCTTGCACAGCCTCCAGCATCGTGGTCAGGAAGGCGCAGGGATCGCGGTGACAGACGGTGAAGTTGTAAAATTCCATAAAAACAGCGGGCTCGTAACGGAAGTGTTCAACCGTGGAGAGCTTTCTTCGCTGACCGGTAAAGCTTCGATCGGGCATGTGCGTTATTCGACGGCCGGCGGTTCGGAGTTTGCGAATGTCCAGCCGCTTGTCTTCCAATCCCAACGTGGCACTCTTGCGCTTGCCCATAACGGGAATCTTGTGAACGCGAACATGCTCAAGCAGCAGTTGGAAGCTCAGGGAAGTATTTTTCAAACAACTTCCGATACGGAGGTACTCGCGCATCTTATCAAGCGAAGCGGCCTTTTCAACTTACGTGATCAGGTGAAAAATGCCTTGTCTATGATCAAAGGGGCTTATGCGTTCGTGATCATGACAGAAGAAGGAATCATGGCGGCCCAGGATCCAAACGGCTTGCGTCCTCTTTCGTTAGGTAAAATCGGCGATGCTTACGTCGTCGCCTCGGAAACGTGTGCGTTTGATGTGATCGGAGCGGAGTATATCCGTGACGTCCGTCCGGGAGAGCTGTTGGTCATTAATGACGACGGTGTGGAGAGTGACACGTTCACTTCATCGACGAACCGCGCGATCTGTAGCATGGAGTACATTTATTTTTCCCGTCCAGACAGCCATATCGACGAAATCAACATCCATACCGCTCGTAAAAATCTCGGGAAGCGTTTGGCAGCTGAAGCTTTTGTTGAAGCGGACGTGGTCACAGGTGTTCCGGATTCAAGTATCTCAGCAGCAATCGGGTACGCCGAAGCAGCGGGGATTCCGTATGAGCTCGGGTTGATCAAGAACCGCTATGTCGGGCGTACGTTCATCCAGCCTTCCCAGGAGTTAAGGGAGCAGGGTGTGAAAATGAAGCTTTCGCCGGTGCGCGGAATTGTTGAAGGAAAGCGTGTTGTCATGGTCGATGACTCGATCGTTCGCGGTACGACAAGCCGTCGGATCGTGCAGATGCTTCGGGATGCTGGTGCGAAAGAAGTCCACGTGCGAATCAGTTCGCCGCCGATCGCACACCCATGCTATTACGGGATTGACATTTCGTCTAAAGAAGAGTTGATTGCCTCGAATTATTCGGTCGAAGAAATCCGAGAAATCATCGGTGCCGATACGCTTGAATACTTGAGCATCGATGGCATGATGGATGCGATCGGGCGCAACTCGAACGAGCAGAACTGCGGGCAATGCCTCGGCTGTTTTACAGGTAAATACCCGACAGAAATCTACCCAGACACCGTCCTGCCGCACGAAAAAGAACTCGTTTATAAATAATTTATCGTTAATGGACACAGGAGACCTTATTTGGCCAAAACAACAGGGTTTTACAAAGCTAACGGACACCAGAGACCTTATTTGATTAAATCCGATGAAAAAAAGCGGTACTTTACCCAAATAAGGGCGCTCATGTCCGTTAAGTTGTTCGATCGCTGCTTTTTGTCACAAATAACGGCGCTCATGTCCGTTAATCTTCAAATCGTTCAATAAGATCCGAATCTGATCAAAGGTCCAAGGAGGAAAAAGTATGGCACAAGCATATAAGCAAGCTGGAGTCGATGTTGAGGCAGGATACGAAGCTGTCAAACGCATGAAGAAGCATGTCAAAGACACGATGCGGCCGGAAGTTCTCGGCGGAATCGGTGCTTTTGGAGGCATGTTCGATCTATCCAAACTCAACGTCAAGGAACCTGTCCTCATTTCGGGGACGGACGGAGTCGGGACGAAGCTGATGCTCGCGTTCCAAATGGATAAGCACGATACGATCGGCATCGATGCTGTCGCGATGTGCGTCAATGACATCGTTGCACAGGGCGCGGAGCCGCTGTACTTTCTAGATTACATTGCTTGTGGAAAGCTTGAGCCTGAGAAAGTCGAACAGATCGTCAAAGGGATCTCCGAAGGCTGTAAGCAGGCTGGAGCCGCTCTGATCGGCGGAGAAACAGCTGAAATGCCTGGTATGTATGACCCTGAGGAGTATGATCTTGCCGGTTTTACAGTTGGTGTCGCAGAAAAATCGGAGCTCATCACCACTGAAAAAGTAAGCAAAGGCGACGCGCTGATTGGGATTGCGTCAAGCGGCATCCATAGCAACGGCTATTCGCTCGTCCGAAAAGTATTGCTTAAGCAGGCTGGTTACACACTTGATCAAACGTTTGATCAACTCGGAAAAACGCTTGGCGAAGAGCTTTTGACGCCGACGAAAATCTACGTGAAGCCTGTGCTTGAAGTTTTGAACAACTATGAAGTTTCAGGAATCGCCCACATAACAGGCGGTGGTTTCATCGAAAATGTGCCACGTATGCTGCCTGAAGAGCTTAGCGCGGAGGTAGATCTCGGTTCATGGCCTGTTCCTGAGATTTTTTCATTGCTTCAGAAGGAAGGCGGTTTGTCCTCAGACGACATGCTTGGAACCTTCAATATGGGAATCGGCATGGTGCTCGCGGTGAAACATGAGGACGCGGTCCAGGTGATTCGAACACTTGAGTCACAAGGCGAGTCAGCCTTTTTGATCGGCCGGGTAAAAGAAGGAACAGAAGGCATAACGTTTGGTGGAGGAGAATTGAAATGAAAGGCATCGCAGTATTTGCATCCGGTTCAGGCTCCAACTTTCAGGCGATTGTCGATGCTTGTGAATCAGGCAAACTCGATGCGAAGGTGAACCTGCTCGTCTGTGACCGTCCAGGTGCGAAAGCCATTGAACGTGCGGAGAAACATGGGATCCCGACGTTCGTTTTTAAAGCAAAAGAGTACCCGGATAAGGAAGCGTTCGAGACAGAGATTATAAAAAGTTTGAAGGAAGCGAAGATCGAGTTCATCGCATTGGCAGGCTATATGCGGCTGATCGGGCCGACGCTGCTTTCACAATTCGAGGGGAAGATGGTCAATATCCACCCTTCTTTATTGCCTGCTTTTCCAGGTAAAGACGCCATCGGACAAGTGATCGAGGCAGGCGTTTCGGAGACTGGTGTCACCGTCCACTACGTCGACAACGGAATGGACACGGGCCCCATCATAGAACAAGCCTCAGTTCCGGTTGACGCCAGTGATACAGCAGAAATTTTACAACAGAAAATCCATGAGATCGAACATGAATTATATCCGAGAGTCATCCAACACATCCTACACACATCCACGGAGAAAGGGGAGTTCGCATAATGCGCGCACTAGTGAGTGTTTCGAATAAAGAAG
Organism: Pseudalkalibacillus sp. R45; assembly: GCF_052246725.1. Lineage (NCBI taxonomy): Bacteria > Bacillati > Bacillota > Bacilli > Caryophanales > Fictibacillaceae > Pseudalkalibacillus > Pseudalkalibacillus sp. R45. The sequence continues at coordinate 330,757 of NZ_JBQQCL010000003.1, read as the reverse complement.
GGCTGATCCCGTTTGTCGAAGGTCTGATCGAACAGGGGATTGAAATCGTATCGACAGGCGGCACGAAACGGGCGATTGAAGAGGCTGGACTCAAGGTAACCGGGATTTCAGAGGTGACAGGTTTTCCTGAAATTCTTGACGGCCGTGTAAAAACGCTGCATCCGAACATTCATGGCGGTTTGCTTGCGGTTCGGGAAAATGCCGATCACCAGGCGCAAATCAATGAACATAACATCACACCAATCGATTTCGTCGTCGTCAATCTTTATCCGTTCAAAGAGACGATCTCGCGTGCGGATGTGACGTTCGAGGACGCGATTGAGAACATCGATATCGGCGGACCGAGCATGCTCCGTTCAGCTGCGAAAAACCACGCTTCCGTTACAGTCGCGGTTGATCCAGCTGACTACGGAACGATTTTAGAAGAGTTGAAGGCGAATGGTGCGGTGGCTGATGAAACGAAGCGTCGACTTGCCGCAAAGGTGTTCCGCCATACAGCCGCGTATGATGCACTGATTGCCCAGTACTTGACTGACATGACAGAAGAGGAGCACCCGGAATCCTACACGGTGACGTACACGAAAAAACAAGAACTGCGTTACGGAGAGAACCCGCATCAGAAGGCGGCCTTTTATGAGGTACCGATCGGAGACCCTTCAACGATTGCAAAAGCGAAGCAGCTCCACGGGAAGGAGCTTTCCTTCAACAACATCAATGATGCAGATGCGGCTCTGCAGATCATCCAGGAATTCGATGAGCCGGCAGTCGTAGCGATCAAACATACGAATCCTTGTGGTGTCGGTGTCGGAAAGACGTTGGCGGAAGCGTATCAGCTCGCGTATGAAGCGGACCCTGTTTCAATCTTTGGCGGAATCGTAGCGACGAACCAGGAAGTCGATGCAGAAACGGCTCAAAGGCTGAAGGAGATTTTCCTTGAGATCATCATCGCACCATCGTTCTCTGAAGAAGCGTTAGCAGTTTTGACGGAAAAGAAAAACCTGCGTCTTTTACAAGTTGAACCGAAAACGATTGCGACGCAAGTACAAAAACGGATCCAAACAGTGTCAGGTGGCGCATTGGTGCAACAGGAAGATCACTATGGGTTTGACAATGCTGACTTGAAAGTGGCGACTAAACGGGAGCCGACAGAAGCAGAGTGGGCGGATCTGAAGCTTGGCTGGCAAATCGTCAAGCATGTGAAGTCGAATGCGATCGTTCTTGCGAAAGGGAACCAGACGATCGGAGTAGGAGCAGGTCAGATGAACCGTGTTGGAGCGGCGAAAATCGCGCTCGAGCAGCAAGCGGGAGATAAGGTTACGGGCTCATCCCTGGCGTCAGATGCATTCTTTCCGATGAGCGATACGGTCGAGGCTGCAGCAAAAGCTGGTGTAACTGCGATCATCCAGCCAGGCGGTTCGATCCGTGACCAGGAATCGATTGATAAAGCGGATGAATACGGCATTACGATGGTCCTTACAGGTGTACGGCATTTCAAACATTAATCGAGGGGTGATTAGATGAACGTTCTGATCGTTGGAAAAGGTGGAAGAGAGCATGCGATTGCGTGGAAAATGGCACAGTCAGAGCGTGTGACGCAGGTATTTGTCGCACCTGGTAACGTCGGGATGGCTGATGTTGCGGAGTGTGTCGATCTTGCTGAATCGGATCAAGACGGATTGGTCCAGTTTGCAAAGGAAAAAGGCGTTGATTTGACTGTTGTCGGACCCGAACAGCCCTTGCTTGATGGACTTGTTGATCGTTTTGAAGCGGAAGGTCTGGCGGTTTTTGGACCGGCACGCACAGCTGCTCTGATCGAAGGAAGCAAGACGTATGCGAACGAATTGATGGAGAAATATGCAATTCCAACGGCTTTCTCAACTTCTTTCACTGATTATGAGGAAGCGAAGGCGTACTTAGCCGAAAAAGGGGCGCCGATCGTGATAAAAGCGGATGGTCTTGCGTCTGGGAAGGGTGTTGTCGTCGCGATGACGATGGCGGAAGCGGAAGAAGCGCTCCACAGCATGATGGTTGAAACGAAATTCGGTGAGGCGAGCAGAAAAGTCGTCATTGAGGAATTTTTAGAGGGTGAAGAATTCTCGTTAATGGCATTCGTGAAAGGGACGAAGGTACTGCCAATGGTTATTTCGCAGGATCACAAACGGGCATTTGACGGGGATCTCGGACCGAATACGGGCGGAATGGGCGCGTACTCTCCTGTACCGCACATTTCCGATAAAGTGGTTGAAGTTGCGATTGAAGAAATCCTCCAGCCAATGGCTGACGCGCTAGTAAAAGAGGGTGCGTCGTTTACGGGAATCTTGTATGCGGGACTGATGCTGACGGACCGCGGACCGAAAGTAATCGAATTCAATGCACGATTCGGTGATCCGGAAACACAGGTCGTACTTCCGCGCCTCGAAAGTGATCTGTTCGAAGTTATGACAGGCTTGTTGAATGGAGAGGATGTCGAGCTTGAGTGGTCTGCTGATGAATATGTCGGAGTCGTGTTGGCATCCGGCGGCTATCCGGGATCCTATGAAAAAGGTGTCGCGATCGATGGGCTGGAGACTGTTTCTGCGGATACTCTCACGTTTTTTGCAGGTGTAAAAGGGGACAGTGGACAGCTGGCGACAGACGGCGGACGGATTCTGCTGCTTGCTGCTAAATCTGAGAATCTGGCACGTGCGCAAACCGCCGTTTATCGCGAAATGGCGAAGGTGGAGTGTGTTGAAAGCTTTTACCGAAAGGACATCGGCTCAAAAGCGATCAAGGCTGTCTCCTCCTCCTGAAGATGAAAAACGTCAAAGCGATGATGCTTCCGACGATCATCGCAAGCACAAACATCATATCTGTCATGTATTCCATCAGTACATCAATATACTTCATGTAAAATCACCTCTTTTTATAAGGAAAGCTCCCAAACCGGGAGCTTTTTCATTTTTTATAGGCGTGGGCCGCGGTAATCCGGCCAGTTTGGAGTGTAATCCGGCGGGTTTGATGCATAATCCGGCGGAAATCACACACAATCCGGCCACTTTCAATCCGATTCCGGCCAAAGGTTACTTTTTACACCTTCACGCCTCAAAAAGGAGTGCTTCACCAATCAAAAAGAGTGCTTCACCAATCAAGAAGGATTGATCGGAGAGCCTTCTTTTGTCAAGGAGGCGAGGTCCATGTTCGTCAGCTTTTGACCGTTTTCATAAAGATCAGTCATAGGGCAATATTTTGTAATCCCTTCGCCAACCTTCATCGCACCAAGCATCATCGTGAGCAGATGACTTTGACGGTGCGGTTTACGACCCATTCTCGCTGCCGCATAAGCGACCATTGTCAAACCTACTGTAATTCGGATCAATGCATTCACTGTGCCTATGTTCTGTTTCATATTGTTCTCCTCCTTTTAATGGTTTTTCGGCTTTCCAGACTTTGCCGAGACACAGCTTTACTGCGTTATACTGTAGCGATTTTCCGGGTTATGGTATCATGGTGTACAGAAGATTCTAACAAATAGAAACCATACATACACCGAGGTGATGAAATGTCACAGCATTTAGTGAATTGGTCGAAGCAGCAGCTCCGTACCCATGTCCAAGTCATTCAGGGCGAACAACCGCCCACGCTTGTCTTAGAAAATGCTACATACTTGAACAACGTTTTGAAAAAATGGATCACGACAAACATATGGATTTATGAGGATCGGATCGTCTATGTTGGCAGTAAAATGCCGCAAAACAACACGGGATGCGAGGTGATCGATTGCGAAAACCGATATATCGTTCCAGGTTATATCGAACCTCATGTCCACCCATTTCAACTTTATAATCCCCAGACGTTCGCTTCTTATTCAGCAAAACGGGGGACGACGACGTTCATTTGCGACAATCTGATGCTTTTGCCATTAGAAAAAAAGAAAGCGCTTTCGTTCATGACGGATATCAATGAACTTCCCTATACGTTTTTCTGGTGGTGCCGTTATGATTCGCAGACAAAACTGCAGAATGAAGATGAGATTTTTTCTGAGGAGATGTTCGGTCAGGTCCTGGATCATCCATATACCTTGCAAGGTGGTGAATTGACGAACTGGCCGCAAGTGCTGAAAGGCGACGATAAAACGCTCCATTGGATGCAGGAGACGAAAAGGCGAGGGCTGAAAATCGAAAGCCACTTGCCAGGCGCCTCGGAACGGACTTTAGCAAAGCTGGCTGTGCTTGGGGCAGATTGTGACCATGAAGCGATGACCGGAGAGGAAGCGGTTCTCCGCATGTCGCTCGGCTATACGACTTCGCTGCGTTATTCGTCAATCCGTCCAGACTTGCCAGACATTTTAGAAGAGATGATTGCGCTTGGTGTCGAGAATTTTGACCGCGTGTTGATGACGACGGACGGCTCAACACCGAATTTCCATCGTGATGGAGTGACTGATGTAGTGCTCCGGATCGCTCTTGAAAAAGGGATCCCAGTAGAAGATGCGTATGCGATGGTTTCCTACAATATTGCGCGCCATTATGGGATCGACCATCAGTACGGAATGATTGCCCCTGGCCGGGTCGCGAACCTGAATATTTTAAAAGATCCGAAAGAGCCGACGCCAGAGGCTGTTTTATCGAAAGGAAAATGGGTCACAGAAGAACCGGAACCAGCCTTCAATTGGGCGGATTACGACATCAAGCCTTACAATCTTGATTGGTCGTTAAAGGTAGAGGACCTCGACGTCGTTTCACCAGCAGGGATTGATATGGTGAACTCGGTGATTACGAAGCCTTACAAAACTGAGCATGATTTTACAGTTGACGAACTTGCCCAAGATCATAATGAAAGCTTTTTTGCGTTGGTCGACCGGAATGGAAAGTGGCGGGTTAACGCGATGCTGAAAGGTTTCTCGACGGGCGTGTCAGGGTTTGTCAGCTCATATTCAAATAGCGCCGACATATTATTGATAGGAAAAAGCAAAAAAGATATGGTGACGGCATTCGAACGATTGAAAGAAATCGGCGGCGGGATCGTGCTTGTCGAGAAAGGTGAGGTCATATGTGAAATCCCGCTCACGCTGAATGGTGGCTGCTCCACAGAGCCGATGGAAACGGTCATGGACCAGCAGGATCAACTGGTGAAAGAACTGAAGGATCGGGGCTATACTTTTGTGGATCCGATCTACAGCCTGTTATTTTTTTCATCGACTCATTTGCCTTATATCCGTATCACGCCAAGCGGCATTGTTGATGTCTTGAAAAATGAGGTACTGTCCTTTCCTGTTGTAATGCGTTAAACTAGTAGTAGTTGACGAATGATAAACTGCAAATTTCTTTGTTACTCGGTTTTTCCGGTCCTCAAGTATTATTTATACGTTCCGGTCCTCAAAACCATCGTGCCTCGAACTTTTTGTTTCTAATTCGTCAACAGAAGATTAATCGATGTAGTTGAGAAATTATTAACTGCGAATATTCGACGCACAGGACGTGCTAGTACTGCCGTTGTCATAGGACATGACGTTTTTAGGCAGTGATTGTTACTTGGTTTTTGCGATCCTCAAGTAGGACAGTGAAGCTGCTATACTGCGAAGCAAAAACATTGTGCACCTGCGTCTGCATGGTGATCCTACCGAAGGAGGCTTCCTCGGTGCAAGGCAGTAATGATGTAATGCAAGTTAGTAGCCTTCCTCAAAACCAACGTGCCTCAATCTTTCGACGTACAGGACGTACTAGTGCCGGCGTTGTCATAGGACGTGACGTATTTAGCCGGTGTTGTTTCTAATTCCTCAACTGTTTAAAAGGATTTTTATATTATTCATCATTGTAGTCTTTGAGGACTTTTTATAGGGTTATCGGTCAAGGGTTGTTCTGAGAGGGAATCAGGGAAATACTAGGGGGAGTTTTACTAAATGAATAAAAAAAGGTTGTTTGTTGCGTGTTTCGTAGCATTGATCCTTATGCTTTCGGCGTGTAGTTCGAAGGAAACATCAAAGCCAAGTGATGACGCGGCTTCAAAAGACACTGGCATCGAGAAGAAGGAAGTGGACGACAAGCCGAGGTTTGCGTACACGTTTCCGCTTACAGGTAAAGGGACAGACGAGGCGCTGGCATCAAGAGCGGTAGCGGTCATGGTCAACAATGCACCAGAGGCAAGACCGCAGTCCGGTTTGCATAAAGCTGACATCGTCTATGAAGTTTTGGCGGAAGGGAAAATCACAAGATTGCTTGCCGTTTTCCAGAGTGAGGAGCCTGACGTGATCGGACCGGTCAGAAGTGCGCGTGATTACTACGTGAGACTCAGCAACGGATTCGATGCGATCTACATCCATCATGGTTGGAGTCCATCTGCAAAATCGATGCTGACCTCGGGGAACATCGACTCGCTGAATGGCTTGTATTACGATGGGACATTGTTCAAGCGTGCGAATTTCCGGAAAGCACCGCACAACTCGTATATCACCTACGAAAACATCTTGAAGGAATCCGAGAAAAAGAAGTTCGAATTACAGCAGGAGATTCCAGCGTTTTCATTTTTAAAAGAGGATGAAGTGACAGCAATTGAAGGGGATCCCGCAAGTACAGTGACTGTTTCATACGGTGATCATTATAAAGTTCACTACCGCTATCAATCGAAAAAAGGCACATACTTGCGATATGTGAACAATGAGCAAACTGTCGACAGGGAAACGGAAATACCGATCGAGCTTGAGAATGTGCTGGTCGTCGGTGCCAACCACCAGGTCATTGACAGTGCCGGTCGCCGTAACATCAATCTTGAAAGTGGCGGTGACGCAATTCTATTCCAACAAGGGAAGTCACAAGAGATAAATTGGAAGCATGAAAAAGGACGAATCATTCCAGTAAAAGATGGAGCAGAGGTTCCATTCGTACCAGGCAAGACATGGGTGAATCTGGTGCCTGCGTCAGACCTCGGTCCAAACGTAAGCTGGGAATAGTTTTGGAGGAGTGATTAAGGGATGCAAATTGATAAACTAAGAGGAAAAACATTGGATCAGCTTTTCGATGCGATTCTGACACTGAAAGACCGGGAAGAGTGCTATCGTTTCTTTGACGATCTAGCGACAATCAATGAGATCCAGTCGTTGGCACAGCGTCTGGAAGTGGCGCGTATGCTGCGTGAAGGCTATACGTATCATAAAATCGAAAAAGAAACGGGTGCAAGCACAGCCACGATCTCACGTGTGAAGCGCTGTCTCAACTACGGAAACGACACCTATGAAATGGCGCTCGAACGAGTCCATAACAAACCTGAATAAGATGAAAAGGGGCTGACTTTTGCGAGTCAGCCCTTCCTTATGGAAGAACGACAAAAATAAGAGATTTTCTTCAAAAATTTCGAAAAAGCTACAAAAGTAGCCTTGAGAACTACAAAAAATTGAAAATAACTACAAAAATGGAGAGATTAACAACAAACGCCGATTCAGCTCTGAACGTTTGTTTTTACCCGTACTCTTTTCTGTTATAATCCTTAGAGGAAGTGGTTACTTAGGAGGACAGCCTATGTTTGAATATAAAGAATGGAAGCACGTTTTCAAATTGGACCCGGACAAAGAAATCACCCCTGAAGCCCTGGATCAGATTTGTGAATCAGGGACAGATGCGGTGATTGTCGGCGGGAGTGACGGAGTGACGCTTGAAAATACGATCGATCTTCTATCTCGGATCCGCAAATACACCGTCCCTTGTGTGCTCGAGGTTTCGAACATCGAATCGATCACGCCGGGATTTGATTTTTATTTTGTGCCGAGTGTGCTCAACAGCAAGAACCCGGATTGGATCGTCGGTCTGCACCGGGAAGCGATCAAGGAATACGGCGAGCTCATCAATTGGAACGAGCTCGTGACCGAAGGCTATTGCATCGTGAACGGTGAATCGAAGGCCGCGCAAATTTCAGAGGCCGACACAGACTTGAACGCAGAGGACATCCTCGCATATGCACGGATTGCTGAGCATATGTTCCAGCTGCCGATTTTTTATCTCGAGTACAGCGGGACTTATGGTGATGTGGAAACAGTGAAAGATGTGAGCACGATCCTCGATAAGACACGTTTCTATTACGGCGGCGGTATCAAAAATGTGGAACAGGCTAGAGAGATGGCGCAATTTGCTGATACAATAGTCGTTGGAAACATCATTTATGAAGATTTGGAAGCAGCGATCAAAACGGTGAAAGTCGTTAAAGGATGAATTGTGTTTTCAGATTGCTTCGATTAGAATAAAATATAGGAACATACGTTTGTATAGGTGGTGGGAAATGTGCAACAAATTGTTGAACGGCTGCTCTCGGGGTTGAATCCTGAACAGAAGAAAGCGGTCAAGCATACAGAAGGCCCCCTCTTGATCATGGCTGGAGCGGGAAGTGGAAAGACGCGGGTTTTGACCCATCGGATCGCGTATTTGTTAGTTGAAAAAGGTGTTGCCCCGTGGAACATCCTTGCGATCACGTTTACGAATAAAGCAGCGCGAGAAATGCAATCGAGGGTTGCGACGATTACCGGTCCGGTTGCGGAAAGCATCTGGATTTCGACGTTCCACTCGATGTGCGTACGGATTTTAAGAAGGGATTCCGACCGGATCGGAATCAACCGCAACTTCACGATCCTTGATGCGACGGACCAACTGTCTGTCATCAAACAGGCGCTCAAAGACCTGAACCTTGATACGAAAAAGTTCGATGCGAGAGGAATCCTCGGAACGATCAGTTCAGCGAAAAACGAGCTGAAGACGGCGGCTGATTTCCAGAAGACAGCACAGGGAATGTATGAAGAAGTAGCGGCAGATGTTTATGAGGTGTACGAAAAGCAGCTTCGTAAAAACCATGCCCTCGACTTTGATGACTTGATCATGTCGACGATCAAGCTGTTTCAGCGTGTGCCAGAAGTGCTCGAGCATTATCAGCGCAAGTTCCAGTACATACACGTGGATGAGTATCAGGATACGAACCGCGCGCAATATGTGCTCGTAAACCTTTTGGCTGAACGGTACCGGAACCTTTGTGTCGTCGGGGACTCGGATCAATCGATCTATCGCTGGCGTGGAGCGGACATCGCGAATATCCTCTCGTTTGAGCAGGACTATGCGGATGCTGAAGTGATCTTGCTTGAGCAGAACTACCGCTCGACAAAACGGATCCTCCAGGCGGCAAACGAAGTGATCCAGAACAACACTGGACGGAAGCCGAAGAATCTTTGGACAGACAATACGGATGGGCAGAACATCAGTTACTACCAGGCCGACAGTGAGCATACGGAAAGCTATTTTATCGTCGGAAAAATCAAGGAAATGCTGCTAGGGGAGCGGAAGCCGTCGGATGTTGCAATCCTTTACCGGACGAATGCACAATCGCGTGTCATTGAGGAAGCGCTCGTCAAATCGAACATCGCTTACCAGATCGTCGGCGGTACGAAGTTCTACGATCGTAAGGAGATCAAGGATATCCTTGCGTATTTGCGTCTGATCGCCAATCCGGATGACGATATCAGTCTGAGCCGGATCATCAATGTGCCCAGACGAGGAATCGGGGCTTCGACACTCGATAAAATCGTCCAGCATGCCGCGATGCATGACCTTTCCATCATGGACGCGCTCGGTGAGGTCGAGCTGATGGGCTTGAGCGCCCGTTTCGTGAACGCGCTGACTGAATTCCGCGATCAAGTGATGAACTGGTCGAAAATGCAAGAATATCTTTCGGTCACTGAATTGACAGAAGAAGTTCTGGAGAAGACTGGTTATAAGGATGCTTTGAAAAAAGAGAAGACCATCGAGTCGCAGAGCCGGCTTGAGAACCTTGATGAATTCCTTTCCGTCACACAGGAGTTCGAAAAGCAGAATGAAGATAAAAGCTTGATTGCCTTCTTGACGGATCTTGCCCTGATCGCTGATATCGACAAGATGGACGATGATGAAGAGGACAAGAAGAAGGATGGCGTCGTATTGATGACGCTTCATTCGGCAAAGGGGCTTGAATTTCCTGTTGTCTTTTTGATGGGACTTGAAGAAGGTATCTTCCCGCATAGCCGTTCCCTTTTCGATGACGATGAGATGGAAGAGGAACGCCGTCTAGCTTATGTCGGGATTACCCGTGCGGAAGAAGAGTTGTTTTTAACGAATGCAAAAATGCGTACGCTATACGGGAAAACGACGATGAACGCACCTTCCCGTTTTATAAACGAGATTCCGGATGAGATTGTGGAATCATTGAATGAAGAGCAAGAAACATTGCCATGGCAGAAAACGTCTAATCAGATGCCGACTGCTGGCGCACCCCGCCAGTCACATCGGACGGCTCCTGCTCGTAAAAGCGGCGCATCGCTTGACTGGAGTGTCGGCGATAAAGCGAAGCATGGCAAATGGGGTGTCGGAACGGTCGTCAGCACGAAGGGTAAAGGCGATTCCCTTGAGCTCGATATCGCATTCCCGCAGCCGACTGGCATCAAGCGTTTGCTGGCGAAGTTCGCACCAATCGAAAAAGCATAGAACCTGATCAAGAAAAGAGGTAAAGTGATGACTGAGGAACAAGCGAAGGCCAAAATCGAAGAATTAAGCAATTTACTCAATCAATATAATTATGAATATCACGTTTTAGATAAGCCGTCCGTACCAGACGCGGAGTATGATCAGAAGCTTCATGAGCTGATCAAGCTTGAGCAGGAATTCCCACAGTTTCGTGCTGAGGATTCACCTACCCAGCGTGTTGGCGGAGACCCGTTGGATTCGTTCAAAAAGGTTGAGCACCGTACACCGATGCTGAGTCTTGGCAACGCGTTCAATGAGCAGGATCTCAGGGATTTTGATCGCCGAGTCCGTGATGGTGTCGGCGGGAGAATCCAATACGTATGTGAGCTTAAAATCGATGGTCTCGCGGTTTCGCTTCTCTATGAAAACGGCCGTTTTGTCCGTGGAGCAACCCGGGGTGACGGTACAATAGGAGAAGACATCACGAATAATTTAAAGACAATTCGTTCCATTCCACTTCGTTTGAAGGAAGACGCAACACTTGAAGTTCGGGGTGAAGCCTTCATGCCGAAACCCTCTTTTGAAAAATTGAACGAAGCCCGTGAGAAGGAAGGCGTCGAAGTGTTCGCGAACCCTCGAAACGCCGCGGCTGGTTCGTTGCGGCAGCTCGATCCGAAGATTGCATCACGCCGTAACCTCGATATTTTTGTTTATGGTGCAGGCAATTATGAAGGCCGGAATGTGGAGTCACACAGCGAAAGTCTTGATTACCTCGAGGAGCTTGGGTTCAAGACGAATCCGGAATGGAAACATTGCGAAACGATTGATGAAGTTATTGAATATGTGAATGGCTGGGTAGAGAGACGCCCTGATCTGAACTATGAAATTGATGGGATCGTTATCAAGGTCGATTCTCTTGACCAACAGGATGAGCTGGGTACGACGGTAAAAAGTCCGCGCTGGGCGGTGGCATACAAGTTCCCTGCCGAAGAGGTCGTTACAAGACTTGAGGACATTGAGCTGACGGTGGGACGGACAGGTGTCGTGACGCCGACTGCGATTTTGGAGCCGGTCCAGGTAGCAGGTACGACGGTAAAACGTGCCTCACTCCATAATGAAGATCTGATCCGTGAAAAGGACATCAAGATCGGGGACTATGTCATTGTAAAAAAAGCGGGAGATATCATCCCTGAAGTCGTGAACGTAATTGAAGAGAAGCGTACGGGTGAGGAGCAGGATTTTCACATGCCGACGCATTGTCCGGAATGTGAAAGCGAGCTTGTCCGAATTGAGGATGAAGTCGCATTACGCTGTATCAATCCGAAGTGTCCAGCCCAGATCCGTGAAGGATTGATCCACTTCGTTTCACGGAACGCAATGAATATCGATGGCCTGGGCGAAAAGGTCATCACCCAGCTGTTCAATGAAAATCTGATCAAAGACGTCGCTGATTTGTATGAGCTGAAGCGGGAAGAGCTGCTTCAGCTTGAACGGATGGGCGAGAAGTCTGTTGATAATCTTTTAAAAGCGATTGTAGCATCGAAAGACAATTCCCTTGAGAAGCTGGTGTTTGGTCTAGGGATCCGGAATGTTGGTGCGAAAGCAGCCCGGACATTGGCGGAGAACTTTGAGACGATGGAAAACCTGCAAAAGGCGACCCGAGAGGATATCACGTCGATTCATGAGTTCGGCGAGATCATTGCCGACTCTGTTGTGGTGTATTTTGAAAAACCTGAAGTAACACAATTATTGGATCATTTGCGCGAAGTAGGCGTGAACATGGAATATAAAGGGTTGAAGCGAAGCGAAACCGAAAACATCGATTCTCCGTTCAGCGGCAAGACGATCGTGTTGACGGGCAAATTGCTGCAACTCTCTCGGAATGAAGCGAAAGCAGAAATTGAAAAGCTTGGAGGCAAGGTGACAGGAAGCGTGAGCAAGAGCACCGACCTGGTCATTGCCGGTGAAGATGCAGGGTCGAAGCTTACAAAAGCGGAGAAGCTCGGTATCGAAGTCTGGAATGAAGACACTTTTGTCGGCCAGCTGAATGATTAAGGAGTGTGCAGTTTAGGGGATGTTTAAAAAGCTATTCGTGATACTCAGTGCCTCACTGATCCTTTTGTCCGGATGTATGCCCTTTGATAACCTGAAACGTGATGAAGTCGTGGAAGATGAAGCCAATGAAAATGAACAGGCGATTCCTCTGCGTAATATCAACACGACGGATGACAAGTATTATAAGTCGTTGAAAAATTATGAGCCTGGAGTGGCGCGTGGAGAAATTTCATACGGTGTCGATAATCGGATCGATGTCGATGAATTGGAAACAGGGTTGATGAGAATTTCAAAAGAGACGTTCTCAATCGATGATTATTATTTTCAGAATGGCCAATACTTGTCGAAGGCGACCATCCGGAACTGGTTGAAGCGTACCTCGGAAGAGCCAGGGCAATCCAGTGATAAATTCATTCAAAAGGGTTTGAATCCAGGGATTAATGAGAAAGCCTACAAGAATGCCTCTATAGATGAGAGGAAGGAAATGCTGAAGCAGAATCCGAAAATCCTCTCTTATATTTTGGAGCAGAACTATTTGCAGGACAGTGGGAAGGATTCTGTTAAAATTGCGGGTATTTCACTCGCCTTGTCCTTCCACTCGACCTATTATTTTACCGTTCAGGATGACCAGGGACGCTTGCACCGTGATGAGGTGAAGCTTAATGCCTCTGAAGTGAAAGAGTATGCACAAAAGACGGGTCAGGAAGTGATCAATCGTCTGCGGCAGCATCCTGAGCTTCAGGATGTACCGATTACCGTGGGACTATTCCATGAAGAGAAGCACGGTGCAGTCGTGCCGGGCAACTATTTTGCGAAAACGGTTGTGAAAGGCGGACAGACCAAAGCGAATTGGGAAAACGTCAATGAGAAGTACTACTTTTTCCCTTCTAGTGATGCGGAAGAAGATCACCGCGAGGACCATAACACGTTTATCCAATTTGAAGAGAAAATCAAAGAGTACTTCCCAAACTATATCGGGGTCGTCGGTAAAGCGTTGTACCGCAACGATCGGATTTCGAAGCTGACGATTGAAATCCCGATGCAGTTCAATGGTAAAGCGGAAGTGATTTCATTTACGCAATATGTGAATTACCTGGTGAAGCAATACTTCCCGGATGAGGTCGTCGAGGTCAACATCAAATCCTCGCTCGAACAGAACGAAAGCCTCATCGTATCCGACCCATCTAAAGAAGATTCAGTCGTTCACATCTACTAGAACTTAATTAATACTATGAAAATGACAAAACAGAATGGCCAATCTGCCATTCTGTTTTTTTGGACCTTTAAAACGGTGCCTGGTACACTTTCAGATCCCTTGGGAGAGAAGGGGTTTAGAATTGTTTTTGTATATTTGGTTAATAGGGCAGGGCGGAAATTGAGCGGACCACTTGAAGTAACTGGGTTTGATGCTGTATTTATAATCACTCGCACGAGTAAAAATGAATAGCTCGTGAATGAAATATTCTGACTATTGCTGGATGTTTGAAAGCATAATTTTCATAGTGTAGAATGAGGATGTAATTGAAAACTTTTGTATGCGTTTTCATTACTACTCTATTGCGATATTGGAGGGGTTCATTCTTATGGTAGTACCTTACAAACACGAGCCATTTACTGATTTTTCCGTGAAGGAGAATCGTGAAGCTTTTGAAGAGGCTTTGAAAAAAGTCGAGAACGAATTATTAGGTAAAGACTATGACCTGATCATCAATGGAGAGTATGTCTCTACAGATGACAAGATCGTATCGATCAATCCTGCGAATAAGGAAGAGGTCATCGGTCGTGTTTCCAAAGCGAACCAAGAGCTCGCTGAAAAGGCGATGCAATCAGCGGACACAGCTTTTGAAACTTGGCGCAAGGTAGATCCGGAAGAGCGTGCCAACGTATTATTCCGTGCTGCTGCAGAAATTCGCCGCCGTAAGCATGAATTCTCTGCTTTGATGGTAAAAGAAGCAGGTAAGCCGTGGAAGGAAGCGGACGCTGATACAGCTGAAGCGATTGATTTCCTAGAGTACTACGGACGTCAAATGCTTGAAATCAAGGACGGTAAACCGATCCAAAGTCGTTCGATCGAACACAACCAATACAAATACATTCCTTTAGGTGTTGGAATTACGATTTCTCCATGGAATTTCCCGTTTGCGATCATGGCTGGAACAACAGTTGCACCGATCGTCACTGGTAACACTGTCATTTTAAAACCAGCAAGTGCGACGCCGGTCGTTGCAGCATGGTTCGCGGATGTGATGCTTAAAGCTGGAACTCCAGCAGGCGTATTGAACTATCTTCCTGGAAGCGGTTCTGAAGTCGGTGACTATCTTGTCGATCACCCAAGAACTCGTTTCATCAGCTTCACAGGTTCCCGTGATGTTGGTACACGAATCTGGGAACGTGCGGCAAAAATTCAGGACGGCCAAAAATGGCTTAAGCGTGTAATCGTTGAAATGGGCGGTAAAGATACAGTCGTCGTCGATAAAGATGCTGACCTTGATCTCGCAGCTCAATCGATCGTCTTCTCAGCCTTCGGATTCGCTGGACAAAAATGTTCTGCCGGTTCCCGCGCAGTCGTTCATCAGGACATCTACGACGAAGTTCTTGAAAGAGCTGTCAAGCTTACCAAAGAGCTTAATGTCGGTGAACCTACTGACCACAACACGTACATGGGACCTGTCATCGACAAAGGCGCTTATGACAAGATCATGAGCTACATCGAGATCGGTAATGAAGAAGGCCGTCTTATGGCCGGTGGTGAAGGTGATGACTCTAAAGGATTCTTCATCCAGCCAACGATCTTCGCTGATCTCGATCCGAAAGCACGCCTCATGCAGGAAGAAATCTTCGGGCCAGTTGTCGCATTCAGTAAAGCGCGTGACTTTGACCACATGCTTGAAATTGCGAACAACACGGAGTATGGTCTGACTGGAGCACTTCTTACAAACGACCGTGATAAAATCAAGCGTGCGAAAGAAGACTTCCATGTTGGTAACCTATACTTCAACCGTGGATGTACAGGAGCAATCGTTGGATATCAACCATTTGGTGGATTCAACATGTCTGGAACAGACTCCAAAGCTGGAGGACCAGACTACCTCGTACAACACATGCAACCGAAGACAACATCAGAAGGACTATAAGAAAAATAGATTAAACCCCTGTCGGTCTGCGATAGGGGTTTTTCTGTTTACCCTAAGTATAAGCAAAGTTTATTTCTATTTTTCAGAAAAATGCTGAACAAACCAATTTAATGTTACATAATCCTATGTTATAATAATAATATGTAACATAGGGGGTGACGGCATGAAAACGGTTGAAGCGATTAAAGACGAAGAAAAGCTGCAAACGATGAAACGATATCTCAAGAACAAATCAACACGTGATTATTGCCTGTTCCTGCTTGGTATCAATACGGGCATTCGCATTCATGATCTTCTCCATATCAAAGTCAATGAACTCATGGATGAAGCAGGCAGCATGTTCACCTATCTCCAATCTAATCTATATAACGCCCCCCCTGTTTATTTGAACGATGCAGTGCTACTAGCATTACGTACATGTATCAATGAGCGAGACCTCAAACACTCGGATTTTTTATTCAAATCACGTAAAACGAACGAACCGATCAGCAGACAACAAGCGTATCGAATTATCAATGAAGCATCCAAACACGCAGGCATCACTGGTTCGATTGGAACCCATACTCTGCGCAAAACGTTCGGTTATCATGCCTATAAGAAAGGCATCGCCATCTCACTTATCCAAAAACGATTACAACATCATACTCCCTCTGACACACGCCAATATCTCGGATTGACCACTCAAGCACCTAAGAACCTACAACTGGATGTAAACCTTTAGGAGGGGTTGCACTTTGTTTGAAGATATTTTACACACAGATACCTTTATCTTATTGACGGCGATCCTCTTCATCGTCGGAGTCCTGACAACGAAGTTCTCGGATCGATTGGGCGTTCCTTCACTCGTCCTTTTCATGGCAGTTGGAATGATCATGGGGAGCGATGTATTGAACATCATTTATTTTGACAATGCCAGTACAGCGCAAATGATCGGCATATTCGCACTGATCATCATCCTTTTCGAGGGTGGACTTCAGACGAAATGGAATAAACTTCGACCAGTCATCATGCCATCCCTTTCACTCGCTACAGTCGGAGTGATCCTTACATCAGGCATTGTCGCGGTCTTTGCCAAGTTCATCCTTGGGTTGGGTTGGATGGAAGCAGCGCTATTTGGTGCCATTGTCGGCTCAACGGATGCTGCAGCAGTTTTCGCTGTTTTAAAAGGTCAGAACATCAATGATCGGGTGGGAACGACTTTGGAAGCAGAGTCGGGCTCCAACGATCCGATGGCGGTGTTCCTGACGATCGCTCTCATCGAACTCATTACTCTCCCTGACACGAATATTTTTACGTTGATCGGATCCTTTTTCGTCCAGATGGGCCTCGGGCTTCTCCTCGGGTATCTTTTTGGCAAATTGTCTGTCGCTGCTTTGAACCGTATCAATCTCGATTCAAGTGGACTTTATCCTTTATTCGCCATATCATTTGCATTGCTCACTTATGGAATTACAGCTTTCATGAACGGCAGCGGATTGCTTGCGGTATATGTCCTTGCCATCATCATCGGGAACCAGGAAATCGCCTACAGACATTCGATTTCTCGTTTTTCAGAAGGATTCGCCTGGATGATGCAGATCCTCATGTTTGTAATCCTTGGCTTGTTAGCATTTCCTGCAGAAGTATTTACATGGGACATTACGTGGAAAAGCTTGCTCATCTCTGCGATATTGATGCTTATCGCTCGGCCGATTGCGGTATATCTTTCAACACTGAATATGAAGTTCACGTATAAAGAACTGGCATTCCTGTCCTGGGCTGGGTTGAAGGGAGCCGTTCCGATTGTGCTGGCGACATTTCCCTTACTAGCAAACATTGAAAACAGCCATCTGATTTTTAATGTCGTGTTCTTCGTAGTCCTGACCAGCTGTCTGATCCAGGGTTCTACGATTACAAATGTCGCTGAAAAGCTTAATTTGACAGGACCTAAGAAATCAACCCCGATTCATTCAATTGAGCTGGTTTCTTTACAGAAGGCATCAGCTGAGATGATTGAGTATGAGATGGAGGATGATGCTGAAATAATTGGAAAACAGTTGGTGAACATTCCGTTTCCAGAGGGTTCCTTGATCAATGCCATCATAAGGGACGATAAACTGATTACGCCAACAGGGAATACTGTCATTCATGCCGGAGACTTTCTCTATATCCTTACTTCAAAAAAAGATAAGGAGAAGTTAAAAAAGTTATTGAAAGAAAAAAGACAGCTCCCTGCAAAAGAAGTCAGTGAAAATTCATCTTAACCACAAAAAAACCGTGATCCGCGTTATGGAATCCGGTTTTTTTGAACGTTGTGAAACTGGTTGGTCAATGGATATTCCTTTTCCTGAAACGCCCGCCTTTGACGTCATGGATGTCACCGACTGCTAAAAATGCTGTAGGATCGAGTTCCTCGACAATGCTCTTGAGTTTCGCTTCTTCCAGCCGGGTGATGACACAGAAGATAACCTTCTTCGCATCTCCGGTATAAGCACCTTCACCGTTCAAATATGTAACACCTCGACCTAGTCTGGCATTCAATGTTTCTGCAATCTCTTTATGCCGATCACTGATGATCCAGACAGATTTGGAAGACTCGAATCCTTCGATTGTGATATCGATCATTTTAAAAGCGATGAAGTAAGCAATCAAGGAATACATAGCGCGTTCCCAACCGAACACGAAACCTGCACTTCCTAGAATGAAAAGGTTGAAGAACATGACAACTTCACCGACGGAGAATGGTGTTGCTTTATTGAAAAGGATCGCGAGGATTTCAGTACCATCCAATGACCCGCCATACCGGATGACCAGCCCGACCCCAATTCCTAAAATGATCCCTCCGAAAACGGAAGCAAGTAATGGATCATCCGTCAGTACCGGAACGGGGTGTAACCATAAGGTGCATATGGAGAGAGTGGTGACACCGAACAATGTTGTGAGTGCGAAGGTTTTACCGATCTGCTTATAGCCTATGAAAAAGAATGGAAGATTCAATAAAAGCAGCAGATAGCCGAGTTTGATACCACTCAAGTGTGAGAGGATGATGGAGACTCCTACAATGCCTCCATCGATGATTTGATTTGGAACTAAGAAGATTTCTAACCCGATTGCAACAAGCAATGCCCCTAGTGGCACTAGAATGATCCGTTTTGCAAGCTGCGTTTTCGATAACTTTTTATGTTGAGTTTTTGTTTGTGGTTTTGGTTCAAACAGTCCGTCCAACAATTTTTCCCCCTTAACTTTTAAAAACGACTCCATTATTATTATACATGATAAAGAGCCCATTATATTCCGTTAACTAATTTGGGTTTTATAAATAATCGCTGGTTAAAAAGGCAAGATAAGAGGGTATTTCGTGTTGCAAACTCATTAAATGGTAAAAATATCCTTAAATTAATCTTCATAAATTTTTATGAATAGATATTATTATATACGGGTGAAAAGGCTTACATTTCCAAAATATACGTATAATTATACATAGTGATGCTTAGATTTTAATTATCACAATGTTCTAACATTTATATTGTGTTATGGTCTTTAATGGTGGCAACAAATGCGGGATATTTTGTAAGGCGCGAATGAATTATTTTTGCATAATACTTGCATAAGAAGTTACAGGAGGTGCTCTCGTGGAAGAATTCAGTCTATCAGCAGCAACATGGTTTTGGTTACTAGTACCTATGCCATTAGTCGTCATTTTATCTATCATATCGTACTTTGTTGAATCGAAAGGAGAGAATTAATTTAGATGGGTATTGATACGCCTACGTTAATAACATTTATTATTTATCTAGTAGTAATGCTTGCGATCGGGGTTATTTCCTATCGCTTGACAAGTAACTTATCAGATTACGTATTAGGAGGAAGAAGCCTCACGCCCGGAGTTGCAGCACTTAGTGCAGGTGCTTCGGATATGAGTGGTTGGCTCTTGCTTGGCTTGCCAGGGGCTGTATACGCTGGTGGTATGAGTGCTGCATGGATCGGGATCGGTCTATCAATCGGTGCATATTTGAACTGGCAATTTGTCGCAAAACGACTTCGTCAGTATACGGAAGTTTCGAACGATTCGATCACGATTCCGGATTACTTTGAAAATCGTTTCCGTGACAACTCGAAGGTTTTACGTGTAATTTCTGCAATTGTCATCCTATTTTTCTTTACCGTTTATACTGCCTCAGGGCTTGTAGGGGGAGCTAAACTATTCCAATCTTCGTTTGACATGTCATACACTATGGCATTATGGATTGGTGCAGCGGTCATCATCTCTTACACATTCTTAGGTGGATTTTTAGCAGTAAGTTGGACTGACTTCATTCAAGGGATCTTGATGTTCTTAGCCTTGATTATTGTTCCGATTGTTGCAATCCAAGAAGTTGGTGGCTGGAACGAAACAATCAATCAAGTCGGAGCCGTAGATCCTGGATTTGTTGACATCATGGCAGGTATGGGAGGAATTGCAGGATTCCTTGCAATCATCTCTAATCTTGCCTGGGGACTTGGTTACTTTGGACAACCCCATATCCTGACACGTTTCATGGCTGTCAGATCTTCAAGAGATATTCCGAAAGCTCGTATGATCGGAATGGGCTGGATGGTCATTTCCATGTTCGGTGCACTTCTCACTGGTCTTGCAGGTATTGCGTACTTTGCAGATAACCCGCTTGAAGGTGCAGCTTCGGAAACGGTATTCATCCTGTTCACTCAAGTCTTGTTCAATCCTTGGGTCTCAGGAATTTTGCTAGCTGCGATCCTGGCAGCGATCATGAGTACTGTCGACTCTCAACTGCTTGTATCTTCAAGTGCATTAGCGGAAGACTTTTACAAAGCGATCTTGCGTAAGGATGCGTCTGAAAAAGAGCTGGTATGGATCGGCCGTTTCGCCGTACTTGGAATTGCGTTGATTGCTGTATTCATCGCATCTGATTCAAACAGTAAAGTATTGGATCTCGTAAGTTATGCATGGGCAGGATTCGGTGCCGCATTCGGTCCAGTCGTCATCCTGTCACTATTCTGGAAGCGTATGACTCGTAACGGTGCGCTGACTGGAATCATTATCGGTGCAGTAACTGTTGTCGCTTGGAAGCTGCTTTCAACTCCACCAGAAGGAGCAGAACAAACAGAGGCAGTCATTCCATTCGCACTTTATGAAATCGTACCAGGATTCATCCTTGCAACGCTTGCAATCCTCATTGTAAGCATGATGGGCAAAGGACCAAAACAAGAAGTAAAAGAAGAATTCGTAGAAGCAGTGGAAGAATAAAATAGAGATTTAATTGGAAAACCAGCCTTGAAGGTTCACACCTTTTAGGCTGGTTTTTTATTTTTATTGTGTGCCTGACACCAAATGGGAAGCCTTGGCGCTGTTGGGTTTTGGATCGGTGCCAGGCACCATCTGCAATCCCTTGCCCCGCAACAGTTCGTAAAGTGTACCAGGCACCGAACTGGAAACCTTGGAACATTGGCTTCTTTTTCGGTGCCTGGTACAGTCTTCAGTTCAAATGTTGGAGCGGGTAACTTCGCCGTTCCGGAAGAGCTTCAGCAGGATCGTGCGGTTGGTTAGCAGTACTCCGAAGATGATGAGGAAAGCGCCTACGAACATAACCGGCGACAATGCTTCTTCTAGAAACACGTATCCTACGAATATTGCAATCATCGGGGAGATATATAGCCATGTCGCTGGGAAGACTGGATTCGTCTTTGAGATCAGCCAGTAATAGAGTCCGTGCCCTCCGATCGAACCAATCAGGATCAAATAGACGAGGGAGATCTGAGCGTCAGAATTGGCAATAAGTGAGGAGAAGCTTGGATCCTCGACAAAGAATGAAAATAGTGTTAGCATCACTCCTCCGTAAAACATCTGCACGCCGTTCATAAGAAACGGAGAAAAACGCTGCTCCGTCGCAAAGTACTGTTTGGAAAAGACTGATCCGAATCCGTATCCGACTTCTCCGATCAAGACGACGATACATCCGATCAGCCAAAGGTAGGTAAGAGATTCACTGAATCCTGGCATCGAGATGCACACAACACCGACAAGTGCAATCACCAACCCTACGACTTTTACAAAATCAAGTTCAGCTTCTTTCCGTTGTCTCTGGATCAGTAAGATCATCATAGGGCCTGACGCCGAGAGGACGGCTGCCAATCCAGAAGTGATGTATTGCTCTGCCCAATAGAGGGTCGAAAACGACATGAACGTAATACAGAAGCCGACTACAATCAGCTGTCTCGACATCAGTGCCTCGGCAACTCGGTGTTTTTTAAGCGCAAAATAACCTAAAACAAGCAAACCGGCAATAAAGAAGCGGACGCCGCCAGAAAGAATCGGAGTCGCACCTGCTTCGATCCCCACTTTTATAAACAGAAAAGTCGTCCCGAATATAACACAGACAAAAATGTAATTGATCAAAACCATATGATAACCTCCTTTTCAGTTAAGAGGAGTATAATGGAGCTAGTGTATAACAGTTTGACCGGACGTATAACAGTTGTGTTTGTAAACCTTACCATTTACGTTTTACTTAAAGAAAAAGGAGGGGCGGACTATGAAACTGGTCCTGCAGAAAGGTTTGGCGACACCAATCCATCAGCAAATCTATCATCAGCTTCTTAACCGGATCCAGACAAGAGTGATCACTGATGGAGAGAAGATGCCATCATTGCGGTTGTTGTCAAAAGAGCTGGGCGTCAATTATTTAACGATCAATAAAGTTTATCAGCGTTTGGAGGAGGAAGGGCATATTGAAATTCGCCAGGGGAAGGGTGCCTTTGTGAAAAGCTCGTCCGGACGTGTTTTCTTTCAACAATTGGAGAAGGAGCAGCGCTATTTTCCCCTCAATCTCAAACGTTCGCAATACTTGATGCAGCGTCAGAAATTCCATTACGATTTTTCAAAGGCAGTCGTATCGCCGGGTCTGCTCCCGAGTCATTTCCTTGCCCAACAGACAAAAGTGATTCTTGATCAAAACCCGATGATTTTGACGACATATGGACCGGTAGAAGGGGATGAAGAGCTGCGCCAAGAGGTTTCATCCTATCTCGAAGGCCAACTTGGGTATAAGCAGAATCCTGACGAAATCATTATCACGAGCGGAGTTCAGCAGGCAATCAATATCGTAGCTAACACGTTCCTTTCCCCGACGGATACGGTGGCGGTTGAAAGCCCTTGTTACGGGGCTGCTCTCGATACGTTCATGAACAGGGGGAATGCTATATTGCCGATCTCGATCGATCTTGCTGGAATGAGAACCGACCTTTTGGAAGAAGAGTGCAGGAAAAATCCTCCCAAGGTTGTATACGTAAACCCGACGTTCCATAATCCGACGGGGACATCCATGAGTGAAAAAAGGCGTAAAGAGTTGCTTGAGCTTGCTGAGAGGTATCATTTCATCATCATCGAGGACGATTCGTTCAATGAGATTTATTTCGAGGGTGTTCTCCCGCCGAAACCGATCAAATACTTCGATACGACAGGTCATTGCATCTTTTTAAAAGGATTCAGCAAAACGATGGCGCCTGGAATTCGCTTAGGGGCGCTCATTGCAGACCAGCGTCTATATGAGCAGGTCTTTATCGCGAAGGCATCCATCGATGTAGGAAGTCCGTTGTTGAATCAGAAAGCGATCTTACCGTTCATGAAGACAAAGCGGATGAAGGATCATCTTGAAAAATTACGGATCGCTCTGCAAATACGCCGAGATATGACCGCGGAGATTCTTGAGGTTTATCTGAAAGATCGAATCCGCTTTACGCTTCCGATGGGCGGCTTGAACCTGTGGCTAAAGCTTCCGGAGGAGTTAGATGTTCGTGAGTTGCAGAGGCAGGCGAATGACCAGTCGATCTCGTTCCTCCCAGGCAGTGTGTGCTATGCCACGAGCGAAGCGACTCAAGAAATCCGGCTCAGCTACTCAGGACTCACTGACCGTGAAAACACGGAAGGCATCACTAAACTCGCCGCCCTCATCACCGAGATGATGTAAAAAATGGTGTGCCTGACACCAAATGGGAAGCCTTGGCGCAGTTGACTTCTCAATCGGTGCCAGGCACCATTTCAAATCCCTTCCGCCGCAACAGTTCGTAAAGTGTACCTGGCACCGAACGGGAACCCTTGGTACCATTGGCTTCTTTTTCGGTGCCTGGTACAGTCCTTAATTACTGTCTTTAAAGCTTTAACGTGATTGTTGATATGAGCGGGTTCTTTTTGGTATCATCAGTATATTGCAATAGGTACGATTTTTTGGAGGTGGAAGAAGTGGCCCGAATTACGAAGGAAGAAGTAAAGCATGTTGCGAAGCTTGCGCGACTCGCGGTGACTGAGGAAGAAGCGGAAAAGTTCACGAGCCAGCTTGACGCGATCATCGGTTATGCGGAGCAACTTAAGGAATTGGATACAGATGATGTGGAACCGACAACCCACGTCCTTGATATGAAGAATGTCCTCCGTGAAGACGAGGCGAAGCCTTGGTTGACACGTGAGGAAGCACTCAAGAATACACCGGATACACAGAACGGACTTATCAAAGTTCCAGCTGTTTTAGAGTAGGGAGGGAGAAAACCGACGATGTCTTTATTTGAAAAGAAGATCTCAGAGCTGCATGAGCTCCTACATAAAAAGGAAATGAAGGTAAGCGAACTCGTTGACGCTTCCTTTTCAAGGATCAACGAAGTCGACGACAAAGTGAAAGCCTTCCTCACCCTTAATGAAGAAGGCGCGAGAGCACAAGCGAAATACCTCGATAGCAAAATGGGGACCGACGAAATGCGCGGACTCCTTTTCGGTCTGCCGATCGGCGTGAAAGATAACATCTCCACGAAAGACCTGCGTACGACTTGTGGAAGCAAGCTGCTCGCAAACTTCGAACCGGTTTTCGACGCAACGGTGGTTGAGCACTTGAAAAAAGCAGAAACGATCACTGTCGGAAAGCTGAACATGGACGAATTCGCAATGGGTTCATCCAACGAAAACTCAGGCTTTTTCCAAACACGTAACCCATGGAACACAGATTACGTGCCAGGCGGGTCAAGCGGTGGATCGGCAGCGGCGGTCGCAGCTGGAGAAGTCTTTTTCTCGCTTGGTTCAGATACAGGCGGATCGATCCGACAACCAGCGGCATTCTGTGGTGTCGTAGGACTCAAGCCGACTTATGGTCGTGTTTCCCGTTTCGGACTTGTCGCGTTCGCATCGTCGCTTGACCAAATCGGACCGATCACAACAACGGTCGAAGACAACGCGTTTTTATTCCAGGCGATCAGCGGTTATGACAAAATGGATTCCACATCCGCGAACGTCGAGAACAAAGACTACACAGCGGCACTCACTGGCGACGTCAAAGGCTTGAAAATCGCGGTGCCAAAGGAATACATCGGCGAAGGTGTAGACGAAGACGTCAAGAACCATGTCATGGATGCACTAAAAGTCCTCGAAGGCATGGGTGCTGAGTGGGAAGAGGTTTCACTCCCACACTCCAAATACGGTGTCGCGACTTATTACCTGCTGGCATCCTCTGAAGCGTCCTCCAACCTGGCGCGCTTTGACGGTGTCCGTTACGGTGTGCGCACAGAAAACGCGGACAACCTGCTTGAACTTTACAACCACACGCGAAGCGAAGGGTTCGGTGACGAAGTGAAACGCCGGATCATGCTTGGAACATTCGCCCTGAGCTCGGGCTTTTACGACGCGTATTATAAAAAGGCACAAAAGGTACGTACATTGATCAAGCAAGACTTCGACGAGGTCTTTGAAAAATACGATGTTATCCTTGGACCAACTGCACCGACAACAGCGTTCAAGATCGGTGCCAAAACGGATGATCCGCTCACGATGTACGCGAATGATATCCTGACGATCCCAGTCAACTTGGCTGGGGTGCCAGCGATCTCCGTCCCATGCGGACTTTCCAACGGACTGCCTGTCGGACTACAAATCATCGGAAAAGCGTTTGATGAGAATACGATCTACCGCGTTGCTCACGCTTACGAGCAAGCGACCGATCATCA
This sequence comes from Pseudalkalibacillus sp. R45, assembly GCF_052246725.1. Classification (NCBI taxonomy): domain Bacteria; kingdom Bacillati; phylum Bacillota; class Bacilli; order Caryophanales; family Fictibacillaceae; genus Pseudalkalibacillus; species Pseudalkalibacillus sp. R45. Next base: position 305,145 of record NZ_JBQQCL010000003.1, on the reverse strand, counting down.
TCAAAACAAACCGCAATTGTAAGGGGGGACGAAAAGATGCATTTTGAAACGATAATCGGACTTGAGGTCCATGCTGAACTGAAAACGAACTCGAAGATTTTCTGTAGCTGCTCCACGGAATTCGGAGCGCCGCCGAACACGAACGTCTGCCCGATCTGTCTTGGACACCCAGGTGTTTTACCTGTCGTGAACAAGCAGGCGGTGGACTTCGCGATGCGTGCGGCAATGGCATTGAACTGTGAGATCACACGTGAAACGAAATTCGACCGTAAAAACTACTTCTATCCGGACAACCCGAAGGCGTACCAGATTTCACAATTTGATAAGCCGATCGGTGTCAACGGCTGGATTGAAATCGAAGTCGACGGCACGAAAAAGAAAATCGGCATCACACGCCTCCATATGGAAGAGGATGCGGGTAAATCGATGCATGCTGACGACGGAACGCATTCCCTCGTGGACTTGAACCGTCAAGGGACTCCGCTTGTCGAGATCGTATCCGAGCCCGACATCCGCACACCGGAAGAAGCGTATGCCTATCTTGAAAAATTGAAAGCGATCCTGCAATATACCGAAGTTTCTGATTGTAAAATGGAAGAAGGCTCGTTGCGTTGTGATGCAAACATCTCCCTCCGTCCAGTCGGACAAGAGGAATTCGGTACAAAGGCTGAGCTTAAGAACCTGAACTCATTTGCTAACGTCCAAAAAGGACTCGCACACGAAGAGGTTCGCCAGGAAAAAGTACTTCTAAGCGGTGGAGAAATCCTGCAAGAGACACGTCGTTTTGACGAACAGTCCAAGAAAACGATTCTCATGCGTGTAAAGGAAGGATCGGATGACTACCGCTACTTTCCGGAGCCGGATCTTGTCGGTCTTTCCATCGATCAGGAATGGATCGACCGTGTAAAATCAGAAATTCCAGAGCTACCGGATGCGCGTAAGCAGCGCTATATCGAAGAGCTGAAGCTTCCAGCGTATGATGCGAAGGTTTTAACACAGTCCAAGAAGATGTCAGATTTCTTTGAAGAAGTCTTGGAAAAAGGAGCAGACGCGAAAGCAGCTTCGAACTGGATGATGGGTGAAGTTTCCGCATACTTGAACGTAGAGTACAAGGAAATTGATGAAGTCGCCCTCACACCAGAAGGACTTGCGAAGATGATCGAACTGATCGAAAAAGGAACGATCTCTTCCAAGATTGCGAAGAAAGTCTTCAAAGAATTGATTGAGAAAGGCGGCGACCCAGAGGTCATCGTCAAGGAAAAAGGACTCGTGCAGATTTCGGATGAAGGCGAGCTTCGCGGCATCGTCACCCGAATTTTAGATGAGAACGAACAATCGATTATCGACTATAAAAACGGTAAGGATCGTGCGCTCGGATTCCTCGTCGGCCAAGTGATGAAGGCGACGAAAGGAAAAGCGAACCCGCCGATGGTCAACAAATTGATCGTCGAAGAAATCGAAAAGCGATAAGATTGGAGAAGCCCTTTACGGAGGGCTTCTTTTCAGGTTAGAAGGCAGCGGAGTGACGCATTTTAAAATGCACGACACGATTCAACTTTATCGCTACAAGATTCCTGAAAATCGCGACACCATCAGAAATTATCGCGACAGATTCCAAAAGAATCACGACATTACGCCCCAAATGGCCTCTTCGAAATTGTCACAGAGTATTGTTTTGCATTTTGGATTTAAGGTCACTATAATAAGATGGACGGTAAAATTAATAGGAAATATTTTACACAAATCATGATCGGAGCATTTGTCTCAATCGAACGCTCTGAACCTTATAGAATAAAATCAGGTGATCTATTATGAAACGAGCACGATTAATTTATAACCCGACATCGGGAAGAGAACAGGTCAAGCGCCAGCTGCCTTATATCCTTGAAAAATTGGAGAAGGCAGGCTACGAGACCTCGACTCACGCGACCTGTGCAGATGAAGGAGATGCGACAAGAGCTGCGAAACTAGCAGTTGAACGTGAATTCGACCTTGTCATTGCAGCAGGCGGGGATGGAACGATCTACGAAGCCATCAACGGTATCGCAGAGCTTCCGAACCGGCCGAAGATGGGTATCATCCCAGCAGGAACAACGAATGATTTTGCACGTGCCCTCGGCGTTCCTCGTACCATTGAGAAGGCGGTTGAGGTTTTATGTGATGGCATTGATATTCCAGTTGATATCGGCCGCGTCAACGGAAAATACTTCGTCAACATTGCCGGCGGCGGAAAGCTGACAGAGTTGACATATGCTGTTCCGAGTCAGATGAAAACGATGATCGGCCAGCTAGCGTATTATCTGAAGGGAATGGAGATGCTTCCTTCGATCCGTCCGACCAACGTCAAAATCGAATATGATGATAAAGTGTACGAAGGAGACGTCATGCTTTTCCTGGTTGCAAACACGAACTCGGTCGGAGGGTTTGAAAAACTTGCGCCACTCTCTGAATTCAATGACGGGTACTTCGACCTCATCATCTTGAAAAAAGCGAATCTGGCAGAGTTCATCCGAGTCGCGACTCTTGCGATCAAAGGTGATCATATCCGCGACGATCACGTCATTTATGAAAAGGCAAGGCGCATCAAGATCCATACCGATGAAAAAATGCAGCTGAACCTCGACGGGGAATACGGCGGCTTGCTTCCAGGCGAATTCGTAAACCTCAGGCACCACCTGCAGATGATCGTCCCGAAAGAACGATTCGAAACAGGAAAGTAAACGTAACTGAACCCGACCCGCAAAGTCGGGTTTGTTTTTTTATAGGGAGGGGGAACTTCATGAAAACGGAAAAGGAAAAGATGCTAGCAGGCGAAATGTATAAACCGGCAGACCCTGCACTTATCAAAGAACGGGAGAATGCCCGCAGATTGACGAGATTGGTCAATGAAACGACCGAGACTGAAACGGACAAGCGGGTCTCCCTTATAAAAGAACTGTTCGGATCGACCGGGGAGGAGATCTTTATCGAACCGAGCTTCCGATGTGATTACGGCTCGAACATCCATGCGGGAGAAAACTTTTTCGCGAACTTTGACTGTGTGATTTTAGACGTGTGCAAGGTGACGTTCGGAGACAATTGCATGCTCGCACCTGGCGTACATGTTTACACAGCGACACACCCGCTCGATCCTACAGAAAGGAACTCTGGCAGGGAATATGGAAAGCCGGTGACGTTCGGCGATAACGTCTGGATTGGGGGCGGTGCGATCATCAACCCCGGGTTGACGATTGGAGATAACGTCGTGATCGCTTCCGGTGCAGTTGTGACGAGGGATATACCAGATAATGTCGTAGTCGGCGGCAACCCTGCAAAAATCCTTAAGGAAATCGATGTTTAATTGCTTTTAAGCGATACTCAGTGTACCGGTTGGTCATACTAGTTCATGTATAGAACAACAAGGAGGTCCATTGGTATGGCGAAAAAAGAAAAACTCAATGAAGAAGCGGCATGGAACAACAACCTGGACGCCGCAACACTCAAGAACGATGTGGAACTGTCAGAAGAATTGCAGGATAAAAGAGTTGAAAAAGATGTGAATCCGAAGAGGATCAAGAGGAGCTGAATGGCACATGGACTGACCGTATAGCAGGTCGGTCTTTTTGCTTTAAGACTCCTTATTGTAGGGATAAAAACGGTTTTCAGAGGTAGTCTAAGAACAAAAAATCCAAGGCAGGTGAAAAAATAATGTTTAAGAAAAAACAACGTAAAATACAGACGTTAAATTTGACCATCATCGGCATGAGCTTCAGTGTTCTGCAAACCTTATGGCTTTATAGCAATATACGAGATATTAAAAACAGATTAAAGTAGTGGTAGGATTTTATGCCTGATTTTACACAGCCTGATTCAAACTCTTCAAAAAAGGATAGAGTAATAAAAGCATCAAAACTAGAGGAGGATCCACATGGCTGTTGAATCCATCAACTCACAAAATCACATTACATATTTTAACCGGAATATATGGTCGGGTTTCCTGTTCGGGCTTGGGCTCGTGGCTTTTATTGACGAAACGATTTTTCACCAACTGTTGCATTGGCACCATTTTTATGACAAAACAACGCTCTCTATGGGGCTGATTTCGGATGGTTTGTTCCATGCGTTCAGCTGGTTTGCCACAATTGGAGGTTTGTTCATGTTAGCCGATTTGAAGCGTCGCGGGGCCTTTGTTTTTAAAAGATGGTGGGGCGGAAGCATGCTGGGCGGCGGTGCATTTCAATTCTATGACGGAATCGTCCAGCACAAAATCATGAGGATCCACCAAATCCGGTACGTAGATAATGTGTACATTTATGACTGGGTTTGGAACATCATTGCGGTCATCATGATTATTGTCGGTGGAATGCTCATCAACCGGACGAGCAAGGAATACCGTAGAAAACTGGAAGGGACACAAGCGTGATGGAAGGGTCAATGCATCAAGAGACAGGAACGCAGCTTGTGTTGATGCTGCCGTTTTTGCTCATGATCGGCGCTTATATTTGGGCTGGAATGATAACGAATCGTCATTATAAAACGTGGCCGGTAACCCGTTATGTTTTCTGGGCAGTTGGAATTCTTTGTGCCGCATCGGCTGTTATCGGTCCCATCGCAAACAGAGCCCATGGGGATTTTACGATGCATATGACGGGGCATCTGTTGCTTGGAATGCTTGCGCCCCTCCTGATTGCGATTGCAGCACCAATCACGCTGATTTTAAGGACATTGAATGTAAAATGGTCGAGAAGGATTTCCCGTTTGTTGAAGAGCCGTTTCTTCCAGGTGGTAAGTGATCCAGTAGTTGCCACCCTGCTCAATGTAGGAGGACTGTGGCTTCTGTATACGACTGACCTCTATATGGCGATGCAACATAGCATTGCTTTGCATGTATTTGTGCATTTGCACGTATTTCTAGCGGGCTATATTTTCACAGTTTCGATGATTTATATCGATCCGACACCCCATCAGAGAAGCTACATCTATCGTGGTATCGTGCTGGTATTCGCCTTGGGAGGGCACGGGATCCTTTCGAAGTATATCTATGCTTATCCACCTGCAGGCATCCCTCAGGAGCAGGCGGAAGCGGGCGGAATGCTGATGTATTACGGTGGTGACGCAATCGATATCGTGCTAATCACGATTTTCTGTTACCAATGGTATAAAGCCTCAAGACCGCGGACCACCTCTACCTATCAACCGCAATATAACTAGAGAAATGTTGCCTTAAATTTGAGGCATGAACTTCGTGATGTCAGAAAACAACTTAAAGGTGCAATTGAATCCTAGAATTAAGTTAATAAAGTTGTACCAAGACAAATGTGCCCAGGCAAATGATCAAAAACCAGTAGAGCATGTCTCGCATAGATTTTCGATAAACCGCAAAGATAAGAGAAACTACCGCATAACCTCCTAAGAGTACAATCATCAGATACGACGCCACCTTTGAGTCTGTCTGCATGTAAATAAACAGGCAGATTGCATAAGCGATCAAGGTGGCTAGTGTTATGTAGGTTCCAAGCTTCACACGCTTCACACTACCCCTCCTAAAAAGATTCGTATTCTTCTGAGGTTTCCTCCTTTGGCTTTGAGTGGTAATAGACTCGCACGATCAACAGTATAAACAGGGAGATCCCCACAATCGTAACACCAAGCCCTCCATATCCCATTCCGGACCAGCCCTTTATGAAAGCGATACTGTATACAATCAACGTGGCGCCAAGCTGGAAAATGGTATAGGGCAGGATGTACCAGCGTAATTTTTTTGAAAAATAGATGACCAGCCAGCTGAAAATAATCCAACTGAAACTGATCAAGGTCAGTAATACGATATCGGTCATAACTGTATCCCCCTAGTCGCTTTTCGCTGTCAGTTTTTTCATATAAAAGGATAGGTTGAATGGAATGAGCGGTGCGAAAGCGATCCACCAAAGGCTGGGTGAACCGAGGAAATACAAGGCAGGCAATAGTAGTGAGACTCCGCTTACCATCATCCAGAAAGAATTCCGAGTCATCACGGAAAAAAGAAATAAGAACAACGATACGATGATGCAGCCCCAAAAGATCAAACCAACCCAATAAAAATCCATCAAAACCGCCTCCTATAATTGACATTATATACCTTCTTCAGAAACTTATCGATAGATGCATAGGGAATTAATTGGCGTAACTCGGGCAACCTTAAGGTGATTCATTTAAAAGAGGTGACTCGATGACGATTACAGAACTTTTCTTAAGATTAACCTTATCGTTTTTCGTATTATTTGTATTGACAAGAATTATGGGAAGAAAAGAAATCAGTCAATTGACGTTCCATAATTTCATTTCTGCAATTGCCATTGGAACGATCGCAGGATCTCTTGCAGTAAATTCAATGTTAAGCATACGAAATGGTCTCCTGGCTTTAGTTGGCTGGACAGTCTTTACATTACTATTAAGTCTTCTTGATCTCAAATCGAAAAAAGCCAGGAAGCTTTTGAGTGGAGATCCAGTCGTTGTAATTAAAAAGGGAAAAATCATGGAAAATTCCCTTAGGAAAACACAGTTAAGTATAGATGCACTCAATGTCATGTTACGGAAAAAAGGGGTCTTTACCCTTTCCGATGTGGATTTTGCTGTATTTGAAACAGATGGCACATTATCCGTCATGAAAAAAGGAAGTAAGCAACCCCTGACAAAGAGTGATATGAACATGTTACAACCGAGTAGGAGCAGTTCAGTCGGCACAGAGGTGGTGTCAGAAGGGAAAATCAATGAAAGCAATTTATCTAAACTGCACCTCGATAAAACTTGGCTCGGCCAAAAACTCCGGGAATCAGGTGTTCAGGAGATCTCTGAAGTCTTTTACGCTGAAGTCCAGCAAGACGAAACACTATACATCGATAAATACGATGACGTCATCCAATAAAACAATAGTGCCTGGCACCGATTTGAAACCCAGATGTACCAGGGGGTCTGAATAGGTGCCAGGCACTTTTTGTAATCCCTTGGGAGACAAGGACTTTTTTCCGGTGCCTGGTACAGAGAAGAGGACAGAGAATCTTTCGACAACATCCGTTGGAGTTCAATCAAGCGTTTGATTAAGCTAGTGAAACCTGTGCTCCAGAGCGTATTTTTATTTCAAACAAACGTTTGATCAAGAGGCAAAATCATATCCGAAAGTGTAAAATTACACCTTTACAACAAGGTTTGCACTGGTTTCAAACAAACATTTGATTAATGAGGTGAACCCCTTGCAATACACCAGAAGCGGATTTCAAACAAACGTTTGAACAATTATTTGGAAGGAATTTTCAGCTCATAGTTGAACTAGTTTAGCTGGGGGATGATAACATGAATGAATTTGTAGTCGATATACATGAATTTAGGGACCGTTCCTATAACATAGGTTATGAACAAGGCCGTTTACTGGATAAAAAGCAATTGTCCGTCTATGAAACTTTTACGAAAGAGTCAATGGATTTGGAAGAAGCAAAAACCGTTTTGAAAGCCTTCGCTCCTCATTTACTTGAGGAAATTCACGGTCTTGCTGACGGACTCAGCATTCCATATGACAAAGCGATGCGCTATTTCAGCGGATACGATATTCCAAAACTCCAGGCTATGGGATGTTCATCGATTGTCACGCAGGATTTTTTGGTCCGAAATTACGGTTTCTCACCACTGATTTACGATCACCAACTTGTATTTGCACGGTCTGAGGAAACCTACGGAAGTGTGGGATATTCGCTTCATTACATAGGCAGACACGAAGGCGTAAATGAACATGGGGTTGCCGCAGCACTTCACTTTGTTAATAATACCGACCAGGTTAAAGGTTTGATGTGCAGCACAATAATAAGGATTCTCGCAGATACTTGTAAAACAACCGACGATTGCATACAACTGTTGAAAGAACTGCCGCATGCATGCTCTTATAACTATTCTATCGGAGACCGTAAAGGAAGGCACGTAGTTGTCGAAGCATCACCAGACAAAATCGAAGTTCGTGAAGCGGAAGAGACGCTAATTTGTACCAATCATTTTCAAACCCCTTCTATGGAAGCTTACAACAGGAAACAACTTGGGCACTCGAAACAACGTTTAGAAGCGATGGTCTCAAAAAACGCTGATGGTATAGAGCTCTTCACCTGGTTCAGTGATCCTGCTTCAGAGATGTTCTTCCATGACTATGAACAGTTTTTCGGTACACTGCATACTTTTGGCTACTTCTTTAAAGAAGACAGATTCATCACTAGAGTGGCTAACGGCAAAGAAACATTAGAGATCAAACTAAATGACTGGATAAACGGAAAACCACTCCTATTAACCAAATTAACAGGAAGTGTACCTGGCACCGATTTCAAACGTTGATGTATCAAGGGTTTTGAATCGGTGCCAGGCACTTTTTGAAAACCCTTGGGGGACAAGGGCGAAATTATCGTGCCAGGCACCCAAAAAATTCATTTGAACTTTTTGAGGGGTTGGTGACTCTAAGGTGTAGTGGAGGAGGGGGAGAGCCTTTGGAGATTGAAAAGCTGGTGCGCAAAGCACAAAAAGGGGATAAAGAAGCGCTGTTACAGCTTGTCTTAGTAGAAAAAGATCAGTATTACAGATTAGCATATACCTATTTACGGCATGAAGAAGATGCGATGGATGCACTAGAAGACATGATCGTCATCCTTTATGAGAAAATAAACACGCTGAAAAAACGAGGTTCCTTTTATAGTTGGAGCAAAACCATCTTAGTGAACCGTTGCCGCGATATCCTGAGAAAGCGGAAAATGACGACGGTTATGGAAGAAATCGATGAACCATCCAACGCACACGAAGGTGAGCGAACCATTCATCAACTGGATGTCCAAAACCATTTAGGCAAATTAAGCATCGATCAACAAGAAGCGATACAGCTTCGTTACTGGCTAGATTACGACTATGAAACGATTGCAAAATTAACCAAAGTCCCAATCGGCACGGTGAAATCAAGAATTTCATTCGGACTGAAGAAGCTAAAGGAACTCCTTGGAGGTGAATACCTATGAGCAACCTGGAAGATAAGATGAAGGAAGACGGAAAAAACATTCAATCTATGAAAGCGCCGGAGGGTCTTGAAGATCGACTCCGAAATAGACTTGAGATGGAACCACCGAAAGAGCCCAAACGCTGGAAGCGGCCTTCACTCATCGCTGCCTCGCTCATGTTCATTCTCCTATTCACCTATCAATTTGACACGATGGCCTACTACGGTAAGAAAATTCTTGGCTTCGACCATGTGCTGACCGATTCCTTGAGTGATCTGAATGAACAAGGAAAAGGCCAAGTGATTGATAAAAGTGCTGAGCTTCCCAATGGCATTCAAGTCACTGTGGACGGACTCATGCTCGATGAGAATCGACTGATCGTCATGTACACCGTTGTTGATCCGAGAAAAAATATTGAACATAAGTTTTCGGATTTTAACATTAGGATGGAAGGTTTATTTGGACAGATCATTGAGACATCAGGTTTCGGCACTGTGAGTGAGGACAATACGAAGATGTCGTTCGTCCAGTCCTTTGAACCACCGAACCCGTTTGTGAAAAATATAGATTTCTACATCCGGATGGATCAAGAACCGTCTCAGGCGGCGACGATTTCGTTCGAGCTGGACCGTTCAAAAGCTTTGATAACGAAATACGACCTGAGAATGAAAGAGACACTCAAGACAGATACAGCGACCTATGAATTCGAAAAGTTGACGGCGACCCCAACACAAACGGTCATCAAAGGTAAAATTAACGTAAAGAACAAGAAAGTATGGAATGAAATGGGGATGGGACATCTGGCGTTTCAATATGTTTTGAAGGCAGACGATAAAACGATTCGACCACAAGGATCCGGCATGACGTCCGGCGTTGGCGGATACACTTTCGACTTGGAGTTCGATCCGCTGCCAGAGGATGTTGAAAACGTGACCCTCATACTTGAAAGAGATTTAAAGATCCATGACTCGAATGAAAAGATCAATCTTGGTGAGAAAAGCATCCAATTAGCAGGCGAAAACGTCACAATTGGAGAGGTCAATGTAAAAGAAGGAAAGACAGAAGTGCTCTTGAACACGCCTGAACACTTCAGTGTTCTTGAAGCTAAGCTAGAGGGGGTAGGGGGTTCTGCATCTCTTGAAACATCCTATGACAAATCGTTCGATAAAACAGAAGACGGTTTGGAAAAGCAGCACGTACTTGTTTTCGCCGGCAAAATAACGAAAGCTGACGTGTTGACGATCACCAAATACGTTACAGCAGAACCATCCGACAAAGCCATTCAAATTTCAGGCCGATAAAGCGATTTTCCTATTTTAACCACCGCTCAAAGGAATTCTATTGTCGATGTCGTAAGGTACCAACAGGAGAAACAACTAGAGGTTGAAAACATCAATACGTCCTGCAAAAAAATTTCAGGAGGAACTGAGATGAATAACACCTTATTGGAAGCAGTGAAAACATTGCTGACAGAAACGTTCGATGGTCCGAAAAAAAACGAAAGCTGGTACACGGAGGCGAAGCCAGGCAGTGGAATCTTCGGGACACTTGATAGGCTGTCGGCAGAGGAAGCGTCCATCCCGATTCAGGGAACGACGATTGCTGCTCAAACGGACCATACCCGTTATTACCTATGGGTGGCGAACACCTACATGAAAGGTGAAAAGCCCAACGCGAACTGGGAAGAATCATGGAAAATCACTTCTGTTGATCAGATGACATGGCAACGATTTAAAAACCAGCTTGATATGGAGTACAAAGCGTTATTAGAAAAAATCGAACGGCTGGATACCATAGATGAAGAGACTGCTAATGGACTTTGCGGTACATTGGCCCACTCCGCGTATCACCTCGGATCCATCCGACAAATGGTCAAAGTCATCAAAGTCCCAAGCGAAACCACAAAATAAAATACTATATTAGAAACACACTCTGTGCCAGGCACGACAATTTAACCCTTGGGTCCCAAGGGATTTAAATTGGTGCCTGGCACCGTTTTTTATACAGATGAAACTTTTGGCTTATTGGTTCGTAGGTAATAGTACTCGAAAAAGGCGGGAGAGATTTGCATGCAAGTGACGACGCAGCAGATTAAACAGATGTTAAAAGAAGATGAGCAGCTGCTCGCAACAAGGCGTTGCTCTTTGATCACCTATATATTTTCGTTCACACCAAGACCTGGGGTACTTGCTGCAACAACTGAACGGCTGATGTTCGTTGGCGATTATCTGATCCAGCCTGGTGAACTGGTTGAAACCTACAATTATACGACGATACAAAAGTTCCAACTGAAGAGCGGTCTTTTCAACAAGCGTTTTTCACTGAAGTTGAAAGGTGACCAGGTACAGTTCAAGTATCTATCAGACAGTCAACCTCAAGCTTTCATCGAATTGGTCAACGCGCAGCGGAAGCATATGATATAAGTTCAACATATGCTTGGAGCCAACAAAATTTAGCTGAAAATTCCTATAAAAAAGTGGATTAACCTTCCTCATTTCAGGGTATAGATACAAGACTTTGTAAAGGAGGAAGGGTTATGTCAACTCTACATACCTTAATCTTAAACTGTTCACTGAAAACGAAAGAGAACATCTCTCATACACAAGCATTGACCAATTATTCACTTGAAATTTTGCAGGATCACGACGTTTCCTTTGAAATGCTATGGCTTGCGGATTATAATATCGGTTACTCGACCAACGATGAACTTGGACTTGAAGATGATTGGCCACAGATTTTTGAAAAAGTGAAAGCTGCGGATATCGTCATTTTCGCGACACCGTTATGGATTGAAGAAAAGAGCAGTATTGCAGCACTTGTCATCGAACGGCTCTATGCAGAAAGCGACAACACGATCGAAAATGGCCCGGCACTATTCTACAATAAGGTAGGCGGTGTACTCATCACAGGAAATGAAATTGGTGCTAAACCTGCTGCCCAGTCGATCCTGTATGCACTCTCCCACATCGGATTTACGATTCCACCGAATGGTGACTCATATTGCATTTGCAACGATTGTGAATCTCCGGTCGATGCAACCGCGATCAAAAAAATGAGCAACAACCTCGTGTATTTCGCCGGGCTTTTGAAAGATTATCCGATCCCGGCTGAAGAAAGTCCGCTCGAGCAAATTTAGAGCAGTATAAGCTCCCGTTTTGGGGGCTTTTTTATACTGTAAGAAAGTATGAATTTTGCCAATGCCACAGGAAAATAGTTTGACTAGCTAAAATTAGAGGACAACTGTTCCTTTATTTGGGTGGAATACCCCCGAATTTTTCTAGTTTCAGGCAAATAAGGTCGCTGGTGTCCTCTAATATTTTCAAGATGGGGGATTTGAAGCTAATAAGGTCTCTGATGTCCTCTAATTTAATTAGTGAAAAATCATTGTACTTTACAGAAGGCACAACTTTCACCAAAGCTCGGCTTTGCCATATTTTCTTTTTATACTTGTAAAAAATCCCACCATCTAGTAAACTGTAGGTATTCTATTTGGAATGAAAGGATACAGGTCACCTTTATGCCAACATACACTTTGTAATGGAAAACATTTTGGATATGGACGCTCTGGAGGCGGTCTTTTTCAAGACTTGCTGAACGGGAGCAGTCTGTCGAAATCCCATTACAAAGGAACGTAACCTATATCTGCAGCATGCATGATACAGGGGTTCCCTTAAGGGTGCCTCTTTTTTGTTTGCTTAAAAACGTCATACTGCAAGACCTCCAAATAGAAGCGTTACGTTTCCTCACATCCAAAAAGAGGTGAAGGAAATGCAGAAGGTCCGATTGACCTGGAAGCTTCAAGAAACGAAGGACAATACCGTAGAAAGACATTGCAGCAATTGTGGCAAGACCGTCCGATTCACAGATACGATGATTCGCCGGCACAACGCGAACGGAAAGAATATCTACCGGTTCGCCATCTACAAGTGTGATAAGAACCACACCTGGAACAAAAAACTCGAAATCTATCAAGCGTACACCGATCACGCGAGAGTGGTGGAGGACCAGCAAGACCAATCCAGCGAGCTCACCACACTCAAGATAAATGACTACCAAACAAACGGTACTGATAAAATCACGATCAAGCTCTCAGACGTACAAGGAAGGTTCCGTCTCGATAAAATCATTGCCGACCAAATTGAAGACTGGAGCCGGACTGAAGTCACCCAACAGATTCAGGAAGGCAGAATCCTCCTCAATGATGAGCCAGCCAAGCCCTCCGCAAGGCTGAAAACAGCGGATCAAATAACAATCGATCTATAAAATAAACAAGCTCCCCAGCTTATCGCTAAGGGGAGCTTTTATGTGTTCTTTCTTTCCTTAGATACTTTCGAATAAACAGGAATATCAAACCATTTAACAACCAATTTCAGAACGCCTCGTCGACAAATCGGGACAGAAGGTACAAGGATATGTAGGTGATTCGGCATAGAATCATATTTTCAGGATGCTGAAAAAGTACTGTGTTCATAATAGATTCACAGGTTCTTACAAGATAGATGGTGATTCAACAAATTTTTTTAATGATAAAATTTTACATAATTCAAAATATTTTAAAATCAGGAGAGGATTGGTATGATGTCGAAGTTGTACTGGAAGAAAATCACGTACGCATTGTTGGCTTTCGTATTGCTATTCTCATTGGCTCCAGCTTCAGGGGTTGCAAAGAAAGACAATCCTGATGAATTGAAAGAATATGATGTCGGTACCCACGGGATGGTATCCACCTCACATACGCTGGCATCGAAAGTCGGAGCTGATGTATTAAAAAAGGGTGGGAACGCAATGGATGCGGCGATCGCGATCCAATTCGCGCTGAATGTCGTGGAACCGATGATGTCTGGAATCGGTGGCGGCGGCTTCATGATGGTTTATGATGCTGAAGCAGATGACGTCACGATCATCAACAGCCGCGAAAGAGCACCAGCCGGAGCCAAACCTGACATGTTCCTTGACGAAAATGGGAACATCATCCCATTTGGAGAACGCTCGAGACACGGTAATGCAGTAGGTGTGCCTGGTACCTTGAAAGGTTTAGAAACCGCTCATGAAAAATGGGGGACAAGACCGATGCAGCAATTGATCACCCCGGCGATCCACCTTGCAGATAAAGGCTTTGCGATCGATGAATATCTAGCGCGCATGATTGCATCGAATGAAGACAAGCTATCAGCCACTGCTGCCAAAGATGTCTTTTTACCAGAGGGCGATCCGCTTGAAGCAGGCGAGTGGCTTCAGCAAAAAGACCTTGCGAAAACATTGAAATTGATCCGTGCACATGGAACCGATGCCTTTTATAACGGGGAAATCGGGCATGCTCTTGCTGAGGTTGTACAGGATTTCGGTGGAAGCATGACGACTGAAGATCTTGCAAACTATGATGTGACAGAAGATGAACCGGTGTACGGTGATTATAAAAATTACGAGATTGCAAGTATGCCACCGCCAAGCTCAGGTGGTTTGACGCTCTTGCAAATGCTTAAGCTGTTGGAAGACTTCGATATCGGGCAATACGGTGAAAATTCCGTTGAAAAATACCACCTGTTATCGGAGGCGATGAAGGTCAGTTACGCGGATCGGGCAGCGTATATCGGGGATCCGGAGTTCGTCGATGTTCCGATGAATGGTATGCTCCATCCTGATTATATCGAGGAGAGACGGACGCTGATCGATCTAGACGAAGCGAACCAGAATGTCGAAGCCGGTGACCCATGGCAATATGAAGATGCTGACCCGGCGATGGAGGTCGTCGAGCAAGCGGATGATAAGGAAATGGGTGAGACGACCCACTTCACTGTCGCCGACAAATGGGGCAATGTCGTATCCTATACGACAACGATTGAACAGGTATTCGGTACGGGAATCATGATCCCAGGTTACGGCGTGATGCTGAATAATGAAATCACAGACTTCGATGCCCGCCCAGATGGAGCAAATGAAGTACAGCCGAACAAACGGCCGATGAGCAGCATGACACCGACGATGGTGCTTGAAGACGGTAAACCAGTCTTGACGCTCGGTTCACCTGGCGGACCACGGATCATCGTTTCCGTCCTGCAAGTATTCCTGAACCTGGTCGAGTATGACATGGGACTGAAAGAAGATCGAGGCACCGAGAATCTATAACTCGCATACTTCAGCCATGAACTGGGAAGAAGGCATTCCATCCGAAGTCCGTTCGGAACTAGCTGCGATGGGTCATAATATCGGATCCCGGCTGACGATCGGAAACGTCCAGAGTATCCAGATTGATTATGACAAAGGTCTGTTCTACGGGGCATCCGATTCCAGACGGATTGGAGCCGCTATTGGAATAAACAAGCCTGGAAAAGGTCATTCGAAATAACAAAAAACCAGCCATAAGCATTTAACGCTTGTGGCTGATTTTTTTCGCATTCTTTACGATCACATGCCGCATGGTCCGATAGATGGCACTTCCGCTGAAAAAGCCGATTGCATAGATGAGCCCGACTTGAAGCCCTTCTTGGGCAAAACCGATTGCGAACCCGACGGCTGCCATGAGCAAGGGGATATAGAGTAAACGCATTTCTGCCTCCTTACAAAAATAGGGATAGTATCTTTATATCCAAATCTTGTCCCAACAAGCCCTCGTTTAAGTATTGTTAAAAGATTCAGATTATTGTACACTGGTACTATCCGAATGAAAAGGAATGTGATGTGGATGCAGGTATACAAAGGTGGAGCTGCCGGACTGAACAGCGTCTTGTTCATCGGCAAAAACTATCGCGTAAAAGCAGTCAATCACAATGGAAAACTTGAAGCAAAAGTACAACCGCTACATAAGGGTGAAGGCAGGCTGGATACCTTCCTGAACAAAATTCCTTTTGTCAGAGGGCTCTGGTCGATCGTCAAAGCGATGATGAATGTGTACAAGCAGCTCGTCCTGGCGTTTGCGGCGCTACTTTTAGTAGGGAAAGCCTTGCCAGGTGGACAGGCAGGCAGCAGTGTGCTTTTAACGGAAAAAGAATGGCTCTTTTCAGTAGCAATGATCGCAATAGCGGGTCTGGTCATCCGGTTCACGAGCATTTCGAAGTATCATGCGGCTGAACATATGGTTGCGCATTGCGAGGACAAAAACCTCCCGTTGACCTATGAAAATGTTGCGAACCAGCCAAGAGTCCATCCGCGCTGCGGGACGAATCTTGTAGTGTTCATCGTGTTCAACACAATACTCCTTTCCTTTTTCATGGAGAGTATGCTCCTCAACATGCTGATTGCGTGGAGCATCGGCTATGAAATGTTCCGTATGAAGAGAAGCCGCTTGAAACCATTCTATAAGCTAGGCTCTTTCCTGCAACACTACTGTTTCACGAGCGAGCCTGAGGAAAAACACCTCAACATCGCAATCGAAAGCATGAACACGTTAAAAAGCGTAGAAGCATAATTTGAGCTCCCGGCAATATGGCCGGGGGCTTTTTTGCACTTAAAGAAAGTATAAAAATACTTTCTTCAATATCAGCGCAACTAAGGCTCAGGCTGCGACAATGGCTTGGCTTTGCCAAGTTTTCTTTAGGAATTTAAATTGGAATAAAATCATTCCAAGGAACGGTTGTAAAACGCTTTCAACTATTTTATACTTTCACTAAACCGATTTACTAAATCGGTTTAGTTTCCACAAAAAGTTAGATTAGGAGTTCTTATATGAAAAGGATCACGATAGCAGAAGTTGCAAAACATGCGGAAGTTTCCAAAAGTACAGTATCCCAATATTTGAATCAGCGTTATGACTATATGGGCGAAAAGACAAAAGAACGGATCAAGAAAGCGATCGAGGAGCTTGGGTACAGTCCCAATATCATGGCAAGGGGACTGAAACAAAAATCATCCACGACAATCGGCGTCATCGTCGCCAACATCTTGCACGTGTTCTCTACCCAGGTCATCCGGGCGATCGAGGATTTCTGTAATGAGAAAGGGTTCCATGTCATCGTCTGCAATGCGGATGATGATCCTGCAAAAGAAAAAAAGTATATCGAAATGCTCTGGGCAAAACAAGTTGACGGAATCATCGCATTTCCTACTGGAGGAAATGTTGATCTGTACAAAAAGTTGATTGATGCCCAGTATCCTGTCCTATTCATTGACCGGATCGTCCCTGGAATCTCGATCAATACGCTCCTCCTTGATAACGAGAAGGCGTCCTTGCTGGCTGTGGAGGAATTTGTGGAAAGAGGCTATGAGCGGATCGGGATTATCTCACCGCCACTCGGAAGAAATGTCACGCCAAGGGTGGAACGGGTCGAAGGGTATAAGAAAGCGTTGGAAAAACATGATAGGCCGGTCAATCCGGAATACATCATCAGCGGGGAAATCAACGACATGCAAGCAAAGATCGAAAAAATGATGAAACTCCCAGAACCGCCAGACGCGATATTCGCCGTTAATGACCGTACCTTATTCGAGGTGCTTGCCTATACGAAAAAGCATCGGATCAAGATACCGGGGGATCTGGCACTGATCAATGTCGATGATGTATCTTTTGCCAGCATATACAGTCCAGCTTTGTCGACAATCATACAACCCGCATTCGAAATGGGGAATAAGGCGGCAGAAATTCTCTTCAACCTGATCATCGACAAAGACAATGGGGATACAGAGATCTACCGTTTTGAACCACAACTGATCGTAAGGGAATCGTGTTGAACTACATAAGGGAAGGTGAGTGTAATGGAAAAGATCATCCAGACAGTTGCTTCAGAAGTACAGGAAGTGTTAGGAAGTGTGGACACCGATGAGGCCATCCGGCTTGCAGATGAATTGAATCAGGTGAAACGGATCTTTGTGGCGGGTACAGGACGTTCCGGTTTGATCGGCAAAGTATTCGCGATGCGGTTGATGCATAGCGGTTTTCCAATCTATGTCGTGGGAGAGACGATCACCCCGAGCATCGAAACCGGTGATCTATTGGTCCTCATCTCAGGTTCAGGGAGTACAGGTTCACTCGTGCAATACGCAGAAAAAGCCAAAGAGATTGATGCAAAGGTCGCTTTAGTGACGACCAATAAGGATTCGGCCATCGGGCGGATCAGTGATTTCTTGCTCACGATACCGGCAGCAACCAAGAAACGCCTTCCATCGGAGCCGGATACGATCCAGCCGCTGGGAAGCCAGTTTGATCAATCGGCTCACCTGTTATTGGATGCAATCGTCGTCTATCTCCTTGAGCAGCAACCGGCAGGGAAGAGCCATTCCAACTTAAACCAAAAACATGCAAACCTTGAGTAGACAGGGGGGATCCAATCCATCCCATTTACGATGAATTGAAAGCGGTCACAGTCTTGCGGACAAGCATTAAACGAAAAAAGACCTCATGTAATAAAAGCATATGACAATCTACAAATGGAGGTATACCAACATGAGCAAAATCAAATACGGCTTCATTTTTCTGATTATTGCAACGATTGCAATCCTTTCCGGTTGCAACACAGACGAAGCGGATCCAAATGGAGATGGGAAGATCAAAATCATTGCTGCCCATAACCAGACCTCTCCTGATAATCCGTTCCAGGTCGGTTTATTGAAATTTAAAGAGGTGGCCGAAAAGGAATCAAACGGATCGATTGAAGTCGAAGTCCATGCCGGTACGATCGGGACGGAGGAATCCCAGCTGGTTGAAAAACTTCAACTCGGTGCTGCAGATGTCGTGCTTGCATCACCTGGTTTCATGACCCAGACAGGGATAAGGGAAGTCGATCTATTTTCCGCACCATATTTGTTCAAAGACTATGACCATTGGTTGAAAACCGTTGATGGGGAAGTCGGAAAAGAAATGGCGGAAATCATCAATGAAAAATCCGATAATTCTTTTAAACTATTAGGCTATTGGACAGCGGGTGTCCGACATTATTACGGAAAGAAACCAATCGAATCAGTGGAAGATCTGAAAGGTGTTTCACTACGGACACAAACATCCGGGATCATTTCAGATTTCTGGAAGAAAACAGGAGCTATCCCATCCAATATAGCATGGGGCGAACTGTACCAGGGCTTGCAGCAGGATGTCGTCGATTCATCTGAAAACGCTTACCCGTTTTTCGTCCAGCAGGCTCACCATACGACTCCGAACGGAAAATATATATCGGAAACAGCCCACGATTATACGACAAGACTATTATTGATCAATGGTGAGAAATTCGATGACTACTCAAAGGAACATCAGGAAATCATCTTGCAGGCGGCAGAGGAATCGGTGAAGGCAGAACGTGAAGAGACCCTCAAACAGGATATCGAATATAAGGAAAAAGCAATCGAAGAAGGGGCGGTCGTCAACGAGATCGATCGAGAACCTTTCATCGAGATCGCCAAGCCGATATTGGATGACTTCGCTAAGGAAATCGAGGCAGAAGACCTATTGAAGAAAATCAGAGAACTAGAATAACAGCTTGGGAGGGAATTCTATGAAACGTTTCGTACAAGTTCTTGAGAGATTGCAAATGACAGTCGCCATCCTATTCTTATCTATTTTCTTTTTCGTCATCATGTTACAGATCATCACGAGGCATTTAGGCATTTCAATCATCTGGACAGAGGAGGTCGCCAATTATTCGTTCATTTGGGCGATCTTCATGGGAGCAGCGATCATGGTCAATCGCCGTGAGCATTTCAACTTTGATTTTATCCTGAAAAAATTGAAAGGGAAGCGGAAAACCTCTTTGAAAATCGTCAATGATCTGGTGCTCATCACGTTCAACGTATTCATCTTCCTATTAGGTGTCCAGGTCGCAGTCGAATTCTGGAATTATACATGGGCATCGATCCCTGATATGAAAATGGGGTATATATGGATGTCCGTTCCGATCATGGCTGGAACGATGATCATCTATTCCTTTTCCCATCTGATCGATCATGTCCAGGCAGCAAAAGTGGATCAAGTCCATACAGGAAAAGCGAAGGAGGTCAATGGATAATGGGATTTCTATTACTTGCACTCTTCATCGTCTTGATGTTGATCGGGGTTCCGATCGCATTCGTCATCGGTATTGTTGCATTAGTCGGGATTTCGGGCATTCCTTACACACCTGAAGCGACGGTTTCGATGAAAATGGTCAATGGCCTCGATTCGTTTGTCCTGTTGGCTGTTCCATTATTCATCCTTGCGGCCAATTTGATGAACTCTGGTAAAATATCCGAGAAGTTGATCAATCTTGCCCTCGCCATCGTCGGTCCGATCCGTGGCGGGCTGGCACACGCGAATATCCTCGTATCAATGATGTTTGCCGGGGTTTCGGGAGCATCACAGGCTGATACGGCTGGTGTCGGGAAAATTCTGATCCCGAGCATGCGGAATAAAGGTTATGAAAAAGAAACGGCTGTAGGTGTCACGTCCGCCTCGTCAACGATAGGTGTCGTCATTCCGCCAAGCATCCCGATGATCATCTTCGCTGGTCTGACCAATGCGTCTATCGGTGCATTATTTCTCGGTGGCATCGTGCCAGGGATCCTGATCGGGCTGGCGATGATGATCATGATGTACTTCATTGCTGTCAAACGGAATTATCCGAAAGCGGAACGGGTAGAATTCAAGCAATTTTTCCGGATGTTCGCTGAAGCATTTCCGGCATTATTAACACCCGTCATCATCATCGGCGGGATCATCTCAGGATTCTTCACAGCGACAGAGGCCGCAGCCATCGCGTCATTATATACACTGCTCGTCTGTATGTTTTACTATAAAACATTGAAACTGAAAGACTTGCCGAAGATTTTGATGGAGACGTTGGCATTAAGTTCCTTATCCCTGTTTGCATTGGCTGCTGCGAGTGCATTGGGAGAGCTGTTGAGCTATTACCGCCTAGGAACGATGGCACAGGAATTCTTTACGAACAATATCGGAGCAGAATGGTTGTTCATCCTGATCATCATCGCCTCCTTCCTGTTCATCGGAACGTTCATGGATGCGATTCCGGCAATGATTTTATTCGTTCCGGTCATCCTACCGACAGCCCTCGAGTTTGGCATCGACCCTGTCCACCTTGGGCTGATCGTCGTCATCACATTAGCCGTCGGTCTGATCACGCCGCCATATGGCTTGTGCCTTCTACTCGCAGCGAAGATTGGCGATATGTCCATTGAACGGTCGTTTGTCGCCGTCATTCCATATATTGCGATCATCCTTGTCGTATTACTGTTCATCGCGTTCTTCCCGGATATCGCATTCTTCATCCCTAAGATGGTGAATCCTGGATTGTTTTAATGGAGGACGGATAAATGACGATCAAGCCATACGTTATAACTGTTACAATGAAACTCGGTAAAATTGAACGAAAAGTGAGGTTTAATGATGAAACTGCAATTGGCATTGGACAGATTGACGAGGGACGAGTGCTTCCGGATCGTTGAAGAAACGAAGGAGAGCATTGATATCATAGAAGTCGGAACAGGTGTCATCAAAGAGTACGGAATGTCGATCGTACGGGAGATGCGGAACCGCTACCCAGATCATGTGATTCTTGCGGATATGAAGACCTGTGACGCGGGGAGGCACGAAGCGCACCAGGTGTTTGAAGCAGGTGCAGACATCGCGACGGTCATGGCCTTCTCTGCTGGCCAGACGATCACGGATACATTGAGGGTCGCAAACGAGGCAGGGAAACAGATCATGATCGATTTGCTGGAGGTTCATTCGAAGGAAAGGATTGCTGAGATTGAGCAGCTCGGCGTCCACCTCGTAAGCCTCCACATCGGCAAAGACAAGCAGACAGAGGGCGACTTCGATACCGAGTTGTTTTCATTGATCAAGGAATTCGATTTTGAAGTAGCCGTGGCAGGTGGTGTCAATCTCGATTCCCTGCCGTTGATCCTACAAGAAAAGCCGGATATCATCATCGTAGGCAGTGCGATCACCGGTTCCGATCAACCAAAGGAAACAGCCGCAAATATGAAAAAGATGATGTCTGACTATAGGGAGAGATAACTGTTAAGCAAGGGGGTACTGACGACCTCCTTGTTTTTGTTATTCGTCTTTCGGATGTGCTACAATCAGATAAGAATTTTACGAGCGGAAGAAGGAAAATCAGATGGCAAAACAAGCCTTACCAGTTCAAAAAAACGATATCGTCAACGTCACATTCGAAGACCTGTCCCATGATGGCGCGGGGGTCGCGAAAGTCGACGGCTACACGCTTTTCGTCCCAAGAGGCCTTCCTGGTGAAGAAGCGAAGGTCAAAGTCACCAAGACGAAGAAAGGCTTCGGGTTCGGAAAGCTTTTGGAAGTGACGAAAGAAAGCGAACACCGTACCACACCGCCATGCCCGATCTACAAGCAATGTGGCGGCTGTCAGCTACAACACCTTACATATGAAGGACAGCTCGAGTACAAACGCAAACAGGTGCAGGATGTCATGGAACGGATCGGCAAGCTGAAGGATGTCAACGTACTGCCTGTCTTAGGCATGGACGACCCGTGGCGCTATCGGAATAAAGCACAAGTCCCCGTCGGTGAGGAAGAGGGTGGACTGATCACAGGTTTCTATCAAAAAGGAAGCCATCGGATCATCGATATGAAGGAATGTCTGATCCAGCAGGAAGCGAATGACCTTGTCGTCCAGACGGTAAAAGAGATCGCGAACAACTATGGCATCCGGGCTTATGACGAACGCTCTCATAAAGGAACGCTCCGCCACGTCATTGCGAAGTACGGTCAAAACACCGGACAGATCATGGTCGTCCTCGTCACGAAAGGAAAAGAACTGCCGAACAAAAAGAATATCGTAGCTGATATCATCGATCAGATTCCGAATGTCAAATCAATCGTCCAAAACATCAATCCGAAAAAGACGAACGTCATTTTTGGAGACGAAACCCGTGTTCTGTGGGGAGACGAGTACATTTATGACACGATCGGCGACATCCAGTTCGCGATATCAGCCCGTTCCTTCTATCAAGTGAACCCAACACAGACGAAAGTGCTTTATGACAAAGCGCTGGAATACGCTCAGCTTGAAGGAAACGAAACGGTGATCGACGCATATTGCGGTATCGGTACGATCTCGCTGTTCCTCGCACAAAAAGCGAAGAAAGTGTACGGTGTCGAGATTGTTCCAGAAGCGATTGAGGATGCAAAACGGAATGCAGAACTGAATGGAATGACAAATGTAGAATTTGAAGTAGGGGAAGCAGAAACAATCATCCCAGCATGGAATGAACAAGGGATCAAAGCCGAGACACTTGTGGTCGACCCGCCGCGAAAAGGCTGTGATGAAACCCTGCTCAACACGATCCTCGATATGAAACCGAACAAGGTCGTCTATGTATCTTGCAACCCAGCAACACTGGCGAGGGATCTTGCTATTTTAGAGGATGGTGGGTATCAAACGATGCAGATCCAACCTGTTGATATGTTCCCGCATACGACGCATGTGGAGTGCGTAGTACAACTTATTTTAAAAGAAGGCAACTAAGCCTAATTAATGGGGACGTTGCCTTTTTTGTTTTTCGAAAAAGATATACGAAGTTGTAATGGATATGTAGATGAAGGTTACTATGTTTACCATTGAGTGTAAGATTTGAGGTATTAAATCCTTTAGAGATTCTGGTGAATGGGTTTTACTTTCGCACTCTTCAAACTTTTCTCTTAATACTCAACTTTGGACATTTTGGGTTCGGCTGTAAGGCAGTTGCGAAACTTATACTCTCATAACTGTAAGTGCCGTATTCCTTGGAGAATGAAGCCATTTTGTTTACTTTTCTTTCTTTATTTACAAAAAAGTAAATAGGTGAGAAGCAGTCTTGTATTTGAAGTTACTATAATAGGAAAGCAGCTCAGATAGAAAAATTCTATATCCTCTGCTTTTTTTGTTTGTGAAAATACCATACAGAACCAAATAAACATTTCGCTCTGTATCATAATTTTCCATAATTTATTAATGTACAGTGTTTTATAATCAGTTAGTAGTCATGATATAAGTGTAAAGGAATATTTTTTACCGGAATTTTGAAGTTGTATCGATAGTGAGAGGATTTGAGCTTAAAATGATAGATAATTTTTGGCGTGATTTACCGCGTCCATTTTTTGTACTTGCACCAATGGAAGATGTGACAGATGTTGTTTTTCGTCACGTAGTAAGTGAAGCCGGTCGGCCGGATGTATTTTTCACAGAGTTTACAAACTCGGATAGCTATTGTCATCCGGAGGGTATGAAAAGTGTGCGCGGCCGTTTGATGTTTACAGAAGATGAACAGCCAATGGTGGCACATATTTGGGGCGATAATCCCGAATATTTCCGTCAAATGAGTATTGGCATGGCAGAGATGGGATTTAAAGGCATCGATATTAATATGGGCTGTCCTGTACCGAATGTGGCATCGAGAGGGAAAGGGAGTGGCCTTATTCTGCGTCCGGACGTTGCGGCAGAACTTATTCAAGCAGCAAAAGCGGGGGGACTGCCTGTCAGCGTGAAAACACGACTTGGCTTCAAGGAGGTAAATGAATGGGAGGAGTGGCTTACGCATATTTTACAACAGGATATTGCGAACCTTTCTATTCATTTACGTACAAGAGAGGAAATGAGCCAAGTAGATGCGCATTGGGAACTTATTCCGGAAATCAAAAAATTACGTGACCGTATCGCACCAAATACGCTGCTAACAATAAATGGAGACATTCCTGACCGTCAAACCGGGCTGCAGCTTGCTGAACAATATGGTATTGATGGCGTAATGATCGGGCGGGGGATTTTTAAAAATCCTTTTGCTTTTGAAAAAGAGCCAAAAGAGCATAACAGTAAAGAATACCTTGATCTTTTACGACTCCAGCTTGAACTTCAGGATCAATATGCGGATGCAGTGCCGCGTTCAATCACAGGGCTTCATCGCTTTTTCAAAATCTATGTCAAAGGATTCCCTGGAGCTGCTGAATTACGAAATCAATTGATGAACACGAAATCAACAGATGATGTGCGTGCATTGCTTGATAACTTTGAAAAGAAAATTTATGGGACTGGACAGTGAAATGATGTAATTCTATATTTAAGATAAAATAAACAAACATTTACGAAAATGGTCAAAGTTAAAATAAAGAATTACGAAAAAAAGAGGGAGAAAGCGGGGCAAAAACCTGCTGACTCCTTCTTTTTATTAGGTTTGAGGAAAAGTTTGATCGTAAAACGATAAAATAAAGTTTTACGAAAAAATCGAGAAAAAGCGTGAAAAAAGCGAGTGGAAAAATCGAGAAAAACGGGATTTTTGATAAGAATTAATTTTAACTGGGAACGAAAGAATGCGGGTTTGTCGTAAGAGTTTATTTTATCTGTACATAGTAGAGTCACTCAGTCCCTGAATCCTATGAAGTATTTTTTTCACTAAATCTTAAATAGTCGTCATAACTCTAAAATAGTTGGCATAACTTGGAGAAGTGTTGCTTTTATTACTATTAAAGGGGAATGTTAATGCCTGATATTATGGTTAAGAAATTGGATATTAAACCGTTAATTGACAAATTAAACTCAGTTACCGTAGAAACCTATTTGACTAAAAGTAGAATGCAGCATCATAAAACAATTTTGGAGTCGTTCGGCATTAACAGTCTATCAGGACTTGGTAAGTTGACTATTAGTGGCAATGTCATTCCTCAGCCCGGATTAACAAAGCCGGATGCAAATGTTATGGAGAGGGAGACGTTATTTCAATCCGCTTTCAGTGCTACTAAAATTGTACGAGATTCATTGATTCTCGAACCAATTGGAGGTCGCGCTAAAGTACTTAAGGCGATTCCTTATCCTCAACAGATTACGGCACCACCGCTAAAACCTACTATTCCAGATCCAAGACCTATCAAATTTTTTCCTACACCTAACAGTCCGAGGATCCCAAAACAATTCCCATCACCTATAAAGCGGACAAATCAAACGTTTAACTTTATTCCGGCACCTGCACCTCCACCAACACCAACTTATAGAGCACACAGCACTACAACCTTTCCAATTGATGTAGCCTATTGGGTTGCCGAGGAAGTATACCTTGAAGATAACACGTCGGTAATTTTTAAATATCCGCAGAAGTATTTGATTATCTTAGCCGAAAAAATTACAGTCGGAAAAGGCGTGACTTTTACTTGGGAGCGTCCAAACATTCAACCACCTCCAAAACTGGCTAAGCTAAAGCAAGAGCAAGTTCAACCTATTTCTACTAAATTAGGCGGTGAAGATGTCAGGGGGGCAGACGGCCAAGCAGGGATTAAGGGAGAACCCGGATTTGATGGAGCCGATGCACCGGAATTAGAAGTGTGGGTACTGGATTTAATCGGACATCCGAGTTTTGATCTTCGAGGGCAAGATGGAACTCAGGGTGGTGACGGACAGGATGGGCAGGATGGCGGTCAAGGAGGGAAGGGAAGAGCTGGTATAGTAGAGGGCGTTTGGTGTAAGAGTGGCTCAGGTGCGGGTGGAAATGGCGGAAACGGTGGTACGGGCGGAAACGGCGGTGATGGCGGCGGAGGAGGTCATGGGGGTAAACTTTCGTTGTATGCTCCGCAATCCGTAATAATGAACTACTTGCAAGGGTTTTACATTACGGTAGATGGCGGCAAAGGCGGACATGGTGGGAACTCTGGAGGTCCGGGGGCGGGCGGACATGGTGGACCTGTAGGAGACACAGTAAAGGCGGCTCTCCAAACATGTGGACCGAATAATGGTAGAAGTGACGGTAAACCAGGAAAGCAAGGGTTATCAGGAAGCCCGGGTAATCCCGGAATCGACGGAGAGAGATATGCGGAACCGGTTAGCATGCAAGTAATCGAGGCTGATGAATTTCGGCGGAAGTTACTTGAACCTGCTATTTTCAACGTATCACCTGAATTTGCGGACTTTGACGAAATGGTATCGATCGATGGAAAACGTTTTACGAAAAACGATGTTGTCCTCGTCGAAGGCATTCCGGCGAAAACAACTGTATACAGCGATACGAAAATGCAGTTTACAGTTCCATCAGTTCAAGGTGGAAGACGTGCAGTGCAGGTGAAGCAAGAAGATAATTCTCTTTCAAACAAAGGGACGTTGTATGTAAAACCCACTCTGGTTGCAGCTTCAAAATCTCGGGTCGAACCGGGTACGAAAGTGCAACTCATAGGCACAGGCTTCGCTGAACGAATTATGGTTAAAGTAAACGATCAGAATATGCCCGACGTAAAGTATATAAGTCCAACACAGGTGGAGTTCACGCTTATTCGACCGGTAACGATTCAGGAGAACTCTACAGGAGAAATAATCCGGGTAAAAGTGATGTTGTCGGACGGTACCCCGTCAAACGAGATCGAACTCGTCTTAGAAACGTTCCAAATGCTCGTCCTTGGTGATTCGATTCAATGGGGTCAAGGGTTATTGGAGCACGAGAAGTTCCATTCGCTCGTAGCTTCCGCTGTTCAGGCGAGTAAAGGGGGCATCGGTTTCTATAAAGAAGTACTGGCACACTCAGGGGCAATCATAGGAGCAAATAATATAGAGTCCCATCTGGGTCTACCAGGAGAAGTACCTTCAAGCTTTCCAACAATACTGCAGCAAGTCGATTTGTTCACCGGTTCACCCGAATTTGTGGATCTTATCCTCTTGGATGGAGGATTTAATGATATCGGCATCAGTAATGTGTTAAATCCGTCGGGACCGGATTTAATGCAGCCGGCAAAAGTTATTTTCTTTGACGATATGAAGAAGTTGCTAGAAAAAGTGACGAGTAAATTCAAAAATGCAAAAATAATTGTAACAGGCTATTATCAGCCACTTTCTGAACAAAGTAACACGGCTGCGATTCTTGCGATATTAACTGCACTTGGGGTTAGTATTGGCGGTGTACCTGTAGCGATAGGTACTACCGTACTCGGAACTGTAGAAATTAACCAGATTATTAGTCGTTGCAAACAAATAATGGAACTGTCAAGAATGCACCTTAAAAATGCAGTCGATACAGTAAATGCAACACCGAATGGAAAGAATCGTATATTTTTTGCCGATCCAAACTTTGGTCCGTCCCACGCGGCTTTGACGAGTGATCCTTTCATTTATGGAATCAACCCAAATTTATCGCCAGAGGATGTGAATGTCGCACCTTTACGCTATGTCGATTGTGTTGCTTCTAAACCAGGTGGGACCTTTGATTTTGAATTGTGTCGCATCGCTTCGGTCGGCCACCCGAATCCGAAAGGCGCACAAGCTTACGCATCCGCTATAAAACCACTGCTATGATCTTGAGATTGTTAGAATAACATAGAAAAACGAAGGACTTGATTCCCGTACGTTGTTGGGGTCAGGTCCTTTTTTCCAAATTAATAGCTTAGTATTTCCTGATTCAATAAATTTATCACCTGATTTTACAATAGACGGTACTACAACGTCTGATTTACATAATCCGTAGAATTAATTCCAAAAACACTGTATGGTTTTTATCAGAGTACGACAAGAATGATAAAAGAGAGAAATATAAAAGCATCATTGAAGAATGTGGTTTTCAAGGGAGTTTCAAAACGGTTAGTATTTAACAGAGCTATTATTCTACAGCTTTTTTTACCGTCTCCAAACTGTCCGGTTATTGTCTAACTTTTTGCCTTAAGTGAAATTAACAGCTGCGTTAAACATGTGCAAATAAAAGAAGCACCTTACCTCATGCCTCTAATTCAGGCATCCAGGTAAGGTGTTTTTTCATCTTTTATTTAACGTTACGCATACATCTCCGATGATTTCTTAGCTTTCAGATCAAACCGATCTGCATTCATCACTTTCACCCATGCTGCTACGAAGTCGTGTACGAATTTTTCTTTGTTGTCGTTTTGTGCGTAGACTTCTGCGAGGGCACGGAGTTCTGAGTTTGATCCGAATACGAGGTCGACGCGTGTTGCTGTGCGTACGACCTTTCCTGTTTTGCGGTCGTGTCCTTCGTAATGGTTGTATCCTGCTGGCTTCCACTCGATATTCATGTCAAGCAGGTTCACGAAGAAGTCGTTTGTGAGTGTGCCGACACGGTCTGTGAATACACCGTGCTCTGTACCTTTGTAGTTTGTACCAAGCACACGCATACCGCCGATCAACACCGTCATTTCCGGTGCAGTAAGACCTAGCAGCTGAGCTTTATCGACTAATAGTTCCTCAGGGCTCAACGTGTATTCCTTTTTCTCATAGTTTCGGAAACCATCTGCCATCGGCTCTAATACATCAAAGCTTTCTGCATCTGTCTGCTCTTCAGTTGCATCACCGCGTCCAGGAGCAAATGGAACGGTCACGTCAAGACCTGCATCTTTTGCCGCTTTTTCGATGGCTGCACTCCCCCCAAGAACGATCAAATCAGCAAGACTTACTTTTTTATCAAGCTGGCTTTGGATCTCTTCATAGACTGAAAGTGCTTTTGTAAGATGTTCAGGCTCGTTCACTTCCCAATCCTTCTGTGGGGCAAGCCGGACGCGTGCACCATTTGCACCACCGCGCATGTCCGTTCCGCGATACGTGCTTGCAGAAGCCCATGCCGTTTTCACTAGCTCACTGACAGATAGGCCAGAAGCCAGGATTTTCGCTTTCAAGTCTGCGACTTCAGCATCGGTCAATTCATAATCAACAGTTGGAATCGGGTCCTGCCAGATTAGATCTTCATTTGGTACTTCAGGGCCAAGGTATCTTGATTTTGGACCCATGTCACGATGGAGCAGCTTGAACCAAGCACGTGCGAAAACATCTGCGAATTCATCCGGGTTCTGATGGAAACGACGTGAGATCTTCTCATAATCAGGGAACATACGCAACGCCATATCGGCTGTCGTCATGAACGTTGGAACTTTTACAGCTGGATCTTCTGCATCTGGTGCGAGATCTTCTTCTTTCGGGTTCACAGGTTTCCACTGATTTGCCCCTGCAGGACTCTTCGTCAATTCCCATTCATAGCCGAACAAAAGGTCATAATAACCGTTATCCCATTGTGTCGGATTCGCTGTCCATGCACCTTCGACACCACTCGTGATCGTGTCACGACCTATACCGCTTCCGTGGGTGCTCTTCCAGCCTAAGCCCTGGTCTTCGATATCAGCGGCTTCTGTTGCTGCGCCAACATGCGCTTCAGCATCACCTGCGCCGTGTGCTTTACCGAATGTGTGGCCACCGGCTATGAGCGCAACGGTCTCCTCATCATTCATTCCCATGCGGGCAAACGTTTCACGGATGTCGCGTCCACTTGCAACTGGATCCGGATTTCCGTTTGGACCTTCAGGGTTGACATAGATGAGACCCATCTGAACAGCAGCAAGCGGATTTTCCAGCTCGCGGTCGCCTGAGTAACGGTTGTCACCGAGCCATTCTGTCTCATTCCCCCAGTAGACATCTTCTTCCGGATGCCAGACATCTTCACGTCCGCCGCCGAAACCGAACGTCTTCAAGCCCATCGATTCAAGCGCGACATTACCGGATAGGACAAGCAAGTCTGCCCATGAAATCTTGTTCCCGTATTTTTGTTTGATCGGCCAAAGCAAGCGGCGCGCTTTATCAAGGTTCGCATTATCCGGCCAGCTGTTCAGCGGTGCAAAACGTTGTTGACCCGTGCTCCCGCCTCCGCGTCCGTCACCAGTACGGTATGTACCGGCTGCGTGCCAAGACATGCGGATAAAGAGTGGTCCGTAGTGTCCATAGTCTGCAGGCCACCAGTCCTGGCTGTCTGTCATCAGGTCATGAAGGTCCTGCTTCAGAGCATCGTAATCCAACTTTTGGAACTCTTCTGCATAATCAAAGTCTTCACCCAATGGATTCGTCTTCGTGTCATGCTGACGAAGAATGTTCAGGTTCAGCTGGTTCGGCCACCAGTCCTTATTGGTTGTCCCGACTTTTGTCGTCGTGACGGCACTTTCTTCCTTCAATTTTTCACCCGTAAAAGGGCACTGGCCAGCACCAGCTTTGCTGTCATGCATTTCGTTCTTGTCCATTAAGCATGCTCCTTTCTTTTATGTGTGAATCAAAAATTATAATCGCTCTTACATTATAATTATAATAAGAAATGGTAGAATATGAAAGTAAGATGAAAGAATTTTCAAAAAATTAATATAACAGCAACAATGGTAGAATCGGATTTACATAGGTTGAGAGGGTAAGGCTCCTTTTCCTAAATACTTTTTCTTGGACTAAAGGTCTGTCTGTTTGCTCTTAACTTCAGCTTGTGACAGGGATCGGCAATTCAAGAAGGGTTTGACCCTGGAAAACTCGAATAAGAAAAGATAAATGATTTGGAGGGATTGGATGTTCGAAGATATAAAGAAGATCATTGAAGAAGAAATTTCAGGAAAACAGGCGTTTCGATATGCAGATCGGATTGGGCAATATCACCGCATTCAAGCCTCTCCAGGGTATAGGGAAGCGGCCGGTGAAGTAATGAGATTATTACAACGTGAGGGCGTGGATGCTGAACGGATATCGTATCCAGCCAGATTTGGGGAACGGTTTTTATCACATTTTTCATTTAAAGAATGGAAGTGTGAAAGTGCAGAGCTCTGGATCGAAACGCCGCAACGGAAAAGGATTGCCAGATTCGAGGAGGAAGAGATCTCAGTTGTGCAAAGGAGCATTTCAACACCAGGAGAGGGATTAGAGGCTGAACTGGTTGTTATTGAAAATGCAGAAGAAGAGAGCAGTTATGACGGTCTGGATCTAGAAGGGAAAATTGCACTTGTAAGAGGAAACCAGTTTATCATTCATGCCTTAGCGGTTGAAAAATATAAATGTGCGGGATTGATATTTGATAATCTTGCCGAATTCAATCCGATCCGAACACGTTGGGATTTACCAGATACACGACAATACACCTCCTATTGGTGGCACCGTGAAAAGGAAGTGAAGTCCTTCGGATTTGTCGTATCACCAAGAATCGGTGAAGAACTTGGGAATCTAGCAAAAAAGCAAACTGTCCGATTGAAGGCAAAAGTGGAAGCTGAACTGGAAGACGGTCAATTTGAAAACATTGAATATTTCATTCCTGGGAAAAAAGAGCAGGAGATTTTACTTGTCAGCCACTTGTGTCATCCGTATCCAGGTGGACAAGATAACGCCTCGGGACCTGGTACATTGATGGAAGTGATGCGGACATTAACACGGTTGATCAAGGAAGGTAAATTGTCAAAACCAGAGCTTGGAATCAGATTCTTGATGATGCCAGAAATGACCGGAACGGCTGCCTATTTTCATCTGAACGAAGGGCGGATTCCGAATACAATCGCAGCGTTGAACCTGGATATGGTGGGGGCGGATCAAACGAAGGGAGGCGGTCCATTATGTGTTGAACAACCGCCAATGGCTGTGCCGACTTTTCTGGATAGGTTCGCCTACAATTTAGTAGAAGATACGTCAAATAACACTACTAATTTTACCGGCACTACGGATTATAGTACAGTGCACTATGTCAGTACCCGTTTTTCAGGCGGAAGTGATCATTATATAATTTCGGACCCCACAATCGGGATTCCGTGCCCAATGCTTATTCAATGGCCAGATAAGCATTACCATACGACATCGGACTCTACTAAAAATCTAGATGAAAACATGATGAAACTGATCGGTACGGTGACCGCCCTATATGGTTACGGTTTAGCAAATGGAGACGAGAGTGAGTGGATTTCGTATACCCTGCACCATATGGGTAAGATCGGTTCACATATGAATGATGCAAAAGAGTCACTGACGAAATCCAACCTATCCAAAAAGCAATTTCATGAAGCATTCTCGTTTTATGTTCAATATGAAGAGGAGACCTTATCTCAGCTCGACCAATATGCGAAGCTTCGTAACTTCAACGACCTGCAAGAGCAAATTGAACAGCTGAAAAATCTGATTGCAAAGCAAGCCGATATACTTTATGCAATAGGAGAGCGGCAATTTTCAGAGAAATCAGAGAAGAAGAAAGAATACGAATGGATCGACGCAATATATGAAAGGAATCATAAAGGTCCAGTCCGGCTGGTGGATGAAATCAGTGTCCTTTCTCTAGAGGAAAGATACCATTGGTTGAAAGAAGTGGAACCAGATATTCCGCTTGGCTATGCTGACTTTATTTTATATTGGATGGATGGGAAGCGAACAGTCCAGGAAGTGCTTGATTTAACGTATTATGAAACAGGTCAGTTCTTACCGGATTATGTAAAAGACCTTTTGGAACTCTATTTGAAACTCGATGTCATAAGTAAAGGTGGAGATGCCTACAATGACGATGGTAACAAGTCTAGACACGCCGACATTGCTGCTGGATTACGATAGACTTATAAAAAATATAAACGAAATCGCAAACTTTTCAGAGGAACATAACCTTTCTTATCGCCCGCATATAAAGACACATAAATCCATTGAAATCGCGAAGCTGCAGCTTCAAGCGGGAGCTGTCGGCATAACGACCGCTACAATTGTTGAAGCTGAAGCAATGGCTGCTGGTGGAATGGATGACATATTGATCGCCTATCCCATTTCCAGTCCGAACCAGATTGGTAGAATGATAAAGCTTTTACAACAAGGTGTTAAACTTAAAGTAGCATTAGATAGCACAGAGCAGTTAGCCTATTTACAAAAGGAACTTGATCATACACCATTCTCTCTAGAAGTATGGATCAAAGTGAATTCTGGGCTAAACCGATGTGGGGTTGAACCAGGAAAGGACGCTTTGGTATTAGCGAAGGAAGTTTTGTCGCACTCCAAGATCAGGTTGGGCGGTATTTTAACCCATGCCGGACATTCCTATGCTGCCTCAACCTATTCGGAAATTGAACAAATTGGAGTTCATGAAGGAAAGGCAGTCGTGGAAAGTGCCGAGAAATGTGAAAAAGACGGGATTCCAATACCAGTAAGAAGTGTCGGTTCCACCCCGACCTATAAAATTGCAGGAAAGGTACCTGGGATCACCGAAATCAGGCCCGGAAACGCTGTGTTTTTCGATGCAATTCAAGTAGGATTAGGTGTTGCAGATATTGAAAACTGTGCATTGACGGTATTGGCTTCTGTAATAGGTGTTTATCAAGATCGGATTGTATTTGATACAGGAAGCAAAACGCTTTGTTTGGATAAAGGCGCACACGGAAATGATACCGTGAAAGGATTCGGTCACATGATCGGCCATCCAGAAATTACGCTGGAACGGTTATCAGAAGAACATGGAATCGGGACATCCACACAACAGAGTTCCTTAAAATTGAATGATAAGGTTAGAATTATTCCGAACCATGCTTGTACAGTAGCAAATCAGTTTGAAGAATATATTTTACATCAAAATGGGAAGGTATTGGAAGCTTGGCAGGTTGATGGATAATTGGCCTGATAGGTATCCAAGAAAAGGATATCTTATTCAGGGCAAACAAGTACCAAAGTTCCCCTAGCTCAATATATGACTAATAAACACGACTCTCATTATGAAAGCCGTGTTTATTTTTTACATTTAAAGAAAGTATAAATACTTTCTTCAATATAAGGGCAATTAAGCCTTAGCGCAGGCTGTTTTTTTTGAGGTTACAACTCTAAAATATGTACAACGAAATTCAAAATTAATTGGATTAAGTAAATGACAATAGTATAATTATAACTTGACAATTAGTCAGGTAATGGTTGTCTTGATATATGAATCGTAGCATTTTATAAACAATAAGTACAACCAAGCCATAAAGATAAATTTTATTCAATATGAGGGGAATACATAATGGAGTCAAAAAAGGCATTACCAATACTTTTTCTTGTCATGTTCATGGTCATGGTCGGGTTCGGCATCATTATTCCGGTCTTGCCATTTCTCGCTGAAGAGGTGGGGGGAAGTCCGTTTGAACTTGGTCTATTGATGGCGGTTTATTCGATTATGCAATTACTCTTCGCTCCGATGTGGGGACGTATTTCAGATCGAATCGGCCGGAAGCCGGTCATGATGCTGGGGATAGCAGGATTAGCGATTTCATTTTTCATCATGGCGATGGCAGATTCGCTATGGGTTTTATTTGCCGCCCGGATTATTGGCGGTTTCCTATCTTCTGCAAATATGCCTACCACCATGGCTTATGCAGCGGATATCACAACGCCAGAGAACCGTGGAAAAGGAATGGGGATCATCGGAGCTGCAACCGGGCTCGGTTTCATTTTCGGACCGGCAATCGGCGGGGTATTTTCAAAAACCAGCCTTTCAATGCCCTTTTATGTGGCAGGAATTTCATCGGTCATCACATTGATTTTGGTGCTCCTATTAGTGAAAGAATCACTCCCTGCAGAGAAAAGAAACGAGTTTTCGAGGAAAAAGGAATCGGTCTGGAAGGCATTCGAAGGACCTCTTTCCATTCTGTTCATTTTACAATTGATCGTCACCCTTTCACTGGCTGGGCTTGAAGCGACGTTCGCCTATTTCGCAGCTGATAAGGCAGGAATCACCACGGTTCAACTTGGCTATATCTTCATGATCATGGGGCTGGGCAGTGCCATTGTGCAAGGAGGATTGGTCGGCCCGATGACAAAGCGGTTCGGTGAAGGGGCGGTCATTCGGGTAGGCATTACTGTCTCGGCGATTGGATTCGTTCTTATCCTGTTTTCACGTGATTTCTGGACAACGACCCTCTTCCTGACGATTTTCGGATTGGGGAATGGCGTGATCCGACCTGCGATTTCCGCCCTTCTTACCAAACGATCGGACACAGGATATGGCGGTGTCACAGGCTTACTCTCATCCTTTGATTCATTCGGCCGGATTGCAGGACCTCCTCTAGGTGGGTGGTTATTTTCGATTACAATCGGTCTTCCATTCATTGCAGGAGCCATCTTATCCATATTTGCGTTGCTCCTCTTCCAGGTTTATCGATTGCAATCGGGAAAAGTAAAAGAAACGGCATAAAGGATAAAGACCCTTGGCAGTCGGCAGAAACGTGTTACATGAGAGGTGCAAACAAGTAAATATCAAAGCAAAACGCACTGATTCATCATTTCAAGACGAATTCAAAGTGCGTTTTTTGTTGTTTTATCAATACTAACCTGAATTATTATTTCTTAATTCAATTTGAATCCACATCAGAGCTTTTGAATTTGCTTTTACGTATGGAAAAAATGATAAATAAAAGTGGTATGTAGCTATATATGAAATAGAAACCTATCTCTGAGGCGAATTTTCCTAGTGCATCTACTTTCAAACGGTCATCAATCAAGATACTGCTAAGCAATATTAATGACATGATCGTATATAATGATTTCCTTGGTTTAATTTTCGTTATTTTCTTTAGAATCCTCGTACAACACCAGATAGGAATACAGACGGCAGGAAGTATAACCAAAAGCCAGGTAAAGATAAAAATAAATTCAAACCGCATGATAAAAGGCATTTCAACAATCTTAGTCATTACCAATGTCGGCCATAATGTATGCTTAAGTTGACCTTGGCTAAAATAAACGAAGGTTAACAATGTAACCAAAAGATATAGGAAAGTTGTATAAGCTAATGCTCCGTGTGCCCATTTTGCAGATTTAGAAGGATACTTAATAAACGGGAAGTAAATCAACAAGGTCTCAAATCCAATATATATCAGGGAAGATGCTTTTGAGGATTGGGCTATTTCAAGGATTGAATGGTTAAAAACCGGCATTAGGTTTCTAAAATTAGCATATTGTAAAGGAAAATATAACGTTAGCAGAAGAAGAGAAGGTAAAACCACTCCCAGGAAGCTTATTCCCGTTAATGTTCGGAATCCTCCGGTAATGATGTAAATGATTAGACATACTAACCCTATGCTAAGCTCCCAGGTTTTGATCATTGGGAATACCCATACATGTATAGCTTCTATATAAGTACGAAATACGGTAAGAGCCAAAAGAAAAAAGTATCCAATAACAATAACCGATAAAAAATTCCCGATTTTATCACCAAACGAAATTTGGTGGATTTTTAACAAGTCTTTTGTGGGGTTACTAACCATTTTTAGTATCATCCATAATATAATATGAAGGCTTAGACCTGTGATAATAACCGAGATCCATGCATCATGCCCAGCATTTTCAAAAATCGTATTCTGAAAGCTCAGAAGACCAATTCCTGTTTGAGATGAGTGAATCAAAAAGAAGACAAAAAAAGTAGATACTAAATATTTTTCATTATTTTTTTGCTCCATTATCTACCCACTCCCGAGAAAGTTCATCTTTGTTTCAATTTCAAATTCTAAATTTGGGTATTGATCATTAAACCTATCTTGCGTCCAATCCCGCTTTTCACTTCTAACTAAATCTCCAAATCCCATTGGATCTACTTGTTCCTCTTTAAACTCTTCCAATAACTTTTCAATTTTTGTGGTTAATTCTTTTTCGATCATTGTAGATAATTTATCTACCTCTTCCTTTTTGGTAAGATCAAGGGACCCTGGGTAATCTTTAATAAGAGCAAACAAATCAAGTGTAATTTTCACCTTTGGCTCTTGACGAGTATTTTTAAGGTAGATTTTTCGTTTTCCATACATAATTTTTAAAGAGATTTTCTCTTTCTGTTCGCTGATGAATTCATAAGTACCACTCATATTTTTGTCTTTAATGATCTTAAAGAGGAACGTTTCTCTATCCTGCAGGCGCATCGCCAATTTGTCACCCTTAAAAATTCCTAAACCATCAACCATTATCTTTTCAGATTCATCAATGATTAAGAACGGTAAGTAAACATCTTGTCCAGTACCAAAATATTGATTTAATGCTGTATGAAGGTTCGTTTGCGGCGTATTCCCATATGTTATATTTTGTTCAATTACATCAGAGAGATAAAAAGGTGGTAATGTCATAGTAAGATTAAGGACTTCAGCAGCATCCTGCTCGGATATTGCCATTTTTGCATTGCTTGCTATGATTGGATCTCTGACAAGCGTACCAATTAAATCTTTAATGCTTTCTTTTGCAAAAGATTCACCCATTAATATTGTTCTTGTTTTTCCAATTTCAACAGGGTGTGGTACTTGTTGTGTAAACCTCGTAAATATTCCATTTGCAGTTTCGGATTCTGCTGTAAGAAGCTTTACTTGTGCCTCTGTTGGTATATCATAATGAACAGAGTAAGCGGCGCTCCCTTTTATTTTGTCACCTTCAAGATCATAGCCTAATGATTCAATCAGTTTTAAATCCTCGACTATTTTGTTTCTTGAACATCCTGTAATTAACAACAGGATGCATAGGATTTTTAAAAATTTCATCATGGCCCACAACCTCTTGAAAGAGAAATAAGTTATTCGTTATTATAGTCATCCTCGATGTCTTTATGCTTTTTGACATTGTACCTAAGCAACTTTAGAGGTCTAAGGAAGGTATAGCGTTTACCCGTGACGCTTAAGGAAGACCGAATAAAACTATCGTTTAAATCTTTGTACCTGAATGGGTATACAGGTGCCAAATAGGGTGTGCCAAGAGATTTCAACCTTATTAGATGGCACATGATAAAAGTAAGACCCAGGGTTACCCCAAAACCTCCCCATATTGCAGCTAAGAGAATAAGTGGGAATCTTAATGTCCGAATCGTATTAGTCATCTTGAAAGTAGGAGTAGTAAAAGAAGCAAGTGCTGAAAGAGCTACGATGATTAATAATATATTACTTGTTAGTGCAGCTTGGACAGCAGCTTGACCAATTACAATACCTCCGACAATTCCCAAAGTTTGGCCTACTTTTGTCGGAAGTCTGGCTCCTGCCTCTCTCAAGAGTTCTATTGCAATTTCTAAAAATAAAGCTTCCAGTATAGGAGGGAACGGGACATTTGCCCTTGACATGATCAACGGCATTAACAGATCTTCCGGAATGATAGCATAATGATGTGTTAATACTGCGACATATATTGGTGTTGCCAAAATTGAAAAGAGGACACCTATAAATCGTATTAATCGAAAGAAAGACCCTACTGACCAAGGTGAGTAATAATCCTCTGGTGATATAAAAAAATTAAATATACTTGTAGGTCCTGCGATAACATAAGGTGAACCGTCACTAATAACGATTACTTGTCCACTTAAAAGCATAAAGGTTGTACGATCCAAACGTTCTGTAGACATGAATAGTGGAAAAGGTGTATTTGAGTTATCAGTAATAATCTCATCTAGAACTGCACTATCGAATATAACATCCATATCTAAATCCTCAATACGTTGTCTCATGGTTTGAATGTGCTGTGGATTTGCAATTCCATCAATATATCCAATCATAACCCGAGTGTTTGAAAGAGATCCTTTAGTAAATTCTATAAAAACAAGATCGTCGGATGTAATTTTCCTTCTCAATAGTCTGAGGTTTGTATCAAGATCTTCGACAAAACCCACCTTTGGTCCGATTACACTATATTCATTTTCAGAATCATTAAAATCTCTATAACCTTTCGTTCCATTCGAAAGATTAACCAAAATACCTTTTTCGGGAGTTTTCGTTAAATGAATCAAAATGTAGCCTTTTGTAAGTTTGTTTATGAATGCTTTAGCATCGGAAGTGATTTCTCGATCTTCTATAGGTATGATATTCATCAAATCCGAAAGCTCTTCAAATTCCTTCTCTTCAGATTGAATATATGGAAGGAGATGATGTTGCATTTTCTTTTCATCAATAAGGCTCTTATAATAGGAAAAATATATGGGTGATCCATTGACGCTAGTAGTGGAAAATTGGTAGAAATCATCGGATTTAGAAACCTTATCAATCAAATCGTGTATTGAATTGTTTTTTTGTTTTTTGAAATTCCACAAGGAACCATCACCTCCCCATATGAAAACAATAAAGTATTATTCTTGGCTAGTTTACGTAATTTCTGGTGTTTTTATTTATTGTGTTCAATGAATACTCAAGCTGAATTGGACACATGAAAAGGGATTTGAAAAACATAGTGAAAAAACGTAAACGTCACATATACAATAAAATACACTCTTTTGGCGAATGATCATTTTGTAAATCAATCCCACCTGAGGGCTTTTCTGCTGACACTTACCTATTAGCAAGTTAATAATGGATATGGAAAATAGAAAAAACAAATCATAAATTTTAGCAATAAAGTTATTACAACAAAAAGAATATGTAGGGTTCAGCTATGATGACATATCTAAATAACTAGGCGTAACCAAGGCAAGTATTCATTATCATTTTGAAAAGAAGGAGGATTTAGGGATTGCCAGAACCGAACGAATTGACAAAAAGCTTGAATACTTTTTGTTATCAATTGAAAATTCATCGGTATCAGCAGAATAGAAGTTAAACACAATTCATTCAACAACAGGCTAGAAGGTTCGAGTGTATCAGTAAATTCGAACTTTCAATTCTCAAAGAAATTGTTGCAGAGGTGAAAAATGAAAAAAGCATAAATGATTTTGATGATATACAATCAGTGGCGGTATATTATCTAGCATCAAGGGAGACCAGTTTAACCGTTTCTTTTAAACCATAAAAACGGTTTATTTTATAAATGAATCTTACTTTCTAGTAAGTAAACCGAATATTTAATTTTACGTCGTTTTCAAGGTCCTTATAAGCAACTTGAATTTATCCCAATTTACCTTTAAAAGAAAATATCTGGTTTTACTTAATGAAACAAAAGTGAATAACTAAAAATCATCCTCGTTGGGATAGAATAGAGTTATATAAAAACAAAGGAGTACTGCCTTATGAGTCAAAGAATTGCCTACTATGATGTTGCCCCCGAGGCTATGAAAATTATGAAGGATATGGAGAAGTATACTAAATTAACGGGGATAGAACGTAAACTCCGTGAACTTATTAAAATTCGTGCTTCTCAAATTAACGGTTGTGCATTCTGTATCAACATGCATACATCCGACGCTCGAAAAATGGGCGAAACTGAACAACGTTTATATTGTATTAGTGCTTGGAGAGAGTGTACATTTTACAGAGATGCAGAAAAAGTAGCTTTAGAGTTGACTGAACATGTGACATTGATTCCGAATAAGCGTGTACCAGATGAATTATATAATCGGATACGGAAACACTTCAGTGAAAAAGAATATGTGGACCTTGTACTAATTATCAATCAAATCAATAGTTGGAATAGAATTTCTATTGCAATGGGGAATACAGCGACTTAAAAAAATAATTATTCTCAACGAACATCTTATGGGTGGTGTTAGAATTTTACTTCGCCTGCGATATACACTTGCCTGTTAGTAAGTTAATGATCTGGAAGACAGAAAAAACAAATCGTAGTTCATGCAATGAAGTTAACAAAAAAAGATTTGTTAGGTTCAGCAGAAGAGAAATTGCTGAAGGGTTTGTATGTACTGAAGTTTGTTCAACCGGGTGATTCTTATAGGATATGCAAAACTAAAATCAGAAGGTGTAAAATATGGGATTTTTAGAAAGAATATTTGGGAAATCAACAAAGGAGATGGATAATATGCCAAAGGTCAAATTAGCAGTAATCTTTTATAGCATGGGTGGAACAAACTTTCAATTGGCAAAATGGGCTGAAGAAGGAGCAAGAGAAGCGGGTGCAGATGTAAAAGTATTAAAAGTAGAAGAATTAGCACCAGAATCAATTATCGAGAGAAATGAAGCATGGAAGGCAACTGTAGAAGCCACAAAAGATGTACCAGTGGCAATATCTGATGACATCGAATGGGCAGATGCTATTATATTCAGTGTTCCTACACGTTTTGGAAATGTACCGTCACAAATGAAGCAATTCCTTGATATTCAAGGTGGCCTTTGGGCGAACGGTAAGACAATTAACAAGGTTGTAAGCGCGATGACCTCTGCACAAAATGCACACGGCGGCCAGGAAGCTACATTGTTATCATTATATACTTCTATGATGCACTGGGGGGCTATTATTGCCGCACCTGGATACACGGATCCAGTACTGTTTGGAGCAGGTGGAAATCCATATGGAACAAGCGTGACAGTCGATCAAAATGGTAAAATGGTCGATGATGTTGAGGGAGCTGTAAAACATCAAGCTAAACGTACAGTTACAGTTGCTGAATGGGTTAAAAATGGAAACCGATGATTGAACTTATATAGGCAGCGCCAATCATACGATTGGTGTTTTTTAGATCCATTTAACAGATAAATAAGGGGGGGAAGGTATCATGACTAAACATCAGATTTATACAATGGGTGTCGCAAGAGACTGTCCCCATTATATTTCGAAAGCAGAGAAAAAAGGGTGCATAATTGGTCAATCAGAAATGACTGGCTGACTTTATAATACGAAGGGGGCTTTAATCAGATAAAAGAATTAGGCTTAGAGGAGATTTTCCTCTAAGCCTTTTTGGATGTGAAGCAAACGATATGATTTGGTCCGTGTTTTTGCATTTTGCACCTTACAAGTGAACCCACTAAGTTGGCAGCCAGAGGTTTTCGTGGCCTATCGTAAATCCGATAAGCCTTTGTTGATGAAATTGTTGAGAATCTCGGCCATTTCTTTGGGTGTTTTATTCATTCCGTTTTCCAGCCACTTCTTGATCACATGAATGCTTCCACTCACAAAAAAGATGGTGATGTATTCAAAGGTTTCTTCGTCAACCTTATTTTCAATCATCAGGTTTTTGAATATGAATTGCTTTGTGATCATCATTCCCTTCTTTTGAAAGTGGATATCGCTGTTCTCACTCAAAAGGGTTTGGCATATCTCGTTTTTCTCCGCAATATACTCAAAGAGCTTTTCTGTCATCTGGTAGGCTTCTTCTTCTTTTGAAAAATTGTACTCATTAAATGTCGCCACCATATCCTCGATAAACGCTTCTTCGATGGATTCAAGCAGGTCGTATTGATCTGCATAATGAGCATAGAATGTAGACCGGTTGATGTCAGCAAGCTCACAAAGTTCTTTAATCGTAATACTGGAAATCTGTTTTTTCTTCAATAATGCCATCAGACTATCCTTCAAAACCATCCGTGTATATTTTTTCCGCCGATCCAATTTATCAGTCAATCGTTATCGATCCTTTCTACCGTTTTCATAAAAAGTTCAAGAAGTTATCCAACAAAGTATGGATTTGTGTCGTGAAACTGACGTAATCAACACAACTGTCTGTTGAATAACCAACACTGTGTTTAATATAATGATAAAGTGAAAATGCGTGAAACACAAGAGAGGTTCAAAAATGTCAAATATAGCAGCACGGATCATAAAACATAAGAAAGCAGTTGTCATTGCATTTGTTACGATTGCGGTCATCTCGTCGGTGGCGCAGTTTTTTGTTTCGGTCAATTATAATATGGTAGATTACTTGCCAGAAGATGCCGAATCGACGCAGGCGATGGCGATCATGGAAGAGGAGTTTACCGGTTCAGTTCCGGATACGAGAGTCATGTTGACGGATGTATCGATACCGGAAGCACTTGAATATAAAGAAAAGCTCTCAGCCATAGACGGTGTTTCAGATGTCATATGGCTGGATGATGTCGTCGATTTGAAGACGCCACTAGAGATGGCAGACGACGACACGGTAGAAAACTACTACAAAGATGGCAATGCCCTGTTATCAATCAGTGTCAACTCAGGGGATGAAGTGAAAGTGACCGATGCCATCTATAACCTGATTGGCGAAGATGGAGCGATTGCTGGGGAGGCCATCAATACGGCAAGTTCTCAAAAGATGGCGGGACAGGAATCAATGAACGCGGCGCTCTTATTAGTTCCTATGATCATTCTGATTCTGGTCATCTCGACGACTTCGTGGGCAGAGCCGTTGTTTTTCCTGACAGCGATCGGGGTTTCGGTCCTGATCAATTTAGGAACCAACATCTTCATCGGAGAGGTATCCTTTGTTACGCAGTCGGTTGCGCCGATTTTACAACTGGCCGTTTCACTCGATTATGCAGTGTTCCTGCTACATAGCTTTTCTGATTTTCGGAAGACCACCGACAGTCCAGAAGAAGCGATGCAGCTTGCGATGAAAAAGTCATTCCCGGCGATAACAGCAAGTGCCGCAACAACGTTTTTCGGGTTCATCGCGCTTACATTCATGAAGTTTGAAATTGGCTCTGATCTTGGGTTGAACCTGGTGAAGGGGATTCTCCTGAGTTTCATCAGTGTCATGGTCTTCTTGCCTGCGTTAACCCTCTTATTTTATAAATGGATGGATAAAACAAAGCATAAGAGCTTCGTTCCCGACTTCACCGGTTTTGG
The DNA here is from genome assembly GCF_052246725.1 of Pseudalkalibacillus sp. R45. NCBI lineage: Bacteria > Bacillati > Bacillota > Bacilli > Caryophanales > Fictibacillaceae > Pseudalkalibacillus > Pseudalkalibacillus sp. R45. The sequence goes on along the minus strand of NZ_JBQQCL010000003.1, from coordinate 261,110 downwards.
GAAAAAAGTGATCAAACTGAAAGTTCCAAGCTTGCTTTTTGTTTTTGCCATCCTCGTTCCTGCCTTTTTGGCTCAAAGCAACACAGCCTTTACGTATGGTTTTGGAGAAATGCCGGAAAATACGCGGTCGGGAAGTGATGCTGTATCGGTAGAAGAAGCTTTTGGGGAAACGACACCGATCGTTCTCTTAGTCCCTAAAGGAGATATGGCGAAAGAGAAGGAGCTTGTTGAAAATTTAGAAGGGCTCGACTATGTGACAAGTGTGATTGCGTACGTAAATATGGTGGGCGAGGCAATCCCGCCCGAATATCTCGATGAATCGGTCAGGGATGAATTTTACTCTGAAAACTACAGTCGTATCGTGATCAATACGAATCGAGGGACAGAAGGGGATATTCCTTTTTCGATTGTTGAAAAAGTTGAACATTTGGCTGCGGATTATTATGGCGATCAGGCTCACACACTGGGAGAAAGCGTTACGCTGTACGATATCAAAAATACCGTATCAAAGGACAATATCGTGGTGAACGTGTTGACGGTTGTGACGATTGCACTCGTACTGCTGATCACGTTCAAATCAATTTCTATGCCGGTGGTCCTGCTCTTGACGATCCAATCTTCTGTCTGGATCAACTTGTCGATTCCATATTTTACAGATACGCCGCTCGTGTTTGTTGGCTATCTGATCATCAGTACGGTTCAGCTTGCTGCAACGGTGGATTATGGGATTCTTTTTACAGAATCGTACCAGCACTGTCGCAAAGAAATGCCTGCTCGAAAAGCCACCGTGAAAACGTTGGATGAAAAGACATTCTCGATTTCCATTTCAGCAGCGATTTTATCCAGTGTCGGCTTCATTTTATGGATCACGTCTTCCAATCCGATAGTTGGCGCCATCGGACTATTGATGGGCAGAGGGGCGTTGCTGGCCTTTGTGATGGTCGTTCTGTTCCTGCCGGCGATGCTCGTTGTATTCGATAAAGCCATAAAGAAAACGACATATAAAACAAACTATTATGAGGAGAAATGATGATGAGATTAAAACAAATACTCTATATTGCGCTCGCCTTCATGATCGTCTTGCCTTCATTTCTTAATGGTACGGCTGCTGTGGCCGAAGCTGTAAAAACAGAAGGCAAAGTCAATTCGAAGGAAGAAGTGGTCTATGCAACGTTAACCGCCAATGGAGAGCTCGATAACATCTATGTCGTGAATACGATGGATGTGGCACGGGCTGGAGAAATCCTCGATCATGGGAAGTACAGCACCGTCAAGAATCTGACAGATTTATCAGAACTCGATCAAGAGGGGCAGACCGTCCGTTTGGATGCTCCAGAAGGTAAGTTCTATTATCAAGGAAACATGGATCAAGATACAGAAATTCCGTGGGATGTGAAGGTTTCTTATAAGTTGGATGGACGTGAAGTGGACACATCGGAGCTTGCAGGACAAAACGGCCATATCGAAATCAGCATCGATACGAAAGCGAATAAAGCTGTTGATCCCGTATTCTATGAAAACTACTTGTTGCAAGTTTCATTGAAGCTGCCGAATACCTATCAGAACATTGAAGCACCAGACGGAATGATTGCAAATGCCGGGAAAAATAAGCAGATTACGTTCACCGTCATGCCTGGAAAAGAAGAAAAACTCAGCGTAGAGGCGGATGTGAAGGACTTCGAATTCCAGGGAGTAGAGATCGCAGCTGTCCCATCGACTCTTCCAATCGATACATCGAAAATGGATACGATGACTGATGACATGTCGAAGTTATCCGATGCAATTGGAAAATTGAATGTCGGTGTTGCGGATCTTGTCGATGGTGTAGCCGAATTGAACAACGGAGCAGGCAGCCTTCGTGACGGTTCGGCAAAATATAAAAATGGCATGAACGAGCTGGATGGTTCATCTGCAAAACTTGTTGGATCCTCCAGTTCGATTGGAGACGCACTTAAAGAGATCAATAAAGCCCTTCCAGCGGATACCGGTGAAATGGATCTCTCGGGTCTGAAACAATTGCCGGACGGACTTCGACAATTGGCAGATGGACTGACGAAAGCAGCAAATGGTCTATCAACCTTACAAGAAAATTACTCAAAAGCCTATGATGCGTTGGATGGTACAATTGTTGAAATCCCTGCTGAACAGGTGACAAAGGAAGAAATCGCGGAATTGTATGCGAGCGGGGCCGATCCAGAAGTTGTTGATAAACTGGTCGATTCCTATAAAGCTTCCCAAAAAGTGAAAGGGACCTATTCCAATGTAAAAGGAGGCTTTGACGCTGTAGAGCCGACCCTGAACGAGGTCAGCGGTTCTGTGCGAGAGATGAGTGAGCAATTGAATTCGATCGCTGATGATCTGTCTGCTTCTCTTGAGGGGATGGATCTCAGCGGGCTTAGTGAATTGCAAAAAGGGTTAGCCACATTTTCTTCTAACTACAATGAGTTCCACTCCGGATTAGTGAGTTATACAAATGGGGTCAGTGAATTATCCAATTCATATGGCAAGCTGCATTCCGGAATCGTGGACTTGACAGGTGGAACAGGTGAATTAGAGGACGGCGTCGGCGAACTTCATAACGGAACAGAAGAATTGCATCAAGAAACGAAAGACTTGCCGGAAGGGATGCAAAAGGAAATCAACAAGATGATCTCAGAATATGATAAATCCGATTTCAACGCAGTATCATTCGTGTCATCCAAGAATGAGAAAGTCTCTTCCGTCCAATTCGTCATCAAAACCGAAAGCATCGAAAAACCAGAAAAAGAAAAGAAGAAAAAAGAACCCGAAGAAGAAAAAGGGTTCTGGGACAAATTGATGGCATTGTTTGAATAATGGGGACGGTTCTCGTGCTTCCTGAGCACGAGAACCGTTTTTTTTTTAGCTCAAAGTTTGATTGAATTTTAATCTGAGAAAAAAGAAGAACCCAAAGAAGAGAAAGGGTTCTGGGATAGATTAATGGCGTTGTCTGAATAAAGAAGGGGACATTAGTCTTAGAGATAGTGTTAAGTAGGGAGCATGAAAATGGCCCTGCTTCTTTAATGTATGATTGATAAACGATGATGAATTTTAATACTACCCTTTACATCTTTACAATCAATGTTCAAAATCGTTATTAGTGGCTATAAACCTGTAAACTTGATATAGTTTGTTCAAATATATTGGAGTGAAGAAGATGGTTGAGTTTTTTTCTACATTAAGTCCTTTTATGCAAGCTTTAATAGGGACTTTATTTACATGGGGGATGACAGCCTTAGGTGCTGCGTTGGTGTTTACAACCAGAACGATGAACCAAAAGTTGATGGATGGAATGCTTGGATTTGCAGGTGGCGTAATGATTGCAGCGAGCTTCTGGTCTTTACTATCCCCTGCGATTGATATGGCAGAGGAAAGTGCGTTGCCAGCCTGGGTCCCGGCCGCAATCGGGTTCATGCTTGGGAGTGTTTTTCTTTGGGGAGTCGATAAGGTGATTCCACACTTGCATCCCAACGCGAATATTGAGGAAGCTGAAGGCTTTCATCCTGATCGGAGAAGACGAAGCACACTATTAATTCTTGCGATCACTCTGCATAATATCCCAGAAGGCCTTGCCATTGGGGTGGCATTCGGTGCTGTTGCGGCTGGCTTTCCATCAGCCTCCTTAGCTGCCGCCGTGACGTTGGCGATCGGAATCGGTATTCAAAACTTTCCGGAAGGCACTGCAGTTTCTATGCCATTACGGAGAGAAGGGATGTCCCGAAGAAGGAGTTTTATGTACGGACAGTTTTCAGGGATGGTAGAGCCGATCTCTGCAATCATCGGCGTCCTTGCAGTAACGTTAATCGAACCCATTCTGCCGTTTGCTTTAAGCTTTGCTGCAGGCGCAATGATCTTTGTCGTAGCAGAGGAAGTCATCCCAGGGTCACAAGAAAATGGAAATAAGGATCTCGCATCCATGTGTTTGATGATCGGTTTTACCGTCATGATGGTTCTAGATGTTGCACTTGGATGATGGATGGGGACGGTTCTCGTGCTTCCTGAGCATGAGGACCGTCTTTTTTTATGAAGCTAGTAATTCCGTTTAATCCAGTGGATAAAATGTTGGAAATTTTTATCGTCTTTTTTGTAATGGGGATATGCGACTACAGTGGGACGTACTAAATGACCGTTTGCAATGTCCAATACTGTCAGGCTGCCACTTGACTTCTCATGTAAAACTGTACGTTCTGGAAGCATAGAAATCCCAAGGTTCTCTTTTACCATCTCTTTAACGGCACTAAGACTATCCAATTCCATGATCACATTTGGGAAAACGTCTTGCTTGGCTAAATAAAGATCCATTTGTTGCCTGAAAGGGGCTGAATCATTTCCGAAAGTGATCACCTCTTGGGACCCCCAATTTTCAAATCCGGGAAACCCATCTGCCCACTCATGCTCAGGTGAGGTCACCAAAACAATGCGGTCTTCTGGCAAAAACTCTTGTTGCAAGTCAGGATGATACACCTCTGCACCTAAAAAAGCGATATCGGCGGATCCTGATAAAACGGCTGATACACATTCGTTGAATGATGTTGATCGGGCATAGCATTTAAAATGTGGATTAACCTTTCGATAGTGACTGATCAATCGTGGTAATTCATAAGCGGCAAGTGCCTTTCCAGCCACCAGCGTCAGCGTCTGCTCATTCTCTTTTGAATCCTTGTAAGCTCTTATTTTCTCAACAACATCTATTGCGACAGGTAATAGGCGTTTTCCTTCTGCGGTCAACGTGACTCCAACCGATGCTCGAGTGAACAGAGGACTGCCAACAGATTTCTCTAGCTGTTTCAAACGGTTTGTTGCGGTCGATTGAGCCAAAAACATGGCATTTGCGGCTTTATTAATCGAGCCATGACGGGCAATTTGTAAAAACAACTCCAAGCTTACAGTGTCCATAGAGCGATCTCCTCCTCGTTATCCAAAAATCGGATAACATGCTATCCATATTCTATAACAAGATCTTCTCGATTTGAACTACACTTGAATGGATGTATGAATGATTCGTGGCGTGAAGATTACAATGGGGGAGATGACCAAAATGGACTATATGAAGATACTTGGTGTAATTGTAATGATCCATATCCTTACGATGAGTATACCTGGAATCAATTTTGTCGCCGTTACACAAACCTCGATCCGTTTCTCTAAAAGTAAGGGAATTGCAACAGCATTAGGAATTGCCACAGGCGCACTGATCTGGTCAAGTGCTGCAGCATTTGGCGTAGGCTTCCTTTTTGAAAAATATGAATGGACGTATAATTTCATAAGATGGCTGGGAGGGGCGTATATCCTCTATATTGGGGCTAAATTTTGGCTGAGCAAAGAACATCAGATCAAAAGCATCGATGAAAAAATCCAGTCGACAAATTTTTTCCGATCTTTCCTGTTCGGCTTAGTAACCAATCTATCAAATCCTAAATCTGTTCTCTTTTTTGGTAGTATCTTCACGACCGTATTGCCTCCTGGAATTGAACAATGGGTTCGTGTTGGAGCAGTCATTGCTATATTCTTGAATGTTGTTTGGTGGCATACAGCACTTGCTTTACTATTTTCGAGAAAGGTGATACAGAACGTCTATTTACGAAACAAAACGTTGATGAATAGATTAGCAGGTTCATTGTTTATTATTTTCGGAATACAGCTGTTTTTGTGATTGGGGACGGTTCTGCTGCTTCCGAAGCAGCAGAACCGTCCCCAGGCTTCCTTCGAAGCAGGAGAACCGTACCTATGCTTCTACTCCCCAAAAGCTTCTGGAAGCATCTTGAATCCTTCGATTTCTGCATCTTCTTCAATTTCGATCATGATGCAGCGTTTCCCTTTGTAATTGACCTGTCTAACGTATTCGAGGTCTTGTGGGCTGATGGAAATGTTCGCGACTTTTGTTTGGATTTTGATTGACTTTGATTTGTATTTCGGTACGACGCTGCTAGCTTTCAGTTCATGGGACTCGTTATCGGTGATTCTCTCGAAAGCGGCTTTTACTTTTTCAGAATCGACTTGTTCACCGCCACTTTGGTTCAAGACACGCTCCACGTTCTTGTAATCGAGCTTCGGTTCTTCATCTTCCTCGTTTTCTTCGACCATCGTATTAATTTCACGATAGACGTTCGCAAGGGTAGAGGGGGTAAGCTGGTCACCCATGACATCCCTCATCACTTCCTCAAACACTTCTTTATCCTCTTTCGCTGTAATCGTATGTTCACTGTTCAAGACTTCTTCTATGAATCTATGATCAGGTTCATTCGCTTTCCCAGAAGCGTATAAAACATGGTTCACATCTGATGCACCATTGGAGAAACAAGGGAAAAGAAATCCGGTCATCGGGGTGGCAAGGTCAATTACCGAGTCGACATCGATGTTGTATTTGAACTGCTTCTCGACATAGTCGAATACCAACTCTTTTTTCGACTCCTGTGTCTTGTTGATGCTGCAAAGGATGAAGGGGTGGGAGTAAACCGCGTCCCGTTCACTTTCCTCGGCTTCTTCATTCCGCTTTTTCATCGGCTTCAAATATTCCGCTTTAATGAAGGTGATGACGACATCCTTTTCATACGGATGGTCTTTGATCATTTTTTCAGTCATTTGAAGCATTTGATCCTTCCAATCCTCGACTTCGCTGCTCAGCAACCCTTTATGTAAAATGAGCTGACTGCTATTGTCTGCCTCGCGCTTGAATTTCAGTTCGAATAACTTTTCATCTATCTGTCCTGTGAGCAGCTTCTTGAAATTATGGATGAAAAGCTCCTGCTGATCCGTGTCCAGCATTTCAAAAGGTTGGCTCTGATGATGGTAAATATCTGTTGTTTCTTTCATGATATATACGTTAAAAATATCAGAGATCTTCAATAAATCATTATCCGCTTTCAATTGTCTGCGGAGACCCGCTATGTCTTTTTTATTCATCAATCGTACACTCCTATGCTGCATGTGTTGTGAGTTTCATAAAGAACGATTCTTCTATTTTAACATAGGGGTTGTGGTTAGATGGATGCAGATGTTGTTTGGGTCGCTAAGCTTGTTTCACAGCCGATTTTTTATGTTAAAATCAATCTAACAATCACTTGAAGGGACCCTGGACTATGAAACTCTCAAATTTTGAAGATTATATCGATGAAATTATTTTAGAACGTGGACTGAAGTATTTTGAAGGGGACCATATCGAAAGGATTCAAGAGATTGATGACAATCGTTATGTCATAGAGATTGTCGGTACTGACTTTTATAAAGTAGGTATTTCTCTGAATGAAGAAGAGGAGGTCATCAGTACTTTTTGCAGCTGTCCTTTTGATTTTGGACCGGTTTGTAAACATGAAGCAGCCGCCTTGTATGGGTTAAGAGAAATAAGGGAAAACAATCCTGCACCTAAGACTAAAAAGAAAGCTAAGCCTAAGGCTGAACCGAAGTCCAATAAAGAGCCGGACTTGAAATCGACACTCTCCAACCTTAAAAAAGATCAGTTGGTACAAGTGCTGATGGATCTTGCTGACGACCAGCCTGAACTTGAAAAGAAGCTGTTGTTCGAATTTGCTCCAGCAGAGGACGAAATCGCGCAAAGTAAAAAGCTGATAAGAGAATTCATCAATAAGGCGAAACACCGTGGTTTCATTCATTGGAACGATGCCGGCTATGCGCTTCAAGGAGCTAATGCAACACTCGACAAAGCTAATAAAAGGAAAGAATCAGGAGACACGGAAAGTGCAGTGATGCTGAGCTTGACGGTGCTCTCAATTACGATTGATATGCTTCAATATACAGATGATTCAAGCGGGGATGTAGGATACTGTATCCATGAAAGTAAAGAGATCATGGAGGATGCGATTGCTAAAGGAATCGATGAACTATCCGATAAGGAACAAACGAAACTTTTCAATACGCTCTTAAAGGCCGCACTCCAGAAACGGTATGATGGATGGTCAGATGAACGTGTCAGCTTATTAGGAAATTGCATCTATTTTGCCAGAGACCCTAAACGGCGGGAAAAACTTGAAAAGCAGTTGGATAGTCTTCTCCAACAATCTTCCGGTGATTCCTGGAGTTCAAATCATTTAAGCGAACAAGTGAAGCTAATGCAGTTAAGTTTAATCGAGCAATTTGACGGTGCCGATGCTGCCTATGCATTCATTACTGATAATTTCGAGTACCCCAAGCTAAGGGAAAGAGCGATCCTCCATCATTTAGAGGAAGAAAATTATCATCAAGTAATCGAACTTTGTAAAGAAGGTGAAAGTAGAGATTCCTTTTTTCGAGGGCTTGTTTTGAGATGGCAAAAATACCGTTTGGCGGCCTATGAAAAGTTAGGCGACACACCAAAAGTAAAGGAACTGACACGGAAGTTTGTACTCGGTGGGGAGTTCAACTATTACCTTGATTTGAAGAAGTGGTATCAAGCTGATGAGTTTGAACAGGTTCTAGAGGAGATCCTCGCAGCTTTTGAAAAAGAGCGGCACCCATCACAAACCTACGTAGACATCCTGAAAGAAGAGAAACTGTATGATAAGCTTCTTCACTACACAAAACAAAGACCGTGGGAAATCCAAACGCTCTACCCATACTTGATCGATGATTACTTTGAAGAAGTGAACGACATCTATCAACACTTCATCAAAACGGAAGCCGAACAAGCGACTGAACGGAAAAAATACAGGAAAGTCTGCAAGCTTATCAAACCATATAAAAAAGTCTTTGGCGAAACCAATACACGCAAGTTGATCAACGAGCTGGAACAGAAGTATCAAAGGCGACCTGCCTTCATGGAGGAGCTGGAGAAAATCAAATAATCATTTACCCCCCATCGGAAATTTCCTAACGGGTTCACTTGTGAGGTGCAAAACGCAAAAACACAGACCAAATCACAAGCTAAATCACATAACATTCGTTTAATGATTCACAGTATAATTCACACTAAAAGGCTTAGAGGAGAATCTCCTCTAAGCCCATTTCATTATATTACTTATTCCATTAAAGCCCCCGATTATTGAATACCTACTATTAGCTTGTTTTGTTGAAAAGTAGATACTTTGCAATTATTTTAATTCACTCCTAAGCAAATATACAAAATCAGGAGTTTTAGCTCGCCCATTTGGTATCACATAAGAGAGGGTAGGCTCCCAAGGCTCAACTTCTTTCATCTTAGTTGCCACACTGTCCTCTATAATTTACCGACGTTGCCAAAAAATCTATTTCACCCATATTTTCAGAAATACTACTTTTACTCTCGGTGTAAGTATCTATTTATATGTCACGAAAGATTTTATGGTTGCCCTATTTTTATTAGGTTTTATGATCATAGTAGCCAGGGTGGAACGTCTCCGCCAGTGGGGACTTGATCCCGCCATAAAACTGTTCGCCATCTACAAAATAACTCACTTTCCCCATTAAAGGAAGTTAGCTTTAGATATTCACCTCAATATTTTTGAATCATTATATTACCAACATCAGTTTGGTCGGATATATAAAATGTTGTTCATATTCGAAAGGAAGAATTACTGATTCATGAATAATCAAGAATTTTTTTGACACACTAAAAAAGAAATTGGATCTTTAGGTGGGATAAAATGAACGTAAATGAATTAGGTTTCCTTTGGTACTTACAATCAAGTTCAAACATGATCAATTTATTATTAAAATATCTTAGTGAAACTTCTGAGGATACTGATTTAAGGAATATTTTAAATGAAATATATGAAATCTCTACATATCAAGAACAAGAGGCTACTCAATTATTGTCTGAGGAAGGTTATAAAGATACACCGTTCTTCAGGGAAGATGATATATATAGTTCATCAATAAAGCTATTTTCAGACCAATTAATTCTAGAAATTTTAAAGCATATAACGGGTAATGGATTGCGAGCACTTGCTGCTCAATATGTTGAATTAACAGATTATAAAGTAAAAAGTTTTTATAAAAAACTACTTATTGATGTAATTCAATTAGATTTATCTTTATTAAAATTGCTTAATGATAAAGATTTATTACAAAATAATTCGTTCTCTTATAAAAAAGCAGATGAAAGGGATAGGAAACTATTCAAAGTTGCATCAACTCAGCAACGGCCACTTAATGCGGTAGAATTGGCAAATATGTTCAGTGCCCTTCAATGTAACAATGTTGGAATTGCTCTTTGTACCGGTTTTTCTGAAGTCGTAGAGGATAGGGACACAAAGAAATTTATACTAGAAGGGAAAAAGTTAGCATTTTATCAATCAGCCTCTTTATCTGATATCTATAGAGAAAATGGAATTCCAACTACAACTGGACTAGAGGCTCACGTTATTAAAGTAAAGGAATCACCTTTTTCAGATAAATTAATGGCAAATTTAATAATGTTCCTTAATCCAGTAAGTATAACAAATCTACAAAGTGCAGTGGTATCCAGTTATAAAAAGGATCACATAGATTCTTTAAAGGAACTAATCAAGATGATTGAAAACTACTCAGAGAAAGGGCTGAAGTTATTAATAAGGAAAAATTGGTTTAATGAACCACCTGTATCTAATTGGTCACATAAATAGAAACGTGGCAGGTACTATTCAAGAAATGGAAACTTCTCGGTAATACACGAATTCCATAAGCGACACCCACCGCGTCATGCCCCCAAAGTGAGCAGACGTCCAGCAAAGATCAAAGATGGATATTTGGAAATGGTTAAAAATTAGCAGCGTAAGAAATCATTTGTATTTTTTTCAAGCTAAAAAAGCATTATGGCTAAAACCCCTTCTATCGCATTCAGACAAGTCGCTCTAATAAAAGAATTAAAAAAGTTCTCAGATTACGGCTGATTATACTTATGAGTTTTCACGGAGAAATTGCCAATGCAAAAATATGCAAACTATCAGTGGTTGAATATTCGGATTTATTGTTGGAAAAATCTTGAATAAAATATCTTAAAAAACCATCACATTATTTTAAAGGATGGTTTTTTATATTGAATTTGCGTAAAATGGTATGTGAATTCATATGTTATTTAGCCACAAAAGTTTAGGGTAGTGTTGATATAACAATAGAAAACGAACTGTGAATTTCATTGTGAAATCCAGTGCGCTTCGCTTTGATATTTACTTGTTTGCACCTCTGAAGTTTTCCTATCCAGACGGAATAGACTATTTGTAACAACCATAAGAAGGATAGGGGTGGCATCATGTTTTCGGTTACCGAAATGCGTACATTCGAGTTGTTCTCTGTTCCGCATATCGCCGTGCTCTTGATGTTTGTGGCTGTATCCTTTTTCATGGTTCATTCCAGGGTCAAACTGAAACCTCACCAGTCGATCATCAAATGGATTTTGCTATGTATATTGGTAATCAGTGAAATCAGTGGCCATATATGGCTGGTTGCAACGGATCAATGGGAGTACGGCAGCATCCCGTTACACCTCTGCTCGATCAGTATCTTCATCGCAATCTATTTATTCTTCAAGCCTAGCAAAAGAGCATTCAACTTTCTATTCTTCACAGGTCTGATTCCGCCGATATTAAGCATAATAACACCAGAAGTATTTTATCAGTTTCCTCATTACCGTTTCCTTAAATATTTCCTTCATCATTCCGCCATCACATGGGCTGTGTTGTTTTTCATTGTATTTCAGGGGTATCGCGTACCAAGGAAAGCAATATGGACCGGCTTCATTACACTTAATGTAATTGCAATTCCTATTTTCTTCATCAATATTCTTCTTGGCACCAATTTCTTCTACTTAGCAAATCCTACAGAATCCCAAACCATTCTCTCTTTTTTCGGATCAGGCGTCATGTATTACATTAATCTTGAAATTGCAGCACTTGTCGTATTATTCATCTCGTATCTTCCGATGGAGTGGTTGTTGAAACGTGAGAAGGGCAGTGGCTGACGATAAAAAAGAAGGTTCTTTTGCTTCGTAATGAAGCATGAGAACCGTCCCCAATTCCCCCCAGTTCTAAAAGAACGAAAACAACGGTATACTTTTTAAGTACAAGCTAGATTAAAATAGGAGGTCAAAATGAACCAGCAAAACTATAAGAATCATAGAATGATTGATCCCTTGTACCATAGAGGAATCGGAATTCTCACTCTTGTTACACTGATTTTATCGCTCATCTTCATTGTCCAAAACCTCGGGAGCCAGATGCTGCTCAGCCTTGTCATCTTATCGATGCTCATTACAATCATTTTGATTGTTATAAAGCTAAGACTATATGTACTCAAACTCCAAGATCGAAGCATCCGAAACGAGGAGAACTTCCGCTATTATCGTATGACTGGGAATCTATTGGACTCAAAGCTCACCCATAAGCAAGTCATTGCGCTTCGGTTTGCTTCGGATGAAGAATATCCAGGTCTTGTGGCACGGGCACAGTCTGAGAACCTCTCACCAGATGAAATCAAAAAGGCAGTGCAAAATTGGCGTGCCGACCATCACCGTGTATAAGGAAATAAAAAGACGGTTCTTTTGCTTCGTTAGGAAGCAAGAGAACCGTCCCCAATTTAAATGATCCCTGTTGAATACAATAGCACAAGCGCAACGAGAACCGGAGAGATGAATCGTAAGGAGAAGATCCAAAGTTTACCCCAAACGCTGCCTTCACCAAATCCTCCAATTTCAAGCGATTTCTGTTTGCCAAGTGCCCATCCTGTAAACAGAGCGATACATAATCCACCTAATGGCAGAAGGATGTAAGAGGCTAAGAAGTCGACCGCATCGAAGAATACTTTACCAAAAATCGTGAATTCGCCCCATGCACCCAATGAAAGGGATGAAGGAATTCCGAATAAGAAAATGATCGTTCCAAGGATCCATGTTGCCTTTTTACGGGTCCATTCGAATTTCCGCATGAAGTATGCAACTGGAACTTCCAAAATCGAAATGGCGGAAGTCAGTGCTGCTACAGAAATCAGTAAGAAGAACAATACCGCAAAGAACTGACCGAATGGCATCAACTCAAACACAGCCGGAAGCGTGATGAAGATCAGTCCAGGTCCTGCCGCTGGATCCATCCCGAAGGCGAATACAGCTGGGAAGATCGCTAACCCCGCTAATAAAGCGAAGCCAGTATCCGCAATACTTACTCCCGTTGCCGCCGTAGGAAGGTTTACATTTTTCGGAACATAACTTCCATACGTGATCATCGTTCCCATACCCAAGCTTAAGGAGAAGAAGGCATGCCCTAAAGCGACGAGAACGGCCTCTCCACTCAGCGCTGAGAAATCTGGCGAGAAAAGAAATGCAATCCCTTCTCCTGCACCAGGAAGTGTGACTGAACGGATGACTAGGATGACTAAGAGAACACCCAGGGTAGGCATCAAGATTTTATTCCATTTCTCGATCCCTTCTTTAATTCCTCTCACAACGACAATGATGACGATCGCCATAAATAAAGTCTGCCATAATAGCGGACTCAGTGCGTTTCCGATGAATCCACCGAAATGATCTGCCATCTGTTCACCAGGAACAGCGAGAAGGTCTCCACTCATCGCTTTCGTCGTGTACGATAACGCCCAGCCTGCAACGACGCCATAGAACGATAGGATCAAGAATGCTGCCATGACCCCGAAAAGCCCTGTGACGAACCATGGCTTTCCAGGCGTCAGCTCCTGGAAGGAACCGACCGCATCCTTCTGCGTCTTCCGTCCAACTGCAAATTCGGCGAGCATGACGGGTACTCCGATCAAGGCGATACAAATCAAATAAACAATTATAAAGGCTGATCCACCATACTCCCCTGTAATGTAAGGGAACTTCCAAATGTTACCCAAGCCGATTGCAGAACCCATTGCTGCCAGCATGAACCCTGTACGCGATTTCCACTGCTCACGCGCTTGTTGCTCTAACCCTTGACTCATTTGACAATCCTCCTTTTTCTCTCTTCCTTAAATGTCAGAAAAATAACAAAATTTCTTCATTTATGGAAATAATATTATACAAGCACACAGACTATTCCTGCTTTAGAGGAAAAAAATAGTCGAAATTTGCGAGATGGACATCATCGCAGGACTATTGGGGACGGTTCTCGTGCTTCCTTTTTATTTTACCAAGACCGAATGTGTTGAAAGATAGGGGAAAATGGACGAAATTTGCGAGCGAGCCAACATCGCGTATAATGGAAATATCATCCTGAAAAGTCTATAAGGGTTTATTTTTTTACATATAACAATACAGCAGTAGGGGGGTTCCTTATGCAAATTGAAACTATGGTAGATGTAAAAGGTCTTGTGAAACGCTATGGCTCTTTTGTTGCGGTGAATGGGGTGGCATTTCAGGTTCATAAAGGAGAAGTTTTTGGTTTGCTTGGACCGAATGGGGCTGGGAAGACGACAACGATCGAAATGCTGGTTGGGCTGAGAAAGCCTGATGAAGGAACGGCGACACTAGCAGGCTATGATGTTCGAAAACAAGTGAATCAAGTCAAAGAAGTGATCGGTGTACAGCTCCAGTCCACCTCTTTATTTGAACTATTAAAAGTAGAAGAGATTCTGCACTTATATGCGAGCTTTTACCCAACTCATATGGATATCCCGCAATTGATCAGCGATATGCTTTTAACGGAAAAGCAGAATGATAGAATCAAAAGCCTCTCCGGGGGACAAAAGCAACGGTTGGCGATTGCGTTAGCCCTGATTCATGATCCGGAAATTGTTTTTCTTGATGAGCCCACAACTGGACTCGATCCGCAAGCTAGAAGAACGTTATGGGATATCGTTTTGCGTTTGAAGGAGCGGGGGAAAACGGTCATCCTCTCTACACATTATATGGATGAAGCCCATGTGCTCTGCGACCGGATCGGCATCATGGATCAGGGGGAATTGATTGCGCTCGACACACCTACCAATCTCGTGAAAAAATTGCAGTCAACGAGCACCGTCGAATTCCGGTTGACCAATCCTCCTGAGAAAAAGTGGTTCATGGAAATGGATGGCGTCGAAGAAGTATCCATCAAGGATACCTTTGTACAGCTCTATACGGACGACCTTCAGCTCGCGTTAACATCCTTAATCCAGGTATCTTCAGAACACAATTTGAATATTGAGGATCTGCAAACGCGGACTGCGACATTGGAAGATGTCTTCATACATATGACAGGAAGGAGCCTCAGAGAATCATGAGAGCATACTGGCAGTTAACGTTAGCGCAACTCCGTATTTTTGCCCGAAATAAGCAAGTCTTGTTCTTCACGTTACTCTTTCCGGTCATTTTGATGCTCGCCCTTGGTTCTTTTGTCGGTGGCGGAAATTCACTGTCTTTGACCGCTGGAATCGTTGACCTCGATCAAACGGATGGATCGAAAACGTTGAAAGAGTTGTTCGACACCAACGAAGGCATTGAGACCACTTCCTTTGAAAAAGTTCAAGCCGGAAAAGAAGCTGTCGAAAATGGGGATATCCAGCTGCTCATTGAAATCCCGAAAGGCTATGAAGCAAGCTTGAAGGAGAAGAATCAAGCCTTCTCGCTCCCAGTCTATTACAATGAGAAAAACCTTTCCGCCTCTGAGCTAGGGTTGACGGTCGTGAACGGGATCATTGATCAATATAGTAAAAAACTTGTCGACTATCAGCCTTTAGTGACCATTGAAAGGGTCGGACTCGAAGCACTTAACATCCGATACATCGATTTCCTAGTACCAGGGATCGTTGCGATGATGATCATGAACAACAACATGAATGGCGTCGCAGGGCAAATTTCAGCCTGGCGTGAACGTGGCATTTTACGAAGAATGCAGGGGACGAGATTGAAAGCCTCTACTTTTATCGCAGCCCAGATCACCGCGCGCCTACTCTTGAACGGGACGCAAGCCTTGCTCGTCGTTTTGATCGCAGACCTCATCTTCAATATCAATGTGGTCGGGTCATGGCTGGCGGTCATCTTTTTCATCACACTGGGAACACTCGCCTTCATGGCAGTCGGATTCATTATCGCAGGCATTGCGAAAAACCCGGAAAGTGCCGGTCCGATTGCTGGGTTTGCTTCTTTTCCGATGCTGTTCCTTGGGGGCGTATTCTTCCCGATCAGCAACATGCCCGACTGGATCCAACCGATCGTCAAAATCCTGCCGATCGCACATCTAAGCTCCGCATTACGGGAAACGATGAACATCGGAACCCCGATTTTCCAGCTAGGGATAGAAACCCTGATCCTAGGCGCATGGCTCATCGGAGGATTCGCACTCGCAAGCTACGTGTTCAAGTGGGAATAAGTTGGGGACGGTTCTCGTGCTTCCTGATCAAAGCACCCTTCTCCTTTTTCATTTTATGGATCCGAATGTGTTAGAGTAAGTGAAAACGGTAAAAGGAATACTATAGGACGAATATTCAAGTAAAGATTCGGGATAGATAAGACAAAAAAGAAGGAGAGATTGGTCATGGCAAAACAAGGCTGGAACCTGGACAATAGCTATGCACGCCTGCCAGAAGATCTATACTCAAAGATCGAACCATCACCTGTACGCGATCCAGAATTGGTCAAACTCAATGAATCATTAGCGGAAGAACTTGGGCTGAATGTTGAAGATCTTAAAAGTGAAGAGGGGGTAGCGGTCCTTGCTGGGAACGAAGCTCCTGAAGGCTCACAGCCGATTGCGCAAGCCTATGCAGGGCACCAATTCGGGAATTTTACAATGTTAGGTGACGGCCGGGCGATGTTGTATGGCGAGCAGATCACGCCTGATGGTGATCGTGTTGATATTCAGTTAAAAGGTTCAGGCAGAACACCATACTCCCGGGGGGGAGACGGTCGAGCTGCACTTGGACCGATGCTGCGCGAATATATCATCAGTGAAGCGATGCATGCGCTAGGGATTCCAAGCACCCGAAGTCTTGCCGTTGTGACAACCGGGGAACCGATCATCCGTGAAAAACAACTGCCTGGCGCCATCCTTACGCGCGTGGCGTCCAGTCATATTCGAGTTGGTACATTTCAATATGTGAGAGGAAGAGGAAACGAAGAAGACCTTCGGGCGCTCGCTGATTATACAATCGACCGCCATTACCCGTATCTAAAAGATAAAGGTGAGGATCGGTACCTGATCCTGTTGAAGGAAGTGATGAAGCGTCAGGCTGAATTGATCGCAAAATGGCAGCTCGTCGGCTTCATTCATGGGGTGATGAACACCGATAACATGGCGCTAAGCGGCGAGACGATCGACTATGGACCATGCGCGTTCATGGATACGTTCGATGCAGCAACTGTGTTCAGTTCAATCGATACCCAAGGTCGATATGCGTATCGTAATCAACCAGCGATCGGCGCATGGAATCTGGCACGGTTTGCAGAAACGCTACTGCCACTCCTTCACGAAGATCAGGATGAAGCAGTCAAACTTGCAGAAAAAGAGATCGGGAAATTTTCTGGTTTCTATAATGCCTATTGGATCTCTGGCATGCGAGGAAAACTCGGAATCTTCAACGAGGAAGCAGAGGATGAAACCTTATGTGAAGATCTTCTAAAACTCATGCAGGAACATAAAGCGGATTATACAAACACGTTCCGAGCATTGACGTTTGATAAGCTGGAGGATTCAGATCTGTATAAAACAGATGAATTCACCCAGTGGCAAAAACGCTGGCAGGAGAGACTTGAAAGACAGGAAGAATCGAAAGACCAGGCCCATCAACTAATGAAGGATAACAATCCAGCAGTCATTCCACGGAACCACCGAGTGGAAGAAGCACTGGAAGCAGCGGTCGAACGTGAAGACTACAACGTTATGGAGAAACTACTCGATGCATTATCAAATCCATACGCCCACACCCCAGAACAAGAAGAGTATTGCACATTACCGGAAACTGATAGGCCATATGTAACGTATTGTGGGACATGATGAATAAAAGTGGTTGCTGTTATTCTTATAAGAATAACTATATTGCCGCTGTAAAGGGTGATTAGTTTCCACCTCCTTCTTATTTATCAGGAATACAGAAGCATATAGAAAGATTAATTCAAAAATGGTTTCCTGTTATCTACAAGGGACCATTTTTTACTTATTACGATTTTCTATGTATTTGGATATTATTGCATTTGTGATAAGCACCAGCAAAATGTTTTGAATATTTTAAATATCTTTCAGCAAAATCCTGCCAATATATTATGTTTTAACAATGGATGTAAGAAATGGCTTCTCTTATGCATTCAAATCTTTACGTATACTCTAATTTTTCTGGTTCGTATTATGATTTGGAAGATAGACCCCTCGTGTTACCCGTTACTGGTCCTTTCCGATTTGATAGCTGTAACTTGCTGTCACTTGATAATAAGGCTTGTACAATATCCACATTCATTTCAGTAACCTTGCAAATTTTTTGTTTCTGTAATTGGATTAACTTTGTGCTTATAGAACAAGTACAGTATAGAATGACACTTTAACTCAATTCCCCAAGATGCCACCTTTTAGTTAGGTTGAGGACTATAACCATATGGTTACTTTTTAAAATATAAATCTATTTAAAAAGTAGCAAAAGTCCTTTAATCTATTTAAAATGTTATTTGTTATATAGTTCCGATTAATGTAATATTTAGTAAAAAGGAGGCTGTCATGTCGGTTCAATTAGAGGAAGTTATACATGATATACATAATGATAATCAAGACAGAGATGCTTTTCATTCAATTGTAGGATACTTCTACCAATTTGAATTGACTCTTTTACATATACTTACAGAAGGTACAGATGAAGATGCATTTGAAGAAGAACTGAGACCTGCAATATATAAAGTTGAAACTATCGAAGACTATGTTAAATACTTTGCTACAAATGAACGTAGTTACATTAGAGTTGCTCAAATTAAACATCATTCAAAAGGTGTTACCAATTCAAAGTACTATGATGCTGTACTATGGCTATATCTCAATTACCTTAAATTTTTAGAATTAAAAGTCGATAAGGAAGTATCATATAAAGCTGTTATTTTTCAATTTGATCCTAATGGAGAAAAAGATGTCCAAACGGTATTAAAGGCAGCATTTAATTCTTATGAGAACAAAAGAAAAAAAGAATTAGAAAAAATAAAAAAAGAAGGTAGTGGTAAGTCTCCGAAACATAATGTATGGGATAAAATTTCTGAAACTAAACTTGATTCTGAACAAAATAGAGATGGTTTCTTTAAAATTGCTAGCTTTAAAGCTACTAAAAGCCATAAAGAAATTTCTGATGAACTTAAATCCAAACTTTATTCGCTTTTTGGAGAATTAAAGAATGGATTTACACCAGAATTCTTGTATGGTGCAGCTATTACTAAACTTATTGAAGATGGACAAAAGGGTTTTGAATTAACTTTTGAGTCTCTTAAATCTTATTTCCAAGGAGACCCTTATGAAATGGATGATTTATACACTCAAAAGATAATTGATTTTATTTATTCTATTGCAGACTCTAATTTATCAGACATAGAAGTAGATATGGGTTTTGAAGATAGAGTGACTGAAAGCTATAGAATAATTTATAACGATGTTATAAAGCCTTTTTTAAAGAAAAAGTTAATTAAAAATGAACTTCGTAGCTCTTTCTTAAAGTCGATAACACCAAAAGAACTAAAAAAATTCTATCACAATGGTTCGGAAGAATTTATGGAGTTTCTTACATGTAGTAGCCCTATCGCCAATTTTCTCAGTAAGTTAGCAAAAATTCTATATTATCATCAGTTAGAAGAAAAAGAGATTGATAGTCTAGAAGACTGGTTCGAAATAAATGAAAAAGCATGGTTATTTAAATATCCTGCTGAAACAAGAGGAATTGGTGTTATTACTGGTGATATTTATGGTGAAAGCTTTTATGCTTGCTTACGACATTTGCTTCCTAGATTGAAGCAAAAAGGCATAAGACCAGATGTCTGGTATATGGGTCATAATGATCATGATTTTAATGCTTCTCAGAACTTAAATTATGAAATAGACATAACATTACCAAGAGAAGAACGAAAGCGACTAACATTCTGTGAAGTCGTAGATGATCATTTTCATGTGCAATGTATGGGGTGTCTATCCCAAAATAAATTTGAAAAAATATATCAAGTTCCAAATATTTTTGTAGATGGTTGTTTAATAAGGGGTGATAATAGTTGAAAATCGAAATCGTACTAGAATTTTTAAAATCAAATGGCTTTGAAGAAAAGAAATTTAATAGAGAATTCACTAAAAACAACTCCGAAGATATTTTACCATTTAATAACATATTCATTAATAGGAATGAAACGGAATTATACATTATCAAGGAGAAAAGTACTTATTTTACTCAAGAAGAAATAGAAACTTTTGAAAATAATATATTAGCTTTCATTCAACTTCTCCCTAATCGAAATCCATTAAAATATAATATTAATTTACTTTTGCTTTGTCCATTACATACTAAAGGTGCAGATAAGAGTATGGTGAATTTTCTTGTAGGACTAGAAAGGAATAAATATACGTGTAGAAAAATAGTTATGGATACAGCTATTTCTAACGATATGTTTATAAAAAATGAACTTTCCTTACTTCCCTCTTTCCCCATAAATATTGAATTAACTCCATATAAATCATTAAGGGAAAGTTTAGAGGAAGATGTAAAAACAGTTGTTAACCAGAAGTTATATAATGAGTTAATTAAATGGAATGAAGAATTGAATCTTGATACAGTTCTAAATCTCCTTGAATTAAGGGAGGAAAAATCTGATGAATAATGGTTTCTTTATAAAAGGTATAAAAATCCAGAATTTTAGAGGGTATGAACAGCAAGAGTTCACATTTTTTGATCAAAAAGAAAGTATGAGTGGTTTAATATTATTAGGAGGTCCAAATGGTTACGGGAAAACTTCATTATTAGATGCAATGGAGTGGTGTATGACTGGTACCATTCAAAGGATTGTCGAAGACTATGAAATTAGAAAAGAAAAAAATAAGAAGATGCAGAAATGTTTATTACGTCATAATGGTTCAAAAAAACAAGTAAGTGTAATTATGGATATTAGGTATCTAAATAATGATCTAAAATTAGAGAGGACTTTTTTAGGAGGTAATGAAAGTGATGGATTTTTTCCTGAAAACTCTATTTTTAAGGTTAATGGGGAAATCATCGAAAAGAAGCAAACAATTGATTTCTTATTAAATCAACCAATATCAAAAGAATTTTATGAACGATACACTAGTTCATATGAGAAAAACATAAGAGTGTATGAAAAAAGCAGGAATGATATCTATGATATGTTTGCAGCTTTCTTTGGGGGTACAAAGGAAGTAGAGACAATAATCAATAATTTGGATGGGTATCCTGGCAAAAAGAAAAGAAAAGGTTTAGTAGACGAATTAACTAATCAAATTTCAGAAGTATTTAAGACAGAATTTGATGTTGCAAAAAGTATGTATAATGATGCAGAGAAAAAACAAAAAGAATTAATTGTAGAAAGAAAAAATAGCGGTGATGTCTTAGTTAATATTAATGATTATCCAAAAGAAAAACTTTATGATCAAGAAGTATTTCCACAAGAAATATTAAATGATGATACACATTATCACGATAAAATAGATCGTATTAAGAAACAAATATTGCAACTTAAAGAATTGAAATATCTTAAAGAAAATGAATCTGTCTATGCGGAGTTAAACCCCTATCTAAATCAATTACATAATCAAAAACAACTACAAGATTTTAATAAACTGATTTATACTCCATTTAAACAATTTAGAGATGAAGTGTTAAGTGTACAGGGAAAAACAATAGAACGTTTAGAACAGGATATGTATATACACCACGGTAATAAAAGAGAGATTTTGGAATATAAGAATTCATCAAAAGTAGGGGTAGCAAAACTAAAATACATTGCTTCCAGTATTCTGGATAAAGACGATAGAGAATTTATTACTTTTTTAACGATGGATGAACATTTCTCGGATTTAGGAAAACTTGAAAACCAACTTGAAGGCTTTAAGAGTTCCGATGATGCAATTAATGCCCTAAGATCGTTAATAGATCATTCACAAGGATTCCACAAGCTACGCAGTGGGGGACAAGAAGAATGTCCTCTTTGCGGCAGTAAAGAATTATTTCCTATTCAAAGCAATGAACTTGTTATTAATGCTAGAGAAATTCTTGGGGAAGTAGATTCGAAAAGATCAAACCTCCAAAAATCGTACATCAAACAAAAAGAACAAATTAATGATACTTATAATCAATTTGTTAAGTATTTATTGAACTTAATTGATACAAAAATTAGCTCCATAAACAAATTATTAACGAATTTTGATAAGACGAAAAAATTAAAAAACGCTTGTACTTTATTTAAGCTAAACTTCAATGAATTAAATGAAGAAGTAATAAAAATTAAAAAACAGGAATTAGAACAGCAAATAATAGATAAAGATGATATTTATAGATTAGAGAATTCTTTATTAAACTTACTTGTAAATGATATTGGTGAACTTGATTTTGTTACTAGTGAATTTGGTGAAAATTTAATGAAACGTGATGAGTTTGTTTCTTTAAGTACTCAAGAGAAAATAGAATGTCTATTAAGGTTCAAAGAGTTGTTTAGAAATAAAAAAGAACAACTACCTGACGAGTTGACCATGGATAACATTGATGTTGAGAAAATAAATAAAAAGCTAACAATACTAGATGGAGTTGTACTAAGTCTTGTAAATGATAAAGTTATAAAAGAATCACAATATGATCTAGATAAGAAAGCTAAAGTGCTTAAACAAAAAGAAGTACTTCTCAAGAAAAAACAGAATAATTTAGAAGCTTTAAAAGAAATATCCCGAGAATTAAAGAAAAAAAGAAAAGAATGGGATAGACAGATGGTAGAAAAAATCCGTTTACCATTACAACAAATATATAGAAGGATAAACCGACATACTAATATAGAAGAAATTAATTTAATTATGGACGGAACAACAAAAACTAAAGCTAGTCTAATGGCAAGTATTAGTAATGAAGAAGTGTCGGCTACTAATATATTAAGTGCTGGTCAACTATCTGTTGTAGCTCTTTCAATTTTTTTAACAGTGGCAATGGGGCAAAAGAGAGGTGCTTTTAAGTGCTATTTTATGGATGATCCTATTCAAACAATGGATGATCTAAATATTCTTTCTTTTATTGATTTACTTCGTTCAGAACTTTCAAATAAAGAAAATAGATTTGTTGACCAACTATTTTTTACTACATGTGATGAAAATTTAGAAAATTTAATGATTCACAAAATGAAAAATTTTGGTGTTAACTTCTCACATATCCATTTTACTGGATATGGAGAATATGAAATGAGAACATAAAATTCAAGAAATGTATAAAAGATATCGTTGCTGAAATCAAACTTTAATATTGATTTTTTTATATTGCAATACAGCAAGACAAATTGATTCTGAAAGGGACTTTGAAACGGCCTTTCCTAAGTAAGGCAAATTATTATCATTTTTATGACTAATTATACAATGATATTTTTGATTTGAATAAATAATAACCATCTCTAAATTCTCTTGAATGACTCTTTTAGATAGGTCAATAGCATCGTGTAAATTTGATGTATAATGCCAATTACCAAGTTGGTAATGTTTATCATACCATTTTCTTCCTTCGATTGTAGAAAAGCACTCTAGGTTTAAAACAGTAGTACTTATTAAGAGGTTTCTTTCACGATTTGACATTTCGCTCCATTTATATTCCCTTTCCATGTGGCTCTCTCCTTTTATGTATAAAGGAGAGAATTCCCATCTCCTTATTTACTTATTTTTATGTAACCATAAGATAATTATTCCCCAACCTATTACTCTGGTATAATTACCAGTAATAGGTTTTTTCTTTTGGGGTGATTTTGTGTTTAAAGAGGGTTTGTATGAGAAGATTATTAATAAGAAGCTTAAGGAGAGTTTGACTGCTGTTGAACTTGAGACATTTGATATCGGTAAGGAACCGATCGATGTTGAAGAGGCGAGGAAAAAGCTGTCTGCTTATATTTCATACATAACGAGAAAGGCGTTGAAACTTGCTCGTGATCATGAAAGTGATGATAAGGAGGCATTGTTACGTCAGATCCGAGTGTGCAACGAAATCATTTATTACCTGAGTACATATGACCAGGAGTTTGAATCTCTTCAAATCGCTGAAGAAGGAGAGGTTCTCACTTCTATCTATTCAAAACTGAACACGATAAAGAGCTTGAAAAAGGACAAGCCAGTTCGCCCGGTTACGCCTTTATCTGAAAGCTCTCTTTTTACTGGTTCCAACTACGAACCGAATATGCTGAGTGAATTAAAGAAAGAAATACTAACCTCAAATGAGATCAATATGCTCGTTTCATTCATTAAATGGAGTGGTCTTCGCTGCATTATTGAAGAGCTTCGTGAATTTACGACTCGGAAAAATGGTGTGCTTTGCGTAATCACGACTTCTTACATGGAGGCGACTGATTACAAGGCGATTTTAGAGCTTAGCCAGCTTCCTAACACTGAAATAAAGATTTCCTATGATATTGAACGAACGCGTCTACATGCAAAGGCTTATATGTTCAAGCGGGATACTAGTTTTAGTACGGCTTATATCGGTTCCTCGAATCTTTCCAATCCAGCATTGACATCCGGTCTTGAATGGAACGTGAAAATTACAGAAAAAGACTCGTTCGATGTGATGAAGAAAGTGGATGCTACGTTTGAAACGTACTGGAATGATGAAGAGTTCGTAACGTTCAATCATGAAGATGAAAGTGATCGTAACCAGCTAAAAACCACGCTTAAAAAGTCAACTAGAGAAGAAACGCCACTTCATTTTTCTTTTGAAATCAAACCCTATCATTATCAGAAAGAAATATTAGAAAACCTTCAAGTCGAACGTGAGGTTTATAATCGGAATAAAAACCTCCTGGTTGCAGCAACCGGCGTAGGGAAGACTGTGATTTCTGCGTTCGACTTCAAGAGGTTTGTGAAACAGAATGGTCACCCACAGAGACTTTTGTTTATCGCACACCGTGAAGAAATTCTAAAACAAAGCAGAGATACATTCAGAGCCATTCTTCAAGACCTGAACTTCGGTGATCTCCTTGTGGGAAAAGAAAAGCCCGAAGAACTGGATCATCTATTCATCAGTATTCAGAGTTTCAATAGCACAAAGCTGTATGAAAAGACAACGCCTGATTATTATGATTTCATCATCGTGGATGAATTCCATCATGCAGCAGCAAATTCCTACAAAAAGCTTTTAGAATACTATCAACCGAAGATTTTACTTGGTATGACGGCTACACCAGAGCGGATGGACAGAAAGAGTGTATTAACATATTTTGATGACCGGATTGCCGCTGAGATGCGTTTGACAGAAGCGATTGATCGGAAACTCCTGAGCCCATTTCAATACTTCTGTGTGACAGATACAGAGGATCTTTCGAAGCTAAAATGGAGTCGCAAAGGTTATGACTTAAGAGAGCTAGAGAATGTGTACACGCATAACACGAGGCGCAGTTCGCAAATTTTGAAAAGCATCTATAAATACGTTACAGATATCGATGAGGTCAAAGGATTGGGTTTCTGTGTCGGAGTTGACCATGCAAAGTACATGGCCAATTTCTTTAATGAGCATGGAATTCCATCAATAGCCTTACATGGCGATTCCGATTCTGAGACAAGGCGTACTGCTAAACACCGGTTGTTATCGGGAGACATTCGGTTTATTTTTGTCGCTGATCTTTACAATGAGGGTGTCGACTTACCGGAGGTCAACACCGTTCTGTTCCTTCGCCCAACGGAAAGTTTAACTGTATTTCTTCAACAGTTGGGGAGAGGGTTACGGCTTGCAGAGGATAAAGAATGTCTTACAGTGCTCGATTTTATCGGCCAGGCTCACAAGGACTATAATTTTGAAGACAAGTTCCGAGCGTTGATGGGAAGAACGAAACATTCGGTCAAGCATTATGTAGAGAATGGGTTTTCCAATCTTCCGAAGGGCTCATTCATCCAGTTAGAAAAACAAGCGAAGGAATACATTTTAAGAAATATCAAGTCAACAGCAAACACTCGCGCCAACTTAGTTCAAAAGATGAAATACTTCAAAGAGGATACAGGTTTGGACCTTACGTTGGAAAATTTCTTGACCCATCATAACCTTTCCTTGTACGACTTTTATGGGAAAACCGGAGATCGTTCATTCTTTAGGATGAAGATCGAAGCGGGATTGTTGGAAGACCGGGTTGTTGAGGATGAAGTGAAAATCACAAAGCGGTTACCAAGTCTGTTTCATTTAAATTCTAAGAGACTTCTTACTTTTTACTTGAAATACCTAGATGGGTCTAAGGCAGAGGATAAGGAAGAGAAGTTGATGGTCAGCATGCTTTACTATTCCTTTTATAAAGTCTATCCAGAAAAAGAGAGATTTGGATCAATTGAGGAAGGTCTTCAACAAATCTTACAAACACCCGAAATAAAAGATGAGATCCGTTCAATTTTAACCTATAACTACAACCATCTTAAAGCGCTCGAAATCGAAAATGATTTTAGTTTTGAAAGTCCATTGGGCGTTCATAGCAAGTACTCCACTGCACAGATCATGGCTGCATTCGATTATTTTAATGAGGAGAAAAGTCCAGCCTTTCGCGAGGGTGCTAAACATTTTCAAGATAAGAATGTCGATATCCTCTTTATCACATTGAATAAGTCTGAGAAGGATTTTTCACCATCAACACTCTATGAAGATTATGCGATTAATGAACGGTTGTTCCATTGGCAGTCCCAGAGTACGGTTTCAGATACAAGTAAAACAGCTCAGCGTTACATACATCAAAGAGAAAACAACCATCAGATCGCACTGTTCATAAGAGAATACAAGAAGGAAAATGGCTACACTTCACCGTTTATATTCCTCGGAACCGCAGATTATGTACAACATTATGGAAGTAAGCCGATGAGTATAACATGGCGACTAAGACAAGAAATGCCGCCAATGTTAGTACCCAAAGCGAATAAGAATGTACTTTAAGTGAGGTGAAAAGAAGTGATTGTTTACGAGGCAACGAAGTCCGAATTCCTATCGGATGTTTTTGAAGACCAGCTTGTGCCGAACATTTGCAACAACTATAACACCAAAATCGGGAAGATCAATGAAAGTGAAGTTCGCTCCTGGGATAATTCAATGCAATATATGTACCGGGTCCTGATGGATAATGAGATTCCGAGTGATGCTGGAGTAGCGATTGAGTTTAAAATTCCGCATACGTCACGCAGAGTCGACTTTTTGATTTCGGGTAAGGAAGACACCACAAATTCAGTTGTAGTCGTAGAATTGAAGCAGTGGGAAAGTATTAAAAAGGTTGATAATAAAGAAGCAGTCGTGGAGACGTTGATCAATCGTGGAATCAGGGAAACAACCCACCCTTCATATCAAGCCTGGTCCTATGCTGCATTAATCAAAGATTATAATGAAAATGTACAAAATGAAAACATCGAGATTTATCCTTGTGCTTATCTCCATAACTACATTACTCCAGGTGTAAATGACCCTTTGACTGATGAAGTGTATCAGTACTATATCGACCAGGCTCCTATATTCATAAAAGGGAATGCCGGTAAATTACGTGATTTTATTAAGCGGTATATCAAGTTTGGTGACAACAAGGAAACCTTATATAAAATTGAGAGCGGTAGGATTCGACCTTCCAAGTCCCTTCAAGATTCCTTGAACAATATGTTGAAAGGTAATCAGGAATTCATCATGATTGATGATCAAAAGGTGGTCTATGAAACAGCCTTACAACTAGCTAAAGACGCTGTTCGGTCAAATAAGAAACATGTTCTTGTGGTCCAAGGTGGTCCTGGTACAGGGAAATCTGTACTTGCTATCAATTTGCTGGTTGAAATGACAAATCGTAGTTTAGTTTCACAATACGTTACGAAGAATGCTGCTCCAAGAAAAATTTATGCTAACAAGTTAAAGCAAGATTATCGCAAGGGGCATATCGATAACCTCTTTAAAGGCTCAGGAAGTTATGTGAATGCTCCTGAAAATGAATTTGATGTCCTAATTGTAGATGAAGCACACCGTTTAAATGAAAAATCTGGGATGTTTCAAAACCTTGGCGAAAATCAGATAAAAGAAATCATCAGTGCATCTAAACTATCAATCTTTTTTATCGATGAACGGCAACGGGTAACCTTAAAAGACGTTGGTAGTATCGGTATGATTGAAAAGTTTGCTATGGAACATGGTGCTCCTGTTACGAGAATGAATTTGGAATCTCAATTTCGATGTAATGGATCCGATGGGTATTTGGCGTGGATTGATGATGTTCTGCAAATCCGAGAGACAGCAAATGCAAACCACATCGCAAACAACTATGACTTCCGGATCTATTCTGATCCTAACGAGTTACGCTGTGAAATAGAAAAGTTAAATAGGGTGAAGAATAAATCAAGATTAGTAGCAGGATACTGTTGGGATTGGATTAAAGAAGGGAAAAGCAAATCAAATTATCATGATATTGTTTTACCGGAGCACGGATTCGGTATGAGCTGGAACCTTGATAGTTCGGAGACGTGGGCGATCGATCCAGAATCCGTGAATGAAGTCGGGTGTATCCATACGTGCCAGGGATTAGAGTTTGACTATGTAGGCGTGATTATTGGAGATGACCTTATCTATCGAGACCAAGAAATCAAAACCGACTATAACCAACGTGCTAAGACAGACAGTTCTCTCAAAGGAATTAAGAAAATGATGAAAGAAAATCCTGAGGAAGCTAAACGGTTAGCTGACGAAATTATTCGCAATACATACCGCACTCTGATGACCAGAGGACAAAAAGGATGCTTCGTATACTGTACGGATAAAGAACTGGAAAGGTATCTAGAAAAGCGGTTTACTGAAACCCAATTTGAATATAAAGAGAATGAATTCTTCAAGCCCGTAACAAGTGTTGCAGAAAATAATAGAGAATATTAAATGTTTAACCATCTCGCTGAGGTGTGGTCTTCTTCGAGACTACACTTTTTCTTTTATAAGCTGTTCAACAGCAGGGATATCAGCGGGTGCCCATACTAAGGACTTAAGATTATCTCTCTTAAGCCAAACGAGTTTAGAGTGTTCGGTTTCAACAGGATCTCCTTCAATAAGTCTTGCTTTCAGTGCAATTAAATTAATAATGAAAGAGTCATATTCATGTATGATCTCGTTAAATACTTCGGATGCTTTGATTTCACATGTTAACTCTTCTTTAATTTCCCTCTCTAACGCTGTTTGAAGATTTTCCCCTTCTTTTACTTTACCGCCAGGGAATTCCCACATATTTGGTATCGCCATTGTGGGTGAACGTAAAGCACATAGAATTTCTTCATTATCATTTTCAATAATGGCAGCAACTACTTTTACGGTTTTCTTCACTTTACCCCTTCCTTTCTCTACCCTCATGATAGCATAGCTTTAGAAGGGAATTTGTTCGAAATGATTCTTAGCTTGATCTAAGTACACTATCGATCTCTCTCTTCAATTCACTAAAATGAACTGAATAAAAATCTTTCTTTATGGTGGAGAGTGAATATTCTTTTGCTCTGGGTAATGTTCATTTAGAAACCTCGTAGAGACCACGTAAAATTCCCAATTATCCATGTCGAGAATATTGTAGTTTGTTTTGTCTTGATCGGTATAAACACAAAATACATAGCAGTCTGAATTTTTCTTTACTTCAGAACTCCAGTTGCCTGTAGCTGGATCCCAGGCTCTTGTTTTAGAAATACTGAAGGAAATGCTTGAAGGCTTCTTTTGGTACCATGATTGAATGTAAGCAGCCGACTTCACTTCAATAAAGTTTCCGTTGTACTCAAAGTCTGCCTTATCCCATTCAATTCGTGGTTTATCCGTTAATCCTAAAGAGTGACCAACTAAAAATTCGGCAAATATTCCTCGATTCCGGTTACTTAAAAGATCTGAGTACGCCCAGCGCCAAAACTCTGAAACAGAGGTCCTTGTTCCTTTTATCTGTTGGTCTTTTTCGATCTTAGAAGGCACTATATCCCTCCTTAAGGGTAGTATATTCGTCCATACCCTTATATTGAAATAAAAATCAATTATATCGTCGCCTTAAATTTGGACTAGCTGCATAATTAATTTGAATTCTAGTAGGTAAAGACTTAATTTATCCATTAAAACTAAAAGACTCTGAACTGTTCTAAAAATAGTTGAAAATAACTCAATAAACTATATTAATATGTCGATAGCTTGTTTGCTTACGGTTTTTTTATTAGAAAAATGTTGGAAAATAGTTATATTAATTTTCGTTTTAATATATTAAAATATAATTGTAGAAAATTATGGGAAGGGATGCAACATGAGGAAATTATTTAGTTTATTACTCACTATTATTTTAATTGTTTCAACCTCTGACTTTATATATGCTCATTCCGGTAGGACTGACAGTAGCGGAGGACACAATTGTTCAGAGAAATCTAAAGCTAAGGGTTTATGTACTGGTTACCATTATCATAATGGGGGAGGTAGTTCATCAGGAGGATCGTCCTCTGCAGGCACTTCTTCAACTCAATCCTCTGATAAAGACTGTTCAGATTTTGCAAGTTATGATGAAGTTGTAGAGTATTGGAACAAAAAGGGCTATTCCAAAACCAATGATCCTGAAAGACTTGATGGTTGGGGGAACACCGTAGATGATGGTATCCCTTGTGAGGTACCTAGCGGGTATGATACTTCAAAGATCAATGGTAGCCCTGAACAAATTGCCAAGCAAAATGCTGAAAAAGATAAAGCAAATGGAGAAGCTAAAGGGTTTGATATAGGTTATCAAGATGGATATAACGAAAAAGATGAGAACCCCACAACCTCTAAAGGATCAGATGCGTACAAAGAAGGCTTTAAGACAGGTTATATAAAAGGTTTTAAAGATGGAACTGGAAAAATCACCGGTTTAAAAGAACAAGCTGAAGAAGCAGGTTATAAATTAGGTCAAAAGACAGACAAAATTGATATTCCTACGAAATACAGCCAAAATGTTATCTTAAAAGCGACTTTTGAAAAGGGCTTTAAAGAAGCTGTATCAGAAAGAGTAAAAGAAAAAGAAGATGAATATAGAGAAAAAGGCTATAATAACGGGAAAAACGACACAGAACAAAATTTAAATGATTTAGAAGAAAATTACCTGAAAGCATATCAAGATGGTTACGAAAAAGGACAAAAAGAACTACGGGATGAATACTACAAAAAGGGTTATAATGATGCGTTTAAAATGCTTGATTATAAACAACCCAATTTTCTTAAAGAAAAATATACAAAATGGTATAAAGAAGGCTTTGAATCTAATAATGATGTAATTGAAATTCAAGATGAAGCATACGAGCTCGGTTTATCAGGCGAGAAGTTATATATACCTGAAAAGTATATTAAATCTGAAGAAATATTTAACCATTATTTTGAATTAGGAGCTATAGAATACCAAGAAGAACAAAGACAAGAGAATGCTCAAACCACAGTAGGAATGGGAGTTCTTTTAGCTGGATGGTTAGCTAGACGTTTTTATGTTGCTAAGAAAATGATTGCTTAAAGGGGGGATTTCATATGGGAATTTACCAGAAGGTGTGTTATAAAGTTGAGGACGTTTTTGTAAATATATTAACGAAAAAAGAAGATCCTAAATTAGTTAGAGAAAAAGTAACATCTTATCGTACTGAAAAAGAAAAAAAGAAAGCAATCAAAAAAGCTGAACTTGAAGAAAAGCGAGCTCATTACAAAAAGGAGCAAGAATTAAAAGAAGAACAGGAAAAACAAGAAGTACTAGCAATACTTTCAAAAGTGGTTGATATAAACCAACTCGAATATTCTCAGTATGAGTATCAGGAAGTAAAAAGAAATAAAGCTTATTTTGAATCAGTACTACAAAATATTTTTGAAAAAGATGAATATGGATTTACGTTTTTAGCTTGTGAATTTGATAAATCTAGTAAAAAAGAAACTAAAGGATACCTATTCGCTACAAATAAAAGGGTATGGTTTGTTGGAAATAAGTATAATAGTGATTTTCAACAAAAGTTCAGATATCAAACAATTAAAAATGTTCAATGGTTTAAAGATGGGTTACTTGAAAGAGGACTAAAAATGCAATATGGCGTTAAAAAGTTAGAATTTGATGAAATATTTGATTTTGAGCAAATGAAACGTTTTGGTGATTTAGTGCTTAATGAAGCAGCTAAATACTAATATATTAATAAAAAAAGATCTATTCTTAGCTGAATAGGTCTTTTTTTGTAGTATTTATATACATACTAAGGATAGAAATCTAAAAGATGTTAAAATAAAAGTTATTAAGATTTGCTGTACATGAAGGGTGGTGGGGTGTAGGTGAATTTACAGGAACGAGCTCATAAATACGAATACAAATTAAATGATACGGATGACCAGATCGTTGAGTTTATGCTGAGTCATCGGGATCAGGTGATTGAGATATCGATTCAGGCGTTGGCGAAGGAGTTGTTCACTGTTCCGAATACCATCACTAGGTTAACGAAGAAGCTTGGATATGATGGCTTCTCGCAGCTGAAGAATGAGCTGAAAGATGAACTGCGGTTGGAGAGCGAAGCGGAAGAGGGGACGATCCAATACAACATGAACCGGACACTGGAACTTGTCGATTATGATCTGATCCGGCAGGTGACGAAACAGATCCTCCAATCCCGCCACATCTACATTTTCGGTGTAGGGGATAACCTGCCATTCTGTGAGCTGTTCACTACCCACCTGAAAATCGGCGGGCAGACAGCGGAATACTTTTTACATCGGCATGATGCGATTTATGCCATCAACCATGCGGGAAAACAGGATGTGCTATTCTTGATCAGTATTTCCGGTGAGACGGATCAGATGATTGAGATGGCGGAACTCGCCAGGGAAAAAGGGGTTACGGTCATATCATTGACCCACTTTACCCGCAACCCACTCCAAGAGAAAGCGGATTACAAATTATTTTTTTATTCTCCAAAAAAGATGCTTGAAAACTACAATATTTCGGATAAAACACCGGTCATGATGGTGCTACAGCTGTTATCGAACGAATTATGGGAAAACGTGTAATGTGTGTATAAATACACATGTAACCGTTTTCTTTTTGTTTGTCTGTGTAAAAGTATGAAGAAATTAAGCGCTTCCTTTCCCTGTGCTACTATGAACACAATTTACTGAGCTAGTATGAAGGGAGAGCATACAGTGCGACTACAAACTCTTACGTCACCTGACTTGATCAGTACGGGACGATCCTTTGAAACGAAAGAGGAAGCGATCCGGTACCTGGTTCGACAGTTGGGTGAAGCCGGAAAATTGAACTCAGAAGAAGCGTTTTACCAGGCTGTGATGGAACGCGAAACGCAGTCCCCAACAGGTTTTGAAGGCGGACTCGCGATTCCGCACGGAAAGTCTGATGCGGTAAAAGAAGCGGCTTTTGCCGTAGCAACACTCCCGACTCCATTGGAGGATTGGGAGAGCATTGATGAAAACAACAAAGTCCAGTTGGTGATTTTGTTAGCGATACCAGATAATGAAGCTGGTTCAACCCACCTTTCCTTGCTTTCTGAATTTACAACGAGACTCGCAGATCCGTCTTATATGGCTGGTTTGGTGAATGCTAAGACGAACAAAGAGCTTTATCAGGCGTTGGATCAGAAGGATGAAGAAAAGCCAGTGGCGTCTGAATCTTTTAAACGGACAATCCTAGCCGTCACCGCTTGTCCTGCTGGCATCGCCCATACGTATATGGCGGCTGAATCGCTTATCCGTGCTGGGAATGAGTTAGGCGTGAAGGTTGTCGTTGAAAAACAAGGTGCGAACGGCATTGAAGACGCGCATTCGAAAGCGCAGATCCGAAAAGCGGATGCAGTCATTTTCGCTGCGGATGTTGCGGTGAAAAACCAGGAGCGTTTTGCTGGTTTACCGCGGGTTACAACGTCCGTCGCGGCTCCTCTTAAAAATGCAGAGGGGATCTTGAAGCAAGCGATTGAGAAGGCGGATAAAGCTGGCATCAATAATGCTCGACAAGAAGAAATCGATGACGCCTATGAAGAAGAACCTGAAAACAAACCGTTCAAGGTTGAAATCAAAGATTCGATTCTGACGGGGATTTCCTACATCATCCCGGTCATTGTCGCCGGCGGAATGACGCTAGCGTTTGCGGTCCTCATTTCACAGGCGTTCGGTCTGCAGGAACTCTATGAAACAGAAGGCTCCTGGCTCTGGCTGTTCAGAGAATTAGGCGGAACACTGCTCGGAACCTTGATGGTGCCGATTTTAGCAGCATATATGGCGTATTCAATCGGTGATAAACCTGCGCTTGGACCTGGTTTTGCAGCTGGTGTCTGTGCAAACTTAATTGGAAGTGGATTCCTCGGTGGTATGCTCGGTGGTTTCCTAGCCGGTTATATCATCAAGTTTTTGAAAAAGAACGTCCAAACCTCTGGAACGTTCTCAGGCTTTGTGAGCTTTTGGCTTTATCCCGTGTTAGGCACATTGTCCGTCGGTGCGATCATGCTGTTTGTCGTCGGCGAACCGCTCGCAGCACTCAATAGTGGTCTGATCAGCTGGCTTGAAGGCATGTCAGGCGCGAATGCGATCCTGCTTGGCGCAATCATCGGAGCGATGGTGTCCTTCGACCTCGGCGGACCGGTGAACAAAGCCGCTTATACATTCTGTATCGGTGCGATGGCGAGCGGAAACATCATACCGTATGCGGCATTTGCATCCGTTAAAATGGTTTCAGCCTTTGCTGTGACAGGTGCGACGATCATCGGAAAGAAATACTTCACCGAACCGGAGCAACAGGTCGGAAAGCAAACGTGGCTCTTAGGACTAGCAGGGATCACAGAAGGTGCGATCCCGTTCATGATCAATGATCCGTTACGTGTCATTCCATCGTTGATCGCAGGTTCTGCCGTGACAGGCGGTATCGTCGCTTTCTTCGATATTGGTTTGAATGTACCAGGAGCAGGGATCTTCTCACTCGCACTTCTTGAAGGTCCAGCCCTCGTTGTAGCGGCCGGTATCTGGTTGGGTGCAGCATTACTCGGCGCCTTCATCTCGATGGTGTTATTGATCATCACGCGGAAAAACAAATTGAAGAAACAGCCTGATACAAAGGAAGAACGTGAAGAAGCACAAATGCAAGCAGTCGCAAATTCATAAACAGAGGTAGGTTTTCACATTGAAACAAGTCCACATCGTGCCTCATATGCACTGGGATCGTGAATGGTATTTTTCCACCGAAGAATCACGGATCCTGCTCGTGAACAATATGGAAGAGATCATGGAACGTCTGGAGAATGACCCGGATTATCCGTACTATGTCCTGGATGGCCAGACGTCCATTTTAGAAGATTATTTTGCAGTAAAACCAGAAAACAAAGAACGGGTGAAGAAGCTCGTTCAGGAAGGGAAGCTGATCGTTGGACCGTGGTACACCCAGACCGATGAAATGGTCGTCGGTGGCGAGTCGATCGTCCGCAATCTGCTGTATGGACTCAAGGACACCAAAGAATTTGG
This sequence comes from Pseudalkalibacillus sp. R45, assembly GCF_052246725.1. NCBI lineage: Bacteria > Bacillati > Bacillota > Bacilli > Caryophanales > Fictibacillaceae > Pseudalkalibacillus > Pseudalkalibacillus sp. R45. The sequence goes on along the minus strand of NZ_JBQQCL010000003.1, from coordinate 225,656 downwards.
AGATCCGATGATGATCGGCTATCTTCCGGATTCGTTCGGACAGTCGGCTCAGATGCCGCAGATCCTGAATGGTTTTGGCATTGAACGTAGCATGTTCTGGCGCGGGACATCTGAACGTCATGGGACAGACCGAACAGAGTTTTACTGGAAGTCGAATGACGGCTCGAAAGTCCTCGTCCAGCTCTTGCCGCTCGGGTATGCAATCGGGAAGTATCTGCCGGAAGAGGAGGACGCGTTGAAAGAGCGGATGGACAAGTATTTTGGTGTACTCGATAAAGGCGCGACTTCCGAGCATCTGCTTGTCCCGAACGGGCATGATCAGATGCCGATCCAGCAGAACATCTATCCGGTCATGGAAAAATTGAAAAAGCTCTACCCGGACCGTGACTTCTTTTTAAGCAAATTTGAAAATGTGTTTGACGCGATCGAGTCTGAGGACTTGCCTGAGATTGAAGGTGAATTCCTTGATGGAAAGTACATGCGTGTCCACCGCAGCATCTTTTCAACGCGGGCGGACATTAAAGCGGCCAACACCAGGGTCGAAAATAAGATTACGAATATCTTAGAACCGCTTGCGTCCATCGCCTATAAGCTCGGGTTTGAGTATCACCATGGTCTGCTCGAGCTGATCTGGAAAGAGATTATGAAGAACCATGCACATGACAGCATCGGCTGTTGTTGTTCGGATAAAGTCCATCAGGAAATCGCGAACCGGTTGTTCCTGGCTGAAGAGAAGACCGACCAGTTGATTGAATTTTATAAGCGGCAGATTGTTGATGCGATGGAAACAGACCGTGAAGATGATCGGTTGACGGTATTCAATCTTCTCCCATATGAACGGGAAGAGGTAATGACGACAGACGTGATTACGAAGAATGGCGCTTTCCGGTTGGTCGATGAACATGGTAAGGAGCAAGCGTTCGAGATGATCCATTCAGAAGAAATCGATCCAGGACTGATTGACCGCCAGATCGTCCACTACGGAAACTATGAAACTTTCATGAAGTATACGATTCAGTGGAAGGGGAACGTCCCGGCGATGGGTTACCGGACCCTGTTTGTCGTAAACGAAGAGCGTGAGATGATTAACTCGATTGAACAGAAAGATGTCGTGGATACCGAGTACTTCACGATTTCCGTCAATCCGAATGGAACGTTGAAAGTGCTCGATAAACGGACGGATCAGCACTTCGATCAGGTGCTTCTCCTTGAAAATGGAGGAGATGACGGTGACGAGTATGATTATTCACCACTCCCGGATGAAGAGCTTATCTATTCGGATTCGGTGGATGCCCATATCGGCATCGCGCAAAATGCGTATGAGGGAACGATTACGATCGACTATTCCTTTGACGTTCCGCAAGACCTGGAAAGCAGAAAGCGCGGGGCACTCGATAGTAAGGTGGATGTGTCTTTCCGCATCATGGTGTCGAATGACAAGCCGCGGATCGATGTATCGTGCGAGATGGACAACCAGGCGAAGGATCATCGTTTGCGCGCGTTCATTCCAACAGGCTTGCAATCTTCTTTTTCAGTATCAGACAACCAGTTCGGTTCGATCAAAAGACTGGTATATGATGAAGCGATGGATGTTTGGGAAGAGGAAAGCTGGAGTGAACGTCCGGACCCGATCTATCCGATGTTGAATTATGTCGGGCTCTCGAATGACGACTACGGGGTCAGTGTGCTGACGAATAGTGTCCGAGAATACGAGATTGTCGGGGAAGACTATGATACGATCGCGATCACGCTGTTCCGAAGTGTCGGGTATATCGGAAAAGCAGAAATGATCCGGAGACCAGGCAGACCATCAGGGATCAAAATGCCGACGCCAGACTCGCAAATGCTAGGGAAATTGAATCTCGAGTTTGCAATCCTTACGCATAAAGGGACGACGTTGGAAGCGAATGTAGGACGCGCGGCGAAAGAATACCTCACACCACTGCATGCATATAACAAGATTCCATACAACGCGATGAAGCTGAATGCTTCCAAGGTACGTACGCCGTTGAGTTATACGCTGCTTCAGGAAGAAGAGCCAAAAGCCGTCCTAAGCACGTTGAAAAAAGCAGAGAATAAAGATGCATTGGTAATGCGGATGTTCAATGCTAAAGAAGAGGACATCGCAACAGGTTACAAGGTGACAGAAGAAGTAAATCAAGCTGCTCTTGTCAATTTGAATGAAGAAGTGATAGATTCTCTTGGTGTAAAAAATAACAGGTTTAAAGTAGAACTTAAATCAAATCAGGTACGAACGGTTCGTATCAAATAATACAATTAAATAAGTAGTATAAATAGTTTCAGCATGAAAGATGATTTCGGTACTTACACGAGGTCATCTTTTTTATTTTTCTGAAAATTCTGTTGACAAGCTAATTTATATCCTTTAGACTCCTAAGTGTGGATTCACAATGCGAACTTAGTGTTCATAATGTGAACACAATTAGAAATGATTGTTGAGGTGTTGAGATGACTGAACAATCAAAAGGTACCGTGCAGTCTGTTGAACGAGCGATTGACCTTTTATATTGTTTTACATTAAACGAATATGAATTATCTTTAGCTGATTTTGTGAATAAAACTGGTCTGAATAGGACAACGGTATTCCGACTATTAAATTCCTTGAAGGATAAGGGAATGATTAGTCGGAATCAACACAATGGTTTGTACCGCTTAGGATTACCCTTAATTGGAATGGGGCAGATTGTCAGTGAGACCATTGATGTTCGACAGGAGGCCTTACCTGTATTAAAGCAATTATCTAAAGAGACAGGTGAGACAGTGAGTTTGAATATCATTCAAGCAAATCGCCGAGTGTGTGTCGAGAAGTCGGATGGCAGTGAAGATATTCGTCAATTCGTCCGGCTAGGCTATCCCTATCCTCTTGTTAGAGGAGCCTCTGGGAAAGCATTATTTGCTTTTTGTGAAGAAGAATTCATTGAGGAAGAGATTAGTACATGGGAAAGAGAAAATCAAAAAGTCATTGATAGAGATACCTACTACAAAGAACTTGAAACCATAAGAAAAAATAGATTGGCAATCAGTAAAAATGATAGAGTTTTCGGCGCATATTCAATTTCAGCTCCTATTTTCAATAATACTTATACACTTGTAGCTGGAATCTCGCTTTCAGGAATGTCAATAAAATTAACTGAAGAACTAGAGCTGAAATATGGAGAATTAATCAGAAATGCGGCATTAACGATATCTAAAAAAATGGGTTATTCTTTGACTGGAAATACAGGGGAAGGAGGAGATTGACATCGGTCAGACTGTAATAGAAAAAATTATTACGAATCATTCAGATCATCAGGTGAAAGAAGGAGAGATTGCGCTAGTAAAGATTGATGGGTGTATGGCCTCAGACACTACCGCTCCATTAGCAATCCAATCCTTCGAAAACATGGGAGGACAAAACGTATGGGATCCATCGAAGGTTTCATTAGTTATTGACCATGCATCGCCCGCTCCTAATCAACGAATTGCTGATTTACACTCAATGATGCGTGACTTCGCTTCTAAACAGAACATCCGTCTTTATGATGTTGGGGAAGGAATTTGTCACCAGCTTATGATTGAGAACAATCATGTAAAACCTGGAGATATATTCTTTGGTGCGGACTCCCACACCTGTACGTACGGAGCCTTAGGAGCCTTTTCAACTGGCGTAGGATCTACTGATTTAGCTGGGATTTGGCTGACAGGGAAGACCTGGGTGAAGGTTCCAACTACGATTCAAATCAGGTTGAATGGGACGTTGAAAACGGGTGTTACCACAAAGGATCTCATTCTCTATCTTGTTGGTAAGTTAGGTATTGAGGGAGCTACATATCAGGCGATAGAGTATACCGGAGAGGCGCTTCACGATTTAACACTGGCTAGTAGGATGACATTAGCCAATATGTCAATTGAGATGGGGGCAAAAGCAGGACTTGTAGATACCACTGGTTTAAAACTAGATCATAATTTTACCCCCATATACGCCGATCCGGATGCAGTTTATAGCAGAGTCATAGAAATAGATGTCTCAAATTTGGAGACTCAAATCTCAATCCCGCACTCACCTGACGATACCAAATCAATTTCGGAAGTTGAAGGCACTCCAATTCATCAGGCGTTTATCGGCAGCTGTACGAATGGAAGATTAGAAGATTTACATGCTGCAGCAGAAGTGTTGAAAGGGAAAAAGATACCTCCAGATGTTCGCCTTATCATTGCACCAGCTTCCAAGAAAGTTTTTGAAGATGCTTTGGATGACGGCACTGTAAAGATATTGACGAAAGCAGGTGCAACCTTTATTAGCTCTGGATGTGGACCTTGTGTAGGAACTCATCAGGGTATACCAGGTAAAGGAGATAATGTTATTTCATCATCTAATCGTAACTTCCAGGGTAGAATGGGCAACCCTTCGGCTAATATATACCTTGGGTCACCTGCTGTCGTGGCGGCTTCAGCGTTAAATGGTAAAATCACTAATCCTGATAAGCTAGTGGAAATGAGGTAACAACGTGAATCTTAAAGGATATGCTCATACTTACGGTGATCACATTGACACGGATCGAATTATACCTGGTAAATACACGAAAACTTTGGATTTGTCGCAATTAGCTGATCATGTACTAGAGGATCTTGACCCTTCATTCAGGGAAAAAGTACGTGAAGGAGACATTATTGTAGCAGGAGAGAATTTCGGATGCGGTTCTTCTCGTGAACAAGCTCCTTTAGCCTTGAAGGCAGCAGGGGTTTCAGCTGTAGTAGCACGTTCCTTTGCCAGAATTTTCTTTAGAAACGCGATTAATGTAGGTTTACCGGTCATAGAAGTACCAGATCACAATATTGAGACCGGAACTCTTCTTACGATCAATCTTTCTAAAGGGACAGTCATCAATGAGAATCAAAGAAATGAACTTCAGGGTACAAGCATGCCAATGGTGATGATAAGGATATTAGAATCTGGTGGATTGGTTTCATATCTAAAAAAACATGGTGATTATATCTTGTGAACAAATGAAAGCGTTAACAAATCGGGAGGGAACGGTTATGAAAAAACTATTATGGACGGCAGTAGTTTTGATTTTGGCAATGATTCTGACAGCCTGTGGGGGCAAACAGGCTAGTGACGACGTGGATGTGGCTGACTGGCCAGATAAAGAAATCACATTAGTGGTCCCTTATAGTGTAGGAGGATCAGCTGATAGGCAAGCTAGAGCACTTGCACCAATTTTAGAGAAAGAGCTTGATACATCCGTTGTTGTTGAAAATCGAGAAGGTGGGGGTGGAGCATCTGGAACGAATACGCATAAAAATGGAGATCCAGATGACGGGACACATATTGTGTACCAATCCCATCCACATTTTGAAGCTGGGATTGTAAGAGATGCGGGGTATGAATTTGAGGATTTTGATATTTTAGGAATAACCCATTCATCTCCGATCACCATATGGGTAGATAAGGACTCTGAGTACAAGACAATGGAAGATCTCCTCAAGGGTATCGAAGAAAATCCAGGTAAATTAAGCTATGCTATGATTTCTGGTTCGTGGTCTGATATTGCAGTCAAAATGATTACAGATAAATTGGATATGGATGTTAGAGCAGTACCATATGATGGTGGTGGACCTATGCGTACCGCATTGATGGGAGGAGAAGTAGACTTCATCGCTTCTGACATTGAAGGGACAATGGCAGGTGCAGGAGAAGATCTGCGACCGCTTGCTATCTATAGTGATGAACCATATGAACAAGCACCTGATGTGCCATTAATCAATACTGTATTGCAGGATATGGGACATGATATGGATTTACCAGCAGTATCAAATCGCCGGTTTATTCAAGTAAAGAAGGAATTCCAGGAAAATTATCCGGAACGTTGGGACAAACTCGAAACAGCTTTTGAAAAATCAGTTACAAGTGATGAGTTCAAGCAGTGGGGAGAAGAGCAGAGCATGGAGCTAAAATGGGTCCCTTCTGATGAAGCAACTGAAAGATTAAGCGAGACTGTAGAAGTAATATATGAATACAAGGAGTTGTTCCAATAATTCCTTGACGAAAGGAATCTTATGATGACTCACGAGCTGAAGAATATCTTATTTTTACTGGGGATCGGTTCATTTGCATTGTTCTATTTCCTGGATGTAAAAAACCTACCCGATCCTCAAGAAAAGAATTTGGTAACCATGCTTATCATTGGATTAGCGGTACTATTAACAATAGAAGCAAGTAGATCCATATATAAAGGAATACGGAAAAAAAACCAAGAGAAAATGTCTACCTTTAAAGGCTGGAGACTATGGATTAAAAACAAACAAATCATCCTTGTGTTCAGTTTAATTGGGTATGTAATCCTGGTGCCTATCATTGGTTTTTTTGTCACAACACTTGGTTTTGTCCTTTTAATGAATCTATTACTAGAGAATCGTAAATGGTGGGAGATGACAGTACTTCCTTTTGTTCTGTTGTTAATTGTTTATACAATGTTCGTTTGGCTACTGGGTGTCGACCTACCGCAAGGCTATTTCTTTTAATGTATTTTCACCCTATGTTGAGATTGAAGGCAGGTGAACCATTTGACACTAATCGATCTATCAGCATCAATTGAAGCTGTTAATATGCTTACTAGTGTAAATATTCTAGTTTATATTTTTTTAGGTTTGATTACAGGGGTCATTCTAGGTGCTATTCCAGGAGTCTCAGGTACTCTTGGGATAGCCTTGTTACTTCCCGTAACGTACCACATGGAACCTATCAGTGCCATTATGTTTTTGTCTGCTATCTTTACTGGTTCCGTTTATGCTGGTGGAGTAACAGCGATTATGCTAAACATACCAGGGGCTCCAGGTGCAGTGGCTACCACTTTGGATGGGTACCCACTGACTAGACAAGGAAGACAAAATGAGGCACTCGGAATGGGACTTATTTCCTCAGTAATTGGTTGCTTGTTTGGCTATATTCTTGTATTCCTGTTTTTGAAACCACTTGGGAGTTTTGTGTTGAACTTTCAAGCTCCAGAAATGATGATTCTAACTCTATTCGCTCTTTCAATCATAAGCACAATTCAAGGAGATGTAGTCAAGACTCTGATTTCGGGGTGCACGGGACTACTTTTAGGGACGATTGGATCTACAGTCTTTGGACGTCCACGCGGAACTTTCGGGATAATGGAATTATATGAGGGAATTGAAATCGTTCCTGCGTTAATGGGGTTGTTGGCAATCTCTGAATTGTTTTTCTTGGTACAGAGGAAATTCATTGTAGATGATGGCCAGAAGCTTCCGGAAAAAAGTTTTTCTGCAATTCTTAAAGGAATGGGGACTGTGATCAAACATAAGTTCAACGTTTTACGTTCCGGATTAATCGGCGTCTTTATAGGATTATTACCTGCTGCTGGTTCAACAGTTGCTTCCTTAGTCAGTTACTCTCAAGCCCAAGCCTTTTCCAAAAATAAATCTTCTTTCGGAAAAGGAAATCCTTCAGGCTTAATCGCTGCGGAGACCGCCAATAATGGATCCGAAGGTGGAGGTATGGCTACTATGCTGACATTCGGGATTCCTGGAGGGAGTGCAACAGCAGTATTAATGGCAGCTTTTATGATCCATGGTTTGACACCCGGCCCATACCTTGTAAGGGATCACATGGAATTAACTTATGCTGTCATTATCGGGAACTTCTTTCAAGGGATTTTGCTGCTTGGAGTTGGCCTTTTGTTCATTTGGTATTTTAGCAAAGTAGTTTTAGTTCCTACAAGGCTTTTAATTCCAATAGTAATGGTGTTTTCTATAGTAGGTGCTTTCTCAGTTCGTGGAGTTTATCTAGATGTAATCCTTACAGTAGGGTTTGCTTTACTTGCACTTGTGATGAGGAAACTTGAATATCCAATCATTGCATTATTGCTTGGCTTGATTTTGGGATCAACAATTGATGGGGAGCTTTCACGCACGATCGTGTTATATGAAGGAAGGTACCTGGAACTGCTGCAACGTCCAATCTTTATGGCTATGGCTATCTTAACTGTAATCCTATTTTTGTACCCAACCGTGCAAAGGTTTAGAAAAACAAGAGAATCAACTGATCAATAAATGAAGTCAGGGAAGTGAGTCATGTGATCATACTGCCCTTTATCATATTTGCAGTTTTTGCAATAATTGGTTCTCTGTGTGGCTATTATTTGAAAATTCCCATGGGCACAGTATTAGGAGCGACCGTAATGGTTGGGGTCGGGAAGTCATTACAGTTGATTGAATTTCAACCATCAAATTACCTGTCATTTTTAGTGCAAATCTCACTCGGTATTATGATAGGCCTTAGCTTTACAAAGCTCTCAAAAAAACAGTTAAGCAAACTCAATAAGAGTTTAGTGTTTGTGATGGTTGTCGTTATTATCATGACCGTAAGCACAGGATTTATTGTAAGCTATTTCAACTCTGTCACTGTTCCTGTAGCCGTATTATCCTCAGCGCCTGGGGGAATGGTTGAAATGGCTACAATGGCTGGAGCACTTGGATTAGAGGTGCCTGCGGTTATCTTTCTTCATTTTGTCCGCTTACTTATCGTGATGGTGATCTTTCCGCATATTATCGGAAGAATAACGAAAATTTCCGAGCCTGAAAGTCCTGCACTTAAGAAGAAAAGGCATAGTAACATGCAGAATGATATAAATAAAACTAAGATATCAAGTGGAAGACCGTATTTAAAATATATAGTCTTAATATTGGCTTCATTAGCTGCTGGATTGGTTGGATTCATCACAAAATTACCCCTGGGTCCGTTGTTAGGGGCAATGGCCCTTGTGATCGTTATTAATTTTAAAACTGAAATGTATTCTCCCTTGCCAATTCGTGTAAAAAGACTAATCCAAACCTTCATTGGTGGAAGTATTGGACTAACTTTCACATCAGAAACTTTTCAATTATTACAAAAGCTAGTGATGCCTGCGCTGCTGATTTCTTTATTAACCATTGTAAGTTCAGTGATCCTAGCTTTTATTCTAACTAAATGGTTGAAGGTAGATCAGATAACTTCTGTATGCGGGCTTGCACCTGCAGGCATGAGTGAAATGGTGTTGATTGCAGAGGAACGGAATGCTAATGTACCGACAGTTGTAACCATGCACTTATTTCGTATATTAACGATCGTTACAATTATTCCCTTCATTGTACAACAGTTAATTTAATACTGCTAAATTGGAAAGGAGTAATTCTATGATAGGAAACAATAGATTAAATGGTCCACTTGATGGTGTTCGAATCTTAGATCTCTCCACAATGATTGCGGCTCCTTATGGAGCGACCTTACTTGGTGATTTTGGGGCAGAGGTCATAAAAGTTGAAATGCCTGGAAAAGGGGACTCTCTACGAAGTATGGGTCCTTTTAAAGATGATGAGCCACTGCGGTGGCCTGGACTTGCTCGGAATAAAAAATCGTTGACGCTTGACCTTCACGCATCTGAAGGTCAAGAAATACTGAAGCACCTTGTGAAAAAGTCAGATGTGGTGATTGAAAATTTTCGTCCGGGCACGCTTGAAAAATGGAATCTCAGCTATGAGGTACTTAAGGAAGTGAACCCTGATATTATAATGATGCGCGTGACTGGTTATGGCCAAACGGGACCAAATAGCCATAAAGCTGGATTTGGTACACCAGCTACAGCATATAGTGGGTTTACATATTTGCATGGGTTTACAGACCGCCCGCCAATCAGTCCTTCCTTCTCCTTGCTTGATTATATCACTGGCGTATATGTGGCTTTCTCAGTATGTGCTGCGTTATATCACCGCGAAAAGGATACAGGAAGCGGCCAAATGATCGATATGGGCCTATATGAATCCGTCTTCCGTATGATGGAGTTCCTGGTGACTGATTATGACCAGAATGGAAACATCAAGGAACGTTCCCCTGGATTAAGTGGTCATTCGGCTCCTGCGGGCACGTTTCAAACAAAAGATGGACATTGGGTTGTAATTGTTACAAGCTCTGACAGTACATTTAATAGACTGGCTAAAGCAATGAATCGAGAAGATATGTTAGAGGATGAGAGGTTTTATACGAATTCTGTACGTCTAAAGCATTTCGATTTAACTAATAGTATTTTAGCTGATTGGGTCAAATCACTGACTCGACAGGAAGCACAAGAAATTCTGGACAAGTATGGAGTTCCAATAAGCCCGATTAATAGTATTAAAGACATCTTTGAAGATAAACATTACCAATCACGTGAAAATATAATTGAGGTGGACCATCCACGTCTTGGAAAAGTGAAAATGCCGGGCATTGTACCGAAATTTTCTGAGACACCAGGCAGCATCCAACGAATTGCGCCGGATCTCGGAGAGCATAACCAAGATGTACTTAGCACCCTTCTAAATTATAGTGAAGAAGATATTGCTTCGTTAAAAGAGAAAAACATCATATAAAGGAGGCGTTAAAAATCATATGACTCTCCCATCGAATGTTAATATTGCAGAAGTTTGTCCCAGGGATGGATTTCAGAGCCTACCCGAAAAAATTCCGCCTAATGAAAAAATCGTAATCATAAACCGTTTAATGGAATGTGGCTTCCCGCAAATGGAAGTTACTTCATTCGTCCACCCCAAAGCAGTTCCGCAAATGAGTGATGCACAGGAAGTTTTAAATGGAATCAATCGAAAGCAAGGAGTAACTCTTCGTGCACTTGTGCCTAATCTTAAGGGATTAGAGCGGGCAATCGCTTCAAACGTGGATAAAATAAAATTGATGCTCTCAGCTACAGATTCTCATAGTCTTTACAATGCCAATGCGACTACGATGGAAGCGATGGATAAGTTTATTCCTTTGGTGGAACGAGCCAAAGAAAGTGATACAAAGGTAACAGGTTCTATCTCTGTGGCATTTGGTTGCCCTTATGAAGGAGATGTCCCCATTGAACGTCACCTGAAAATTTGTCAGCGCTATCAAGAACTAGGGATTCATGAAATTTCTCTGGCAGATACTACTGGAATGGCTCACCCGGTACTCGTCAAAAAAGTGATTGCTAGTATAAGAGATTCATATCCTGAATTCCATTTTTCTTTACATCTTCATAATACGCGGGGTATGGCTTTTGCTAATGCAGTGGCAGGGCTTGAAGAAGGAATAATTGATTTTGACAGTTCCGTAGGGGGTCTTGGGGGGTGTCCGTACGCACCAAATGCAAGTGGAAATATAGCCTCTGAAGATTTAATACATGGATTTGAAGAAATGGGAGTTAAAACGGGAATAAATCTCGATGCGGTAATGGACGTAGCAAAGTATTTAGAAGATATTTTCCCAAAATATAGTGATAGTTTTTTATTGAAAGCAGGAAAGAGTAAATCCCTAGTAAAGGCTCCAGGTAAGCAAAAAAAAATCGGAGAAAATTAGACTGTGCAATATAAGGATTTATTCTTAGGGATAAGTCTTAACTAACCGCAAGTGATTTCACGATCATTTGCGGTTTTTTTACATACACGAGATCACTACTGGGTGAATATCATGCCTATAGAGTTTTCTGAAAAGAGGGGAAGAGAACATCTATGGCTTATCTCGATTACAAGTCTCCTTCTGCCCAGTATGCTTTTGATGTGAATACCAGTCCGTTGTTCAAAAAAGATAACCGGAACTTCATTAACATCTTGGGGATCCATCAACTGAATACATTGGAAAACGTGTCGTTACTGGACATTTTCATGAGTACAAACAATGTCGTCGAACCACATTGTCATCAAAACGCCGCAGAGCTTGTCTATTGTGTTTCTGGAGCGGCTGCTGTATCGATGTTGAATCCATATACGAAACGGATCCAAACGTATAGGATGGTGCACTTTATCGTTAAAGTGCACCTTTTAAATTTATTATTAATGTACTTAGGAATTAAACAGCAAGATAAGAAATGAATGTAATATTATTAACTTGCTAGAATGGTGGTGAAAGTTGGTGATTCATATGGAGAAAAAAACAATCGGATTATATGAAGCAGTTGCCTTGTATGTTGCGGCCATTTTAGGTTCAGGAGTCCTTTTTTTATCCGGTGTTACAGCTTCTATAGCAGGACCAGCGTCATTATTATCTTGGTTGATTGTTATCGTTATCAGTTTTCCACTGGCTTATTCATTTGCTTGTCTAGCACGTGAATTCCCAGATGCAGGAGGAGCAGCAACCTTCGTAAGAAAGTCATTTGGCAATCATATGGGTAATATTGTGGGATGGTTTTATTTTGTTACTGCTGCTGTTGGACAGACAATCGTTTCTTTAACAGGTGCTTTTTATATAAGCGATGCATTCGGGTTGTCTGATTTAGAAAACACATTTATAGCAATATTAATTCTTTTAATAGCAGGGATATCCAATTATTCTGGTGTAGAAGTTAGTGGTAAGGTAGCATTGATTCTCAGCTCTTGTCTACTAGGTTTATTACTGATAACAGTGATGGTTTCTTTACCTAAAGTTCAATTAGTTCATTTCACTCCATTTGTTCCAAATGGTTGGACTTCAATCGGGACAGCAATAACCGCGATTTTTTGGGCTTTTTTTGGATGGGAGGCAATTTGTAACCTTGCCAATAATTTTAAAAAACCAGAGAAGGATATTGTAAATAGTACCCTTGTCAGTGCAATTATTATTGGGGTACTATTCATAGCCTTAAGTATCGTTACCATTGGGACAGCAACATATGGATTTGTAGAAGGCGATCTATCTCCGATTGGTGTTATAATTGGAAATGAATTAGGAATGGGTGCAAAGGTGATTACAGCGGTTTTAGCTTTCCTAATTTGTACGGGTACTTCCAATGCATTTGTTGCGAGTTTAGCACAACTTGGATATTCATTAGGTAGAGATGGAGCATTCCCTAAAAAGTTATCCCAGTTACACTCGCCCACTCAGATTCCAAGACGAATGATTATATTTGTAATTTTCTTTGCTACAGCAGGTGTTATTACTACATCACTATTGTCGATGACATTCAATGATATTTTGTTTATTCCTACTTCACTCGGTATCCTTGTTTACATTTTGTCAATGGCAGCAGGTATAAAAATACTAAATAAAGGCTCATTGCCTTGGATTTGTTCATTCATAGCCTTAATCCTTTGTGTACTTGTCCTACCGTTTTTCAAACTATATATTTTTGTTCCAGTCATTGTTATTGGCTTATATATTGTCTACATGGTTCTTCAAAAACAAATTTTGTCCCAAAAAGGAAGGTTAACCCCTTATGGAGACACGAAAAAATCTTACGGCAGAAAAAATGTGGGAAGCCACAATAAACTGTGATGCAAACTATGATGGCAGTTTCTTCTATGCAGTGAAAACTACGGGAATATTTTGTCGCCCTTCATGTAAATCTAAGTCACCGAAGAGCGAAAACATTGTATTTTTCGAAAACGCTAACGATGCTTTAAGTGGTGGATTTCGGCCTTGTAAAAGATGTAGACCAAATCTTCAATCAGAGGACTATGATTCCCAAAAAGAGATCGTCGAAAAAGCAGTTAATATCATTCATCAGTATTACGATGAAAAAATACAATTAAAGGATTTAGCATATAAGGTCGGAGTAAGTCCATTTTATTTGAATCGTATTTTTAGGACCAAAACAGGAATAACTCCTCATATGTACATAGAGAAAATAAGAATACACAAGTCAATGACCTTGTTATCAACCACCTCATTAACCAGCACAGAAATAGCCTATAAGATAGGATATGACTCACTATCAAGTTTTTATAAGGCATTCAAAAGGGTTACCAACAGTTCCCCTAAAGAATATAGATTACATTATAGAAAATGAACAACAATTGGGAAATTGATGTTCAAGAAAAGGGGCACTTGCTGAATAAGCAACTGGATCCATACATACTCAAGAGTTAGACATTTATTATTTCTAAAATTAAGGAGTTTTAGTTAATAACATGAGTAATGTGTATTTTAGAGATATTGATAGTACTAATGAATGTATAGTTAGAAATATAAAAATTAACACCTGGACAAGAAAAATTTATTGAAACAGTAGATGAATGTCTAAAAGAAGCTGATACTTACCATGATTGGCATCCAGTAGCTATATATTATGATGACGAAATTATTGGATTTGCTATGTACGGTTCTTTTGGTCCTAATAAGGATACTTGGATTGATAGAATAATGGTAGATGAAAAATATCAAGGCAAAGGCTTAGGAAGAATTGCAATGATGGAACTTATTAATATAGTTTCGAAAAAATATGGGGTAAACGTTATATATTTAAGTATCAAGGAGGAAAATAGAATAGCTTATCGGTTATATAAGTATGGGATTTGAAATCATGAATGAGAGAGACCCAAATGGAGAACTCTTATTTAAGTATACAATTCTATAAAGAGTTGTCTTTTGATTTTGACTGCGAATAACTAAAAAAGGAACCCGATTGTCCCCTTTTGGAGGACACAAAGTATAAATCAATCATGAAAAAGCATGTGGAACGAAACCACATGTTTTTTTATTTGACGAAAAGATTTATTCTTGACAAGTGACACTATTCTGTTATACTATATACCAGTAGTTAGTATTACTAAATATCAGTAACACAAAATACCGGTGATACAGAGTACTTAAAAATAAAGAAAAATACTAACGGAGGAAAAAATGGAAAATTTCAGAGAAATGATGAAAGGGGTGCTTGAGGGTTGTGTGCTTGAGATCATCAGCCGTGGCGAAACTTACGGCTATGAAATCACTCAACAGCTGCGAGAACTTGGTTTCACTGATGTGGTTGAAGGCACAGTTTACACGATTACCATGCGGCTTGAGAAAAACAATCTGGTGGACATCAAGAAAAAGCCATCCACCATGGGACCGCCGAGAAAATTTTACACACTCAACGCAGCAGGTCGAGAGCATCTAGAAACTTTTTGGAGAAAATGGGAATTCGTCTCAAGCAAGGTTAACGAACTAAAAAACTAAAATAAATACAAAAGGAGAAGTAATATGAGTATTTTCGAAAAAATTATCGGAAGTTTGGATGACAAACGGGAATGGAAGGCGATGGAGGCGCGTGCCAAGGCACTTCCAAGTGAGTATCACAACGCTTACAAAGCGATCCAAAAGTATATGTGGACCACTGGTGGTCCCTCTGACTGGAAGGGTGTGAGTCGTATCTTTGGCGGCATTCTCGATCTTTTCGAGGAAGGTGCAGCGGAAGGCAAGAAAGTCACTGACCTCACGGGTGAGGACGTGGCCGATTTCTGCGACGAACTAGTGAAAGACGAGAAAACTTGGAAAAACAAGTATCGCACGAAGTTGAACGATACGATTGGTCGTGGCTAACGTCGAATTCCTAGTGGGTTTTGTGTGATTTGAATCATAGTATCGTGAAGCGATTGGGAAAAAAGTAAAAGCGATAGATAATACCGACTGAATAGCTGGTTACAAATGTGAATTGCCACATTCACTCACTATTCAGTTTTATTTTCAACCCGGTACTAAGTTATACAGATTATCAGTCAGACTAAGTAGAGGGATATAGGGCATCTAGCTCCGCAAGACGCTCGACCGGATCATTACTCCGTTTTGTCTGAAGGTGAACCCCCCTCGTTTATCAGACAAAGCTCCCTGAATTCCGGATCTCACAAGCGGTCTAGTTCCGCTTACTATAAGGAGGAAAAAGTATGAAAAATGCAGCGATTTCTGTAAAAAGGTTAAAAAAATCCTTTAAAGACCAGGAAGTCTTAAAGGGGGTGGATTTTGAGGTGGAGCGTGGCGAAATTTTCGCACTGCTGGGCTCAAATGGTGCGGGCAAGACGACGACGGTCAACATCCTCTCGACACTGATGAAGCCTGATGGCGGCGAAGCAGGTATTTGCGGTTTTAATGTCGAGAATCAACCGGATCACGTTCGCGAGAATATCAACCTGACAGGGCAGTTCTCAGCTTTAGACGGTATGCTCACCGGGCGGGAAAACCTATTGATGATCGCCAAGTTGCGGGGAGTTTCCAATCCCGCTCAAGTCGCTGACGATCTGCTTGCAAGATTCAGCTTGAACGATGCAGCCAACCGCCGAGCCGACAAGTATTCCGGTGGGATGAAGCGTCGGTTAGACATCGCCATGAGCCTAATCGGGACGCCACCAGTCATTTTTCTCGACGAACCGACGACAGGACTTGACCCCGAAGCGCGGATTGAAGTCTGGGATACCGTCAAGGAACTTGCTGGCGGCGGCACGACCATCTTGCTGACGACCCAGCACCTGGAGGAAGCTGAACAACTTGCGGACCGTATCGCCATCCTGCATGGCGGGAAAATCATCACAACCGGTACCATTACCGAACTCAAGGAGATGTTCCCGCCAGCGAAAATAGAGTACATCGAGAAGCAGCCGACATTGGAGGAAATTTTTCTCGCGATCATCGGCAAAAAAGGAGGAGATGTAAATGAAAAGTAAAACGGGTGTATTACTTGGACGTTTAATGCGCAACATCATTCGCAGCCCGGATACGATTATCACGGTGGCGATTACACCGATTATGCTGCTGTTGCTGTTTGTCTACGTATTTGGCGGCGCCATAGAGACAGGCACGGAAAACTACGTCAATTATTTATTGCCGGGAATCTTGCTGATCACTATCGCATCCGGCGTCGCTTACACTTCTTTGAGGCTGTTTACGGATGTAAAGAGTGGGCTGATGGCGCGCTTCATTACAATGCCCATCAAACGGTCATCCGTATTATGGGCTCACGTGTTGACCTCGCTTATTTCCAATGCGCTTACTGTTGTGGTGGTTATCCTAGTCGCGTTCTTGATAGGTTTCCGTTCCAGCGCTGATATTTTGGATTGGCTTGTGGTAGCTGGGATCCTCGGGCTGTTTACGCTAGCATTGACATGGCTGGCGGTCATTCCCGGATTGACAGCAGGGTCTATGGAAGGGGCGACAGCCTACTCGTACCCGCTGATTTTCCTGCCGTTTATCAGTTCGGCTTTTGTCCCCACCGAAACCATGCCTAAAATTGTCCGTGTGTTCGCTGAGAACCAGCCTGTGACTTCAATCGTGAATTCGATTCGTGCCCTCTTGTATGGAGGATCTGTTGGCAACGGGATCTGGACCGCGCTTGCCTGGTGCCTCGGCATCATGGTCATCGCTTACTTCTTCGCCAATAAAGAATTTAAACGCCAGTTAGGATAAGTACACCATTATGGAATTAGCACATCAATAGTCATTGCCGCTGCGATGAATTACCACATGGAAGGCTGCTTAAATGCCGGGGCAAACATCGATGAAACTATGGAAACCCTTAAAAATCGTGTGATTGCAAACCTACCTGTGAGGACTCGTCTTGTAATTTTGACTGCTAATGAAGATATTCTCCCTCAAATAAGAACTTGTCAAACTCAGCATGTCTCTTTTTCAATTTCGTTCATACACTTATGGTGGAGGCGATTTTATGGACGAGAGAAGAAGGGGCATGGCTGCGATTTTCACGGTTCTGTTCCTGCTATCTTTAAGCTTACATATCCAGTATCCAATCTTCACGCCTTATGCGGTTGCGCTTGGGGCGACGAGCTTCTTTGTGAGTATCATGATGAGTATGTCTTCCTTCGCGAACATGTGCGGGAACTTGATCGCTGGCCCGCTGATCGATTTTTTCGGGAAGAAGAAGTTCATTGTCGTGCCGCTGTTTTTATCGGGTTTATTGATGATGGCACATGGCGTTGCAGCGAATCCTGACGTGTTATTGGTTTTGCGTTTGTTCAATGGGCTTGTCCTTGCGTTCATGACTCCGGCTTGTTTTGCGCTGTTGTCCGGCTATGCGAAGAATAGCCATCAACAGGGGAAGTATATGGCGTTCAATGGGTTACTCATGACGATTGCACATATTCTTTCGCCGACGATCGGTGGGTATCTGGTTGAAATCGTTAATTATCAGGGTACCTATTTCCTTATTGGTGGATGTATTCTCATTACAGCCATTATCGCACTGTTGTACGTTAGGGAATTCGAACCGATCATCGTTCATAAAAAAGAGCAAACTGATAGCGGTGGGCTGAAGCTCGATCGGCATCTGTTGATGATCTATTTCGTAGCTTTCTCGTTGATGTACGCGCAAGGAACACTCGGGTATGAGCTACCGTTTTTGGTAGTGGAAAAAGGGATGTCGACGAGTGATGCCGGGAAGTTGTTCAGCTATATCGGGGTCGGGACGCTCGTCATCGTTTGTATGACGTGGATCAACCGGATTTCCGCGTTGCTGCGCACGGGGTTTGGCATGCTTGTGTTGGCTGCGTGCTTTTACCAGATGGTGGTGCCATTCACTCCACTTAGTCTCGGGCAGCTGTTGTTCGTCCTCGGAATCGGATTGGGGATCCTGTTCCCAGCCATCACAACATTGATTACGGAGAAAATCGATAAAACCAAACATGGTACAGCCTTTGGCATACTGTCTGCGGTTTTCTCATTAGGAATTATCGCAAGTTCACTTACAGCCGGTGCAGTTAGGGATTTTATTTCACCTTACTTCATCGCGTTTATCGTGGTTGGGGTGGCTATCACTATCATCGGGTGGCAGGGACTCGGCTATAAAGAAAAATCGATTGTGTCAAATTGAATGTATTAAAAGAGCTCCATGTTTGGTCATGGAGCTTTTACTCCGCTTTTTTCTTTCCAGATACAATGATGACTGGCGGGAACATGGAGAAATAAAATTGTGATTTCTCTACATCTGTCAAACCAGCCTTCGCCAAGATTGCTGGATATTCCTCCACATACATGAAATCCATGATCGCCACTAGGCCGTCCGGCTTTAGGACACGAGCGATTTCTTCCAGGGCTTTTTGCCTCTCATCTGGATCAGGTATCGTATGAATCGTAAGGCTGGAAGCGACAGCATCAAATGTTTCGTCTTCGAACGGCAGGTTGCGGGTATCAGCGGTTTGGACTTCAATACGGTCTTTGACATCTTCTGTCTCTGCGTTTTGCAAGGTGGTTTCAGGCGCATTTTTGTTCCGCTTATCACTCCAGTTGTCGATACCGATGACTTTCCCTCCAGATACTTGTTTGGCAAGTGAATTCATCAGGAAACCTCTACCACAACCCACATCTAGGACCGTATCGTCTTTTTTCAAATTTAACTTACCGAGCATATCAGAGACAACACGGCCTTGCCCTTTTTTGCTGCTCAATGTCATCCAGGTCGCCTCTCCATAGCTGATGATGGTGATGGCAAGGAAGATGAAGGCTACAATAGTCCATACGAGTCCATCTAATTGAAAAAGATAAACCGCCGCGATCAATAGGATGCTGCCAAGCACCCACATAATCTTGACCTCGCGAATTCCTTCGATCCCATAATTCCCTTTATTTGCGACAGCAAAGTTAGGTTTGGACATTACGTTTCGCCCCCTCAAAATCATGAATTGGTTAGTTCGAGTTTATCATAATTTCTAAGGGCTGCGCTTCTATAAAGCAGAGTGATAGCAGTCAGCGGAATCATAGTGTTAGAATAGATACATTACTACGCTAAAGAGGTGTTCTTTTTGAAGAAGATCAAGTTAGGGAACAGTGGCTTGGAAGTTGGCGAGATTTCATTAGGCTGTATGCGGATGAGTTCACTTTCTAAAGATGATGCAAGGCATGTGATTGAAAATGCGATGGAACATGGCGTTGATCTATTTGACCATGCCGATATTTACGGTGGCGGAGAATCGGAGTCCATCTTTGCAGATGCGATCGATATGAATCCTTCTGTCCGTGAAAAAATGGTCATCCAGACGAAATGCGCGATTCGTAAAGGGTTTTATGATTATTCGAAAGAACATATTCTGAGTTCAGTTGAAGGCAGCCTGAAGCGTTTGAAAACAGACTACATCGATATATTCCTGCTTCACCGCCCGGATGCCTTGATGGAGACGCAGGAAGTGGCGGAAGCGTTCAATGAGCTGAAGGAGAGCGGGAAAGTCCGTCATTTTGGTGTCAGTAACCACAATTCGATGCAGATCGAACTTTTAAAAAGGTCTCTGGATCAGGAGTTGATCGTTAACCAGATGCAGTTCAGTCTTATGCATACCCCGATGATCGATGCTGGAATCAATGTGAACATGCAAAATGAAGGTGCGGTCATGCGGGATGGTGGCATGCTGGAGTACAGCCGCTTGAACAATATGACGATCCAGGCGTGGTCTCCTTTCCAATACGGGATGATTGAAGGACCGTTCGTCGGGAATGACGACTACCCGGAAGTGAATGCGAAACTGCAGGAGATCGCTGAGAAATACGGTGTGACCGATTCTGCGATCGCGATTTCATGGATCCTGCGTCACCCAGCTAAAGTCCAGCCGGTTGTCGGAACAATGAACCCTCAGCGCATGGCGGATATCGCGAAAGCGTCCCATGTGGAACTTACACGAGAAGAATGGTACGAGCTTTATCGTGCGGCAGGGAATAACTTGCCTTAAAGCATGCTGAAAAATAACTCCTGGAACTAGGGGTTATTTTTATTGGCTGGGAGTAACATGAGTCTTTTATGAAATTATGCTATATTAGAGTTACGAATAGGGGGAATTATGAGATGGATCAAGATCAATTTTTACTGTATGATCAGAAAAATCCAATCGAATTACGAGCTGAAAGAATGGCGCTTTATCGTCAGGGCGAAATCATTGAAGCGATTAGTAAAGACAATGAAGTGTATTATCTGTTCTTCTATAAATATCAGTTCCTCACTGCGGTTAAATCCACTAGACTTCGACGTCTATCATTCATCCAACATGCTTTCGCGGATGGTATGGTCTTCAACGCTCCCCATCCGTTGATCAATAAATTTCTCGCGTCTAACCACCCCTGTAAAATCGTCAGCTATAAACTGTTATTGAATAAACTTGAAAAGAGCTATACCTCACAAGAAAAAGCATTCATCCTGACCTTCTTCGAATCATTCATTCCCAAAAAGCAATTGTTCAATGAAATCAAATCTGTTTTTTACCAATATAACCGCAATGGACAGACATTTCTTGGCTATCAAATCGTCCGGATCCTGATTGATTTTGCACCGGATCATAGTTTAGTTGAACAGCTGGCCACTGATATCAAGGTCGAGAAATATGCTGATCTGTATAGACGTGAATCCGATAAAATCCTTTCAAAGGATCCTATTTTTGCAGAAAAAGCACTCTATGCAAAGAAAGACTCAGATAAAAGCTTCCAACAACTCACAGATCGTCTCGAAAAAGATAACCGCTGGATTGATCTGGTCGCATTATTCAGTCATAAACTCACCAAAACCCCATCTGCGGAATTTTACCGCCCTCTTATCCGACTACTCGAACAACATTTCAATGAACAGGAAAAGATGTTCTTTTTAGAAACACTATCCGAAGAAATTACTGACTTCATTCCACTGCAGCACGATTTGTTCGTACACTATGTCCAACACCATAAAATTGAAGAAGTATCCCGAATGATGACGAACTATGACTTCGAACTCAGCAACTCCCAAATCGAGATTTTCGGAGATCTACTTGAACAACTGGATCTAAAAAAACATACATTTGAGCCTGAAATGCTTCATACGTTACTGAAGCCTATCTTGACTCAGTATCCTGATAAGGGTGAGACACTCCTAAAGAAATCCGTCGTTTCGTTGCTGAAATCGTATGATCTGGATTATATCGAAAACTGGCTGGAACCTTTTAAGGATATTCGGAATGATCTCGAAGTCGTTGGAAAAATCCATGTGATGGTAGAACTTCTTGATGATCCTGATCAAATGCAAGCGCTCGGCGAACTGTATTATGAATTCAGGGA
Organism: Pseudalkalibacillus sp. R45; assembly: GCF_052246725.1. Lineage (NCBI taxonomy): Bacteria > Bacillati > Bacillota > Bacilli > Caryophanales > Fictibacillaceae > Pseudalkalibacillus > Pseudalkalibacillus sp. R45. The sequence continues at coordinate 203,896 of NZ_JBQQCL010000003.1, read as the reverse complement.
GATGGATCAAGCGGTGGAATGCTTCAGCTGGGAGACAGAACTGAAACCTGATGATCCAAAACCGTTACAATGGCTTGCCAAAGCATATGGAGAGATGGGAATGCCACAGGAGTCAGAAGCTTACAGACAGATGTGCATCAACTTGCAAAAACTAGCTTGATTTCCGCTCTTAGGTTGTCGAAAAAAGAAAGCGGACTATAGTCCTTCTCAAGACGAGTTATGTCGCAAATGTGTTGTAGAACCTTTAAGGTTTTCCTCCATATTTGCGATTTTTTCATGTAAAATGAAATGAGATTAGAAAAATAAACCAAATTGGAGGTAATTATGTTAAGTGTACTTCAAAATTGGAAGGTAACCACAATTTCACTATTAGAAAAGTGAGGTTGTTTTTTATTAAGTTGAGAACGTGATTGCCGATAAAAACAATATAGAATATGTACTAAATATAAAATGTACGGTAGGTGATCATGATGAAACTTTTCTCAAATCTCTTTAAAAATAATGATGAAAAACAGCCGGAGAATTTAGTTAAGACCAATAATACTGAGAAGATTGCTGGTCGGAAAGGCGAACTGGGAGAATATAAGATTGATATTCAGCTTGACCAGCTTCCAAAGGATCATAAGTATTTAAGTGATATTCTTGTTAAAAATCCAAAAGCCAAATCAAGCTATTCACAAATCGACCATGTTGTCATTTCGCCTTATGGAATCTTTGTAATTGAAACAAAAAACTATCAAGGTACTGTTTATGGAGGTAAAGATAGGAAAACGTGGTCTGTGAATGGCAAGTTCAAGATGATGAACCCATTTATTCAAAATTACGGGCACATCGAAGCATTAAAGAACTATATAGAAGAAGATTTCCATCACTTATTCATATCGATGGTATCTTTCACAAAACGTTGTACGTTCAAAATGGATGAACTGGATTTTAGGAAAATAGCTTCTAATGAACTGCTAGTCTATGATGTCGAACTATTTGACTATATGCAGAGGAAGGATTCAGTCCTAAAAATCCAACATGAGGAGCCATTACTTACTAAAAATAATATAAGTAAGATATACCATATGATTACAGGAGCGAATATTACCGACCAATCAATAAGAGATCAACATGTGCATTCATTAAAAGCAGGAAAAGAGAAGGCAGGAGAAACTGATGTTAGAGAAAAATGTTGTATATGCCATAAACCAGTCTCTGAAAAAGTGAAAAGGTTTTGTTTGAACAACAAGAAGTTCAATGGGAAAATTTATTGTTTTGAACACCAGAAGCATAATAGCTTTTAAAAAAGAAAGAGACTGCAGTCCTCCTTCATACGATAAATGTCTCAAGTTGTGTAAACCAGTCCTAGTTATACTCTATAAATCTTTTGTTAGGTTAAGAATAGTTTCGATATAATAATATTCATATCTGACAAGCTGAAATCATTCAGAAAAAGCCCTTTTCTTTCAAAAACTGACTATAAAAGAAGAGTTACCAAGGAGGACTGACATGTTAAACCAACTGCTATCAGACTACAATTCTAGATTGAGTCATTCAGGAGTAAATGGAGAACGGCTTGCAAATCGCCTGGCGGAACTCTCTAAAATTGGCCATACTTCAGAGAACGGTTCGTATCGCCTTGGTTTTTCTGCAGAAGAGCGACAGGCGAAGGAACTCGTGAAAAAGTGGATGACCGAAGCGGGTCTCACCGTCAAAGAAGATGGAGCTGGCAACGTATTTGGGAGAAAAGAGGGAAGGCGCAATCTTCCTGCCATCTTATCTGGTTCCCATGTTGATAGCGTTCCTAATGGTGGTCATTTTGACGGACCGCTTGGTGTACTGTCTGCACTTGAAGTTGCACAAGCCTGGCAGGAAACAGGCTATGTACCTGAGCGTCCGTTTGAAGTCGTCATTTTTTCTGATGAGGAAGGATCCCGGTTCAATGGCGGATTGACCGGGAGTACAGCTTTTGTCGGAGAACTGGATCTCGAACGTCAGCGCACCATGACGGATAAAGATGGCTTGTCATTTGAACAAGTTCTCGCAAAGGACGGACTATCCATTGAAACCATTGCAGAGGCAAAGCGAAATGCTGAAGACGTCGCCATGTTCGTGGAAGTCCATATCGAGCAGGGGAAACGCCTTGAGAAAAATGATCTGCAGGTTGGAATCGTAACAGGAATCGCAGGTCCGGTCTGGCTTGAATTCACATTTGATGGGGAAGCAGGCCATGCTGGGAACACACCGATGACTGACCGAAGGGATGCGCTTGCTGCTGCCAGTGCTTTTATCGGAAAAGTCCAAGCATTGCCACGTACGGTTAGTGATTCAGCTGTCGCTACAGTTGGAAAACTCAATGTTCATCCGAACGGCGTCAATGTCATACCTGGGCAGGTGAAGCTCTATGTGGATGTCCGGGATATATTTGAAGAACCGCGGAATCAGCTCATAAATCAGATACTAGAGGCTGCCGAGGTTATTTCGGGTCAAACCGGTGTGGAGGTGACCTGGAAAGAGATGATACGAAAGCAACCGGTCCCAATCCGAAAAGATTTGCAGAATCTTTTCAGTAAAGCGGTAGAAGCAAATGGAATCGAACCATACTTTTTACCAAGCGGAGCAGGACATGATGCGATGATCGTCGGTAGACACATCCCAGCTGCGATGCTTTTTGTACGGAGTCAAGATGGAATCAGCCACAACCCGGCAGAATGGTCTTCTCTTAACGATTGTGTCCAAGGTGTACACGTATTGAAGACATTCCTTGAACGAAGTATGGATGAACAACCAGAATAGCGTGTCGAAAAAAGAAAGCGGACTATAGTCGTCCTCCAGACGAGTTATGTCGCAAATGTGTTGTAGAACATTCGGTGTTTTACTCCATATTTGCGATTTTTCATGTAAAATGGAAGAACATAGTAGTTGTAAAGGCATGTGATCAATATGAAAAGACATTTGGAGAAAAGGTTCGCATTTCTATATACAGGAGAGCTCACCTCGTTTCTTCTTTTCATTTTTCTCAGTTATTTCATCAATCGTACATATCCTGGTTTACACTTGTATTCGTTGTATTCTTTCTGGCTTTCATTTGGTCTGCTGGAATTTATCCTGCTGCAAGGCTCTTTATACTGGTACGTGAAGAGGAGGCAATTACAGACGATAGGAAGCCCAATCACTCCGCTTTCCCTCGTAAATAGACTCTATCATTTACAAAAATGGAACCTGTTTATCATTCTAGTAGGTCCCTTGATTTTTGTATGGGATGTTTTCATGTGGAACCCGCAGCTGCCGATTGGCGGACTGGCTCTTGCTTTGTTCCTGTATCTCTTTGCGATTGCGGAATATATCAACTACTTTCATATCCAGCTCTCGTATGATAATAAGGCAGACCTTCACTACTTGTTTACTAAGAAAAAATTGAAAAAGGCAAGTCTACGGCGTGATATCAAAAGGCTGAAGAACAGATCATGATGGGATTTTAATTTTTCGCCGGACGATTGATTCTGATATTTTCAGAATGTTTTGTATAATACACTTATGGAATAAATTTGAATGAGGGTGATGGTATGCATTTGGTTGCATTGGGGGCGCATTGTGGGGATGTGGAATTTCAGGCCGGAGCAATTGCCCATAAATATGCGAAGGCCGGTCATGAGGTGACGTTCGTCCATTTGACGGCTGGAGAGAAAGGGAACCCACCTGATATTTCAGTCGAGGCGTATCGTGACCATAAAATCCAGGAGTCGGAAAAAGCTGCAGCAATCCTGGGGGTGAAAACGATGACCCTCGATTACAAGGATGCGGAGTTGACGCTGAATGATGAGGTCATAACTCGGGTAGCGACGCTGATGCGTCAATTAAAGCCGGATATTGTGATCACCCATTGGGAAAACAGCATTCACCCTGATCACGCGCTATGTCCGAAAATCCTCCAGGCTGCCCAGTTGAAGGCGGCTATACCTGGTTTCGAACTGGATGGTTCGGACGCCCAGTTCTATCGGATTTTCCATAGTGAGAATTGGGAGGACATGGAGGGGTATGTGCCTGACATTTTTGTCGATGTTTCCGAGGAGTTCGATGTCTATCTTGAGGCGCTTTCACAGTATTGGTTCGTCATGAATTCCACCTCTTTCCGTTATTACGATTACTATAAGGCGTTAGGCACGATGAGAGGGTGTGTGAATCGTACAAAATATGCCCAGACACTTAAATACCCTACAGGTTTGAATGTCCGCAAAGGGCAATACATCCCAGGATTCGAATTGTAAGCCCATTTATACAATAAAGGAGTCGAGGACATGATTTCGTATCGACATTATCATGCTGGGGATGAAGTGAAGATCGTTGAGCTTTGGAACGAAAGCCTGCCGCTCGATCCGATTACATCTGAACGATTTAGGAATTTGGTTTTATTGGATGCGAATTTTGAACCGCAAGGACTGCGGGTTGGCTTTGATGGTGATCGTTTAGTAGGTTGTGTCTATGCAGTCAGGAGACTGCTTCCGATGCACGGGACAGACCTGGAACCTGATACTGGATGGATTCCGTTCTTTTTCGTGCATGTTGACTATCGGAAAGCTGGAGTCGGTGAAAAGCTGTTGGAGGAAGCAGAAGGTTTTTTAGCTGAAGAGGGGAGGAGTAATGTCTTTTTCGCATCCTACGCACCGAATTATATTCTGCCTGGGATTGATGAAGAGGCGTATCCTGAGGCTTATTCCTTTTTACAAAAGCTAGGGTTCGAAAAGCAATATACGGCGGTGGCGATGGATCGGAATTTGGTAGGTTACCGGATGCCTGATGATGTAGCGTCATTGAAAAAAGAGCGTGCAAGGGAAGATTATTTCTTTTCAAAGGCTGAAGATAAAGACCTCTATGAAGTGATCCAGTTTGCGAATGAGAAGTTCAACCCGGATTGGGGCAGGGCGATACGCGAAGGGATTTTACAAGGACTGCCGCTGAATCGGATTCTCGTTGCTCGCCACAAGGAACAAGTGGTTGGCTTTTGCATATATGGCGGTTATGAAGGGGTGCCTGATCGATTCGGTCCTTTCGGTGTCGATCCAGCGCAACAAGGAAAAGGCTTGGGGAAGATCCTCCTGCATGACTGCCTTGTTTCGATGCGTTCAGAAGGGCTCCACGGTGCGTGGTTTCTATGGACAGGTGAAAAAACCTCAGCCGGCCACCTCTATCGGAAAACGGGATTTGAAATCACCCGTCGTTTTTATGTGATGAAGAAAACAAATAACTCTTGAGATACAGGGGAAGTAAAAGGAGACTGATTCGATGAATGAAACAAGTGTTTTAACCCGAGCGTTCAAGCAAACTGACTATCAGCTTGCCGGTCATGGAAGCCGCAACATCCAGGTGCTTAAAGACGCTTTGGATGAAGTGGACAGCGATACGAATAGCGATATGTATGGCAAGGGGAAGGTCATTGAAGACTTCGAAGAAAAGATGGCCGAGTATCTTGGTAAAGAGCATGCTGTGTTTTTCCCGAGCGGTACGATGGCCCAGCAAATCGCTTTGAGAATCTGGTGTGATGAAAAAGGGCTGAAAAAAGTCGCCTATCATCCGTTATGTCACCTGGAAATCCATGAAGAAGACGGATTGAAAGAGCTGCATCATATTGATCCGATTTTATTAGCGGATGAAAACAGGATCATTGACCTGGAAGATGTGGTGAATATGGAAGATGAGATCTCGTGTTTATTGCTTGAATTGCCGCAGCGTGAAATCGGCGGTCAGCTGCCGGACTATGAAACTCTTGAAGCCATTTCCGCGCATTGTCGTGAGGAAGGCATCCGGTTGCATCTGGATGGGGCGAGGCTGTTTGAGATTCTTCCATACTATCAGAAGCCCGCTGCCGAAGTGTGTGCTCTTTTTGATAGTGTCTATGTTTCGTTTTACAAGGGAATCGGCGGGGTGGCGGGAGCGATCCTTGCAGGTGATGAAACTTTTACAGAAAAATCGAAAGTGTGGAAGAGAAGACATGGCGGTGATCTGATCAGCCTTTATCCATACATAATCAGTGCGGATCACTATTTTGAGGAACGGATCGGAAAAATGGGGCAGTATCATGAAGAAGCGAAGGAACTTGCCAGTTTGTTCAATCAGTGCCATGCTGTTGAGACAAAGCCTTATGAACCTGTCTCGAATATGTTCCATGTTCATTTTCATGTGTCGAAAGAAAAGCTTGAACCTATCCTGGTCGATCTTTATGAAACGACGGGGATCGGGTTGACCAGCAACTTAAGAGAGACGAGTAAGACTTCATGTTATTATGAAGTGAGCATCGGTGATCAGTATGAATACGTACCGAAAGACCAATTGAGAGACGTGTTTCAGCTACTGGATGAGAGGCTCTCGCGTTAATCAGATTTTGCATCAAAGGAGGGAACTTGCATGAAGAAATTGAGTCCGTATCATGAGCTTCGTTTGCTGTATGAAAAAGATATCCATGTGAATCATATATCTGAGGTTTTTGATATTTGCCATCCTCATGATGATGCACAAATGATCAAGGCACAGATGGAAGAAAAGGATTATGATGTGCTTGGAGTCGAAGAGGACGGAAGCGTCATTGGTTACGTGAAGCGAGAAGACTTGAAAGAGGGATTATGCAGACATTATATGACGACTTTTTCACCAAAAGAATTGGTTTCAGACTCGACTCCTTTGATCAAAATCCTCTTTTTATTCAAAGAAACCGAACGGATCTTTGTGTTGGAAGAAAACAGAGTGACGAGGCTCGTGACCAAAGCAGACCTTCAAAAGCCGCCCATCAGGATGCTGTTGTTCGGTATCATCACGTTGCTGGAGATGCATCTTTTGAGAGTGATCAATCATTACTTGCCGCAAAATGATTGGAAGCGGCATTTAAGTATCGATCGAATTCAAGAGGCTGAGCGGTTATATACGATACGAAGCGTGAAAAATGAAGCGATTGGCTTAAGCGATTGCTTACAGATTTGCGATAAAAGAGATATCATCTTGAATGAGGTTGAATTAAGGCAGCAATTGAAGTTCCCTTCGAAAACAAAGGGGAAAGATTATTTTAAAAGATTAGAAGGGTTGCGGAACAATCTGGCGCATGCCCAGGAACTCAATACAGAAGGCTCCTGGGAAGATATCATCTTGCTGATTGAAGAAACCGAAGCGATTTTAGAAACGTGTGAACAAATTGATCGGTGAAGGTGGATATCGTTGTTGAGTGTGATATCCGGATCTAAATGAAAAGGTTCAGGTCCAGGAAATGGACTTGGGCCATTTTTTTGATTGATCAGCGAGTATCTAATTCAATATTCTATTTTATTGTTCGATCTTCCCCATGCTTGAAAGGGTAAATTGTGTTGGTCCACTACTACTTGTTCCATTTTCATTTTTCGTATATTAATAGGCAAAGCAATTTCTTCATAGATGAATTGATCATCAAAACCTATTTGAGCGGCATCTTCCTTTGTGCATGCATAATACACCGCTTTCGGTCTTGCCCAATAGATGGCCCCAATACACATCGGGCAAGGTTCACAACTCGTATAGATCTCACAATCGGTCAATTGAAATTGTTTTAAGGAAGCACAAGCATTCCGAATCGCTTGTATTTCTGCGTGGGCAGTAGGATCATTGGACGAAGTTACTTCATTTACACCTTTACCGATCACTTTTCCATCCTTGACAATCAGGGCACCAAAAGGTCCTCCGTTGTTTTTTAAAACATTTTCATGAGCAAGCTGGAGTGCTTCTTTCATAAAAAGAATATTTGCCACTATAAACACCTCTCGTTTTGAGAAATCAATCCATTATTTATATTCAAAATTGGAGAAGAAGAGAAATTGTCTATGTGAAGAATAAACAGATAAATGATTTTATGTAGTTTTTGGGCAGTGATGAGAGACGAGATCAATAGCAAGAGGACGATAAGGAACATGACCATTAGTTGTGCGCCGTCGGAATGGATAGGTCTCTACTAAAACGAAAATCCGATGATAGACAACGACTGGTACCACGAAAATCGCCCAGAACAATATAGTGCTTTTATTCAAGATGCCACCTCCATAGCGAAAAGCGATATGCCACTTTTTCCCTTTCCATTATATACTCTAAGTTTCATAGATAACATGATAAAAGGGCTGACCTATAACATGCATTTCAAAATAGGTCAGCTTTTTTGTTTACACTGTAAGAAAATAAAAAAATTTCTTCAGTATAAGTGTAGCGCTCAGCAATCGCCATAGGCTTGGCTTTGCCAAGTTTTCTTAACATGGATTATTTATCAAGATAACTCCATTCTTGAAACTCCTTTATAGGCTTGTATTCAGTTCAATCCGCGAAATAAATCTGTGCCCCGTGGGGGTTATTATAGCTCCGAACATAGAACTCTGCCCTATTATTCGAACCATCGACAAAGCGGTTAAGATGGTTGAAGGAATGGGTGTCCCAGGCACCCTTAAATGTATATGACCCTACATAATCATCATTCCCTGAACCGGGATCATACTCCCATAGCTCAACTTTAGAAAGAATCCAGCTGTCTGACATAATCCTGAAAGATCCCCCGGTGGATTGAACATTCGGTGTATCCCACCAGTCATAGTACGAATTATAGTAGAAACTTCTCGGACCCAAGTTATCCCATTTCCCGTTACCAGCATTAAGCCCAGGGTCAGCGGCATCAACAGATGAAACAGGGATGGCCAGGGTAAAGGTCAGTGCAATGAAAAACAAACCGATTTTTTTCACAAATAGTTCCTCCTGAACGAATAATTATTGGTTTGACCGAAACTCAAGGCGTCCTACGAAATATCCCCTCCTTTTTTGTAACGTTGGGTTGAAATTGCTGTTCAACATGTTAACTAAGTATCTGATATTCATTTTTTTACTTTCGATTTACAGTATATCAGGAGTGGATAAAATGTAAATAAAAAACAACAAAAATTTTTTGCTGTTTTTTTAAAGATCTAAATCAGAACTAATTTGTACTGCTATAAGATTTAAATAAAAACTTTTGCTCATCCCTACGTTACTTGCATCTTCAATAAGTTTATTTCTGACAGACGCACCAAAAGATAAATCCATAAGCTCTTTATTGCTGGATTCGAAATTCCGGACTTTTATAGGTTTATTGAGAATATAATAGGCAAAAAGACTGTTCACTGATATAGAGTGGTCCTGGCAATAGGATATTATCTTACCTTTAAGGCTTTTGTCTAGCGTTGTTTGAACAACATCTTTTTCTGTAACAGGGAGTTCCTTTTCCTCTTCAGTAAACTCCTCCGGGAAAAATTCATGATAATGTCTTTGAAAATAATCACAAATAATATAACCAAAAAATTTCCTTATGGATAACCCATATCTCTCAATGTTCATCAATCTTTTTTTAAATATTTCATTAACTGTAATATTAGTAGAATGTGTCAAATCATCTATACGATTTTCCATCTTTTCTAAGTCTTCTTTACTAATTCCTTGCATCAATATATTCGATAAACCAAGCAAAACAACATTTCTTTTACTTGTCCCCATTCTAAGCGCTAACCGATCCAATAATTCATTTGTCTCTTTGTTTATTAAGATGGTTAATTTCAATCCCATGACACCCATTCCTAAATAATCTATATTTTCATCAATAAAAACAATACAAGAACCTGCCATTGACTGTTTCAACCAGATACCAGATTGTCTCGTTAATATCATTATATCCTTCTTTAGACTCATATTATAAATAATAGTAGTTTCAATTCCGGCATGTCAATTTGTCATATAAAACGTAGGTCCTGATTGTTCATTTGTTATCGGTACTTTCGAGTAACTCGTAGGTGATTGACGGCTGGTCTATGTCCTTTTTTAAATCGAGTAATTGAAAACGAACTATCTATATTACCACCAAAGAATACCCGCTGTTTACATATTTAACAATACTCAAATGATCATCCTGTGCACCGCCTTCGAGGGATAATCCAGCTTCTTCTACATCTTCTGCGACATCAAAAAATTCTGCACAATACTTGCATGCGCCTTGGATGATACCTAAACTTTTAATCGCTCTAAATACGGGATGAAAGATATGATCGGGTTCTTCGAGCCTTGGAATCCACTGCGGACCTAGTCCATCAAAGAAGATTTTCACCTCAAATCCTGCAAAATGTAACTGTTGCCCGTAGGTCAAAGCATGATAAACACGACCAACATCTTGTTCCCCAGCTTGAATGATGATCAAAAACTTTTCTGGCATTGTTCCTTCCCTCCTACAATGTTAATAGTCTTCGATCTTTTCTTAGAAAAACCCTTTTAAAGAACAGTGTAAAAGGAGTATAAAAGATGGGTGAGAATCCATCAAGCAACCATATGAACCAAACCTTGATCCACTATTTAGTATGATTTCGATTCTTAGGAGTAATGGAGCAAGGCGACAGTGCCAGGCACCATTTCAGATCCCTTGCACCGCAAGGACTTCTGATCGGTGCCAGGCACCGTTTCAAACTTCAACTGTCCCAAGGGTTCCGCTTCGGTGTCTGGCACTATCTCAGAACCGTTGGGGGAGAAGGGGAGAATTGTCGTGCCTGGTACAGAAGCCTCATGTCGAAATTGGGAAGCGGACTATAGTCTGTCTGCGCCCGATTGGTGTCATATTTGCTGTGGCTTTCTTTGATGCATTTCCTCGGAAATTGCGAGTTTTTTAGAGTAGAAACTATAAAACGACACGGTACGCTAGCGATTTACCATTCGATAAGATAGAATATTCAGTAAATACTTGTGTCATCCAAGGAGTTCATCATGCTGCAGAGACTACTGAATGTTTCCCTTCAAATCAAAATCCTCGGTTTGATCATCTTCCTGCTATTATTGGTGATCGGTCTGTTATCCTTCATTGTCGGTTACCTGGAAATGGAGGAGGATGTGGAACAGGCGGAGCGGATTGCGCTTCAGACTGCGCAGACCTTATCGTTTATGGGGACGATTCAGGATTCCGTCGAGCATGGAGGGTCATTCGAGGTGACGAATCCGATTGTGGAACGGATGCGGGATCAGGTTGATGCTTCCGCAATCCGTATAGAAAACCGGGAAGGTGAGCTTACCGGTTATGCGGGCGACATCATCACGAATCATTCTTCACCTCGTTCGGATCGTTACCGGTCCCTTGTTTTCGGGAGTAATTATGTCACGCGTACTGACAGTGATGGGGGCGAGGTCTTGAAAGGGATCGCCCCCATCATGATCGATTATGGAGACTACAAGAAAGTCGAAGGGACAGCGACTGTCATTTTTCATATGGATATCATTCAAAGCAAGATCGCCTCTGATATCAAAAAGATGCTGCTTGTTTCTGGCGTTGCCTTCATCGTCGGGATTGCTGGCAGTTTCTTTCTCGCGAAAAGCATCCGCAAAGATACGCATGGTCTTGAGCCCTATGAAATCGGAGCATTGTATCGGGAGCGTAACGCCATTCTCCAATCAGTAAAAGAAGGGATTTTATCCATCGATGAGCATGGAATCATCACGATGATGAACCATTCGGCACGCGAGCTTTTGGATATCAGTGAATCTGTAGAAGGGCAATCAGTGACTTCGGTCATCTCTTCTTCCAGCATGTTGGAGGTATTGGCTTCAAAGGAAACCATCAGTAATAAAGAACTCTACTATAATGATAAAATCGTCATCGTCAATACCCAGCCGATTATAGAAGATGGCGAGCAGGCAGGGATTGTTGCCAGTTTCAGAGATAAGACTGAAATCAAGAAAATGGTCGATGCCTTATCCGAAGTACGGCAATATTCTGAAGATCTGCGGGCTCAAGCCCATGAATTCACGAACAAGTTGTATGTCATTCTCGGAATGATCCAGCTTGGCAAACATACGGAAGCGATCGAATTGATTCAAGAAGAGGCTCAAATTCAAGAACAGCATAAAGAAGTTCTTTTGACGAATATCAAGGACGAGAAGGTACAGGCGATTTTGCTTGGAAAACTGGCGAAGGCTTCCGAGAAAAAGATCGATTTTATAATCGATGTTGAAAGTGCAATGCAGCCTCTTCCTGCTCATATCGGTTTTTCCCCGTTGATCGTCATACTCGGGAACCTGATCGACAACGCATTTGAAGCGGTAGCCGATCGCCCAATGAAAGAGGTATCGTTTTTCGTGACAGACATTGGGAATGACATCATTTTTGAAATCGCGGATAGCGGCAAAGGGATCAAGGGTGATGCAGAAGGAAACATCTTTCAGAAAGGGTATTCCGCGAAAGGGAAAAATCGAGGGTATGGTCTTGCGAACCTGAAAGAGGAAGTGGAGCTGCTCGATGGGATGATCGAATGGACGAACAGTCATGACGGAGGTGCAGTTTTTACCGTTATTTTACCGAAAACGATCAAGAAGACGAATACGATATAGATCATAGTTTGGGAGGGTGAAAGGTTCATGTTCAATGTCGTGATTGCAGAGGATGATTACCGTGTTGCCCAGATTCACGAGGAGTATCTGGCTGCGGTGGATGAAATGAAGTTGGTCGGAAAAGCGTTGAATGCGAAGGAAACGTTGCAGTTATTAGAGGAAAACCAGGTGGATCTGCTGCTGCTCGATGTGTATATGCCGGATCAGCTCGGGACCGATCTGTTGCATAAAATCAGAGTGGAGCATCCGGATGTCGATATCATGATGATCACAGCGGCAAAAGAGAAAGCGTTCCTGGAAAAGGCGATCCGTTACGGTGTCCAGCATTACTTGATCAAACCGATTACGATGGAACTATTTAAAGAAGCGATCGATACGTATAAAAAGAAGAAAGCAGTACTTGAGTCGACTTCGGAAGTGGATCAGGAGCTGCTTGATCGCGTTTTTGGACAAGGGGGTGGGAAAGAGCCTGAGAAATCGGACCTCCCGCCTGGGATCGATAGGATGACGTTGAAAAAAGTGAAAAAACTACTTGAAGACAACAAGGAAGGGATCACGTCAGAAAAGGCTGGCGAGGTCATGGGCGCATCGAGGACTACCGCGCGAAGGTACCTCGAGTATCTCGTCGGAATCGAACATGCCACAGTCGAGCAGGTCTATGGAATCGTCGGCCGGCCGGAACGAAGGTATTATGCTAAATAAGTAGATTAGGAGATCGTAAAGGTGCTGAAGCGGTACCTTTTTTTATACTTAAAGAAAGTAAAAGCAACTAAGGCTCAGCCTGCGTTAATGCTTGGCTGAACCAAGTTTTCTTTAAGTTAACGGACACCAGGGCCGTTATTTTAGGAAAAAACGCCTAATTAAAAGAGTTAACGGACACCAGAGACGTTATTTGATTGAAATCACCCTGAATCTGGGGAATTTGTCACAAATAAGGGCCCTCATGTCCGTTAACATTCTGGATCAAGCCAATTTGTTATAAATAACGTCTCTCATGTCTGTTAGTACTACTTTTCCTACTCGCCTACCTTACTTTTTCTTCACAGGGATCCAGATTTCACTCTTGAAAGTAGGTGAAGAGACGTCTTTATTCTCATTCCATAGTATTTCTGGTCCTTCGGTTTGTTCATAGTTCGAAGATGGGAACCATTCCGAATAGATGCGACCCCATATTTCCTGTAGTGTATCGGGAAACGGACCGATGGATTCGAAGACTGCCCAGGTCGAAGCTGGAACCTCCAAAGCTGTCAAGTCACCGGGGCAACCCTTGGTTGTCGCTGCTCCGATATAGTGATCAAGCTCTCCTTTTTCCTCCATTCGTCCTTCGGAAAAGTTCGTCGAAGCACTTAGCAGCCCTTTTGGCTCAACATTGGAAAGGTTCTTCAGGGTATCGATCATATCGCTGCCCAGGCTCTGCCACATACCTGCAATTTCTGGATTGACCCCTTTGAAAATGATTGGAACTCTTTTGTAGATGCCAACGATCCGGAAGGCCTCTTTTTCTTCAATACGGTAGTTCATTTCACTTCCTCCTTTGATGGTTAATTGGATGGTCATACGCGGATAGGATTTCAGTAAATGGCCATTCGTCCTCGCTTCTGATGGCGTGATGCCATGCAGATTTTGAAAAGCACGCGTAAAAGAATCGGGTGAGTTGTAACCATATTTCATTGCAATGTCGATGACTTTTGCTTTGCTGGTTTTAAGTTCGAATGCAGCAAGCGTAAGGCGTCTCCGGCGGATGTATTCTGATAAGGTAATCCCAGATAAAAAGGAAAACATCCTTTTAAAATGATATTCTGAGCAATAGGCACGTCTCGCAGCTTCTTTAAAGTCGATTTCATCCGCAAGGTTTTCTTCGATATAGGCGATGGCATCATTCAAGTTTTTCAGTGTATCCATCCTATGACCTCCTTCATCAATAGAGTAGCAGGATTAACGTCGGCCCATCCGACAATCCGTGCACAGATATGTAGGGTGGTTATTATTCAGTTTAGCATGAAATGACAGCGGTGAAGGCCGTGAACAAAATGCACAAAAAGAATTTTAAAGTTTTAAAAAACAATATTTTGAAAACGTTTACATTGAAAGTTTCAGAAGGTAGGATGGCTTTAATAAATTTTTTGTTAGGGGTGTATCGTTTATGAAAAAACTCTCGGTTTTATTGATTGCATTTTTGCTTTTATCAGCTTGTTCTGTGGGAGGTTCTGGCTCGAACAAAGAATTCCCGACGAAGAATCTTGAATTAGTTGCGCCTGCTTCGCCAGGTGGAGGATGGGATTTGACAGCCCGTTCCGTACAAAAAGCGTTACAGGATAATGATCTGGTCGATAAAAACATCAAAGTCGTAAACAAGCCAGGCGGTGGTGGAGAGACGGGTTGGAAGTATTTGAAGGCGAAGGATTCGCATCATTTGGCGATCAACTCTAGCCTGGTCTTGACGAATGATTTGCTCGGTCAAAGTGATTTGAGCTATAAGGATTTCACACCGATCGCGACATTAGCGACAGAGTGGCAATCACTTGCTGTGCCGCCAAATTCAAAGTACGAGTCTGCTTCAGAACTGATGGAGCAACTGAAAAAAGACCCGAACTCTATAAAAATCGGTGTCGGACCTGGGTTGGGGAATGATGACCATCTATCCATCGTCCAGGCTGCCACTGAATACGGAATTGATCCTGCAGAACTCGATTTCCTCGTTTATGAAGGGGGAGGAGATGTCGTTACGGCTCTATTAGGTGGACATGTTGATGCGGTTACGACTTCTCTATCCGAGGTGAAGGATCAACACCTTGCTGGAAAGCTGAAGATCCTTGCTGTTTCTTCTGAAAAGAGACTTGAAGATCTGGATGATGTGCCGACCTGGACGGAGGAAGGCGTGGACATGGTATTCCCGCACTGGCGTGGAATCATGGGACCACCGGATATGACGGAGGAAGAAATCGCGTATTGGGATAAAAAATTGAGCGAGATGGTCAAAACGGAAGACTGGAAAAAACTCTTGGATAATAACAACTGGGAAGGCTTCTATAAAGATAGCGAAGAAACGAAGAAGTTTTTGGAAGAGCAACATTCACTTTATAAGAAGCTCGTGACGGAATCAGGTTTGGTGAAGTAGGTGCGTGTCTGAACGTGTCGCCGGGTTCGGTTAACAACGGTGCGCATACGGTCCGATTTTTACTTGCCTTTGATATGGCCAAACCGAACGAAAAGGTGTTGACTCCATACGGTATCGCGGGTCAACACCTGATTTTTGACAGGAAAGCAACTTATGACTGAGGCAGTCACCAAAATAACACTCGAAAGGAGCGGACATACATGAAAGCGATCAAACTGGCGTTTCCTGCAGTTTTACTACTTATCAGCTGCACGTTTTTGATAGCATCTTTCAATGTGCCGAAAGCGAACCTTGGCAATCCGAACGGTCCACTTTATTTTCCGGTTGGACTGAGCGTGCTCATGCTGGTATTCAGCATCATCTATACGATTCAGGAGTTGAAAAAACTGAACCATGAAAATGTTCAAATACGAGAATTGATCGCAGGGCGTACCCCGAAGTTGATTGGAATCACGGTGCTGCTTGGAATCGGATACGCATTCATTTTTGAACGGATCGGTTTTCTATTTGCGACGATCCTGTTCCTTGGAGCGTTATTGTTTTTCATCAACGGAGTGAAGAAGTGGAAGGCGAACATCATTGTATCGATCTGCTTTTCCTTCATTTCATGGTACGCATTCAGTGAATTACTAGGGGTCAGTTTACCGTAGGAGGTGATTTTGTGGATATTAACAGCTTTTTGAATGGTTTCATGAATTCAGTGGAACCGATCAACATCTTGTGGGTGATCATTGGCGGTATTTTAGGGACGATTGTTGGGATGCTGCCTGGGCTTGGACCAGCAACTGCGGTCGCCGTCTTGATCCCGATCACCTTTGGAATGGACCCTGTCAGTGCGATCATCTTAATGGCAGCAATCTATTATGGCGCGATGTACGGTGGATCACGAAGCTCGATCCTGTTGAATACACCGGGTGACGGCTCG
Organism: Pseudalkalibacillus sp. R45; assembly: GCF_052246725.1. Classification (NCBI taxonomy): domain Bacteria; kingdom Bacillati; phylum Bacillota; class Bacilli; order Caryophanales; family Fictibacillaceae; genus Pseudalkalibacillus; species Pseudalkalibacillus sp. R45. Next base: position 187,481 of record NZ_JBQQCL010000003.1, on the reverse strand, counting down.
GCAATCGCCGCGACATTCGACGGCTATCCAATGGCACGAAAAGGACAAGCGGGACAGGCACTGGCGATTTCTGCTGTGGCTTCCTTCATCGGCGGTCTCATTGCGGTCGTCGGGTTTATTTTCCTTGCTGAGCCATTAGCGGATTTCGCCCTCAAGTTCGGGCCAGCGGAGTATTTTCTGCTCATGCTCCTCACCTTATCCGCCATCGTTTCACTTTCGCTCGGTAAAATGGTGAAAGGGTTCATCGCGATGCTGCTCGGACTCTTGCTCAGCACGATCGGGATCGATACCCAAACGGGCGTCTATCGTTTTACGATGGGCATTCCTCACTTAAGCGATGGGATCGATTTTCTGATCGTCATCATTGGTGTTTATGCGATCGGGGAAGTCCTATACAATTTCCTGACGATTGATAAGGAGAAAAAGGAAAAGAAGGAAGTCGGGAAAGTCTGGTTTACGAAGGAACAGTGGAAAAGATCGAAGTGGCCAATCCTGAGAAGTGGTCCGCTCGGGTTCATAGTCGGTGTCCTTCCGGGTGCAGGCGGTTCGATCGCCTCGATGATCAGTTATTCGACTGAAAAACAGCTTTCGAAAAAGCCGGAAGAGTTTGGCGACGGTGCAGTTGAAGGGTTGGCGGCACCGGAGTCAGCGAACAATGCGGCATCGGTCGGAGCAATGATTCCGCTCTTGACGATGGGGATTCCTGGATCAGGAACGACAGCTGTCATGCTTGGAGCCCTTATCATGCTTGGTTTACGTCCGGGACCTTTGCTATTTGAAAACCAGCCTGAGATTGCGTGGACGCTGGTCAACAGTATGTTCATCGGGAATATCGTCCTCGTGATCGTGAATATCCTTCTTGTCGGACTGTTGATCAAGATTTTGGATACACCAGCGAAGGTGCTTTATCCAATCATTGTCTTGCTGGCTTTCATCGGGACCTATACACTCAGCTACAATGTAATAGACTTTTTCTTGCTGCTGATCTTTGGTGTTTTCGGTCTCTTCATGAAGGTGTTCGATATTCCGATTGCGCCCCTTGTGCTCGCATTGATTGTTGGGGCTGAAATGGAGCAGAACTTCAGGAAAGCGGTACTATCCTCGGACGGGAATTTGAGTATTTTTATTTCAAATCCGATCTGTATCGGGTTGATCATATTGATTCTTTTATCACTTTTTTACCCGTTAGTCATCAAGGCTTTCAAGAAAAAAGCAGACAAAAACAATCTGGAAAAACGAGTTTCATAGCGTTAGAAACTTGGAGGAGGAGAGACGGATGTCCAATCATCCTGAAACAAATGTTGATGTAGTCGTCGTCGGCTCAGGGAATGCGGCATTGTGTGCTGCTATTTCTGCAAGGGCGAACAATGCCAACGTGCTGGTTTTGGAGCGCGCTCCTGAACATAAAAGAGGCGGGAATTCCTATTTTACAGATGGCGCAATCCGATGCGCCTACAATGATCTTGCTGATATTTTAAAACTAATGCCTGGTGTGACAGAGGAAGAAGCTGAGAGAATTGTCATGCCGGAATATTCGCCTTCGGATTATTATGATGATCTGATGCGGGTAAACAGCGACAAAAGTGATCCAGAGCTGGCAGGTCAGCTAGTCAACCGTTCTTATGAGACGATTAAGTGGCTGAAAGAGCAGGGCGTCAAGTTCGAGCTGAACTATGAAAACCAATCGTTTGAAAAAGAAGGGAAGTACCATTTCTGGGGCGGCCTTCCGGTCAAGACAGAGAACAAAGGAATCGGCTTGATGACGAGCCTCTTCAAGCGTGCAGAGGAACTCGGAATCGAAATCTGGTATGAAGCCCGCGCCAAAGAGCTGAAGAAAGAGGATGGACGGATTGCTTCGATTGTGGTCGAGAAAGACGGTCAATCCCTTGAAATCCAGACGACCAGCGTCGTTTTAGCCTGCGGAAGTTTCGAAGCGAACAAGCAGATGCGATCGGACCATATTGGAGATGAATGGCAGGCGGCGATTGTACGGGGTACGGAATATAACACGGGCGACGGGCTTTCGATGGCGCTGGCTGTCGGGGCAGAGAAGTTCGGCAATTGGGCTGGCTGCCACTCGATTGGGACCGATGCGAATGCGCCGAAGGTTGGTGACTTCACGAAACCAGGCGATATATTTAAAAAGCATTCCTATCCGCTGAGCATCATGCTGAATAAAGACGGTAATCGATTCGTCGATGAGGGGGCTGACTTCCGGAACTATACGTATGCGAAATACGGTCGTGAAATTTTGAAGCAGCCGGATCATGTCGCCTATCAGATCTATGATGCGCAGGTCCGTCCGATGCTTCGTAAAGAGTACGACCTTGAAGAAGCGACCTTTTATCAAACGGACCGTCTTGAAGATCTCGTCGAGAAGCTTCCGGTGGATAAGGAATCATTTTTAAAAACGATCGAAGAATATAATGAAGCAGTGCAGGACGGGGCGTATAATCCGACCGTAAAAGACGGAAAAGGAACAAATGGGATCACGCCTCCGAAAACGAACTGGGCGCTCCCGATTGAACAAGGACCGTTCTATGCGTTTCCGGTCACATGCGGAATCACATTCTCGTTCGGAGGACTCCGTGTCGGTCCGGACGGTGAGGTTCTAAGTGTTGATGGCGGGACGCTGGATGGATTGTTCGCTGCAGGAGAAATGGTCGGCGGGCTCTTTTATGAAAACTATCCGGGCGGATCTGGACTGATGTCGGGAGCGGTTTTTGGAAAATTGGCAGGAGCGTCTGCCGCAGATTACAGCAGAAAGAAAAATTCAGAAGTCACAAAATGAATGGAAGGGTTGTCCCAAGTAGTGTCAGACACCAGGGGACACCCTTTTTTTCACAAACTAGGAGTTTGTTATGGATAAGAAGGTAGTAGTTGGTTTACTTTCGCTCATTTTATATGTGGTCTTTTTTCTGCCTTTAATGCATTGGGATAATAAAGTACAGGCTGTTGTTACGTTGGTCATCATCCAAATGCTGTGGATCGGTAGGGTCTTTCCGCTAGCGTTCAGCTCGATTTGCTGCGTATTATCTTTGTAAATATCTTAGGGTTCCTGGCCATCATGATTCCACTCGCAATCACGATCGGTCAGGATATTCCGGATTTTTCACCGCTGGTCGTTGCGATGGCCGTCTTCTTGACCGGTGTACCCGGATTTTTGCTGATCACGCAATCGCCAGTCCATCTGATCAGTCATTCATACGGGTATTTCTCAGAAACTGACCTCCTCAAGGTAGGCATCCCCTCAGCCCTGCTATGGTTCATCGTCATCATGCTCTCTGTGCTGTTCTACTGGTGATGAATGTACCAGGCACCATCTCAAACCCCTTGCGCCGCAAGGACTTCTGATCGGTGCCAGGTACACTTTCAAACCTCAACTCCCCCAACGGTTCCCCTTCGGTGCCAGGCACCTTCACGGAACCGTTGGTGGAGAAGGGATAAATTGTCGTGCCTGGTACATTAGCGAAGAAGTAGTGGCGGCACCGAAACGATAACACCGATGCCAAATCTATTAAAATATTTCAAATCTAGTAAATGGGTCTATACCATTGTGGTTGCAGATTAATAGAATATAGTATTCCCCCGTAGAAAGGAGGGAATACGAATATGAGTTGTTCATGTTCTCAGTCTTTCTCGTGTTGCTCCTCCAAGCATTCCTGCTCTTGCTCCCGCTCTCATTCTCGTTCTTGTTCTAAATCTTGCTTTGACTTTTGTTCTTGTAAAATATTCAAAGATTTGAGAGTAGGACGTACGATCACAGTCTTTTTCGGTGGAACAACACTTACGTTACTGTTTTTGTGTTTTGATCCTAAGACGTGCTGTGTTACTGGTCAAGACACCTCTACCGGGAGTATCGTTACCTTCGATTGCCGTAAAGTAAGCTTTGTCGGCCAAGGAGGCAATTCCGTGTCGGTAACGTAAATAATTTTACCCCCTGATTCATAAGTTGGATCAGGGGTTTTTTATATAATGTAGCCATATAAAAAAGTTAAGCCAAATCAAATCATAGACCGTCTAATAGATAAAGATCATTTTAGAAATGAAGGTGAGTCAAATTATCGAATTGATAAATAAAGCGAAGGAAGGTAATGACCAAGCTTTCTTGGAGCTGTTTCAAAAATTTGAAGGTGACCTTTACCGAACAGCGTACCTACATGTCAAAAATCAGGAGGATGCACTGGATGTGGTACAAGAAACTGCTTATCGGTCATTCAAAAAAATCAATACACTGAAAAATCCACAGTATTTCAAAACATGGTTGATCAAAATCACCATGAGCTGTGCAATCGATCTGTTAAGGAAGAACCAGAAGGTAATCCATTTGAACCCCCAATACACGGAATTCATCCGTTCAAAGGATGAAGACATTCCATTGGCGATATCCCTCCAGGAAATGATTGAAACCTTAAATGAAAATGAAAAACAGATTGTCCTATTGAAATATTATTACGGTTATAAGTTAAATGAGATAGCCGATATCGTTGAAGCTCCACTTGGTACAGTGAAATCCGTTCTATACCGTGGACTGGATAAGCTGCGAAAAAAGGTGAATAGGGATGATGTATATGAGCAATAAATTCAAACATGAATTAGAAAAAATCGAAATTCCAAACGAACTACATAATCGGGCAAAAATAGGGGTAGAAAAAGCGAAAGCGGAAATGAGTTCAGCTGATGGTCATAATGAACAATGCAAAATAAAGAAAAGTTGGCACATTAGGAAAATCACCTATATATGTGCGGCAATAGTTCTGTTTTTCGGTTTGTTCATCGGTTCAGCATTCGTCTCACCGGTCATGGCGAAAATGGCGTCAAAACTTCCTTATCTAGGACAGCTATTCGAGTCTGAACCAATCACAAGTGAAATAGTAGAAGAATTAGAGAAAATGGATTATCCAATTATGGGAGTGGGGGTATCGTATCAAGGTAAAAAGGAAATCTGGGTACGAATAGAGGGTTCTCAAGACTATGTCGATGGAATTAAAGAAGAAGTTGAAAATTCTGTTCATGACATTCTGGGTACACGAAACTATGATGCATATACAATCAAGGTATCAAGGTATGAACCCATTAAAAACAAGAAAATAACAGAAGTTAGTGAAAGAGATAAAGCTGCTCAAGAAGCGATCTCTGAAATAAGTGAGGAATTAAAACAAAAAGATGTCAAATTCATGCATCATGGATATGGTTATAAGTCTCCAGATTCAAAAGAGATACGATTCACAATCAGTATACCTGATTCTGAGAAACGGGTTGATTTAATAGAAAAAACCTATGATGAGATATTAGCTTCAAGGGATATTGGCTTGTACACTGTTGAAATAGAGCGTGTCGATATGATGAAAAAGGAGCAAGAAGGAAGATGGTCTGAAATCCTTCATATCATTGGGGAGGAACTTCTTGGTAAAAAAGAATATAAAATCACCGGATTAGCCTTTTCTGTGTATCCGACACCAGAGATCATCTTCAAATCTTCTGTAAAAAGTACAGATCCTGAAGCAAAGGAATACGGAGAACGGATGGAAAAAATCATAGAAAAATCCTTTCAATCAGAAGAAATGCAAGCAAAGGTAAAGGGGGATGAGTATATAATAACCATCCGCAGTAAAGACAAAAAGAAGCTGAACTAGAAAAATTCCAATGTTTCATCTATATAACAAGTAGTTAATTTGCGGGTATTGGTGCCTAAGTCATTAGAAGCCTGCTCTAATGGTTTGGGCATTTTTGTTTCTAATAAAAGCTGTTCTCCAAAAGTTTGTTTCGAAATGAACATGCGATCTTGCAAAGAGTATCTGATACTTGTTGGTCGACCCTGTTTTAATGGGCAGTAGGGTAAAAGGAATGAGATAATCCAAATTGTGGTAAGATGATAAAAAACTGCTATAAGAATGGAAAGAGTGAATGCCATAATGTATGATCCTACGATATTCGATAATTTGAAAGTTGCGTTTGAAAACTATGTATATGATCTTGACAATGTAAGTGGTGAAGTATCCGTCAGCAATCGCAAAGATAAGCTTGAGATGGCAACGATGTCGAGGGCGTTCAGCCTCCAGTTCACCCTGTCGGATCAAAAGGATGTCACGGCAGAAATTTTCTTAGGTGCATCCCTGCAGGATCTAGCTGCGGAAATCCTGGAAACCTCAGGTGAAAATCCAGGGTGCACGTTGGTGGTCCGATTTTATAAGCAGGTAGATGACGTCGAGACTGAGTGCCGTCAGATTGAAGAGGGGATGCAAACGATCTGGAGCCAGCGGCCGCTTACCCAAACGATTTCCTTTGTGTATGGTCCGGGCCAACCTATTTTTATGAATAGAATCGAGGTCGGGTTCAACCGTAAAATCAATGAAGAACAAATTGAGGATATCCCGGCATTAGTCGATCATATTCTTGAAACCCTCGAGCAACTGAATAGCATGTGATGATAACACGACTTGAGTGACAGCTGCGAGAGGTCGTGTAAATTTAATTCCTACTATTACTATAAGATTTATATATTGTTTTTGCAGCGAATTACACGGGCACGTCCCTCAGCTTTACGGACATGCTTGCGATTGTGATTGTTGGAACGTTGGCTTCGGTCGGTACTGCGGAAACCATATTTGCACAATCGACCTCCCAATGGAAGTCGTAGCGCTATTGACTGCTGTCGACGCACTGGTCGGTATGGACTGCACTGCATTGAATGTAACTGAAGTTCTTGTCGGCACAACCTTATTGATCAAACAGAGAAACACAAAACGGAGAAATTACAGGTTAAGCTGTAGGGCTGTTTGGTTTTATTAAGATGGAAACGATTTTTACGTAGTAAAATCGTACCAAATTGCTCAAGATGGCCTTGAAATTGCTCAAGATACCCCTGAAATTGCTCAACATCACCCCGAAATTGTTCAAGATGGTCTCTCATGTCCGCTGAAATTCCAAAACAACACCCTTTTTGCTACAAATAAAGCATTCCTGTGATAAAGAAATTCGGAATTTGAACAAAAAAGAGTCCCCTCGGTATAGAACAGAGTGTCAATGCACTGACCTCGAAATTAGATACGCAAGGAGGACTCGACATGGCTAAAATAAAGAACACCTCTGATTTCGGAGGTGTTTTTCCTTTTACTTGAAGATGGAGGTTCAGCGGAAAGCTTGACTCTCCATTTAATTTAAATACAGGTTTCAATCGAGATTAGCGAGACCCCGTTGGAAAAAGCGAGCCAAACGAAACCAGTATAGAGATTTCTAAAATGATGGTCGTTTCCGCACGGGGATGATTTGTCCTCTTATTTCACCTTCTGGATGTTGTTCCGTATTAACATTGATATACATGAGCCCTTCATCCATAAGGAGGATCAAATCGCTCACATTTTCCACCCCTTCATCATTGCTGATGATGTTTTTATCTGTGATGGTGCCTGCGATAAGGCCGTTCTGAATGCCTGTACTGGCTTGTTCTTCAAAAGAAGTCAGTTCATCACCTTTTAATAAGACAGTTGCTTGACCATTTTGCCCGATTGCTCCGAAATGGATATGTGCTTGTACGAAATTACGGATGTCGTCCACCTTGAAAATGAACTTTATTTTGGTTTGTGAACCATTTACGACGAGTTTAGCCATCCCGTAAGCTTCTGAATCTATTGCAGGGACATGATTGTTACCGCTCAACCTAACGTTATACTTTTGCAAATTTACCACCTCCTGAATTGCAAGAGAAACTATATTATCGTATTCAGGGGGTAGACAGGTTGTATGGTCGAACGTACCGATTGTCCAAATGTTTGTCGAAGATTGGACACAGTCACATCCGCCCAGATCCTTCATATAATGTTAATAGGAATGAGCCCAGGGACAGGGAGGGTTATGGATGAAATTTACGGTACAGTATATCCCGCTGAACAAGATCAAACCGGATCTGTCAGTGAAAATTACTGAACAAATCAAGAAGCTGCAAAGCCTGATGTGGGACTGTATGTATATCTTAGTCGTGAAAAAGAACCGGGCTGACGGAACGTATACCCTTTTGAGCGGCCGCGAACGCTATGATCACTTGCGGAACGAAACACGAAATGTCTATGCACCATGTATTGTCGATGACAGTGATCCTTCGAAAGTGAAGGGGATTCTTTTGCGAATCCGGAACAAGCAGCCTCTGGACGATTTCCCATTGACTCCGAAAAGCTGGGCGATCGTCCGTACTTTTTTGAGAAAAGAACCGCGCTTTCACAAACTCTCACGCTACAAGCAAATCAAAGTCCTCCTTCTAGGCGCGAGATACAAACGTACCGTAATCCTCTCCATGCAAAACAGAGTGGAGCAGCTTTTAAAAGAGTAGGAAATACAGATAAATATTGGAAAAAAGTCCTACTATAAGTTGGTAGGACTTTTTTATTGAATTTGATGCGTTGGTGCACTAAAATGAAAAGACTTAATATTTCGAAAGAAGGCGCAACTTATGAAGCTCCGCATACAAATTCCTTTTTTTATGCTCGGATTGATCATTTTCAGCTATGGGATTTCCGTAGCGATCAAGGTGCAGCATTTAGGGATCCATCCATGGGATGTATTGAACATCGCGTTATTTGAAAAATTCGGACTTACGATCGGGACCTGGGCTGTCATTGTAGGTATGTTCCTGGTTGTCGTGTCCTATTTCTTAGACAAAAGCTACATCAATATCGGGACTTTCCTGAATGCATTGGCGGTAGGCCCGTTGGTCGATCTGTTCCTTTATCTCGAGATCTTTCCGCAATCATCAACTACTTTTACAGATGTCCTCGTTTTGTTTTTAGGTATTGTGCTGATGGGGATTGGCGGCGGGATGTATTCGGGAGCGAGGATCGGAGCTGGACCAAGGGATGGCTTCATGCTGTCGATCTCAGATAAGCTTGGGATGTCGATCAGCCGTGTTCGTATCATAGTAGAGAGCATCGCACTTCTGTTGGGGTGGCTCCTTGGTGGTCCTGTCTTCATTTTTACATTCGTCATCACCTTCATCCAGAGTCCGATCTACCAACGTGCATACCTGCAAACGAGCAGGTGGGTGGCAAAACTATCTGAACCGCTAAAACCGAAGAAGGATGTCCGTTCTGCTTAAAACATCAATGAAAGGGTGTATCAATCATCATGACTAAAACAGAGGAAATCGTTACATCATTGCTGAAGGCCCATGAGGAGAAAGAGCAGCTTTCTTCAATCGATACAGAAGGCTTTTCAACAGAAGAAGCGTTATATGAGGTTCAAGAGGAATTTATTCAGCGTTGGAGCGGTGACGAGGCTGATCCCGTAAAAGGGTATAAGATCAGTTTGACGAATAAAGGTCTGCAAAAGGTTTTTCATACTGATGCGCCTGTTTATGGTACTTTAACGGAGCAAAACGTGCTGAATGATGGTGTGTTAAGCAAAAAAGAGTTCTTCGACCCGCTAGTCGAAGCCGAGCTGATGTTCATGATAAAAGAGGATATTCCACCATCCGCGGATTCAGCAGAGATCCTTGAAAATTCGCTTATTGCACCTGGTTTTGAAATACCGGATTGCCGTATTGAAGATTGGTTTCCGAAAATCTCGATTGGTGAGTTGATCGCCGATAACGCAGTCACCGGTAAAGTGGTTGTGGGTGAACCGATAAAAGTGACACCTGCAATCCCGTTGGACAACCTCTCTGTCAAGGTTTATCACAATGGCGAAGAAGTGGCTGAAGGACCGTCTGCTTATGTGCTGGATAACCCATTGAATGCCGTTGTCTGGCTGAAAGAAATGTTAGCTTCACAAGGTAAAAGCTTGAAAAAAGGAATGACCATTTCTTCTGGCACCTTCTTCAGCCCATTTCCACTAGAGGTTGGAAAATACCGTGCCGTCTTTGATCATTTCGGTGAGGTCGAATTTGAAGTAGTAGATTAAGAGTAAAAGGTTTACTGGACAAGAATCCAATTTCTCTGGACATTTCGTGTGAACATGGCCTGCCTGGTTTAGGTAGGTCTTTTCGTCGTGCTGCCTCTTTTTTAAGGGTGCTAAATTTCCTCTTTATAAGTATAGAATATCTAGAAACTTTATCCTAATATATTGAAAACTAGTAAGTTATTAAAACTTTTTATCTAGTCCGTATCTATCAAATTACCTTGTATCCTCCAAAACTGATAGAAGTTATGCTTTACTAGGGGTACATAATAATGCAGGTACTTACATTATTTTGAAAAAATATCCACAGGGGAGGATACACAATGTTAAAGAAAAGATTATTAAAAACACTGGTGCCTATTGCGGCTATTACCTCACTTGTCATTGGTAGTTATGCAGCTACTTCTTCTGTTGAAGCAAAACCGGACAGGAAGAAATCTGAAATCAAGAACGTCATCTTTCTGATCGGGGATGGAATGGGACCTTCATATACCACGATGTACCGATACTTAAAGGATGATCAATCTACTAAAAACATGGAACCTACAGCGTTTGACCAATACTTAGTCGGCACGCAATCTACTTATTCATGGGATCCTTATTTTGATGGTGGAGAAGGCGATGTGAAAGAAAACATCCCGGACTCTGCAGCGACAGCGACCTCAATGGCTGCCGGAATCAAGACGTATAACGGTGCGATTTCTGTTGATATGGAAAAAGAAAATGTAAAAACGATCCTTGAGGAAGCGAAGGAACAGGGCAAAGCAACTGGACTAGTCGCCACTTCCCAAATCAATCATGCGACACCGGCTTCATTCGGTGCACATGATGAATCAAGGAATAACTACAACGCCATCGCAGATGATTATTATGATGAAATGATCGATGGCAAACATAAAGTCGATGTCATGCTAGGCGGAGGAACTTCTTATTTCGTTCGTGAAGACCGGAATCTAGCAGAAGAGTTCCAGGCAGATGGATACAGTTATGTAACGACGAAGGAAGATATGCTTAAGGATAATAATGATCAAATTCTAGGTCTCTTTGCACCAAAAGGCCTTGATAAAATGATCGACCGGGATGAAGAAACGCCTTCTTTAAGCGAAATGACGAACACCGCTCTTGGAAAATTGAAGGATGACAAAGACGGATTCTTCCTTATGGTGGAAGGAAGCCAGATCGACTGGGCGGGGCATGATAACGATGTCGTCAGTGCGATGAGTGAAATGGCTGATTTCGAAAAAGCGTTTGAAGATGCGATCGAATTTGCGAAAAAAGACAAGCATACCCTCGTGGTGGCAACTGCTGACCATTCTACTGGAGGACTTGCTATCGGACGCGGTGGAGAATACGTGTTCAACCCGGATGTAATCAAGGCTGCAGAACGCACGCCGGATTACATGGCTGCCGAAATCGCTGATGGTGCAGAAGTGGAAGAAGTGTTGAACGAATACTCAGGCCTTGACCTCACTGAAGAGGAAGTCAATTCGGTGAAAGATGCAGCACATGCCGATGAAAATGCCGCCATTGATGTCGTAAAAGTAGATGACGCAATCGAGCATATCTATGATGTCCGCTCTGGAACGGGCTGGACGACAAGTGGTCACACAGGTGTCGATGTGAACGTCTATGCCTATGGACCAAAGAAGTTCAAGTTCAGTGGCTTGAATGACAACACTGAAACAGGACAAACGTTATTCGAAGTACTGAAAGCGAAACATCCACATAAGAAACACTAGAATAGTAGATTGCATACACCCCGTTGTCTCGTTGGCAATGGGGTGACTATTGCACGCAGAACGATCAGGAGGACGAAAGACATGAAGCGTTTTTGGCTTTCGGTTTTCAGCGTGGGTCTTTTGCTGGCAGGTTGCTCAGAGGATGACGCTAAGACCGAATCACATGAAACACCGCCAGAGGAAAAAGCAGAAGCTGAGCAACAAAATGAGAAGAAAGAGAAGAAACGGGATGCCTTCATCGAAAGCCCGCAAGCGGTTGATGATCGAGATCTTACCGAGGTGGGGAAAACCCATCGGGACGAGGATGGCAAGGTGAAGCTTTTAGCTATTTCAACTCCTGGAGAACAAATTTCTGTAGGTCCTTTCAAGGTTACACTTGAGGAAGCGAAGTTGATGAACTATACACCATCGCCCGATCTAATCGACTTCTTTCATGGATTTACGAGTAAAGAATCCAACTTCAATTATGTAAAACTGAAAATCAAAGTGGAGAACACGTCAGATGAAACATTGAACTTCTCGCCTGTTTCCGTGTTGGAAACAAATGAAGGGGAGAAAAAAAGCTTTGAAGATGATTTTTATTTAGAAGAACTTTATGGTGATTTTGAGTCTGGTGAGATACGATTTGGACAGCTGGGTTTTATATTAGAAAAAACCGAAGCTGAAAACCTGGAGTCGATTGAAATCACGACAAGCGACGTTTTTAAAAACAAAGAAGCACTCCATAAAAGTGAAACATTCATGATCGAATTTTGATTAGGGTCCCTGAAACAGCTAGTGATACGCTGTTTCGGGGTTTTTTTGAATGGGAGGAATTGAACAGATTATCCTGTGAAATGAACAGAATAATGGTCTAAGTGAACAGAATAATCGGGAAAGTGAACAGATTAATTTGGATGTGAACAGAATAACGTGAGAAGTGAACACATTATTACGAAAAGCGAAAGTGAACAGAATAATCCAAGAAGTGAACAGATTATCCCGACAAGTGAACAGATTGTCTCCAGCGTGAAAGAAATTTGCCCTATGTCACCTCAGCCTGAGATTTTTCTCAGAAAAATCTTCACTCTTGAAACCAAACAGCCTGCATGAACGTAAAAAAACAAATGATAGAATCTGTAAAAAGGGGAGCGGGACATGAGGGGGCGTTATAAGGAAAAAAAGAAGGACAGCTGGGTACCAGATTTATTATTCGCGATACCGGAACTTATCATTTATCCAATAAAATGGCTGCTACGAGGTATCTTAACACTCATAAAGTTCTGGAACTAAAAGCGGGGATGATCATGATGAAAAGAATTCATATCATCGGCTCTGTCGGGAGCGGGAAAACAACCCTCGCTAAACACCTTTCAAACCGCTTGCAAATCCCGCACTATGAACTGGATAATGTCGTCTGGAGAAGGACGACTTCCGGTGATGTCAGAAGAACCGATCAGGAAAGGGATCAGCAGTTATGCGAAATCATCAGAACAGAACGATGGATCATAGAAGGTGCCCATCATACCTGGATCAAGGATAGTCTGCAGAACGCCGATCTCATCATTCTATTGGATACGCCTTATTCAAAACGGATCTACAGAATCATCAAAAGGTTCATTTTACAGAGGACCGGCCTAGAAAAAGCAAATTATAAACCGACTTTTAAAATCTTCCGGAAGATGTTCATCTGGAACGCAGCCTACCAAAACCAAAATAGACAGGAAATCCTTGAGCTATTAAGTACATATGATGAAAAATTGGTTAGTTTGCAAAATAATAATGAAATTGAAAAGCATTTGAATGGATTGGGGGAAGGCCATGCTGAAACAACATATTAAGTTAATCAAAATCCAAATTGGTATTATGATTCTTTTTACCTTATTGCTCGTCATAGACTATTTTCCCGACTTGCCTTTATTGAACGCCACCCCTAAATATGTGGTGATATTCGGCATTCTCGGTGTCATTCTCATCGGTTTGATTTTAGGCGTAACAATACATCATGACGATCGAATTACCCTCAAATGGCAAATCGGTATGATGTTTTACCTCCTTGGCTTGATCGCTGTTTTAACCTTACTGGGTGGGGAATCGTCAGTTGGGATTGCGTTTGATAACTATGCACTTTGGGTGGTAGTGGGAATTAGCAGTATTGAGATATTAAATCGTTGGCGAAAAATCAAGAGATCGGATAACGCAACTAAGAATGGATAGGAATGATCATTACATGAACGATACTATCCTGGGGAATATCGGCATTGCGACACTCGCTTCATAGGTATTGCACACTTTATTTTTAGTGGAAAATACCTGATGATGGTCGGGATCGTGTTCAGCCTGTGTTTTGTCATGGACTACATAAAAGAATTGCAGAGAAGGGCAAACATAGACAAGAAGATTAAAAGAGTCGGTTATATCAGCTATACGATCGCAGCGCTTGTTGGTTTTGTCGTCCTTCTCATCAATACGGATCTTTTAAAATAAATCTTCAAGAGGCTGCCCCTAAGGACAGCCTCTCTTATTTTTTCAATAACAAATACATGAAATATGGCGCTCCGATCAATGCAACCATGATTCCTGCGGGAATGCCGTTCGATCCGACTAAGTTTCGACCGATCGTATCTGCTAGCAGTAGCAGCCAACCGCCGATCAGAACAGCAATGGGTATAAACATTTGATGACGAGGACCCACCAAAGCTTTAGCAATATGAGGAGCCATCAATCCGACAAATGCAATACCTCCAGTTACGGAAACGGCTGCTGCGGCAAGGGCGATAGCTGTTAAAAGCAGGATGATCCGCTCTTTTTCTATGGAAACGCCAACACCTATTGCTACTGGTTCACTAACACCAAGGAGGTTCAATCGGTTAGCTTTATAGAGTGTAAAAGGGATGAGGATTATCAGCCATGGAAGGATTGCCCATATGAACGGCCAATCCGTCCCCCAAATGTTTCCTGCTAACCACTTTGCGATAAAATCAACTTTTTGACGTTCAGAAGATGAAATAAGAACGATCATGATTCCAGACATCGCCATTGAAAAACCGACACCGATCAATACTAATCGCACTGGTTGGAGGCCGGTCTTTTTATCGTAAGAGCACAGATAGAGCAGGAAACCTGTCAACAGGGCACCAATGAACGCCACAAGTGGTAGCATGTACACAAACGAACCAGCTTCAATCGGAAAAAACAAAAAGAAAATTGCGATCGCTACACCTGCCCCTGAATTGATACCGATGATACCAGGGTCAGCAAGGTCATTACGGGTGATTCCTTGTAAAATCGATCCAGATACAGCAAGGGCCATTCCAGCTAGTAACGTAATTAAAATTCGGGGCAAGCGTATATCAAATAAAATGAATTCTTCTTTAAACGTTCCCTGTCCTAGAATAGTAGGGAGCAGCCGGTCATAGGACAATGCAGCATACCCCGTACTAATACTGATAATGAATGTGATCAGAATCAGTATACTCAGTGACAAAATCGTTAATCTTTGTTTTCGAATCAATGCAGGATGGATCATGAGAATGCTTTCCCTCCTTTTCGAACTATGATAAGGAAGAAGGGGAGACCCATGATCGCGACAATTGCCGCTACCGGTGTTTCAAACGGAGCATTGATCGTACGTCCAAGGGTATCTGCAAGCAGCATGAACGCTGCGCCAAGAACCGCAGACATTGGCAAGATAGAACGATAATCCGTCCCGACGATAGCACGGACGATATGAGGAATCATCAATCCGATGAAGGCCATGTTTCCGACAAGGGCGACAGACGCTCCGGCCAATAAGATAATGACGACAAAAAGAATCGCTTTAATTTGTGTGATTTTCTGTCCAAGTCCGACTGCTACTTCTTCATTCAAACTGAGGATTGTCAATTGTCTTGAAAGCGTAAGGGAAATGAGTATGCCGAATACAATAAAAGGGAAAATGGCCTGTAACTGGCTCCAGGATGTTCCAACCAATCCACCGGCGGTCCACATCGAAACATCTTTAGAAATTTTAAAATAAATCCCTCCACCCTCAGCCACAGCAAAAAGGAATGCTGAAACAGCAGCTCCTGCCAAAACGATTCGAAATGGGGAAAAGCCGCCTTTCTTCATGGATCCAATACCGAAGACCATGATGGCACCGATCGCTGCACCGATGAAACAAGCGATCATAATTCCGAAATAATTAGCTGTCGGTATGAACACCATGGTGACAGCAAGAGCTGCATTCGCGCCAGCAGTCAACCCAAGCAAGCCGGGGTCTGCAAGCGGGTTCCGTGTCAATCCTTGCATGATCGCTCCAGATACAGAAAGTGCAGCACCTACAAGAATCGCTCCAATTTCACGCGGTAATCGTATTTCATTGATCATTAATGCTGCTTCATTTGTATTTTGGAAAGTCAGCGCCAGCCAGACATCCTTGATGGTCGTATCTGCCGCACCGAAAACCATGGAGGTCAAGAATGCACCGATGAATAGGAAAAGCACAAGTATGAATTTAGATATGAAAGTGATTGTTTTTGGCTGTTCATTCATATGTATCGCATCTTTCTTTTATTTAGGGATATAAGATTGAAAAAGAGTGACCTGATGGGCCTTCAGCCTAATAGGTCACCCTGGTTGTTTTAAAAATTACTTACCAAGAAATGCTTCTTTAAAATAGTCGAGTTGATAATCAAGGGTGATCGGATCGTTGAAGTAAAATTCCTTGGCATTCACTTCAAAGACTCGATCGTTCTTGACGGCAGGGATATTTTTATACGTTTCTGTTTCTTGGAACGAATTGTCTGCCTCTGCGTTTTTACTGAAGACGATATAATCTCCAGCAAACTCAGGTAATACCTCAGGGGATAGCGTATAGTAGCCTGGTTCAAGTGCTTCTTCCTTCACTTTTTCAGGCATTTTCAAGCCCATTTCTTGATAAAGGATTTCTGTTCCGCGCCCCCAGTTATTTCCGAATACGTAAAGCTGTTTATCGAAGCTCTCGATGACGGATACGGTAGCGTCTTCACCGATTTCAGCTTTGATTTCTTTGCCAGCTGCTTCTGCACGCTTTTCAAAGTCCTCTACCCATGCTTTAGCTTCTTCTTCTTTATTTAGTAGTTTTCCAATCTCGATGTGTTGCGTCAGGTAATCTACTTTTCCATAGGTATAAGTGACAGTAGGAGCGATTTCTTGCAGCTTATCGACATTTTTGATGTTGGATAACCCGATGATCAAATCAGGATCTAGCTCAATGATTTTTTCCCAGTCTTCATCCGTTACTTCTTCAACATCCTTCAAATCTTTTTCATAGCGTGGATTCATTTTGGACCAGGCGTCGACACCGACAAGAGGGACGTCTAGCGCCATGACATTTCCAGCGAAGGATGAAAGGACGAGGACACGTTGTGGATCAGCGGGCACTTCAACAGGTCCGTTTTCAGATTCATAGGTTATCGTGCCGGATTTCCCATTATCTTTATCTTTTGAATCATTATCACCTTGTTCTGAAGCTGCGTTGCTGCAGGCACTAACCATGAGAAGCAACAAGATTGCAAGCGGGATCAATACTTTTTTCATTTGTGTTTTCTCCTTTTAGTAGATTGTATGTTATGCACATCGGTTTGTTTGTCCGGGGGTCTCTGCCGATTTCAGCATCTATTTGAAATACTTTTTTAAGGACATCACGCGTGATTACCGTTTCGTAGTCGCCAGCTTTAACGATTTCACCATCTTTCATCGCAATGATATAGTCCGCAAACCGGGCTGCCTGGTTTAAGTCATGAAGGACCATGATGATCGTACGCTTTTCTTGGATATTGAGGTTCTGCAATAACTCCAGAATCTCCAGTTGATGAGCCATATCAAGATAGGTGGTCGGTTCATCTAGAAAGATGATGTCTGTCTCTTGGGCTAGAGCCATTGCGATCCAGACACGCTGTCGTTGTCCGCCAGAAAGTGCATCTACAGGGCGATATTTAAAATCGATCGTTCCAGTTACTTCAAGGGCCCAATCAATCATCTCGTAATCTCTTTTCGTCAGACGTCCGAACCCTTTTTGATAGGGGAAACGTCCATAAGAGACAAGTTCACTCACAGTCAGGCCGCTTGCGTTTTCAGGTGTTTGTGGTAGTATCGCCATTTTCTTCGCAAGTTCTTTTGTGTTTTGCTTCGTGATATTTTCACCGTCCAAAACCACGTTTCCGGATTGATGTGAAATGATACGTGTGATCGCTTTCAATAAAGTCGATTTACCACAGCCGTTCGGTCCAATGATCGTAGTGATCTTCTTATCTGGTATCTCGACACTGAGATTTTTGACAATCGCTCGCTCGTCATATCCGATATTCAAGTCTGTTGTATGTAGGCGGACCATCACTCTACCCCCGTATGATTGATATTCAATATCATTGATAATGATTCTCAATATCGCTGACAACATAACTATAAAGTTATATATTTCTAATGTCAACCTTTTTTTGTCATGACAATATTGAACAATCAATATATTTAGTGTATGTTTAAATGAGAATGATAATCAATTGAAGAGTTGGTTATAAGGGGTGTTCGGGGATGGATCAGCAAGAACGATATGATGTGACTATAATCGGTGGGGGACCTGCTGGACTTTATTCAGCATTTTATAGCGGACTTAGGGAGATGAAGACGAAGCTGATTGAATTCCAGCCGAAATTAGGTGGGAAGATCCATGTTTATCCTGAAAAAATGATATGGGATATTGGTGGATTGACTCCGATAACGGGTGCGAAACTGATTGACCAGCTTGTTGAACAGGGTTTGACCTTCAATCCAACGGTTGTTTTAGATGAAAAAGTAGAGGCGATTACACAGGATGAGAAAGGGATTTTCGTTTTGCATGCATCGTCCGGCAAGAAGCATTTTTCTAAAACCGTGATCGTTGCAGTCGGAAGCGGCATATTGAATCCTCAGAAACTTCAGATTCAAGGAGCGGAACGGTTTGAAGTATCCAATTTGAATTATACAGTGAAGTCATTAAAACGGTTCAAAGATAAAACGGTGATCATTTCCGGTGGCGGGAATTCAGCGATCGACTGGGCGAATGAGCTGGAGCCTGTTGCAAAAAAGGTATATGTAACGTACAGAAGAGAAGCCTTGACTGGTCACGAATCGCAAATTACGCAGCTTACGAACAGTTCGATCGAATGTTTTTTCAATACATCGATTTCCAAACTTCTTGCAGGACCTGATCCTTCTGTCATTGATCGCGTCGAACTGATTAATCATGAAACAGGTGCTACAACCCATCTTGCAATAGACGAAGTGATCATCAACCATGGTTATGAACAAGATTCTACATTGATTAAGAATAGTGACATCGACATAAAGCTTGCAGATGATT
Source organism: Pseudalkalibacillus sp. R45 (assembly GCF_052246725.1). Taxonomy (NCBI): domain Bacteria; kingdom Bacillati; phylum Bacillota; class Bacilli; order Caryophanales; family Fictibacillaceae; genus Pseudalkalibacillus; species Pseudalkalibacillus sp. R45. The sequence goes on along the minus strand of NZ_JBQQCL010000003.1, from coordinate 168,515 downwards.
TCTTCATTGATGGGAATGCGGTTAGTGAATCGTCCATCAATGGTCTTTATGCAGCAGGGGACATCTTGAAACATGAGGGAAAGTTGAATTTGATTGCTGGTACCTTTCAAGATGCAGCTAATGCAGTGAATAAGGCTAAACAATACATCCAGCCAGATGCTGAGGGAACTGCTATGGTTTCTTCTCATAATGATGTTTTTAAAAAACGGAATCGAAAATTGGTTAAGGAGATGATGAGTTCATAGCTTCTGCCTGTGGTATTAAGCTTAAAAATCCACTACACCAGCATAGTATTTTTACATTTCATGGAATTGGTATAGATTATGTAAAATAACCACCTTTTTCATATAGACCATATAGAATACATTATTTCAAGATAATGGATTTATGAGGGTCAAACGTTGTGAATCAGGCTTGTTATACACGGATAATGTCATTCCTCCTCGAATTCTTTTGTGTACAAAGAAATTTGGGGAGGTTTTTGAAAATATGAATACGAAACTTAGAGCCATGTTCATGGTTTTTGTTGTTGGTGCGTTGTTGCTTGCAGCTCCTTCATTTACACAAGCTGCGCTAGGAGACCGTACCTTAGTAAACGGCTCATCAGGATCTGATGTTGCTGAATTGCAAGATTATTTGATGACGAAAGGTGTCTTTCCGTACCACACTTCGACAGGATATTACGGGAACATAACAGAAGAGGCAGTCAAAGATTTTCAGCGGAAACGCAATCTGAAAGTCGATGGTATTGCTGGACCGCAAACGAACCATGCGGTGAAGGTTTTACGATATGGTAACATTGGAAAGCAAGTTATACATATTCAATACCAGCTAAAGCAAACAGGACATTACAGTTCAAGCCTTGATGGGATTTATGGTAAGGGCACTGTGAGTGCAGTCAAGAGTTTTCAGCAGCAACAAGGTCTATTGGTTGATGGTATTGCTGGCCCGAATACAAGATCAGCATTGGATAGTAAGGCGAAGCGAGGTTCTGCTGCAGGTAAAACAATGACGGTAGAAAGCACTGCTTATACTGCGGATTGCGACGGATGTTCAGGTGTCACGAAAATGGGTCTCGATTTGAAAAAGTACCCGGATGCGAAAGTGATCGCGGTCGACCCTAGTGTCATTCCACTTGGATCAATGGTAAAAGTTGAAGGATATGGCGTTGCGATTGCAGCAGATGTTGGCGGAGGCGTGAATGATCATGCAATCGATGTTTTCATTGCAGACCGTGACGAAGCAATCCAATGGGGACGCAAAGACGTACGTGTAGAAGTAATTGAATAGAGTTTGATTAAAAGGCAGACCCGCACATCAAGATGATGAGCGGGTCTGTTTTTATAGGGCACTTAAAGAAAGTATAGAATACTTTCTTCAGTATAAGCGAACTACTGGCTCAGCCCACGCCCAAGGCTTGGCTTTGTCAAGTTTTCTTAGGGAATTACATACGTTCCCAGACTCTTGTTTAAGCAGACGACTCCATACGTAAACCAAGGAAACTAGAATAGCTTTTACATAATTAGTTATTGTTTTCCTGGGATGATTTGTTCCCGGGTGCGAACCATCCTAGTAATGCGATAGCAACTAACACGCCGTAGAATGTAAGGGTCCAAACAGTACTGTGAGGGAAATGGTGGTCCAGTACTCCAATATCCTCATGGGCGAGGGTAATGACAGCTAGCTTAACCCCGACCCAGGCTACGATTGCATAAGCTGTAGTTTCTAAAGCCGGGCGCTTTTCAAGGAGTTGCACAAACCAGGTGGCAGCATACTTGATTAAAATAAGTCCTGCAATCCCTCCGAGCACAACGACGATAAATTGTCCGCCATCCATACCGCCGAAATCTCCGATTGGTGAATCCGGAAGACCAAGGGCAAGGGCAACAGCAGCGAGAATAGAATCAATCGCAAAAGCAAGATCTGCTAAAGCAATCTTACCTACAGTTGGCCAAAATCCTTTTCCAGCAGCTTCTTCTTCTGTGTCCTTGTGAATGTTTTCGTTTTTCTTCCCAAAACGAGCCTGTATAACATGTTTTAAGCCTAAATATAGAAGATAAGCCGCACCAATAGCCTGGATCTGCCATACATTCGCAATAAAGGAAATAGCAAAAAGAGCAATAAATCGGAAAGCAAAGGCCATGAAGATTCCGTATTTGATTGCTTTTTTCTGTTCTTCTTCTGGTAAGTGCTTGGCAATAACAGCGAGGACAAGCGCGTTATCAGCCGATAATAAGCCTTCCAGGCCAATCAGAATTAATAATGTCCATCCATATTCTAACCAGATTGAATCCAAAACGACTCCCCTTTCTAAAAAACCACACACTATCATAAAATGTCGGGGAGGTACTTACAATCAAAAAAACAGAAGTAATCCTCGATTCCCGATTTTTACTAGATTTAAAGTGTTCGTTTAACCTTCCTCTTTATCAGAGGTTTTTTTAAATCCACTTCCTATATACCTTACTACACTTGATAGTAAACTTTTTAAATTCAATGATTATCTTTCCCTTTTTCCACCATCTAATTCTTTATGACTATACATTTCCTCTTTCCATGATGGATAAGATTTTTGACGAGGATGTTGTAAGATCGTGTCTTAGAAATGAAAAGGGGCTGACCCAAAAGAAAAGTGTCAGACACTTAGGTTAGCCCTTCTATTTTACATATTTTTCAGCATGTTTTCGATTATGGTGGATGAGTTTTCGACAGCCATCTATTTGAAGTCTTCCCATTTCATTGCCAAGTTTTCTTTAAAGGCTTACCTCGATGTGCTGAAAGCTTATGACATCAAATAAACCTGAATCAGTCATTTTCAAGGCGGGTATGACGGGTAATGTCAAGAATGAGAGTGTCAAAAATGGATTGAATCCCCCCTGGAACCCGAGAACTCCGAGTGCATGTTTTACTTGGAGAAGACTAGTCTCAACTGTATGGAAGCCTTGATCCGACATCAAACCGGCAATTGTCAGAGGAAGGGAGGCGATCACTTCACCTTTTCTGATGAGTACCAATCCACCATTCATCAACTCAAGTTCATGGACTGCCCTCAGGATGTCAGTATCATTCGTTCCTGTCGCTACGATATTATGGGAATCGTGTGCGATAGTCGTGGCAATCGCGCCATCCTTCAGCCCGAATCCTTTTACGATACCTGAACCGGCATTTCCGGTTTTCTTATGTCTTTCAATTACAACTAACTTTTGTTGATCTCTTTCAATAGAAGGAACAAAAAAGCTGTTTTCAACATCGACGGTTTCTTTTATGTGATTGGTGGTCAGTTGATTCGGGATGATTTCAATGATATTCGCCGTTTTCGCGGTGCCGATTGGAATTTGTAAGTCTTTTTTATTAAGTTCCGGGATTCTCACTGTCTTTTGCAGCATCGGTCCGGGATCTTTCTCCTTCAAATGTGTACTGGCATACACGCCTTCTCGGGCTACAAGCTGTCCAGATTTATAGACTTCTTTGATGTTAATTGAACATAAATCATCCAGGAGTAGAAAGTCAGCTTCGTAACCTGGAGCGATAGCGCCTTTCTGCTTGAGTCCATAGCATTCTGCCGCATTGAGGGAGGCCATCTGGATCGCGGTCAGAGGACCTAACCCATATTCGATTGCTAAACGTACATTATGATCGATGCTGCCTTCCTTGATCAGGTCATCGAGATGCTTGTCATCCGTACAAAATAGGCAGCGCCGTGCATTGTTATGGTTGACGACCGGGATGAGCGACTTCAAATCCTTTGCAACGGAACCTTCACGGATCAATAGATACATACCGCGTCTTAAACGTTCCTTAGCATCTTCAACCGTATTGCACTCATGATCTGTTCTAATTCCCGCAGCCTTGTAGACATTGATGGCGTCAGGATCCAATCCGGCGAGATGGCCATCCATCTGCATGCTGTAATTTGAAGTCATAGTGATTTTATCAATTATCGAGTCAGCAGCTGTTCGCAATGAGGGATAGTCCATTACTTCTGCTAATCCGAGGACTTTCGGATGGTTATAAAAAGGCTCTAGGTCAGACGCTGTCAACTCTGCCCCTGAGTTCTCTACTGATGTTGCCGGAACACAGGAAGGGAGCATGAAATAGACATCCAATGGTATGTTCTTAGAATTGTCCAGCATGAAGTTGATTCCATCCGTTCCTGATACATTTGCGATTTCGTGAGGGTCTGTAATGACAGTCGTCACACCATGGGGAAGGACGACTTTACTGAATTCAGCAGGTGTCACCATGGAAGACTCGATATGGACGTGTCCATCGATGAAAGAAGGACAGATATAACGGTTTTCAGCATCAATGATCTGTTCTCCCTTATACGTGCCGATTCCGACGAACATCCCGTCAACAATCGCGAGATCCCCCTTGATAATCTCAAGGTTGAACACATCGATGATCTGACCGTTTTTAATGACGGTATCGGCTGGTGTCTCTCCATTTGCGATTGCAATCCATTTCTTCAACTGCTTTTTAGTCTGGCTCATATTTTTTCCCTCCCTATAAAATGGAGTTTGTTATGGATAATCTCATCATGCGATATTGGTGAAACTACTGCGTATCGTGCTCGCGGAAAGAGAGTGATTTTTGCAGAAATCAATTTAAGAATAACAGAACCCAAAATAAAAAACCCTAGGTGAATCTAGGGTTTGACATAGAGAAGGATAGTCGGAGGTTTATACGTACACAAGTAACTCCGATTTTTTCTCGTAGTCAAACCATTTACGGTAGTTTGGTAGAAACTTTTGGACCATATCTCCAACATTATACGAGTGGATCAGTTAATAATATTTTGTTTTCAAAATAATTAGTACACATTCTATATGCAGCATTAGTACGTGTCAATAAGGACTAAAGAGGTGCATGTAGAAGTAATTGAATAGAAATTAGATTTTTTAAAGTACCAGGCACTCTTTCAGAAGCTTGCCGGAGAAAAGTTTGGTATCGATGCAAGGCACCTTTCTCGAAGCGTGGGCTAGAAGGGAAAAGGAGCAATTTGTAAAATACCTTAAATAAAATTTAAAATAATCTTGCAATTTGAAAAATTATGTAATATTATAAGAACAAATAATGTGTAAACGTTTACAGAGGTCAACAGCCAGCAACCTATTTTTTTAATCGGTGTGTAAACGTTTACACAAATTTCACTCAAATACTGTAAACGTTTACACATGAACGGAGGGATACATATGGCAAATGTGACAATAAAGGATATTGCCAAAGAGACGGGTGTTTCAATTGCAACTGTATCGAGGGTTTTAAATAATAGCGGGTATGCAAGTGAGGAGATCAGGGAAAAAATCCTATCGACAGCAGTGAAGATGAATTACTTGCCTAATGCAGTGGCAAGGAGCTTGAAGAAAGAGAAGACGAACACGATCGGAGTCGTCATCCCGGATATCACAAATCCGTACTTCATGAAGATATCCAAAGGGATTGAAGATACCATCCATCAATTCGGCTACAATTTGATTTTCGGTAGTGGGGATGAAGACCCTGCAAAGGAAAGGGAAATGTTGCAGGTTCTGTTTGAAAAGAGAGTGGACGCAATTGTACTGGCGACCTCAGGTGACAATGAAGAAATCATCCAAAAAATCAAAAATAGCGGCATCTCAATTGTATTGATCGACCGCAAATTCAATAAGAAAGATCAAGATTTCGATTTTGTCATTGAAGATAATATTAAGGCAGCATACGAGCTGACTAAATACTTATTGGATTTAGGACATACCCGTATAGGGGTTGTGAATGGTTCGTTAAATGTGAGTACAGGTAGCGAACGTTATCTGGGTTATCAGAAAGCAATGCGAGAAAAGGGAATAGATGAGGACCCAGAACTGATTTTCAATGGGGGATTCATAGAATCGGATGGGAAAGAAGCGGTCGACCGTTTCATGGAACAACCTTCTAAACCGACAGCAATCCTTTCTTTCAATAATACAATGACATTCGGAGTGCTGCTCAAATTGATGGAAAAAGGATATGAAGTACCTTCGGATATTGTCGTTGCCTCCTACGGAGAAGTGGAGGCTGCGAAACTACTAAAGCCACCTGGAATCACTTATATGAATCAAACACCTTATGAAATGGGCGTACGGACAGGTGAAATTTTGATTAACCGCTTAATGAAAACTGTTGGGGGTCCGGCACATGAAATATTCGAACCTACTCTCAATGGAAAAAATCTAATACTCGAATGAGGAGGAAATGATCGATGGATTCGCTACTGCATTTAAGAAGGGTGATTGAAGAGGAAGCTTCGGCGATCAAATCACTATTAGAACAGATAGATCCCAGTTATGAAGATGCCCTCAAAATGATTGCTGAATGCAAGGGTAAAGTAGTCATTACAGGTGTAGGGAAATCAGGGCATGTCGGTAAGAAAATTGCAGCCTCACTCTCAAGTACAGGTACACCATCGTTTTTTGTCCATAGTACAGAAGGTGTGCACGGTGATCTTGGAATGATAAGCGAAACAGATGTCGTCATTCTAATATCCAATAGTGGGGAAACGAAAGAAGTACTGAGTCTTCTTCCTTCGCTCAAAAAAATCGGCACCAAATGTATTTCAATTACATCAAAACGAAGTTCAACACTTGCTCAATCGAGTGATGTGGCTCTTACCTATCAATATGAACAGGAAGCCGACCTTCTTGGATTGGCACCCACCACAAGCTCAACGATTACACTCGTTATTGGGGATGCCCTTGCCATTGCGTTATCGACTATGAAGAATTTCACGAAGGAAGATTTCCATTTGTATCACCCTGGCGGAAGCTTAGGGCAACAGTTATCAAAACCTAAAAAGTCTTAAGAAGGATGTAGATCGTGTGAAAATATTAGTGATTGGAAGTTTCATGATGGATTTGGTCGTAAGAACCCCACGTGCTCCTCAAAAAGGGGAGACGATTATCGGAACTGATTTTTCAAGGTTTCCTGGCGGTAAAGGAGCGAATCAGGCTGTATCGGCAGCCAGGCTCGGAGGAGAAGTGACGATGGTTGGTATGTTGGGGAATGACCGTTTTGGTGATGATATTTTGGATGAATTGCAAAACAATCAGATCAATACCAAATTCATTTTACGAAATGATGGAAGCTCTACCGGTGTTGGGTTTGTCACGTTAGAGGAGGATGGAAACAACCGGATCATCATTGTTCCTAGTGCCAACCTGCAGTATAAACCAGCTGATCTCAGCCATGTACAAGATCTCATAAAAGAAGCAGATATCGTTTTAGTCCAGCTTGAAATGGATCTGAAGGTGACTGAAAAAGCAATCACTTTCGCAAAACAATTCGGGATTCCTGTGATCTTCAATCCAGCCCCAGCAAGAACACTGGAAGACCATTTGCTCCAGAAAGTGACCTATTTGACACCGAATGAAACAGAGGCTGAGATTCTCACAGGTGTAAAAATCAAAACTTTAGAAGATGTGAAACACGCAGGTCGCCATTTGGTCAATCGAGGAGTTGAAAATGTCGTAATAACATTGGCTGAGAAAGGGGCTTACATAATAGATCGAAATGGTTGCGAGCATGTTTCTGGATTCCCTGTTGCGATCAAAGACACTGTAGCAGCAGGAGATGCATTCAATGGGGCATTGGCAGTTGCGCTTGTATCTGGAAAGTCATTGATGGAGGCTGTGCATTTCGCTAATGCAGCTGGTGCATTGACCGTTACGAAAGAAGGGGCAATACCATCAGTTCCTTACTTATATGAAGTGGAAAAATTCATACAAAAGTATGAAACAAGCAACAGGTTGAATTGAGTCTATCCCTCGAAAATAGCGAGGAGGAGTATATATGGAAAAAAAGGGGATTAAAAAGGGTTTCACAAAGGAATCATTAACGGCTTATGGTTTTCTGCTACCGAATTTGATAGGCCTGACCGTCTTCATCTTCGTACCCATGGTGTATGCCTTTTATGTAAGCCTTCATGATTGGAATGCTTTATCTCCGAAAGTTTATACAGGCTTTGATAATTATACAAGGCTTATGGAAGATAAAGCATGGTGGAAGTCGGTTTACAGGACGTTCATCTTTACAATCATCTATGTACCAGCCCTTTATTGTTTAGCATTATTTTTTGCAGTACTGATCAGTTACCTGAAAGGAAAGATAGAAGGGTTTGCTAGGACGCTGTTTTTGCTTCCTTACGCAATAACTTCAGTCATATCCGCAGTCATTTGGATGTTTTTATACGATCCTAGGAATGGATTTCTCAACCAATTGTTCAGCTTGATCGGTATACCTCGTCAAGAATTTCTCGGGTCTACTGATCAAGCCCTGATATCAATCATTGTAGTTATCTTATGGATAAACTTAGGGTATAACATGATGATTTTTCTTGCTGCGATCAAGGAGATCCCTAACGATTATTACGAAGCAGCTCGGATTGATGGAGCGACAGGATGGAGATCGTTTTTACATATTACTTTTCCATTGATCAGGGAAACGAGCATTTTCATATTGATTGTAACCACGATCGGCTCCTTTCAAGTATTTGATCAGATCATGGTCATGACCAAAGGGGGACCGGCAGGGGCAACAGAAGTCAGTGTTTTGTACATTTACAAACAAGCATTTGAACTACTAGATATGGGTTACGCTTCTGCTTTAGCTGTCGTATTGTTCGTAATCATTTTCACGCTGTCACTATTCCAACTGAAATTATACTCAAAACAAGATTAAGGGGGTGAGGGGAACGTGAAAAGGTCAAATCTGTTATTGGTAATCATCTTGGTCATTGGGATTCTGATGGTTGCCCCAATCTATTTTCTCATCATCAGTTCATTTAAACAGCCGCAAGATGTTTTCAGTACAAGCTTGAATCTGTCGAATCTAACATTGGATAATTTTAAAGCAGTATTTGAGACGAACATACTTAAGGCAATCTGGAACTCATTTATCGTCTCTTCGGTTGTAACGATAGTTGCTTTGTTGTTTCATTCTATGGCCGGCTATGCATTGGCTCGCTTAGAGTTTCCTTTTAAAAAGCAAATATTTGCATGGATCATCAGTACGTTGATGATTCCCTTCACCATCATAATGATTCCGCTTTATATGGTTACGAAATCGTTAGGAATGGGAAACTCTTATGCTGGTTTAATAATTCCGATGATTTTCAACGCCTATGGTATTTTCCTTTTTCGGCAATTTTACCGTGAATTTCCGAAAGAGCTTGAAGAGGCAGCTTATATGGAAGGGTTATCGATAGCGGGAGCATTCTTCCGCTTAGTGCTTCCTTTATCTAAATCAATCATCGTTCCACTGACAATTGGTTTTTTTACCTTCAATTGGAATAATTATTTATGGCCACTGATCATAACTCAGGATGAAGATCTGATGGTTGTTCAAGTCGCATTGGCGAACATTGTCGGCGGCGGGTATGAAACCTCATGGAGCATCGTCCTTGCTTCTGCCTTGCTAGGTGCGATCCCGACGTTCTTGCTGTTCTTTTTCATGCAAAAGCACCTGGTTGAGGGCATTAAAATGACTGGGATCAAATAAATCGATAGATAACGAATATACAGGATGAATGGAAAGGAGAATTAACATGACATTTTTAGGAACATCACTAAGAGATTTATACAGAGAAAGAACTAACAAGAGGAAAAGGGATTCAAGCTATGATCGGACAGGGGGAAATAAAGATTACTTCGTTTTTCAGCCTGGTGAAAAACAAACGATTTCTGACATTACGGGTTCTGGATGTATTACGCATATCTGGATGACGATGGCTCCTTTAAACGACTCTTTAGAAGCCTATCTTCATAGGAAAGTCGTGATCCGGATGTATTGGGATAATGAGGATAATCCAAGTGTGCAAGCTCCGATCGGGGATTTCTTCGGAATGGGGCATGGAATCACGAAAAACTACGCTTCAGCTCCATTAGCGATGAGTCCAGAAGATGGACGAGCTTTAAATTGTTATTTTCCAATGCCATTTTCAGATCATGCAAGAATCGAAATTGAGAGTGAAGCGGAGGAACCTATCAAATTCTATTTCTATATCGATTACGAGCTTTACGATCAACCGATTGACAGCACATTACGATTCCATGCGCATTGGAAGAGGGAATTGACGAAAGGCGTCGACGATGGTTCCATGTCAAACACGCTTTATTGTTTTGGTGGAAAAAATACGACAGGAGAAAGCAATTACACCATCTTAGAAACGGAAGGGAAAGGCCATTATGTAGGTTGCAACCTTAACATCCATAACCTTCGTTTTACACAAGAATGGAATTGGTACGGTGAAGGTGATGACATGATTTTCATCGACGGGGAGAAGTGGCCTCCGACATTGCATGGTACTGGTATGGAAGATTATTTTAATACAGCATGGTGTCCACAACAGGAAGTCACAACACCTTATCATGGAATAATTCTAGGGGGTGATCAGAATTGGGCAGGTAAGATTTCAGCATATAGATACCACATCCAAGATCCGATTACATTTGAGAAATCCATTAAAGTCACTATAGAACATGGTCATAACAATCATAGAAGCGATGATTACTCAAGTACTGCCTATTGGTATCAATCAGAGCCGCATACAGCGCAGTCCGACATTAAGCCTGTTGAGGAAAGGCTGCCATTGCCTGATGTGCTGCCATTCAATGAGGAAGATAAGAAAAAGTGTTTTGATTATTGAAAAATGTAAGCGTATAGGTTGTGTATCTGTGGATTGCAAATAAAAACGTAGGGGGAAGGTCCAGTGAAACATGTGAAAGCTTTCTGTGTATGCTTTTTGGCTTTGGTCCTGGTTTTCCAGGCTGGTTGTAGCAGTAGTTCCACAAGTTCAGATGATGTCATTACGCTTAGCTTTTGGGATTTCCATTCCGATTCACAAAAGGATTTTTTTGAAAAGCTAGTAAAGGATTATAATGCCTCCCAGGATCGAGTCAAAATCGAATTTAAGTCGTTCAATCAAAGTGATTATGGTACTACTAAGCTGCCTGTCGCTTTTGCAAATGGGGAAGGGCCGGATATCTTCATGGTAAATCCCGGGGACTTTTTGAAATTTGCCGAGGCAGGGATCCTTGCAGATCTTGATGAGTATTTTCCTGAGGGAGCGAAAGAAGACTTCCTACCAGCATCCCTAGATGCTGTAACATATGAGGACAAAATTTTAGCGCTTCCATATGAGTTGGAGTTGCTCGCATTATTCTATAACAAAGATATGCTTGCAGATGCGGGCTTGGAAGTACCGAAAACATGGGATGAACTTTCCGATGCTGCTGAGAAGTTGACGACTGAGGATGTAGCAGGGCTTATTTTGCCTACTGATAAAGCGACGTATTTGAATTTTGTATGGTATCCATTCCTATGGCAACAAGGTGGCAGTGTATTGACTGATGATGGTAAGGCGTCTAACTTCGATTCTCCAGAAGTTGTAAAAGCACTAGATTACTGGGGGAGCTTTTTCCAGAACAGTTATTCACCCTCAAAGCTTCAGAATGGTCCATGGGAGATCGGACACGTTGGTAACGAGACGGCAGCCATGCAAATCGTGGGTACTTGGGATGTCCCTGCTTTAGAACGGGAATATCCAGATGTGCCAATCGAAGTAGCCCCGATTCCAATTCCTGAGGGCGGGACCCATGCGACTGCTGCAGGTGGCTATAAGTTCGCAGTAAATTCGAACAGTGAGCATGTTGAAGAAGCAGCCAAGTTTGTCATGTGGGCGTTTGCAGATGATCCAGATCGGGCTTTGGAATGGTGTACAGATGTCAAATTCGCATACTCACCAAGAAAGTCTGTCATCGAACAGGGGGAAGAAACCTATAACAGCGGCATCCCCAAAATGTTCACCGATGAAATCTATGAGACTGCTATACCAGAACCAAGCTTTAATGCCAAAACGGTAGATACGATTGGAACTGCTTTACAGGAAGTGATGTTTGGAAACGTCAGCGGCAAAGATGCAGCCAAAAAGGCCCATGACGTGATCAATGAATCACTAGGAAACTAGGAAGTTAATAATTTGTAGCGGAAATGAGTGTCCGGATGCCTCTGTATTAAACACATTATTGACTTTTACTAGAATGATGTGTCGGTCGAGGTACCTGGCACTTGTTTTTATACAAAGATGAACGCAGTAAATCTCTTATTATCTAGAACACCATCAGAATCAACATTCAAATTTAATATCCAAAGGAAAGGTTTGAGTGTAAATGAATGGTTTCAAGAAATTCCTTCCGGTCGGTCTTACCGTATTGTTGGTCTTATCAGTGTTTGCAAGCCTCACCTCCTCCAAGAATATAGCAAGCGCGGATGAACCTGAGAGAAGCACGTTCTTCTCAACTGCATATGTTGAAGAAGCAGACTCTTACAATACTGCCAGTGACGGTGATTTATGGGCTTCTTGCTGGGCTGATGATGGCAATCTTTATTCAGCCAACGGTGATGGAAAAGGATTCAGCTTGGAGGGGCCTTTTGCTGATATCGCTGTCAACAAAATAACCGGTACTCCACCTAACCTGGAAGGTACGACGATCGCCCGCAGTGATGAAGTAGGACAGATCTGGAATGATCCGGAGCATTATAATCGTAAGCCTACTGGAATGGTGTGTGTAGACGGTGATTTATATTTAGCAGTCCAGGATTTGAGTAAGGACTTTAATGATGTACCATCCGCGACGATTGTAAAATCCACAGATAAAGGTAAAACTTGGACATGGGATGAAACTGAACCGATGTTTGATGATTATACGTTCACCACGATCATGTTTCTTGACTATGGTCAGGATAATGAAAACGCCAAAGACGAATATATCTATGCATATGGATTGGATTACAATTGGAGGGATTCCTTCAATGACCGTGTTCAAGATCCTACCAAACTTTACCTGGGAAGAGTGCACAAAGATCAAATCCAGGATCGGTCACAATGGGAATTCTATACAGGTAAGGATTCAAACGGAACACCACAATGGTCCGGGAATATTGAAGAAAGACAACCTGTATTACAAGATGACCGGCGTGTTTATCAAGATACCTTCTTTACAAATGATCCTAAGGATATGACCGTGGTGTCCCAGGGCAGCATCGTCTATAACGAGCCTTTGGACCGTTATCTATACACATCCTGGACAGAGTATACGTTTGAATTTTACGAATCACCTACACCATGGGGTCCATGGAAACGGTTTTTATCAAAAGATTATGGCGGTTATCCATGGACAGATACGAAAAATGGTGGTTATGCAACTACTATTCCTTCAAAATTCATTAGTTCAGACGGGAAAACCATGTATGTCCAGTCAAATACATTCATGGGTGGTATCACCAACTATAACTTTTCATTGAGAAAGCTTGTTGTCGAGTCAACTTCCCCATCTACACCTTCAAACCCGAAAGATTCATACTCGAATTTGGCGATCACGGGTGACGGCACTACACCGATTAATAAAGTCGCCCATTTCGGAAATGTCGATTATTTCCATAATGGAACCAGGCTTGAGTCAGAAGACAGTTGGAGCAATGAAAGGAAAACAGAGGACTGGTGGGGGTACACTTGGAAAAAGAACTACAACTTGAACAAAGTCGATTATACGACTGGTAAGATGTTCCCGGATGGAGGGTGGTTCAAAGAAGACTTGAAAGTACAAGTCCGCCAGAATCATGAATGGATTAATGTTTCCGATATGTCGATAACACCGGAGTATCCTTATGATAATTCAGCAGGCCCGAATAAGACTTACACATTCGCGTTTGAAGACACCTGGGGGGATGGGGTCCGTATCATCGGGGTTCCTGGAGGTGGTGTCACTTTCACTTCAATAGGGGAATTGGCAGTATATTATGCGGATGATAAAGAACCTCCTAACACGAAGCCTTTTACAATCAGTAATGGAGAATTGTCGGAGGAAGACGGGATTCTTGTGAATGCATCTGTGAGCCGTACACTGGATACAAGAGACCATGAAGGTAAAGAAACCGTCATCTTTCAGTTGTTGAAAAATAAAAAACAAGCTGATTTCGTTGCTTTGAAAAAGGACATCCAGGATGCTGAGGAATTAAGTGCCTATTTCAAAGTGAAGGATGATCTCAAAAAATATAAGGTGAAAATATTCACAGTCGATTCTCTAGAAAAATTCATTTCTGGTGACGATTATGCAGTGTTATCAAACGAATTGACGATAGCTGAATGACCTAAATCAAAGATAAAGACATTATTCCTTTATTTATGAAAAAATGGTTTGATTTGAAAAGAGGACATCCAATCCGTTATTTGGTGTAAGAGGCTAGTGGTTTATCAAGAATTTCTGCAAATAACGTCTCTGGTGTCCTCTATTCTTGTCAATGCCTGCAGCTCGGACAAAGGGCACATTGGAAAACGTGGTCAGCCGATTGAAACAGAGCGGCGAAGTAGTATCCCCGAAAGGGGCTTACCAGCAGATATTCATTTTAGGTGAAAGGGAAGTATGCACTGCACCATACCTATAATAAAAGAATGCGGTTTTATAATATAAAACAAATGGAGGTCAATAATGAGAATCATCCGCTTTGTAAATGATCAAGATACACCGGCATTAGGGGCCGTAACAGATGAAAATAAGGTTTACAGATTACCATATCATAGTTTTCTGGATCTTCTTGAAGAATCGAAGAAACGACAAAAAAGGCCTCTTGATCTTGTTAATATCGTCGTATCTAAAGAGGACCCTCTTATCCGCGATATAACGGAACTCAGCCTGTTGGTTCCAATCGAAGCAAGGGAAGTGTGGGCGTCTGGCGTTACGTATATGCGTTCAAAGGAAGCGAGAAATTATGAGGCGACAGGTGGGAAGCTGGATGCAGATACGTTTTACGATAAGGTTTATGATGCAGATCGACCTGAAATTTTCTTCAAATCAACTGTCGATCGGACGATTGGAACGGACGAACCGATCTATTTGCGCAGCGATTCAGATTGGCAGATCCCAGAACCAGAGCTGGGTTTAGTCCTTGATTCTGATGGCTCCATCCTGGCCTATACCATCGGAAATGACATGAGTTGCAGGGATATTGAAGGGGAAAATCCATTGTATTTACCACAGGCTAAAATCTGGAAAAATTCCTGCTCGATCGGCCCTTCGATCCGTTTGGCAGAGACCGTAAAAAATCCGTATGAATTCAAGATCATCTGCCGTATCTACCGGAATGAAAACCTGGTTTTTGAAGATTCAGCAAAGGTCAGTCAATTGAAACGTAAATTGAATGAATTGACCGATTATCTTGTGAAAGACAATGTCGTGTTCCCTGGAACAGTACTGTTGACCGGTACATGTATCGTCCCCCCAAATGAATTCACATTGAATGATGGGGATCAGGTAGAAATTGAGATTCCCGGAATCGGGTTGTTGAAAAATCCAGTCAAAAGTCAGGTCGGACATCAATCCATCGTGTCTTAACTTGTTCAGGGAGGAATGCACAGATGAACGGGCAAGCATTAATGATGAAACCGATTGATACCGTAGCAGTGGCGTTAGAGCCTTTGGAGAAAGGAGCGACTGTTGTTCTGCGGATCAATGGAGGGACTGTGTCGATCGAATTGCATGAAGACATAGAGTTCGGTCATAAATTCGCTGTCAAAACGATTCAACAAGGTGAAGACGTCAAGAAATATGGTGAAGTGATCGGTGTTGCCTCCAGTGACATCCAGATCGGAGAACATGTCCATATCCATAATTTAGAAGGAAAGAGAGGAAGAGGTGATAAGATTGGCCGAAAACATGCAACTCATGGGCTATAGGCGCCCCGATGGCCATATCGGAATACGCAATCACGTCCTTATTTTACCCACGATCACTTGTGCGACACAGGCTGCCCAACGGATTACCGAATTGGTGGATGGGACCGTCACATTCATCCATCAACATGGCTGTGCCCAGGTCGGGGTGGATTATGAACAAACATTCCGTACTTATGCTGGGATGGGGAAAAATCCAAATGTGTATGGTGTTGTCGTTCTGGGATTGGGATGTGAAACACATCAAGCAAGAAGCGTGGCGGATGATATCAGGGAAAGCGGTAAACCGGTCGAAGTCGTCTCGATCCAGGATCATGGTGGGACACTTACTGCGATAGCCGAGGGAGCAAAGGCCGCAGTAAAAATGGTACAGGAAGCATCTATGGAACAGTTAGTCCCGTTTGATTTCAGTGAATTGATCATAGGAACTGAATGTGGGGGATCAGATGCATGTTCAGGGTTATCAGCGAATCCGGCGGTCGGCACCGTAAGTGATATGATTGTGGATCGCGGGGGTACGGCGATTCTTGCAGAAACGACAGAATTGATCGGAGCGGAACACCTGCTAGCAGAGAGGGCGGTGGATGATCATGTCTCAAAACGTGTCTATGAAGTCATCGAGGCGATGGAAAACAGGGCAATCCGTATGGGTGTAGATATCCGGACAGGAAACCCGAGTCCTGGAAATGTCAAAGGCGGTTTATCGACTCTGGAGGAAAAATCGCTTGGTGCCGCGACCAAAGCAGGAAGCCGCGCTTTGCAAGAACTGGTCAATTATGCAGAACAGCCAACGAAAAAAGGCCTCGTCTGGATGGATACTCCAGGTCATGATATCGAACAGTTGACAGGGATGGTGGCAGGCGGAGCCCAGATCATCCTGTTTACAAGTGGACGTGGGACACCTACCGGCTCTCCGATTGCACCAGTCATCAAGATATCGACAAATACTACGATGTACGAAAGTATGGCTGAAAATGTCGATTTGAATGCCGGTACTATCATAGAGGGAAAAGAAACAGTCGATGAAGTCGGACAGCGAATCATGGAGGAAATCACACAGACATGTGCTGGAAAGAAGACTAAATCGGAAATCTTGAAGCAGCATGATTTCGGTATCTGGAGAATCGGACCTACCTTTTGATGATTGGCTTTGTCAAAAGATGATAATGAGTTCTTAAGTGAATTTTGAGCAGAGTCAGTTAAATCAATGAAAAGAAAGGATGGTAGTGAGAATGGCGACAGAAACAATTGTAAAGGATTATTTGAACTATGTGGATGGTGAATGGGTCAGCACGGAAACGAACAAAGCGGAAAAAAGCTATAACCCTGCAAACACGTCAGAGATTGTCGGGACGTACCAGCTTTCTTCTGAGGAGGATGTCGATAAGGCTGTCTACGCTGCCAAACGGGCCGGCAAGGGATGGAAAAAGCTGACGGGCGCCAAACGAGGAGAGTACTTGTATCAAGCAGCGAACATCCTTGAAAGCAGGATCGATGAAATCGCTGAAACGATGACGAAAGAAATGGGGAAGACCTTCCCTGAAGCCAAAGGGGAGACTGCTAGAGGAGTGGCAATCCTCCGTTATTATGCAGGGGAGGGATTGAGAAGCGTCGGGGATGTCATTCCCTCTACCGATCCCGATGCTCTGATGTACACCACGCGGGTTCCACTTGGAGTTGTCGGGATCATTACTCCTTGGAACTTCCCCGCAGCGATTCCGATGTGGAAAACAGCACCTGCGTTGATCTATGGGAATACGGTGGTCCTCAAACCAGCACAGGAGACGGCTGTCACGACGACAAAAGTGATGGAATGCTTCCATGAAGCCGGTTTTCCTAAAGGAGTCCTCAATGTGGTAAACGGAAGAGGATCGGTCGTAGGACATCGGATCATCAATCACCCGGATGTGAAAGGGCTGACGTTCACAGGATCAAATGAGACTGGGAAACTGGTCGCGGAAGGCGCTGTGGCAAGAGGAGCGAAATTCCAGCTGGAAATGGGCGGGAAGAATCCTGTCATAATCGCGAATGACGCCAATCTGGACCTTGCTGTGGAAGGGACGATCAGTGGTGGATTACGTTCTACAGGGCAGAAATGCACAGCGACGAGCAGAGTAATCGTCCAATCCGAAGTGTACGATGAATTCAAAGAAAAATTGCTGGAAGAAGTGGAAAAATTGAAAGTCGGGGATGGAAGTAAAGAAGGAACTTGGATGGGACCCAGTGTAAGCGAGTCTCAACTGTACAACGTCCTCTCATACATTCAAAAAGGGAAAGAAGAAGGCGCAAAACTGCTATTCGGCGGAAAGCGGCCAGACGGATTGGAAAATGGTTATTTTGTAGAACCGACCGTATTTGAGGATGTGGATTCCAGAATGATCATCGGACAGGAAGAAATCTTTGGTCCAGTCCTTGCTTTGATCAAGGCTGATTCCTTAGAAGAGGCGTTTAAACTGGCGAATGATGTCAAGTTTGGCTTGAGTGCTTCGATCTATACAGAGAATATCAGTAATATACTTGACTTTGTAGATGAAATCGAGGCGGGACTGGTCCGTGTCAATGCGGAAACAGCCGGGGTCGAACTACAAGCGCCATTCGGCGGGATGAAGGAGTCGAGCTCCCATTCACGTGAACAAGGACAAGCAGCAAAAGAGTTCTTTACATCCACCAAAACAGTATTCATCAAACGATAACCATATGATTTGAAGGTTCGGCTTACTGTCGACCCTTATCTGAGAATGAGGAATTCATGATTTATTTCCGGACAGGGATGCGGCAGGGATAATCAATGAATTATTAAATTTTGTGTGAAAGCAGTTGTTGTGGAGAAAGGCTTCTGCAGGTGCATTCTCTCATACTAAGGATGAAACGTTTGAAGTGAGTGGCTATCCGAATGATCAGGTAAAAGGTAACAAAATAAATGAAAATGTTATCAGAGAGCTTGCTATTTTTCTAGCAAGCTCTTTTTTGAAGTATATCTTAATTTTTCCTTAAATATACTACTTATTGTTGTTTGTATAATACAAAAGTATTACAATAGACCTTATTAATGGAAAAATATGAAAAATGTATGGGTTTGGGGGAGAACATATGAGGTTGCTGCAGTTATTATTGAAACGTAAGATCATCGTTGCATTGTTATTCATTTTCGTACTTATTACTGGAAGTTTCGCAACGATCAAGCTAGATAAAGAGCTGATGCCTCCGGTTGACTTCGATGGAGCGTTCATTGATGTCATGGCTGGAGAGATGAATGCTTCTGAAGTGGAGCGGATGATTACGAATCCGGTTGAACAAAGGCTTTCGGGAATCGAGGGAGTAGAGGAAGTCAATTCTACGACCAATATCGGAAGAGCGAGTCTCCAGATGACATTTGAAAGCGGCCGTGGGGATGAAGTGTATCGCGAAGTCGAATCAGCGGTCAACTCTATGAAACCAGAACTGACTGGTGCTGAAGAAATCCTTACCTATAAGATGTCTACAAATCAACCATTTGAATATTACATGGATCTTTCTGATGGTCCGATGGAAGAAATGACGATGTTTGCAAAGGAAACCCTTAAGCCGCGTCTTGAGGCGTTGCCGGAAGTCCGTGAAGTGGCTTTCATGGGTCTTGAAGAGAACGAAGTATTGATTGAGCTGGATCGTGATAAATTACTAGAATACCAGCTGGATCCGTCACAGATTCTAGGAATCATCCAAAATGAAAATTCCGAGGCTTCCCTCGGTGCTTTTTCTGAGGAAGAGAGTCAGCCGACACTCCGCTGGGACACTACTTTCACGAATGTGGAGGATATGCAGAAACTGCGTATTCCAACGGCTAACGGTGTTGAAACGTTGGATACGTTTGCAGATATCAAGGTTCAACCAATCGAGAATACTTCTTCCGTTTGGAAAGAAGGATCGAATGAATTTGTTTTTATACAGGTAGGGCGCGTCTCTGATGTCACTCAAATTGAAATGACGGAAGCGATCCGTGCAGAGGTTGCTGATATCCGAGATGAGGGTCTGGTGCAAGGCTTTGAAATGAATGAAGTCATCGCTTTATCAGACTATGTGGAGGATTCCATCAGTGGGGTCACGGACAATATTATCATCGGAGCAATTGTCGCACTTGCAATCCTATTGTTGTTCCTGCGTAACATCAGAGCGACGGTCATCATCGGCCTGTCCATACCGACGTCGATCCTACTGACATTTTTATCAATGTGGCTGTTGGATTACAGCTTCAACATGCTAAGCCTGATTGCACTCGGTTTAGGAATCGGAATGATGGTCGACTCCTCAATCGTCATACTAGAATCGATCTACAGCAAGAAAGAGCAGGGACTAGAGAATGTGCAAGCCGTATTGCAAGGGACCAGAGAGGTTGCGACAGCAGTATTCGCCTCAATGCTTACGACGATTGTGGTGTTCCTGCCAGTCGGTCTGATGGGTGGCGAAGTAGGTAAGTTCATGATCATCCTTTCTGTTGTGGTGGCAGCCACACTGATCAGCTCGGTGCTTATCGCTTTCACATTGATCCCTGCACTTTCGGAGAACTTTTTACGTTTGAAAAAGAATCGCACGCATCGTAAAGAGGGCTTTTTAATCAAAAGATACGGTAAGACAGTGGGCTGGATGGCGAAGAAAAAACGCAACCGCTTTGGGATGATCGGTTTGTTTTTCGTCGTGCTTATTGGATCATTGCTTTTGGTGACAAAGATCCCTATGACAATCATGCCGGATGTCCTCAACCGTTATGCTGAATTGGCGATCAATCTTGAACCAGGTGTTGATCTAGATGATCGCAGGGCAATCGTGGAAGAGATGAATGACCGGTTGTCTGCTGTACGGGATGTGGAGAGCCATTACGTGATTGATAATGGGAATATGTTCTTTGCCCCGATCAACATGACCAAAGGTGACGAAATAACTCGAGAGCAGAAGGAAGTTAATGAGGATATTTTGAAAACCCTTCGCGAAATGACTGAAGATTTTCCGATTAAAAGTGTCGATAATGCGATGACGGCCGGTGGAGGATCTCCAGTACAGATCAATGTAAAAGGGGAAAATTTTGAAGAGCTTGCGTTGATTTCAGAGGATTTGAAAAAGGAATTGAGCAAAATTGAAGGGATTGTCGCTGTTACAAGTACGAATGAACGACAATCTCAAGAGCAACAAATTCTGTTGAAGGAAGAGGCGATAGAAGAAGATGGATTGACGTCTCAGCAGATCAAACAATCGATCCAGCAATTATCGATGGAAATGCCGGTCGGTGAGATGGATAGTGGTGGCGAAATGATCCCGATCAAATTGGCGATCAATGAAAAGCTAACGACTGAAGCCGATCTGCTTGACTTGGAGATTCCGACACCTGTCGGGATGGAGAAACTTTCAAAATATGTAGAGTTTGAGACGGTTGGAGTGCCGAATCAGATTTCGCATGTGGATGGAGAACGTTTCGTCACGATCCAAGCGGATATTGAAGGGCGCGATCTAGGATCCATCAATCGTGACGTGCAAAAAGTGATCGAGTCTTATGATTCGTCTTCTGGCTATACCGTAGCCGCTGCTGGAGATTTAGAACAACAGCAGGAATTGATTCAAGAGATGGTTATGATCCTGGCTATTGCGATTTTCTTAGTGTATGTGGTCATGGCGATCCAGTTCAACAATCTTGCACACCCGCTTGTTGTCATGTCAGTGATTCCAATGACGGTTGTAGGTGTCATCCTCGGCTTGTTCATTACACAGAGCGAGCTGAGTACGATGTCGGGCATGGGAGTCATCATGCTTATAGGAATTGTGTTGAACAATGCAATTTTGCTGATCGATCGTACGAAACAGTTGCGGAATGCAGGGTATAATGCGGCTGAAGCCCTTGTTGAGGCTGGTAAAAATCGTATGCGTCCAATCTTCATGACGACCTTGACGACAGCTGGGGCAATGATGCCGTTAGCGTTTGCGACAGGGGCTTCTGGCGGGTATCAAGCGCCGCTTGCTATCGTCGTCATTTCTGGATTGTTGTTTGCAACGATGATTACGCTCGTCTTGATTCCAGCTGTTTATATGTTGTACAGCGACATCGGCAGAGGATTCAGACGAATCTTCAGAAGGAAAAAGAAACAGAAGAAAGAGGAAGAAGCAGCAGAACAAGCAAGCTGAGTTTGTTAGAAGCAGGAACCACATCGGTCGGTATGACCGGTGTGGTTTTTGTTAATATGTACCACCACAATTAGTTTTCAGAAAATTGTTGACATAAGATTCTTTTTTTATTAAGGTGTTAGACAAGAAGTTGTGAATACGTATTCATAGGAGAAAAAGCCATGGTCTCATCAAAAGATGTTGCAAAACACGCTGGGGTATCCCAGTCTACAGTATCCAGAGTATTGAATGATCCATCAAAAGTAAGTAAGGTGGCGCGTGAAAGCGTCATAAAAGCGATGGAGGAGTTGAACTATCGACCGAATTCCATTGCTCGATCCCTCGTTAATAAGAAGACGAAGTCTATTGCATTAATTTCTGGTCCTTTACACAACCCATTTTTCGTGGAGACGACCACTTCAATTGTCAACGATGCTAAAGAGCATGGGTATCATACGAATGTACACTTCGAGAATTATGGTGATAACATGTCTGTCTATAAAGATGTGTTGAGTCACCAGGTCGATGGGATCATTCTTTCTTCCATTTTTTATGACGATCCGATTTTCGAGGAACTTCAAAAGCTTGATATCCCGTCCATGATGTTCAACCGTAAACATCGTAAAGGTGGTCATTATGTTGAGATTGATAACATCGCTGCCGGCAAGATGGCGACTGAACATCTATTAGAACTTGGGCACAGAGAAATCGCTTGGATTGGCGGAGATATGAAAATGTCTACTTTTCACGGTAGACACAAAGGCTATCATGATGCCCTTACTGAACGAGAAATTGAGGTTCCTGAGTACTTTATCCAAGTGACGGATACTACAGGTGAAGAGATTCAGCGTGCATTAGAATCGATGCTTGCTAGAAAACGCCGACCAACTGCGATATTTGCAGCAACGGATTCGATCGCCATTTTCATTCTCGATTATCTGCTTGAAAAAGGATACTCTATACCAGATGATATAAGCTTGATTGGAATGGACAATATTGAATGGAGTTCACATAAAAGCTTCAAATTGACAACCATAGGACCTGAAAGTTCTGAAAACCTTGGTCAGTTGGCTATTGAGAACCTGTTATATTTAATGGAAGCAGAAGAAATAAAAAAAGAAATCAATATCACGATCCAACCAGAATTGTATATCAGAGAGACAACAAAGGAACTTGATTAGTTCTCTCTTTTTTCAGACTATTTGAATACGTATTCATAGAGAATGGAGGAGAAACATATGTGGAAAGGATTGTTTATTGGGGGTAAGGAAGTTGAACCTACGAATACGTATGCAGTCATTCAGCCGCATACAGAAGATGAAATAGCTCAGGTGGCAGATGCAACAGTGGAGGAAATGCAGGAAGCTATTGATCGTGCATATGAAGCTTTCAGCAAAATGAAAGCGCTGACAGCGAACGAACGCGCGGAAATCCTATATAAAGCAGCTGATTTACTTGAGGAAGAAAAAGAAGAGTTTGCTAAGATCGTTACGCTTGAAGCATGTAAGCCGATTACAGCAGCGAGAAATGAGATTGATCGGTCCGTTCAAACGTTGCGTTTTTCCGGAGAAGAGGCAAAGCATATTGCTGGAGAATACATTCCGTTAGATGCGGCAATAGGAGGCGAAGGGCGGGATGCCTATACCATTCACGAACCAATCGGTGTTGTCGGGGCAATCACACCATTCAATTTTCCGCTTAATCTTGTCGTTCATAAAGTCGGACCGGCGCTTGCTTCCGGGAACACAATCATTGTAAAACCTGCAGAGCAAACACCGATTTCAAGCCTGAAGCTGGCCGGACTGTTCACAAAAGCCGGTTTGCCAGATGGTGCTTTCAATGTCGTTCCAGGTGAAGGTCCGAAGCTTGGAAAAGTGATGCTGGATGACTCCCGTGTACAAAAAATTTCCTTCACAGGGAGCCCGCAAGTCGGAAAGCTGATCAAGAGCCAGGCTGGTTTGAAACGGGTGACGCTTGAGCTTGGAAGCAATTCAGCGCTTTATGTTGATGCTTCGGCAAGTGATTCAATTCAACAAATAGCTGAAAAAGCAGTTACAGGCGCATTCATTTACAATGGCCAGGTTTGTATAAGTACGCAACGAATTTACGTGCATGAGGCAGTGTTTGAAGCATTCAAACAAGCTTTTGTTAAGAAAACGAATGAGGTGACCTTTGGCGATCCGCTTGATGATGAAACGATAGTGACAAGCTTGATCAACAAAAAGTCACAAGAACGCATCCTTAACTGGATTGATGAAGCGGTGGAAAATGGAGCGACTCTTCTAACGGGAGGGGAAAGAAAAGCAAACGGTATTCTCCCGACAGTTTTAACAGGTATCCAATCATCTGACAAAGTGTCCTGCCAGGAAATCTTCGGGCCTGTAGTGATTTTGCAGCCTGTGCAAAACGAGGAGGAAGCACTTCGCTCGATGAATCAGAGTGATTTCGGTCTCAATGCGGGGGTTTTCACAAACAACTTACAACAGGCACTCAAGATGGCTCATGGGCTTGATGTCGGGCAAGTGCTTGTCAATGATATTCCTACGACGCGATTCGATCATATGCCATACGGTGGTGTAAAGGATTCCGGTTATGGTCATGAAGGGATCAAATACGCCATAAAAGAAATGACAAGACTTAAGATGATCAGCTTAAACTACCGCTTTTAAAACGAGGTGATAAAAATGAAAGCGATGCCAATTCGAGACAGGCGAGTCAATCAGCCTAGAGAACTGTTACTCTACTATCCGTACCTTTTCTCAAAGTGGAATGTGGAGTACAAGCCATTCATCGGGCGTAAAAAAAACGATCTTCGTTTCCTGATGACCAATCTTGTAAAAGGAGAAACATCAATGTTGGATCAGCGCCTTGAGACTGAAGAAACCGAGATTGATCCTGAAATCATTCTTTCTCCCAAATGGACAGAGAATCATGCATTAGAAGAAGGGCATGAATTTCTAAGAAGGCATTACATTCACAAAGTCCGATCTTGGAGTGTCCCGAAGATCAATCAAGTGGACTCTTTTCTGATCTACTTGCCTTACGAGATCTATCGAGAGGAGGTGAAGAAAAAACCTCAACTTGTACTCTATGAATCTATCTCGGAACAAATTGACGTGGTTGATCGCTATCCTGAAATCAAAAATTTCTTAAAAACAAGGGGTGTATGTTCATGACGTTTCTATATATTATGGCAACTCTCATTTTAGGTACTTGGGGTGTCATGGCTTTCATTTTATTCAAAACAAACCTATTAGATGACAAAGAGTGAGGGGTGTAGACTATGGAAAATGCGATTGTAACTTATTCTTGGATCATAATGTCGGTCTTTTTGCTCGGCATGGTCCTATTCGGATATTTTGGCATGAAGAAAACGAAGAACTCGGATGACTTTGCCACAGCCCGTTCGAGTTATGGTCCATTGACGGTAGCCCTCGTCATTGCTGCGGGTGTTTCGAGTGGTTCCACCTTCATGGGGATGCCGGGGCTTGCTTATGATCTTGGGACACCGAGTCTGTGGTACCCGCTTTTGTACCCGATTGCAACGGTATTCGGGATGTTATTTGTTGCAAAAGCAATCAAACGTTATGGGGATGAATTCGGAACACGGACAATCCCTGAGTTTTTAGGAGATCGTTTTAACAGTGAATTTTTACGAATTGTATTGACCATCATTTCAATTCTATTGATTTTCTATGTTGTTTCCCAATTCGTTGCCGCTGCGACAATGTTCCAAACAATGATGGGTGTAAAATATGAAGTCGGACTTTTCATCACTGGTATCGTCCTTGCCGTTTATGTATTCATGGGCGGCTCACACTCGGATATCATGACTGATGCAGTCCAAGGCTTTTTGATGGTAATTACAGCGATTGTAGTATTGGTTTGTTTCTTATTAAGTGTCGGTGTTGAGGGTAACTTCAGCGATATGATCCAGCTTATTAAAGAACGTAATCCGACTGGAGCATTCGATCAGCTCTTTTTACCAGGAGATAAAACGTATGGAGCTTTTTGGCTTGTAGCGTTGCTCTTTGTAGCCCACTTGCCATTCAGCGTCTTACCGCACCTTGGAAATAAGTTCATGGCGGTCCGTTCGAATAAAGAAATGAAGAAGCTCATTATGTGGTGTACGATTTTTGCGACAATCTTGCCGTTGATGGGACTTGGTGGAATGTTAGGAATCGCTGTTGTAGATCCAGGGGCAAATATTGCACCGGACCAAATTATCCCTGTGCTCTTCAGTGAAATTTTCCCGCCGTTTGTAGCTGCATTTTTTGCGGTTGCCGTTTTATCAGCTGTCATGTCGACATCAGATGGTTTGATAGTTTCGTTGACACAGTTGCTTGCTAATGACTTGTATCGTAAAACGATTGTGCCACGGATAAAAATTTCAAAAGAGAAGGCTGAACGGAATGAGTTGCTGATCAGTCGTTACTCAACCTTCTTAGTGATCATCGCGGGTATCATGTTTGCCTGGTCACCGCCGAAGTTCTTATCGGTGTTCATGTGGATTGGAATTGGTGGAATTGTATCTGCAACAGCAGGGCCGCTGATTGTAGGAGGTCTTTGGAAACGTGCTACGAAGAAAGGGGCAATCTTTTCCTTGCTGTCAGGTACGTTGACTTATTGGTTCGTTTATTTGCCGTTCGGACTTAATTTTACAAATCCATTCGGTGCAGCAGGGCTTGGTGTTCTTGTTGGTATGATTACCATGTTTGTATATACGAAACTAGCAACACCTGTGGTTTCAAAAGAAAGTGATGAAAGGCTTACTGGGTAAATAGATTTAGATAATAAATTTGGAGGAGATACCATGCATTCATTCGTTTCACCCTTAACATTGATAACAGGAGAGGGATCTATCAAGAACGTAGCTGAGATCGTTCATAAGTTTAAAACCAAAAAAGTGATGATCTTTGCAGATCCTGTCGTTGTTGAGGTAGGACTTTCTCAAAGGGTTGAAGAAGTATTGGAAAGAGAAGGGGTAGAGTACTCCTTATATACTGAGATCCAACCAGAACCACCTTTAAATGTGGGCGATAATGCCGTAAATGCGGTACGTGAATTTGGTGCAGACCTTGTCATCGGGATCGGTGGCGGAAGTTGCCTCGATATCACAAAAGCGGCTTCAGTACTTGCGAAAAATGAAGGAACTGTTGAGGAGTATTTGAATTTATCAGGTACGAAAACATTAAGTGACAGAGGCTTACCTAAAGTATTGATCCCGACGACTGCCGGCACTGGAGCAGAGATTACAGATATCGCCGTATTCTCATTAAAAGATACGAAAGATGTAATCACACATGAGTATTTACTTGCAGATGTTGCGGTTATCGATCCTGAGTTGACCTATACGTTACCATCAAGGGTGACTGCTTCAAGTGGAGTTGATGCATTGACACACGCAATTGAAGCTTATGTCTCAGTTAACGCGACCGACCTTACAGATGCGCTCGCACTTGAAGCGATCCGGAAAATAACGAAAAACCTCCGAACTGCAGTATGGCATGGCTCTAATAAAGAAGCCCGGCGGGAAATGGCCTGGGGAAGCATGATCGCAGGGTTAAGCTTTTATAATGCTGGAGTAGCAGGTGTTCATGCATTGGCATACCCGCTCGGTGGTTTGTTCAAAATTCCGCATGGTGAATCTAATGCGGTTTTACTACCTTATGTTTTCGATTATATTTGGCCAGCATGCTTACCGAAAATGAAAGTGTTAGCTCATGAGTTCGGTCTACCGACGGAAGAAAAGAGTGATAGGGAGTTGGCGGTTTCTGTAGTAAAAGCGTTGCAAGATCTAGTAAAAGATGTTGGGCTTCCAACGACACTTGAAGAATACGGTATCAAAGAGAGTGATTTAGATACGCTTGCGAAAAATGGAATCGAGCAGAAACGCCTTCTTGTAAGAAGTCCGAAAAAATACACATTAGAATCAACAAGAGATGTTTATGGAGCAGCCTATAAGGGTGAGCTTAAGCTTGGTCAGTAATTTATTATGTTGAGACCCCTATTTTTGGGGGTTTCTTCATTTACATAGGAGGGCTTGAGATGAAAATGTATGAGATCGGCGTTGTTCCAGGTGATGGAGTCGGAACTGAGGTCATGCCTGGAACGTTAGACGTATTAGATACTTTGGCTGAGGTGCACGGTGGCTTCAAGTTCAAATACAGCCACTATCCATGGAGCTGTGAGTATTATCTCGAACATGGTGAGATGATGCCTGAGGATGGATTGGAGAGGTTGTCACAGCATAACGCAGTTTTCCTTGGTGCTGTCGGGAATCCGAAGCTGGTTCCGGATCATATTTCACTGTGGGGACTTTTGATCAAAATACGACGGGAATTCGAACAAGTGATCAATGTCAGGCCAGCTAAGCAATTACCTGGCATTGCGTCTCCTCTTCAGAATCCGGATGGTTTTGATTTTGTTATTGTCCGGGAGAACAGTGAAGGGGAGTACAGTGAGGTAGGCGGTACGATTCACCGCGGTGAAGATGAAATTGCGATCCAGAATAATATTTTTACGAAAAAAGGGACGGAGCGTGTGTTGCGGTTTGCGTTCGAGCTGGCAAAACAGCGGCGAGGAAAGCTGACGAGTGCGACGAAGTCCAATGGAATCGTCCATTCGATGCCATTCTGGGACAGGACTGTAAAAGAAGTAGCAGAGAATTACCCTGATATTGAGGTAGAATCCTCACATATTGATGCGTTATCAGCTTTTTTTGTTACGAAGCCAGCGTCTTTTGATGTAGTGGCGGCAAGCAATCTGTTCGGGGATATCCTGAGTGATATAGGTGCTGCAATCATGGGAAGCATTGGTGTAGCGCCAGCAGCGAACATCAACTTGAACGGAAAATATCCATCTATGTTCGAACCTGTACACGGATCGGCTCCGGATATCGTCGGGAAAGGAATTGCAAATCCAATCGGTCAGATCTGGACCGGAAAAATGATGCTAGAGCATTTGGGTGAGAAAAAAGCGGCGGATTATCTTTTGAAGGCTGTGGAAGACGTTCTGGCAGATGGCGTCAAAACCCCGGATTTGAAAGGGAATGCGACAACTACTGATGTCATAAGCGAAATCAAAACGCGTATAACTGGATTGTAAAATGTGAGAGGATGGTCATGTGGCCAGCCTCTTTTTAATGTAGAAGGTGTGTCGAAAAAAGATAGCGGACTATAGTCGTTCTCCAGACGACTTTTGTCAGGTTCGGCTTGTCAAATCCTGTGCTTTGACGCAGAAAGATGCAGGATCTATGGTGTTTAATGTGAAAAATGCCAAATCAGGTGCCGCAAATCAAGTGCCAGGCACCAAAACCAATCCCTTGGGGCAGAAGGGGTTTCAGATGGTGCCAGGCACCGAAACCAATCCCTTGGAGCAGAAGGGGTTTCAGATGGTGCCAGGCACCGAAACGAATCCCTTGGGGCAGAAGGGGTTTCAAATGGTGCCAGGCACCGCCATTGGCACCACCGTTAGTATTTCCATCTATAGTGTCCGGCGATCGGTGTTCTGAAGGAAGAGAGCTTTACTTCAGCTGCAAAAGGTTGGTTGTTGTGGATGACATAAGGTGTACCGTCTTTTGCACGTTTGTCGGAAATGATGGCGACATGGTGGAATCCATCCAGGAATAAGACGATATCACCCGGCTGCCACTGCTTCAAGTTCTCAATATCACCTGGTATCAGTTCTGTCGTCAACGATTCTGCAAAACGTTCGAAGTAGACGAATTGATTCGGCACTCTGCGAAAATCAATATTCGGGTCTGGGGCGTTATTCACCCTTGGATATAGATCTGTATGATCAGCAATATCCTCGTCCATCAGTTCTTTTAATGGGATACCCGCCCCGACTAACCCACGCCAAATCACATCTGTACACACACCTTCATCCTCTGGCGGGTAACCTCCTGCATAATACGCACTTTTATATTTTGTACGCTGTTCAACTTCTTTCCGGGCAGCATTCACGATATCGATCGCGTCTTCTACGCCATTATTATTTGCATCCACGGCGGAATGACTTTGTGGTACCACAAGCGTTTTAGAAAAAGGATGATCAAAATGTACACCAAGAGAATCCAGAATGATTCCGTCTCTGAAAAAGAGGGCGAAAGAAAGAATACCAATGATTATGATTCCTGAAATGAGACCGACTCTTTTTAATGCCTTCAAATATCACACCCCCTGTCTTCCCATAAATATCCTTATCTAGATTATAAATCAAATTATGCTCAAAAGGAGAGTTTCCAAACTTTTTTTACATTAGTTGGTTTTCAGTAGCAACTAATCTTTTTATATTGGGAAAAAAGACCCGGAAGGACCCCGATTTTACCACTAAAATTACTTGGTATTTCCCAATAGCGGTTTCGCAGGATTTTACACATTTTGACTGAATTTGTTTATGAATACTTTTTTAGGGAGGAATAGGATGAAATTCAAAAAGTTAGCTACACTGTCACTCGCTGCGTCAATGGCACTCTTTCCAATGGTAGGGGAGGCTGCAGTCAGTGATCAGCTGGAAGCGCCAGAAAAGTCGAATGTCGTCAATGTCTCTGATGAAGCAGGAAAGTATGTAAAAGGTGAAGTACTCGTCAAGTTCAAAGAGAAGGCTGCAAAATCAGCTCAAAGCAGTGCATTGAGTAAAATCGGAGCTAAAGAAGTTGCTGATGAAGATGCTGTTAAATCCGATTTTAAAGTATTGAAAGTTGGAAACGTCGAAGCAGCTGTCAAAGCTCTTGAAAACAACCCGAATGTTGAATATGCTGAGCCGAACTACACGTTCAAGGTGAATTGGACGCCAAACGATACGTATTATAGCGGCTACCAATACGGACCGCAGAATACAGATACACCACAGGCATGGGATATTGCCAGAGGAAGCAGCAGTCAAGAGATCGCTGTCCTGGATACTGGTGTCGATTACAACCACCCCGACTTGGATAGTAAAACGATCCGCGGATACGATTTCGTCGATCGTGACTGGACGCCGAGGGATTTGAACGGTCATGGTACGCACGTTGCAGGAACTGCTGCGGCTGAAACGAACAATGCACAAGGCGTAGCAGGTATGGCACCAAACACGGACATTCTTGCTGTACGAGTTTTAGATGCAAATGGAAGTGGTTCATTAGCAAACATTGCTGACGGAATCCGTTATGCAGCAGATGCTGGTGCTGAGGTTATCAATCTATCATTGGGTTGTAACTGTGATACGCAAACGCTTGAAGATGCGGTCAACTATGCTTGGAACAGAGGCTCTGTGATTATTGCTGCGGCAGGTAACGATGGCGTGAGCACGACTTTTGAGCCGGCTTCTTATGCGAATGTCATCGCGGTTGCAGCTGTTGACCGTTATGACAACTTAGCTTCCTTCTCCAATTATGGATCTTGGGTAGATGTAGCAGCACCTGGTGTGGATATTGCGTCTACATATCCGAACAACGGTTATGTTTATATGTCTGGTACGTCAATGGCATCACCACATGTTGCGGGTCTTGCAGGTTTATTGGCAGGACAAGGTCGAAGCAATTCGCAAATCCGTGCGGCAATCGAGAATACAGCTGACAACATCAGCGGTACAGGTTATTATTTCGCACATGGAAGAATCAACTCTTATGATGCTGTAAGATACTAGAATACAAGCTTGATCTATTTTTTCAAAAGGTCTTATCCATTACGGGTAAGGCTTTTTACTTGTCTCTTTTTTCCTCGGGCGATTCGCAAGGCTCGTTACTTGTTGCTCGATTCAAGGTCTTGCCTGGATCGTTTTCCTGCATGAATCTCGTGAAATTCCTTTTAGGACTTTCTAATAAAGTGAAAAATCCATTTATGTCTATGAAAATTTTCTATGAATCTAGTCAATTGACCGTTACGGAATCTTCTAATCTCAATATACTAGTATTACTCCTAGTAAAAAGGAGGCTAAATAAAAATGAGTCTTGAAAATCGTGAAAAAGAAATAAGAGCAGCAATCGATGCTGCTGTTGACGCAGCAATGGCAGCTTTGAAAGAAGGTGGGTCACCTGCTGCAGCAGTCGCGATTCGAGAAAAAGACTTAGCAGCTGCCTTATCTGTTGCAATTGGAGATGACCCAACGGCAACAGCGATAGCGACTGCCATCAACAACGTTTTCGAAGAATATCGATTACCGATCCGAACACTTACACCACCTCCCCCTATTGTATTTCCATAGCCTGAGATTGACCTCGTGAAAGTTTTCGTTGAATCTGCGTTTCGTTTTCTCTAGTAATCGAGTTCTATATTCATGAAAAGAAAGGCTGGTTTTGCACCTCATCCGTTATGTAATTGAATCAATAGAATTTTTTTACTAGAGTCGGACAAGCGCTGTTTTTCCTATTGAAGACAGTGATCCTGGTTTCGGTCAAGGAAGTAATCGATGTATGAAAATTTGCGGCTGCAATGCTGTCGTAAACAGGTGTACAGGGTGGATGAATACGCGGACTTCACCTTGTACACTCTAACACTTTCTATTTTTAAGGAGGTGAAAATATGGGATTCTTTAATAATAACAATGGCAATAACAATGCTGTCATGGGTGCACAAAATGGTAACAATAATGAAGAACAAAAGCGTTCAGTAGCATTTGCTAAAGCTAAGCGTGATAAAGCGATTGCTTTTGCAGCAACTGGTGTCGATATTGAGCGTCTGCTTGATGCGATCGGTGGCGCAGAAGATGACGGCAATGGCAATGGAAATTGCTAATCATAGCACTAAATAAGAGTACCAGCACTCACCCTGCTGGTACTTTTTATTTGTATATAGAAGAACATCGGTGCCAGGCACCATTCCAAAAGCGTTGGGGGAGAGGGAGTTCGCGACGGTGACAGGCACCATTCCAGAAGCGTTGGGGGAGAAGGAGTTCGCGACGGTTCCAGGCACCCGCAGCGGGTTATTTGGGTCGTTTTTCGTGGTTTTCTTTCAAAATAATGTAAATGTTTTTTGGATTGTAGAGGAAAACTATTTTGTGTGTCGTATTATTAGTATGGATGTCCTGATTATCTTTGGAGGTATAAATGCTTGCTGAAAAGCTATTGCTGCATGTTTTAATTTTCCTTGCTCCTGTTCTTATATATGGTGTTCTGTTCCAAAAACGTCGCATTGATCAATCTCCATACTGTTATGGACTATTACATGGTGTTGCGGCGCTTCTTTGTTTGGTTTTCGCACATTACGACTATGGGCTTTATTGGGATTTTCGTTATGTTCCGCTCGTCTTGGCATGCTTATATGGCGGGCCGATTTCTGGTGGAATCGTTTTGGGTTTTATCTTACTTACAAGGACATTCCTCGGTGGAGATGCATTGTTGTTCGGTTACATAAGCGTACTAACTGCAGCGCTCCTTCCATTCCTTTTTACAAAAAAATTCATGAATTATAAACCTAAGAAACGGGTCAGGATGGCGATTCTCATCGGTACTTGGCCTGCTTTCGTGATGCTTGGCATCCTATTGACATTCATGAGTGTCCAAGGGTTTTCTAGCAATCAGGAGATTCTTATAAACATTTTCCTGTTCGGCGCCATCCAGATCATTGGAATCGGTTTTGCTGCTATGATGAACGAAATGGTCATCGAGCGCCATATCATGAAACAAGAAATCCAACGTTCTGAAAAATTGAATACGCTCGGTGAACTAGCAGCCTCGATCGCTCACGAGGTCCGCAATCCGCTCACAGTGGTCAAAGGATTTCTTCAAATGATGAAATCCGAAAAGAAAGGCGACGGCTATGAGTACATACCACTTGTCCTGAGTGAGCTGGGACGAGCCGAGGCGATCATCAATGATTACTTGAATTTTGCAAAACCTGAATTCAAGAAAATCGAAACGTTCCGCTTATCTGATGTCATTTATGAAGTGATGTTTTTGATGGAAGGTCTTGCAGTCAAGCATGGTGTCGAGCTCGTAAATGAATTCGACTCCAATTGCCTTATAAAAACCGATCGTAACCAGCTGAAGCAAGCCCTGGTGAACTTTGTCAAAAATGCGATCGAAGCGACAGGTGAAGGGGATACAGTGACAATTGGGGTGAAGCCCTCTGGAAACTTTGCGATTGTAAAAGTGACCGATACGGGGAGAGGCATGGATAAGGATCAGCTGGATCGGATTGGAACCTTATTTTATACGACTAAAGATAAAGGAACAGGTCTCGGAACGACTGTTTCACTTAGAATCATCCAATCGATGGACGGAAAAGTGAGCTACAAAAGCGAACTGGATGTCGGTACTGAAGTGACGGTCTGTCTTCCAATCGAGAGTCCGAAACTGAATGTCCAATAAAGATGGTTTCTGATTGTAAAAAACAGGGTAACTAATGTATGTAGAAAGTCCCGGTTATCAGCTGCATGATTTGGTGAAAAAGCGAGAATTGAGAGTACTATGTACGGACTTTTCATAAATTTGTCCTCAACGCTTTTCAAATCTGCACTTAGCCATTACACTATAGAAAGGATGGAGGATATGAAGCTTCCGTCTTCAGATGAACAAACACATACATTGGATATCAATGAAAAACAAAGTGAGATTTCCAGTTACGTTGGAAAAGTGCTTCGTGATAATTTTGGTAAGGGACCAGGATCTGTTTACGTCTCGATTTCAGATTCATTTGTCGTGATTTATGTAAAGGACTTTTTGTCTCCGATGGAACGTGTCCTATACAGCGGGAATCAGCAGAAGACAGTCGAAAAGACGCGTAGTTTCTTGATGGATACGATTAGTGCGGAGATCAGAGCCTACATCAAACTGATTACGAAGCTTGAAATCGAGAATTTGTATTATGATTGGTCGCTTGAAAACCAATCAGGCGTCTTCTTGGGTGTAGGGTCAGGTCCGATCGATGTAGATGCTGCTTATTTCGGAAAAAATGAAGTGCATGATGCAGTCATTCGGATGAGCGAAAAGGTCGAAAAAGAACCAGCAGCCATCAGATCGACCCGTATCAATTCGCGGACGCTCATCGTCGTACGTGACGGAATTCTAGTTGAAATCGAGAAACAGTTGATCCGCGATGGGAATGAAGAAGCCCTTCGGAACGCAAAAGGGAAACTTGAAAAGAGCATGCTGAATTTGGATCAAATCAATTCGCACATAGAAGGCGAAATAGCTGAAGTATTCATAGATTGGGATTTTGATATCGATCGCAGTTTTCTTGTGATGATCGTCAACCCAAATTCATAGAGTAGGTGGAAATGAGCTAGACATTAGAGCTAGACATAAGCCGAAGAGGAGATGTTCCTTTTCGGCTTTTTTGCGTCTAAAAAATTCTTTTGGAAGGGAGTGATTGGGTTTGAGCACAATGAATAAACTTCATGAGAAGAATTCAACAGGGTAGATTTTTCACTATCCGGAAGGGGGATATAATGGCTAAATTCTTAATCGATCACAAACATAAAAAAATTCATCGCAGTGCATACGTTGGCGATAAATGCGACCTCCCTCAGATCCCACTGAAAGAAAGATCGGGTGAAAAGAAGGCTGAAAAGGTTGAACTGTTGAAAGGCAAAGGATATAAACATTGTCCGCATTGTTATGACGGGCCGACGTTCATATAGCAACCATAGGGCGGATGAAAGTCTAGGTGTATATAGGGGTTATACACTTAGTCTTTTTTAGTTTTTAAGCGACGCTTCTGTGGAATCCTGGCGGACCAAGCGAGGAATCCGCAGATCGCCCGAGACATCCTGCTGACTTTAACGTACACGAGAGACCTTATTTACCTGAAATCATAGAAAAACAACTGTATTTTTCACAAATAACGGCTGTGGTGTCCGTTAATTCATTTCCCCCTTTTACGAACGTGTGTTTTCAAGTAAACTAAGGGTAGCGCTATATTGAAAAAAGAGTTAGATCAGGTGATTACATGTCTAAAGAGGTCCGGCTATCCGTCAGGCCATTGGTTGAATATGTGTATCGGAGCGGCAGTATCGATAACCGTTTCCGCTCTTCGAGTTCGATGACCGACGGAACAATTGCACATCAAAAAATTCAAAAGACCTATGCAGAGTCCGACCAAAGAGAAGTCTATCTGAAAACGCAGATCGAGTTCAAAGGGCTCTCTTTTGTCGTGGATGGAAGATGTGACGGACTTCTTAAAAACGGAGATGAGATCACAATCGATGAAATCAAGTCTACGCGCGGCGATCTGTCTGATATCACAGAAGAGACGAATCCCGTTCACTGGGCACAGGCAAAGTTTTACGCCTATATGTACGCCCGTGATCATGAACTTGAAAAAATGAAGGTCCAGCTGACGTATGTTCATGTCGAGACGGAGGAAAAGAAACAGTTCACCGAAGATTATACCTACAGCGAACTTGAACGCTACATAATGAGTGTCGTAGAAAAGTTCGAGCCCTTTGCACGGATGCTTCTTGGGAATAAGGAAAAACGAAACAACAGCATAAAAGAGCTGGATTTCCCATTTGACGATTACAGAGCTGGTCAACGGAAGTTTGCCGGAGCAGTCTATAAATCGATCGCAGATAAAAAAGATCTGTTTGCCAATGCACCGACTGGTACGGGGAAAACGGTCTCGACGATCTTTCCGACCGTAAAAGCGATCGGTGAAGGCCATCTCGAGCGATTCTTCTATTTGACTGCAAAAACGATCACCCGCACCGCAGCGGAGGAGACCCTCGCCCTGATGAAGGACAAGGGTCTGCATATGAGCTCTGTGACGATCACGGCAAAGGACAAGGTTTGTTTCAAGGAAAAAACCATCTGCCAGAAGGATTATTGTGAGTTTGCCGACAGGTATTACGATCGGGTCAACGATGGGATCATGGACATTTTAGCGAACGAAACGTTGATGGACCGCACTACCATTGAAAAATATGCAAGAAAACACAAGCTGTGCCCATTCGAGTTTTCGCTCGATGTTGCTTATACGTCTGATATGATCATCGGAGATTACAATTACATTTTCGACCCGCGGATTTCGCTGAAACGCTTTGTCGATGAGCAGAGAAAAAGGACGGTTCTGCTGGTAGATGAAGCGCACAATCTTGTGGATCGGGCTCGGGGAATGTTCTCAGCGGAGCTCTTCAAATCACCTTATTTGCAATTAAAGCGTGCATTTAAGACGGAAAACAAAGGCGTATTCGAGACGGCGAAAGCGATTAATGATCACTTGTTGCTGTTAAAAAAGCAATGCGGAGACACACGGCAGGTGGAGTTGGAAGAATTTCCGGATGACTTGCTCGGATTGCTGGAGGCATTCGTGACGGAGGCGGAAAAAGAGTTGCTTGAACAAAAGGAAAGCGAAGCACAGGAACAACTCCTCGAAACGTATTTCAACGCGAAAAACTTCGTACGGATATCAGAATTATACGACGAACGTTACGTGACGTACCTCGAATATGGAAAAAGTGAAGTGTACATCAAGATGCTCTGTCTTGATCCATCCCACTTGCTGCAGCAGTTCGGAAAAGGGTATCGGTCGAAGGTTTATTTTTCAGCGACGTTATCTCCGCTTCCTTATTTCAAAGATATGCTTGGGGCAGAGGAGGAAGATTACTCGATTTCGATTCCGTCGCCGTTCGCAAAAGAAAATGCCGACGTGTTCATCCAGCCGTTATCGACGAGGTACCGTGACCGCGACCGCTCTGTTGCCCCGATATTGACGATGTTGAAAAATCTCGTTGAAACGCGACCCGGAAACTATCTCTTCTTTTTCCCGTCATATGCCTATATGCAGATGGTTTATGAACAGTTCGAGGAAGAGGACTGGGGTTATGATGCGATTGTACAGAACAGCGGGATGGCTGAAGAGGAGCGTGAGGAGTTCCTTGCCCAATTTGAAGCAGGAAAGGACACGACACTGATCGGATTTGCGGTGATGGGCGGCATTTTTTCAGAGGGTGTCGATTTAAAAGGAGATCGCCTGAACGGCGTCGTGGTTGTTGGAGTCGGGCTGCCACAGTTGAATTTTGAACGCAACATCATCAAGGAGTATTTCAACAAAAACGAGAAGGTTGGCTATGACTATGCGTATGTGTTTCCCGGAATCAATAAGGTCCTTCAAGCTGGAGGAAGATTGATCCGGACAGAAGAGGACTACGGTACGATCGTACTCGTTGACGATCGCTTCCTAACACCGAAATATCAAAAGCTCCTTCCCCCGGAATGGATGGATTACAAAGTGATCCGCTGAAGAATGGAGGAATTCTGCTCATTCATGTAAAAGTAGTTAAGTAGGAATGAGCGGAGGGGGAAGAGGATAGGATGCTGAATATCTTTTGGGTTTTGATTTTGGCAGGTGCAGTATATGCTGCTTATTATGTGATCATGTACATGAAGGATATTAGAGACCTTCTCGAAGAACAGAGGGACCAGAATGAACAGATCATCGACCTCTTAGAACAGCAGAATCCAGAGCGTGAAAAATGGTAGCTGGATCAGCCGATTTTTATAGGGGAAGGAGTGAAACCCCATGATAGATTTGAGCAATAAACCGATCATTACTGGAGACAAGACTATTCTTAGACCTTTTAAAATGGATGAAGACTTTCCGAGTTTAGAAGAATGTTTAAATGATCCTGTGGTTCTTAAATATACAGGGAGCTCTCCTGAATACAATAGAGAAAAGGTCTATCACTGGTATCATACGAGGAATGCACAAAAAGACCGATTGGATCTTGCTATTATTGATAAGATTTCAAATACGTTGGTTGGAGAAGGAGTTGTCAATTTATTTGATGAGGAAAACCAAAGTATGAATTTCAGAATACTGATTGGAGCGTTGGGTAGAAATCGAGGGTTAGGTACAGAAGCAACGCGGTTAATGGTCGATTATGTTTTTGAAAATACGATTCTAAACCAGTTGACTTTGAGTGTATTTGATTTCAATTCAAGAGCAAAAAAGTTATATGAAAAAGTCGGGTTCATAGTGGAAAGTATCGATAAAGATGATTTGGAATTTGAAGGAGAATTAATAGATTCGATTAATATGAAATTGACTAAAGAAGATTGGTTGAATAATAAGAAATGATTTTTATGGCCTCGTGACCCTTAAAGGAGCTGATTGAGCCACCGCGGTAAGTGAGTGGATTTCTGGCAAAAATGGTAGTTTTCTCCTGGTATCTGATGGCATTTAATAGGTATTTGGGTTCATTAACATCCTTAAGTTGGAAGGTTATAATACAAAGGGAATATAGAGGGGGCTGTGAATTCGTATCTTTATTTGGGCACTTTGATGCGAAGGAGCTAGTAGTGCAACCGACCGCTTTCTAATTTTCAATTCTTAGGAAGGGGTATTTTTTATGTTTAAAAAATGGATGGATCAGAGCAAGAAAAAGGTTGTTGTAGTTGTTATGGCCGGGGCGGTGGCTATCGGTGCGTTCGGCGGAACGGCTTATGCCGCCTATGGGGATAGCTGGAATACTTACATCAAGAGCGGAATCAGCCAGTTGTACACTTTGGTGTTTCCTGAAATCGAAAAAGCGACTGAAGACAAGCAGAACGAGATCGTCTCCAAAATCAAAGATGACATCCGTTCGAATGTCCAAAGCGCGAAAAGCGAGATCGAAAAGCATAAAGAGAAACTGATCAAAGAAAACCAAAATGAGCTGGACAAGTATTATAAAGACGTGAAAAAAGAGGCAGAAGCTACAAAGAATGAGGCTGTGAAATCCGGGAAATCGAATCTAGATGAAAAGGCAGAAGAATCTTTGACGAAAGCCAAGGATGAAATCGATAAAGCGATTGAGGCTGAATTGAAGAAAAACGGCTCCAAATAATTGGGACATACGAAACAAGCTTACCAAAGGGACTTTTCGGTAAGCTTGTTTCTTTTTAGTATAGATGTGTGTGTGATGGATAATATCCTGTCTTAATCTGTTCATTTTGCAGCATAATCTGTTCACTTCGACAAATATTCTGATCACATTTCAAATTATTCTGTTCACTTCCTGAGATATTCTGTTCACTTTCCAGGTTAATCTGTGCACTTCCCATGAAAATTTGTTCACTTTAAGATTAATCTGTTCACTTTGCAGCATAATCTGTTCACTTCAATCATTCAGCTAGATCACTGACTTATGTCCTTGTCACTTTGATCCGAAAACAGCTGGATTGAGGGTTTTCCTTCTTTTTTACGATAAATCCGATTGATGTAGTCATCCGTCATCGCGCGGATTTCTTTATGCAAGAAGACGAGCGGGATGATGTTACAGAGCAGGACGAATGCGAGCAGTAGATCGAGGAACTGCCAGACAAACTGCAAGCCGCCGATCGCACCTACATAAATCGCTGCGATATAGATGATTCTCATAAACTTTGATCCTTTTAATCCAAATAAGTATTCCGCCTGTTTTTCACCAAAGAAGATCAGGACACCGACCGTCGTGATGACGAAGAAGAATAGGAAGATAGCAATGAAGCTTCCGCCGAACGTTTCTCCCATCACGGTTCCAAAGGCAGTACCAATCATGTTCGATGCGTTATCCGCACTTACTTCCATCCAAGTTCCGGTGACGAGTACAGCGAGGCCAGAAACTGTACAGATGACGATTGTATCGACGAAAACACTGAAAATCCCCCATAAAGCTTGTCGGGATGGATGATTGGTCTGTGCTGCTGCATGTGTAATCGGAGCAGTTCCGAGACCGGCTTCATTCGAATAGAGCCCACGTGCGATTCCCCAACGGAGTGCTTGAGCGATACCGGCTCCCGCAAATCCACCTGCAGCAGAAATCGGTGTAAATGCATGTGTGAATATCATTCCGAATACATTTGGAAGTTCGCCTATATGAGCGAAAATGACGATGAAAGCTCCGATCAAGTAGGTGATGACCATGAACGGAACCATTTTATCGGTCACTTTCCCAATACGTTTGATGCCTCCGAAAACAACGATGGCGACTAACCCGCACATGATGAGGCCGGTGATTTGTGTCGACCATCCGAAAGCACCTTCAACTTGTGTGGTGATGGAATTGGATTGGACCATCAAACTTGGGATCGCTTCAATCATGAGGAAGAAAGCGAAAGCTGCCGCCACTTTATCCCAACCAAGTGCTTTCTTGATATAATACTGCGGACCACCAACCCACGTCCCATTCTTGTTCTTTTCCCGATATTTCACTCCGAGCATGATTTCAGAGTATTTGGTCGCCATTCCGATCAGCGCGACCATCCACATCCAGAACAAGGCTCCAGGTCCACCGAGTGCGATGGCGACCGGTACACCAACGATGTTCGTTGCTCCAGCTGTCGAAGCAAGGGCCGATGTGAAAGCCTGGAAAGGGGTGATCGTCCCTTCATGCTTGTCCTTTTTAAAGATTTGCCCGATCGTTTGGCTTAATGCGTGTCCGAAAAAACGGAATTGGAAAAAGCGTAGTCTGATTGTTAAAAAGATACCTGCTCCAATTAATAGAATGGCAAGTACATAAGTCCATAAGAAGTTGGACACATTCGCTACCCACGTTTCGAACCAAGAAATAATTTCCACGACAGTGCTCCCTTCATGCTTTTCTTCTATAATATCTTTTTGTTCCATACCCATTATTTCCCGATTTTAAAAGTGGAATTTGCAAAAGCGTGTGGCTGTCCCCTTTGTGGAAGTTGCACGATTACGGAGGAACGTTATGAGGGAAAGTTGCACGATTACGGGGAAAAAGTTGCTCGATCGAAGAGACAGCTCCCTTGAACTACCCGCCACTTAGCACTCTTGCGAGTGGCTTGAAGTGGGGGATTCCTAAGAACACCAGCGTAACCGCAGTTATGGATTAGGCGATCCCCGCAGTTCCTGCGGTTAATCGTAAGGCTTCCTTACGAAGATTCCTACTTGCGTTAGGATCTCGATCATGATGCGTCGTGCATTTTGGGCATGCAAGATCCTTAACGTCTTTATGACGATAGCCACAATGGGAACAAAGTTGACTGGAAGGAAACGTCTTGGATACCACCACGATCTGTTTGCCGTACCACTTTGCTTTGTATTCAAGCATGGAACGGAAGGTTGACCAACTCACTTCACTGATGGCTTTGGCGAGGTTGTGGTTCTTAAGCATATGGGATACCTGCAAATCTTCCATACCAATAAGGTCGTGGTTTTTGACAATATGGGTAGAGATTTTATGCAAGTAATCGTTTCGCGCATTTGCAATTTTCTCGTGCATTCGGGCAACTTTAATCCGTTGCTTATGCCAATTCGAAGAGCCTTTTTGACGTCTGGACAGGACTTGTTGGGCTTTCACAAGTTTCTTTTCTAAGGTTCGAAAAAACGTAGGGTTCCCATACACCGTTCCGTCTGACAATATGGCAAAATCCTTTAGTCCGACATCAATCCCCACTGACGAGTGGGTTTTAGGCCCATCGCCTACTTCTGTTTCCACCAAAATGGACACAAAATAGTTTCCACTTGGGTTTCGTCTAATTGTGGCATTGAGGATCCGTCCTTTAACCACACGACTCTTTACCAATTTGACGAGGCCCAGTTTGGGCAATTTGATTTTGTTTCCAACAATCGCAATATTTCCGTTTGTATATTTGGTGGTATAGGATTGAACCTTATTCTTTTTAGACTTGAATCGGGGAGGGTTGTTTCTGGAAGAATCGTGAAAAGGAATCCGCAAGGTTCCTCAAGGAAGATTGAAGGGCAATACTGTCTACGTCGTTCAGCCAAAGGAATTCCTTTTTCAGTTGCGTTAATTGCTTCGAACAAGTAGGATAGGTCAATCCTTTCCCTTTTTCTTGGTAGGTGGTATTCCATCGTGCCAAAAAGTAATTAAATACAAAACGACTGCAGCCGATTGTCTTCGCGATTCGAATTTCTTGTTCTTTGGTTGGATAGAGTCGAAATTTATAGGCTCTATGAACCAACATGGATTCCACCTCCCGAAAACGAACATTTGTTCCTATTATATCATAAGTTTTCATTTAGAGATGAAAAAAGGAACGATTCCAAAAAAAATTAGATGAATCATAAGTCGAACAATTGAGATGGTAAGATCCCTCCCTTGTCCGAAGGCGATTCATCCCCACCCTACTCATTGGGCTATGCCCTTCACATTCCTTGAGGATGGGGTCGTCTCGCCTGCTTGATAAAATAGTAAAAAGGAACGAACTATAAATTAGGAATCGATGTATAGGAGATAGTATAGTATGATGTAGAGAATCCAACATCATTTTCTAAGAAGATTTCTTTCACTTGTAAAAAATATTTCAAAATAGATGCAACCAATGAGAGGCAAATACGTCTATATTTAGTAGTGGAAATAAAATTGGAATTTCAGGGTTAACAGCTAAGAAATCGGGAATACATACACTAATAGCTTTACTTGGACGGACAAATCTTTTAAAAATGATAGGAGTGTTTGAGGATCATGACGAGTACTGACATTCATATTCAGAATTTGAGGAAAAAAGGAATTGATGTTCAAAAGGTCATTTCGAAGACTCTTAAACTGGCAAAAAATTATTCAGGTCACAAGCAAAAAGAAAGTCCGCAACAATAATCGCCCTGAGTACATAAAGGAACCTTCTCATCGCTGAGAAGGTTTTTTTACATTGGCTGTTTTCGCAAACTTTGTTGCTCTTGAGAGTCGTTGATTTCCGCTCCAGGATTCTCGCTTTCCGCGGGCCGTGCAGTGAGCTCACTCGTCGCCTTGCGAGCTCAGGAGTCTCCTTTTCAAGGAAGCATTTGTGCTCCTGCGTCTACAAGAAAGTCCTGTCGAAGCGAGCTTCCTCGTCGCATGCCTTGCGAGGGGATTATTCAGGTAGTAGGCACGCTGATCCCGCAGGACAAGGAAAGCTTCGGTAGCGTTACATCGCACGAAGAAAATGCGATTTTCATTTTCGAGGAGTCTCGCACCTTATAAGCACAACTAAAAACTCAGCCTGCGCCAAAGGCTTGGCTTTGCCAAGTTTCTTTATGTCATCGCATCTTCAGTTCATACGGTTTTACAAGGGCGTAGAGAGTTTCGATATGTGGCAGTTTCAGGTTCTCTTCTTCCGCTAACCGGAGTGCGCCGCCGAGCAGGTGGTCTGCTTCAATCTGCAGGCCTTTTCGTCTGTCCTGATGCATGGATGACGTCGCCTCAGAAGGGAAGCTGTTCAACTGGTCCAACGCTTTTTGAACATGGTCGTCAGTGATATCGATCCCTTTCGAAATGGCGAGCAGTTTCATTTCGTGTAAAACCTCTTCCGCCAGCTTCACCGTCCTCGATGATTCGCGGATCGCTCCGAGCGTCAAGTCTCCGGCTGTCGTTACACCGGAAAATGCGGTGATCATCATATACTTGTTCCAAAGTCCGAGAAGGATGTTGCTGCTTAATACACCCGCCATGTTCGCACCGTCGAAAATCTTCTCCATTTCATTGCAGAGCGCTTCCTGCGACGAATGAAGCGCACCGAAGA
This sequence comes from Pseudalkalibacillus sp. R45, assembly GCF_052246725.1. Taxonomy (NCBI): domain Bacteria; kingdom Bacillati; phylum Bacillota; class Bacilli; order Caryophanales; family Fictibacillaceae; genus Pseudalkalibacillus; species Pseudalkalibacillus sp. R45. The sequence continues at coordinate 124,275 of NZ_JBQQCL010000003.1, read as the reverse complement.
CGAGGTCATGTTGTGTACTCGTATGGATAACATGTCCGTTTTCATCCAGTGTCGAGATGATAAAGCACAATCCTCCCATCACAGACTCTTCACCTAATTCCCGTTGAAGCTGCCCGATATGTTCAATCCCGTTCAAGAGCGGCAGGACAGTCGCTCCTTTTTTCACCAATCCTTTCAAATCGGCGATCAATTCATCATTCAAATGATACCCCTTAACAGCCAACAAAACGACGTCCGCGTGATGGATATCATCCAAACCTTCAGCAATGTTCAAGTCTTCAAATTCATAGTCACCATGCGGACTTTGCAATTTCAAACCATTTTTACGAAGCTGTTCAGCTCTTTTCGGACGGACGAGAAATTGTACAGTTTGACCTGATTCTTGACATCTTCCGCCGAAATAAGCTCCGATTGCTCCAGCACCAACTACGACAATGTTCATATCAAATTCACCATCCTTTTATCCTTTGGCGTTGTTATACTTTGTCGTTGATTTTTGCGAATTTCACTCCCTTTCCGCGGGCGATCCGCAAGCCTTCTCATTTGTTCAGGATGTCAACACAAAAATATGAATCATTTTCGTGTCTGCGATGACAACTCTTAGAAGCTTTCCTTACGCTGGCTTCGACGTTCACCACACGACGTGGTGCCTTAATTCGCTGTGGGGTCTCGCCTGGCTCGCTTTTCCCGCAGGAGTATCGCAATTTTGCTTAAATCATTCTTAGTCAGAGATCAACAGTATTATTTAACAACGCTTTCCTTTAATAAAATTGTACCCGATGTACCGGGGAAGAGAAACTTATATGACTTTCTACTCTTGGTTGTTGGTTTCGCTTTAAGTCAAATTATAAATAAAAACTGAACGTGTTGCATTATGCATCATTAGAGGATTATACTTAATAGAGATTAACTAATGAACAGGGGTAATTGAATGGGTATAAAGACAATGTTTATTGCACCTTACCCTTCCATGGTTCCACTTGTAGAAGAGTGTAAAACTGAATATCCAGAATTGGATATTCAGATAGAGGTCGGAAACTTGGAAGAAGGTGCTGAAATAGCAAGGTGGGCTGAGAAGAATGGATACGATGTCATTATCAGCCGAGGCGGCACCGCACAATTGATAAAGTCGTTTGTGTCGATTAGTGTAATCGACGTTCATTTATCAGGTTATGACATGCTTCGTACACTTACATTAGCTAATGATTTTCAAGGAAAAAAAGCATTGGTTGGTTTTCCTAACATTACGATAGGTGCTCAATCTATTGTAGATCTATTGGAATTACCTATACATGTTTACTCGATACAATCAGCTGTTGACGTTGATCCACTTGTTCGTAAACTGAAGAAAGATGGTTTTGAGGTTGTTTTAGGCGATGTTGTTACGGTGGATGCAGCTCAAAGAAATGGCCTTGAAGGTATCTTAATACAATCAGGCAGAGAAGCGATTTATGAGGCGTTCAGTAACGCCTGCTCAGAATATGAATTTCATCAACGCAATCAGACGCTTATTAAGTTATTATCAAAAATATTGAAATCGAAAAAACAAGATATACTTATTTTGGATTCAAAAGGTGAGCATGTATATGAAAATTGGAGTAACGTTCAAAGTGTACCGCTATCCAACAAAGAATTAAGTAAATTAAGGGATGATGTCGAGAGAAATGGATATGCAACCCAAACGGTAAGTTTCAAAAATAAGCAGGTTGAAGTAAGTGGGGAACTTTGTATTTTTGGCTCTCAGTCATTTGTAATCATGTATTTTAAAGTAAGGGAATTCTCTGAACATCATAAATGGTTACAAGTAAAGTATCGTATACCGAAGCCAGTCATTATTGCAGAAAGTCCCATGATGAGAAAAATAACAAGTCAGATACGACAGTCTATCTCCAAACAACGGGTTTATCTGCTATATGGAGAAAAAGGGACAGGGAAAGCACTTTTGGCAGAGTTTATCCACTATGAACAAAATAGGACGGGAAATTTATTAACCATAGATATGCAGAACTGTGAATGGGGACAGTTGAAAGAGATATTCAACATTAAGAGTTCAACTGTTAATCTGACGAATATTGAACATTTAGATACCAATCGAATGGATGAATTAAGAGAGTATATCCATAACTTATTGGAACATTCCATTACGGTGATTCTTACAAGTAAGCTACACGTGCCAGACTTGATCGACAACTCTTTAGAGAACGATACAGTAGAATTAGCGCTCCCTTCATTAAAACAACGTAAAGAAGATATAAAAGGTTTAGCAGCCTATTTTGTTGCGCAATTTCATCAAAATTTAGGTACTCATCCTGTCAAAATAAGAGAAAAAGCAATTGAAGAATTGCTTACCGTGGATTGGAATGAAAATGTTTCCGAATTGAAAGGTTTTATAAAATCCCTTGTACTAGGGGAGAAAGGATATATCATCGAACCTAACCATGTTCAAAATGCACTGGAGATTCGTAAGGAAACATCCCCAAAGAATACTCTCTTATTACAGGGAACATTAGAAGAAATCGAACAACGAGTCATACAGAAGGTACTCGAAGAGGAAGGGTTTAACCAATCAAAAGCAGCAAAACGATTAGGAATTAATCGTTCGACTCTTTGGCGCAAATTGAAAAAATAATAATTTGCGTCTTTTTTTATGTTATAAACTGTTGCAAAATAAAACAATTTAGATAATTTTATTCACAATAAATAAATTAAGTGTTGCGTAATAAATCACATTCTTTTAGGATGAAAGTGAAAACGTTTTCTTATCATTACTAATTATACGATGGGGGAATTTGAAATGAAGATTAAAGCAACGCTTGAACGTATTCCAGGCGGGATGATGGTAGTCCCGTTGTTGCTTGCTGCAACACTAAATACATTAGCGCCTGATCTCCTTAGGATCGGTAACTTCACACAAGATTTATTTGTAGACGGTGCAGGTACCTTGATTGCCTTGTTCCTGCTTTGTACAGGGGCACAAATCAATGTTAAGACATTTGGAGTTTCTCTTGCAAAGGGAGGGGCGTTACTGGGAACGAAATGGGCTGTCGGTGCAGTCTTCGGCTTAATCGCTTATATGTTTGCAGGTGATAATGGTCTATGGCTAGGATTAGCTCCAATTGCAGTTATCGCTGCGATGACAAATAGTAATGGGGGCTTGTATGTGGCACTTGTCGGGCAATACGGGAAAGAAGAAGACCGTGCAGCCTATTCATTACTTGCATTGAATGACGGACCATTTTTAACGATGGTAGCATTGTCGATCTTCGGAGCTATGGGATTCGTAGATGGAATGTTTTCATTCCAATCCTTTTTAGCAGTATTACTCCCTATACTTGTGGGTATGGTTTTAGGTAATTTGGATGAAGATATGCGTTCCTTCTTGGATAAAGGAAGTGCAATGTTGATTCCATTCTTTGCATTTGCGCTTGGTATGGGGATCGATTTTGCTGCGATCATTGAAGGTGGTCTAACTGGAATAGTCCTTGGTCTCCTGACTGTATTTGTTACAGGTACTGCAGGTTACTTCATCTTTAAAGCGTTAAAATGGAATCCGATTGTTGGTGCTTCAGAAGGTTCAACTGCAGGGAACGCTGTTGCAACCCCAGCAGCCATTGCGGCGGCTAGTTCAACCTTTGCTCCAGTTGCAGAACTTGCTACAGTTCAGGTTGCAGCATCGACTGTTACAACAGCAATATTATTACCACTATATATTGGATTTCTTGTTAAACGGATGGAGAAAAAAGGCTATCGATTTGAAAAAGGAGAAATAAAGTCAGCAAGTTAAGGGTGGTCATCTATGAGAGAGAGAATAGGAATAATTGCAGATGATTTCACTGGAGCCAATGACACGGGCGTCCAGCTCGCTAAAAAAGGGTTCCTTACATCTGTAATGGTTAATATAGATAAAATGGAAATCAAACAACAAAATGATGTAGTCATTATTGATACAAACAGTCGTTCTTTAACAAATAAAGGTGCATATGAAGCAGTCCATCATGCTGCTTCTTTCTATTTGGAGAATCAAGTTAATTTTGTATATAAAAAAATTGATTCCACCTTGAGAGGGAATATTGGATCTGAAATAAGTGCAGTAGACCATGTGTTGAATCCTGAGTTGGTCGTCATTGCACCTGCCTATCCCCAAATGGGCAGGATCACAAAAGATGGAAAACATTACGTAGATGGTCAACTCGTCTCGGATACGGAATTCGGAAAAGATCCGAAAACTCCAGTGATGCAAAGTGATATCTCAGAACTTATTCAACCATATTGTAACTCTGAAATTGCGAAGGTAACCCAAACTCAATTAGACGATGTTGAATTTGCAACGTATATACAAAATGAAGTTGCCAGAAATATTCGCTGGTTTGTTTGTGATGCGGAAAGTGAAGAGGATTTTAAAAAAATATCTAGTAAATTCAGTGATTTACCGTTTAATGTGTTATGGGTAGGGTCAGCAGGCTTGATTGAACAATTGCCCGAAGGTCTGTCATTGAACTCCAACAACGAGTCTAATAATTTGAAAGACTGGACAAGTAATCAAGTTCTGACCGTGTCTGGAAGTTTGTCTGAAAGAACAAAACAGCAACTACTTGAGCTAGATAAAATTGATGATGTTCAAATGATAGAAATAGATCCATTACTAATCCTTGAAGATATCCTCGATCCCAATTCACTTGTGGATAGGAAAGAGGTAAAGAAGGACCTGGTAATCTATGTTGATAATAATGAAATGAACCGTGAGGCTGCATTAGAGTATGCTAAACGAAATGGACTGTCTAACGAAGAGATTGGCAGTAAGATTTCAAAAGGGTTAGGTCAAATTGTAAAGCATTTTCTGCGTTATACTTCCATTGATGGATTGATATTGACTGGAGGCGACACGGCTAAAGACGTATGTTCAGCAATGAATGTTATGGAAATGGAACTTTTGGATGAAATCGAAGCAGGAGTTCCACTAGGCCGAATCAATTTCAACGATCAAAAGTTGTGGACGGTCACAAAAGCCGGCGGGTTTGGAAATAAAGATACGTTAAAGAATGCTTTGTATTACATGAAAGGAATGAAACACACTTATGACTCAAAGTAAACCAGTTATTGGGATAACGATGGGTGATGCTGCAGGAGTTGGACCTGAGATTATTTTGAAAAGCCTGCAGAATGCACAAGTTTACGATTTATGTAACCCATTGGTAATTGGAGATGCAAAGGTTCTGGAAAAAGCAAAAGACGTACTAGGCAGCCAGCAAAAAATTAAAAGTGTGCTATCAGTCAATGATTGCACCTATGAGTTTGGCGTTGTTTCGTGTATGGATCTTGACCTTATACCAGATAACTTACCATTTGGACAAGTCTCCGCAGAAGCCGGACATGCAGCGTTTGAATTTCTATCAAAAGCGATTGAGCTTGCAAATGAAGGGAAAATCGATGGCATCTGTACGGCTCCTTTAAATAAAGAAGCACTTCATTTAGGTGGACATAAGTATCCTGGACATACCGAAATCTTAGCGGAATTAACAGGAACAAAAGATTATGCAATGATGCTATCCGCACCGACGTTAAAGGTGATTCATGTGACAACTCACATTGGACTGATTGACGCGGTTAAACAAATTAATCCAGAACGCGTTTACCAAGTTATCAAAATGGCTCATGATACGTTGAAAAAAGCTGGTATTAAAGAACCGAAAATTGCGGTATGTGGTATCAATCCTCACGCAGGAGAAAATGGATTATTTGGATATGGAGAAGAGGAAGCACAAGTTGTCCCAGGTGTAGAAAAAGCTCACTCAGAGGGTATCAATGCTCAAGGTCCACTACCTGCAGACACTCTATTTTTCAGAGCAGTCCGTGGAGATTTTGATATTGTGGTCGCTATGTATCATGATCAAGGTCATGGACCGATCAAGGTGCTTGGGTTAGATGCAGGTGTCAATATAACCGTTGGACTGCCGATTATTCGGACTAGTGTAGATCATGGTACTGCATTCGATATCGCTGGCAAAGGGATTGCTGATGAAAAAAGTTTAACAGAAGCTTTGCGCCAAGCTGTTGAACTAGCTCCCACCAAATAAGTTCAATGTAAAGTGACTGTCTTTTAGGACAGTCACTTTTTTACGTGCAATAAAAATTCTATTTGATTTCCCCTTTTAGTTGAAGGGCTTTGAACCCGCGGAAGACGATGTTGTCACGCCATTGGGGTTCCTCAGATAAAAGCGGCTCTTTGAATCTGGTCACGAGTTTTTCCAGGGCGATCTGCGCTTCCAACCGGGCAAGCGGTGACCCGAGACAGAAGTGCGGTCCGGAAGCGAATGACAGGTGCTTGATATTTTTCCGCGTGATATCGAACTCATGCGGGTTGTCATACAGACGTGGATCGCGATTGGCGGCTCCCAGTACAAGCATGACCTCTTCTGCTTTTTTGAATTGTTTTCCGTAGAACTCGAGGTCCTCCGCTACAATTCGTGAGGTCATGAGGACTGGCGGTTCAAATCGTAAAATCTCTTCGATTGCATTCGGAATGAGCGAAAGGTCGTTTTGCAGTAATTTTAACTGTTCAGGGTGCTTCAAAAGCGTGTAGTACCCATTCGTGATCAAATTGACAGTCGTTTCGTGACCCGCAATCATCAGGAGGAGACAGGTGGCCACCATTTCATCTTCATTCAACACATCACCGGACTCTTCAACAGCGATCAGACCGCTGATCAAATCGTCTTGTGGTTCGGTACTCCTTTTTTGGATAAGAGATTGGAAGTATTCGCCAGAGTCTTTGATATCATCAGAAACAGTCTCCAATTCGTTCATGTCTGTGTTAAAATCGATGAACGTGACAAAGGCATCGGCCCATTTCCTGAAATAGCCGCGGTCCTCCTTTGGGACGCCGATCAGTTCAGCAATGACGACCACGGGGAGGTAGTATGAAAAATCCCGGATCAACTCATGCTCTTTTTCTCCTTTTCTGGAGTTGAGCAGTTCATCCGCCAGCTCTTCAATCAGCGGACGCAGTTTGTCGACCATCCGCGGTGTGAACGCTTTGGTGACGAGCTTCCGCAAACGCGTATGATCCGGCGCATCACGAAACAGCATCATGTTGTTCATCAGGTAAATGACAGGCTGGACGCGCTCCGGGATTTCGACCCTTTGCTCAGGAGGAACGACACGGCGGTATTCTTTTATAAAACGGGAATCCTTGAAGAGGGCTTCTGTTTCTTCAAAACCGGTGACGACAATTTTCGGAATCCCGAAAAATTGATCGTAATGGATCGGTCCATATTTGCGGTATTGTTCGAAATAAAGATAAGGATCGCTTTGGAATTGCTCTCGCATTGCAACGGTTTCATTCATGATCAGTACCTCCAGCTTTCTAATTTCTATACAATCTCTTTCGACAAATGGAAAATAAACCCTTGTTCTGTTTTCGTCTGATGGTATTTGTTGCGGCTAAAATCAAGTACTTAACGGCCGATCGACATAAAACGACCTGCATCACAAGCGAAAACAACCTTCACATTCGATACGTTCAGCCCTGGTAGAAAAATGGTCACTATTCAACGGATTCCACATGGTGTAGGCTAGTAGTGAAGCGTCTGAATGTGAGCTTCATAATTGATCAAACTAATCAAAGACTAAAGTCGTTTTTATAAAAAGGAGAATGATGATGAAATCATTACATATAACCAAGCCTTACCTACAGAAAGCCTGGGAAAAATCAAGCTTTGAACAACCGACAGCAATCCAGACTGAAGCGATCCCGGCGATTTTACAAGGGGAAGATGTGATTGCGGAATCTCCGACCGGGACAGGAAAAACGCTGGCTTATCTTCTGCCGATTTTAGAGAAGATCGATCCAGCAAAAAAAGACCCGCAAGCCTTGATCATGGCGTCCTCTCGTGAACTCGTCATGCAGATTTTTGAGGAAGTGCAGAAGTGGGCGGAAGGAAGCGGAATTACAGGAGCTTCTCTGATCGGAGGGGCGAACGTGAAAAGACAGATCGAAAAACTGAAAAAGAAGAGCCCGCAGGTCATTTTAGGGACACCTGGCCGTGTTGAAGAGTTGATCAAGATGAAAAAGGTGAAAATGCATGAAGTGAAGACGATCGTTCTCGATGAAGGCGATCAGCTGCTTGTACCAGAGCATTTGAAAACGATCGAGTCGATCATCAAGTCGACATTGGCGGATCGTCAGGTGCTATTGTTTTCTGCGACGTTACCTGAAAGGACGGAAGAAGTCGGTCGTGGATTCATGAATGATCCTCAGCTTATCAAAGTGAACCGTGCCACCCAGAAGAGCGGGAAAGTGGATCATTTTTATATCGTGACAGAACGACGGGAAAAAGCGAAAGCCCTCGAGAAAATCGGACGGTTGAAGGACATGAAGGGGCTCGCGTTCGGTAAAAATATCGGTGATCTGTCTGTGATAGCGGATAAACTGGACTATAATCGGATCCCTGTTGGTCTTTTGCATAGTGAATTGAAGAAAAATGAGCGGCAGCATGCTTTGCAGCAATTTCGTGATGGGAAGACGAACCTGCTGCTGGCGACGGATGTGGCAGCTCGTGGCCTTGATATCACAGGGCTCACACATGTTATCCAGGTGGATGCAGCAGAAGACGAAAAGCAATATCTCCATCGTTCTGGACGTACCGGAAGAGCAGGTGCGAGTGGAACCGTCATTTCAATCGTAACACCAGGCGAAGAGCGTGCGTTGAAGAGTCTTGCGCGGAAACTTGATCTTCAACTTAAGGAGAAGACGTTATATGCTGGTGAACTCGTCGACGCAAAGTAAGCTTTTGAACGGGGAGGGGAAGAGGATGGCAACAAACAAATTTTCTGTCATCGCGCACAGTAATCATGAAATTTGCAACCCGATCAGTAAGGAAAAGCTGAGGGTTACGCTGGATCGTATCCCGTTCAGCAGCGGCGAGAAAGTGCTCGATATCGGAGCGGGAAAGTGCGGTGTGCTGATCGATTTAATCGAGCGTCATGATGTGGTGGGAACAGCCATCGAGATTGAAGAGGATTTTATTGAAGCTGCTCGCGAAAATGCGGGTCAACGGATTGATCCAGGCCGATTACGAATCGAGAATGACGATGCGAAAAAAGTGATTGGTGATCTCGATGAAGTCTTCGATGCTGCGATCTGTCTTGGGGCGACGCATGCTCTCGGAAACTATCGGCTCACTTTGGAGAAAATGAGTGAAGTAGTGAAGTCCGGCGGATACATGCTGGTCGGTGAAGGGTACTGGAAAAAGGAACCTGAAGCAGCGTATCTGGAAGCGCTAGGGGCGACTAAAGAAGAATTGCTGACCCATCATGAGAATATTGAGGTGGGTGAAGAGCTTGGTTTGATTCCGATGTGGGCGCATGTGACAAGTGAGGATGAGTGGGACGAATATGAGTGGCTATACTCTTCTTCGATGGAAAAGTATTGTCTGGAGAATCCCGATGATCCGGACGTTACCGCGATGCGCGACCGGATCCGGAAGTGGCGCTCTACATACTTGCGCTGGGGCAGGGACACACTCGGATTCGGGCTGTATTTGTTTTATAAAAGTTGAGCTTGGTGCTGATCGTGTTTATAAATGAAACGATTTTCCGTAGTAAAATCGTACCAAATTGCTCAAGATGCCCTTGAAATTGCTCAAGCACCCATCGAAATTGCTCAAGATCATCCCGGAATTGCCAAGATGCCCTGGAATTGCTCAAGCAACCCCAGATAATGAAAAAAAGCTGGCCGAAGAATCATTTTCGGTCAGGTTTCCTTATTGAACTTAAAGAAAGTTTCGTTTTACCAAGTTTTCTTAAAAAACTTCTTTTACGCGGCCGACTTGTCCGTCTTGAAGGCGAACTTTGATGCCGTGTGGGTGAAAACTGGAATTCGTCAGGATATCCTTTACGACACCCCGGGTCAACTTGCCAGTTCGTTGATCTTTTTTCAATACGATGTCGACCTCGACACCTGGCTGTATGTTTGCGCGATTTTGTCCATCCATGCTGCATTCCATCCTTTAGATTGTCCATTTCGATTTTTCGCTTCAATCAGTATATCATACCACACGTTCAATACCGCCGTTTGAATAGTTCCGGGTACTCAATCACCAGTCCTTCTTTATCGACTGTAATCAGGGATTGATAGGTTGGACTTTCGTATCGAAAAATCCGCACACTGCTCTTTTGTTCCACAAAGGTATATCTCTGGTGGACCTTTTTCAATTCCAATGAAGGGATGGCGACATAGACCATTTCAAAATCCCTCAATTGCCCCGCTTTCCAATCACACCGGTTGATCGGGAGTGAATTTGAAAAGGGGGTAGCTGAGATATCGATATCAATCGCCCCATCGAGTTCAGGGATCCAGCGCCGGTATTGATCGAACCAGATCCCTTCACCGTCCGATGTGACTTCAAGAAAGGTTTGACCCACTTCAATTGTCGCTTTTTTCGTTTTCCACTGTTCCAACAGCAATTTATAGTTCACCTTCAAAGGCTTTCCGTCATTGATCGAAATAATCGTGCTCTCAACAGACAGTTCATCGCCGCGTTCCTTTGTCTGCAGGTATTCACAGCCAAAGTCCTCTACGTTTTCCCATATGATCGTATTCATCATTCCACCAGATCATTTCTCGAGCTCGATGAATTCCCTTTGTAATTTCCATTCTTCGTTTTCTTTCCGCCAAATAAACATCGCCTTCGCATGGTGGGGTACACCCCGGATGACGTTCGTTTCCGTGCCGATGACCAGAAATTCCTCGCCAGGCTTGCGTTCGGAGAGTGATAAGAGTTCGAAGCTTTTATGGGCATCGTCATATTGCGCAAGGACATTGTCGAGATCATAGTTGTACCCGTATTGCATCGGCTCATCCATCCCGGACCGTCCCCAATAACCGATGAAACGTTCAGACATATATTCCCGGATCCCGTCACTATTTTTACTGTCAAACGCCTCATTCCAACTTGCAAAATACTTTTCGATAACGTTATGTATTGCTTCCATATCGATTCCCCCTAACACCATTCGTATTCGACTTCGCACCCGGAAAAACCTTCCAAAGAGATGCAACAAGAAAATTAAGGAAGAATTAAGGTTAGCTGAAATCATCCTTAAGGTTTGCTCGATATACTGCAATTGTATTTAACATTTAAAGAAAGTATAAATACTTTCTTCAATATAAGGGCAACTAAGGCTCAGCTAGCGCTAAAGCTTACTTTGCCAATTTTTCTTTAAGGAGGCGAACGGAATGAGTAATTATCTCATCGAAACAAACCAGCTGACGAAGTCGTTCGGAAGCTTTAAAGCAGTGGATCAGGTGGCCTTGAAGGTGCCGACAGGAGGGATATACGGATTTCTAGGGCCGAACGGGGCTGGGAAATCGACGACGATCCGCATGCTTCTCGGACTGATCAATCCAACTGAAGGAGATGTGCAGATTTTCGGAAAACCATTGAAATCGAACAGGATCGATATTTTAAAAAAAGTCGGATCGATGGTCGAAACTCCATCCTATTACGCCCATCTTACCGCATTTGAAAATTTGAACATCACGAGGAAGATTCTTGACCTGCAAAAAAGTGAGATCGATCGTGTACTTGATGTCGTTAAGCTTACTGAAGTGAAAAACAAGCTTGTGAAAAAATACTCACTCGGAATGAAGCAACGCCTTGGAATTGCGCAGGCTCTAATGGGAAATCCGGAGTTATTGATTTTGGATGAACCGACTAATGGACTCGACCCCTCAGGAATTCATGAAATGCGTGATCTCATCAAACGCCTTCCCAAGGAAGCAGGAATGACCGTGCTTGTATCGAGCCACATTTTAAATGAAATCGAACTGATGGCAGATCATGTCGGCATCATCAATAAAGGGCGGATGATTTTTCAAGGAACACTGCAAGAGCTTCGTAACAATAGTGCTTCGACATTGCAAATCGCGGCAAATCCGATGGAGGATGCACTTAGCTCGTTAAAAGAGATGGGCTATCGTGTCGAAGTGAATGGTGGCCGTCTATTCATCAAGGACCAGCAAGTCGAACCGAGTGCCATCAACAAGAAGCTCGTGTTGGATGAAATCGCTGTGACACACTTGAGTGAACAGAAGGATACGCTTGAGGACATCTTCTTATCAGTCACCCAGGAGGAGGGGGCTAAACGATGAATGTCATACGCCTTATGCAAACAGAGATGATCAAGCAAAAACGGAACCTGTTATGGTGGTTCGTCCTCGTCATCCCGACTGGAACGACAGCAGCGATGTTTCTGGATATGTTCATCCGTTATGAGGATTACCTGTTTCCGAAGGCACAGGCGCAGGGCATTTCCTCATGGGAGGTCCTTGTGAAGGAGAACCATAACGTCTTGAGCTGGGGACTGTTCCTTTCTGTCTTTATCGCAATCATCAGCATGTTCATCAACCAAAATGAGACGAAAATCGATAACTGGAAAAAGCTTTTGAGCTTGCCGGTAACACGAAGCCAGGTGTTTTTATCAAAATATTTGACGATCGTTATTTTCGGTTTTGCTCTTATCCTATTAAATACAACTGGTCTTTTCATTGTTGGAAAAGTTATTGGTTTTCCCGAAGCGTTTCCTATTCTAATGTTCACAAAGTATGTCGGCTATCAGTTTGCAGCGATATTAGGTGTGGCGGCGATCCAGAATGGACTCAGCACATTTGTGAAGAATCCGATCATGCCAGTCGTCTTCGCTTTTGTCGGGATGGTCGTGGCGGGTGTATTCCTGGTGAAAGATACTGGCCTAAGCTCGTATTATCCTTATCTCTATACCTATATGGCTGGTAATCTCTCTGCATTTGACCCTGAGATCATTCTGTTCGGAGGACTTGGTTCAGGTGTCATCCTGCTTATTTTTGGAATGCTGTTGTTTCATAAAAAGGATATAATCTAAGGAGGTAGAAGGATGTTAAAAGCCTTGCAAATCGAATTATTGAAAATGAAACGCTCAAAACTGTTGTTACTAGCAACCTTTCTTCCTCTGTTATCGATCTTACAGGGAAGGATGTTTGCTGCGCAATTCAAAGGTGAAGATGCGGATCTATGGAAGATGCTCTATATCGGAAGCATGTCACAGTTTTCCTCGTTGATGTTTCCGATCATGATTGCAGTGATCATCGCCATCATCGCTCGGGTTGAGCATCATAATGATGGGTGGAAACAATTGTTTTCGCTGCCGGTCAAACGGGAGAACGTTTATCTATCAAAACTAGTGACGGCTATGTTGCTGATCGTCTATAGTGCCTTGGTGTTCGGAGTGATGTTTTTGGTAGTCGGCCTTTCGCTGAATGCACCTGGAGAAATCCCGTTTGATCTGGTGTTCGGGAGATCGATGCTTGCGATTGTTGCTGCGCTTCCAATTATAGCAATCCAATTTTATATCAGTTTCCGGTTTTCACATATCGGTGTTCCGCTTGCTGTTGGAATCGGGCTGGCCTTGCCGTCGATGCTCATTGCCAATTCAGCTAAGTATTGGATCTATTATCCATGGACCTATCCAATCTACACTTCATTGGTAGATATGTTCGAAGCAGGAAATAAAGACGATATCATGTATGTGGTTTGCATCAGTACCTTTGTTTTGATCAATAGTGTCGGTTTACTGCAATTCCGGAAAAAAGATATTGTTTAGGGTGAACAATGACGAGATTAGGTGAATCATATGTTTAATGTGGACGGCCTTTCAGAAAAGAAGATCCTGCTCGTGGATGATGAAAAGGAAATTCTTGATCTTCTTGAAACGGTACTTATAAAAGAAGGATTTGAAACGATTTATAAAGCGTCGACAGGACTTGAAGGAATCCAGATCTGCAAAGAAAAACAACCGGATCTGATCGTTCTTGATATTATGCTGCCTGACATCGATGGACTCGAGGTCTGCCGGAGGATCAGGGAAATCACCGTCGTACCGATCATCTTTTTATCAGCAAAGACGGACGATGTCGATAAGCTGTTGGGGCTTGGAATCGGCGGCGATGATTATGTAACGAAACCGTTCAGCCCGAAGGAAGTCGCTTTCCGGATCAAGGTACAGTTCCGGCGCAACCAATACATGGGGAACAATGACCCCAAAAATGATGAAACAATCGAGTTCGGGGATATCGTCATCGATCCTCATCACGGCGAGGTAAAAAAGAAGGGAGAACCAGTGGTACTCACCGCAAAAGAGTATCAGCTGCTTCTATATCTGGCTCAAAATGCAAATCAGATCCTCAGCAAACGCCACATTTGTGAAAAGGTGTGGGGGGAGGATTATCTCGGTTATGACAATACGATCATGGTCCATATCCGACATTTGCGTCAAAAGCTCGAAGACGAACCCGGAAAACCAGCTTACATAAAAACCGTCAAGGGTCTCGGTTATAAGCTGTCGTCAAGAGGTACCTGATATGAAGTGGAGACTGACAAGCCGCTTCCTAACGGCAATTATCGTGACGATCATCCTTTCCTTCATCGGGTTCATGATCATTACGTTCTTCTTATTTTATGGCGGCACCCCAAAGCCTGATCAATTTTTGAGTGTGAATGCCCCTAGCATCACAATTGATTTTGCAGAGCATATCAACGTTAAAAATGATGAAATTACACTTGATGAGAACGGAAATGACGTATTACAGCAATACGGGAGCTGGATCCAGGTCCTTGATGAGAGTGGAGACGAGATCTTCAGCAAGTCCAAACCGGAGGATGCCCCAGAGCATTATACACCAGGTAAACTGATTTTTAATTATAAATACTCAGGAGCGATTGAAGGATTTACGATCTTTGTCGGGATTCTTGAAAAGGATGGACGAGAACTCAGCTACATCATGGGTTACCCGGTTGACGAAGTATCAAAGGCATCCCTTAATTTCAATCCGGACACCATTTTACGGGATATAAACAGGCTGCTTATTGGAACGATGGTTGTCGTGTTGATTTTTGCGATTTTAATCGGGTACCTTTCCAGTAAAAGGCTGGTCAAACCGATGCTGAAGGTGATCGATGGAATCGAGGGGCTAGCGCAGGGTACTTATACAAAAATGCAGACCAAAAAAGGTGTTTTCAAGGACGTCAACCGCAGCTTGAATGAGCTTTCTGACTCACTGCAATCCAATGAGCGGGAACGGGTGAAGACGGAGAGGATGCGTGAAGAATGGATCGCAAATATTACTCATGATCTGAAGACGCCGCTTTCATCAATCAAAGGCTATTCCGAGGTGCTCGTCGACCCTGACTACAAGATGACACAGGAAGAGCGCGAAAAGTATGTCGATATCATTCTCAATAAATCCAACTACATGGAGGAATTGATTGAAGACCTTAAGCTGACGTATCAATTGAAAAATGAGCTCGTCGCCATAGAACGAATAGATGAAAATCTCGTTGATGTTGTACGTGACACGGTCATCGATCTGCTCAATCATCCAGACCATGATCAAGCGAAGGTCGAATTTACATCCGATGAAGAAGTTGTTCCATTCCTTTGTGACAGAAAGCTGATACAGCGTGCGGTTTCCAACCTTTTATACAACGCGATTGTTCACAATCCTGAAGAGACTGAAATTGAGATGCGTATCAAATCGGGTCCGTTTGTCGAAATTACGGACAATGGAAAGGGAATCCCGAAACGTGAGCTAGAGAGGTTGTTTGATCGTTATTATCGCGGAACGAATACAAGCACAGTTCATAAAGGGTCCGGGCTCGGCATGGCCATCGCTAAACAGATTATTGAAGTCCATGAAGGAGAAATCAAGGTTGAAAGTGAATTGAACGTCGGGACGAAGGTGCGGTTGGATTTTACTGGTAAAACACTGCAATAAAACATCCACTTATCGTACAGATTTTAGAAAAAACCTGCATTTAAAGGAATATTTTAACGCTCATCAGACCCTTTTGATGGGTGTTTTTTTATGTTTGTAATTGGAGTTTGATTCTACGAAAACTTGAGGTGGAAGGGGTTTCATAGTTGGTTTATTTCGTGTAAACAGTTTCTTATGTCACCTTAATGTTCGTGCAACCTCATTACAGGGTTCGTCTGATAGACTAGGAATTGGTTTGAAAGACTCGTGTTTTTCAAACCGGTAGGGGCGCGCTTACTAAAACAAGAGTTCATTAAGGAGGAATTTAATGTTTACATCAAGATCGTCTGCAAGAAAGTATGTCATTTCATCAACTTTGGTTGCCTCACTGGCAGTCTCACCACTTTTAAGTGACGGTGTATTCGCGAATGCTGATTCCAAACCTGTTGAGGAAAGTGTTTCTAGTAATCAAGAAGACGTATCGGTCCTGGATAGAGGAGATCGTGGTGAAAATGTAGAGACGTTACAAACGGAATTGGACTCACTCGGATATTACTCGTATAACCTGGATGGCATTTTCGGACCTATAACAGAACAAGCAGTAAAGGATTTTCAAGCTGAACAAGGTCTTACTGTAGATGGTTTAGCAGGCCCAGAAACGCTGGACGCATTATCATCAACATCAGGAACATCAGAAAATTCCGTTGATCTTGAAACGAGTTCCGACGATTCAACTTCTGATGATCAGGCTTCAGAAACTGATGTTGTTTCAATCGCGGAAAGTCTGATTGGGACACCTTATGTTTGGGGAGGTACGACACCAGACGGTTTTGATAGCAGTGGCTTCATCCAGTATGTCTTTGGAGAAGTTGGCGTTGATTTAGAAAGAAAAGAAAGCGACATGTGGAAATATGATGGAGAGCAAGTAGATTCTCCAGAAGTCGGAGATGTTGTCTTTTTCGAAGGAACGTATGATACAGAAGGAGCTTCGCACAGCGGAATTTACATTGGCGACAATAAGATGATCCATGCCGGATCTGACGGTGTAGAAGTGACAGACCTGACAATCGATTATTGGCAAGACCATTATTTGGGAGTTAAATCTTTTAAATAGAGAATACTTTGAGCCAGGGTGTGATGCCCTGGCTTTTCCATTTGCATAGGGAACGAGCTTACCACTTTTTTCGGTAGGCTTTTTTGCATTTAAAGAAAGTATGCAGCTATGGCTCAGCCAACGCACAAGGATTGACTGAAACAAGTTTTCTTTATGCTGATAAACGAAAATCCGGCAGCCAACTACGTCTCAGGTCTTAGTAAAAGTTAAAGCTCAGGCTCCTTATAGAAAAACAGGATTCTAGATACGATAGAGACAAGAAAAGAAGGAGGGAAAGAAAACGATGAAAAAACTAGGACTATTCATTCTAGGTGCAATTGCGGCGATCGTCCTAATTGCAAACCTCGGGCCAATGATCGGGCTAGCACTGAGCCTCGTCATCGGGTATTACGCGGTGAAACAATTTACGAAGACTGATGAGACATCAAAGAAAATCTTCTGGGCAGCAGTCGGGATCATCGCACTTTGTATCGCAGTCGCAAACGTGCCTGCAATCTTAGGAGTTGTTGCCCTGTACATCTTATATATTGTGTACAAGGAATGGAATAAGAAAGACGACGTCACTGGAAAAATTGAAAAAGAAGACGATCCGTTCACGAACTTTGAGCGTGAGTGGGCAGAATTTAATCGAAACTAATTTAAAGGAGCGAATTGAACGATGGCTAAACTTTTTAGAAGATTGAAAGAGACGATTGAAGCGGATTTTCACGAGATTCTGGACGAAAAAGAACGCAAGAACCCGATCAGTGTACTTAATCAGTACCTGCGCGAATGCGAAAAGGAAGTTGAAAAAGTACGAAAGCTAGTCGAACGGCAATACTTGTTAAGTGAGGAGTTCACTCGCGAATACGAGAAAGCGGCTGAACTAGCTGAAAAAAGGAAGCATCAAGCGGAAATCGCTTTGAAGGCAAATGAAGAAGAGCTTCATAATTTCGCGTCTCAAGAACAAGCGCAATACAGTGAGCGAGCAGAGCGTCTAAAGGCTTCGAAAGAAAACGCGGTGAAACAGCTTGAAGAACTTGAGCAGAAATACGAAGTGATGCAGCACAAGCTGAAGGACATGTACATCAAACGTATGGAGTTGATGGGACGCGAAAACATCACGCGAGCACACCACCGTATGGATAAAGTCGTCTCATCCAACGAATTCTCAAGCAAGTCCTTCTCCCGTTTCGGTGAAATCGAGCAATACCTTGACCGTCTGGAACACCAGGTGAACTCAAGTTATCACCGTCACACGATTGATGCACGAATCGCACAATTGGAAAAAGAAATGCAAAAAGAGGAAAAGCATTCTACCGTTTAAGCAAAAAATGGTATGCTATAAGGGATGAGTCGGAAAGGCGTAGTAACCCTGCGCCTTTTTCTATAATGAGGTTCATAAACCCGGGCTTCTGTGCCTGGAAATTGGCCTTATGCTTTCTTGAGAGGTACTTTTTCGCAATAATAAATAATATTTGAAAACTTTTCGGATGAAAAGTTCACATCATGAAAATAAAATTGACAGCTTGCCTAAAGCGCAAGACAAGGCTGAGTGATCCGCCGCATATCCTTCAAAGTAAATTGACAGTGTAGAAGCAAGGAGGTCGCGGAAGCGAAGTTCGGGAGGAACGGAGCGTAGTTCGCCCTACGTGAGTACCGGACGAACAAGACTGACAAAGAGATCCACCGCATATCCTTCAAAGTAAATTGACAGTGTAGAAGCAAGCAGGTCGCGGAAGTGAAGTTCGGGAAGAACGGAGCGTAATTCGCCCTACGTGAGTACCGGACGAACGAGACTGACAAAGAGATCCGCCGCATATCCTTCAAAGTAAATTGACAGTGTAGAAGCAAGGAGGTCGCGGAAGTGAAGTTCGGGAGGAACGGAGCGTAATTCGCCCTACGTAAGTACCGGACGAACGAGACTGACAAAGAGATCCGCCGCTTATCCACTGTCAAACTGGCTGTCAAAACAGAAAGGGGCCCAAAACATAAATGAAAACAAAAACAGATAAAATGAGCTGGTTATTGTTAATCGGGGTCATTCTTTTATTGTTGGAAATCTCTTTTCATGGCATGGGTCCCATTTTCTTTTTAATCCTTACCGCTGGTTGTATTTATGTCGGGCGGAAAAAATACTATATGACGATTGGGAAGTTGTTGTTCTGGTTTGGGGTCATCGCTTTTACCTTGACGATCCTGAATACGATGGCCTTCAAATTTCTTCTTATCGCGCTCTTGATCTATGCAGTCATCCGTTTTGCCCAGTCGAAGCAGGATCCAGCGCATATCAAGCCTGATATCAACGAGTCGATGACCGTCTCGAGTGATCAGGAGATGTATAAACGCAAGAATTTATTAGAAAACAACCTTTTCGGAAGACAGCAAACGCCAGAACATGCATATGAATGGAACGATGTGAATATTCAGTGCGGAATCGGCGATACGGTGATCGACCTTGGGAATACTGTGCTGCCAAAGGGCGAATCGACGATCGTCATCCGAAATCTTGTTGGGAATATCAAGGTTCTTGTCCCATATGAAATTGATGTAAGTGTTGCCCATTCTGTCATCGTCGGAACGAGCCGTATTTTTGAGCACTATGAACCGAAAATGTTCAACCAATGTCTGTCTTACCAATCTGCAGGGTATGATCAATCACATCATAAGGTAAAAATCATCACGTCAATGGTCATAGGAGATCTTGAGGTGAAGCGGACATGAACATCATCCAACGGCAGATCCTGCTTGGCTTAGCGATCTCGTTTACACTGCTCATTTTCATGGTCGGTGTGTTTTTCTTCGCTTTTCCATTGAATGATTGGTCACTCTTGTGGTCCCGTAAAATAGTGGATTTACCGTTCATCTTGTTCGCGACCTTTGCGAGTATTTTAATCGGACTCGTTTTCGGTTTCAGTTCAGGTATGTACTGGCGGAAGCAGCTGGATCAAGTTGAAACCGGGCTTTCGCAAATCGGACAAGGACGACCAGTTGAGGTAGCGAATGGCAAAACAAAAACGCAAGAATTTGAGGAAATCTGGTCACAGCTGGAAAAAGTGCAGCAGCATATTTCAGAGCAGACGAAGCTTTCGCAAAAGCTTGCCAATGAAAAAGCGGAGGATCAGGAGAAGCGGATCCAGAAGGTTGTTTCAGAGGAACGAAACCGACTGGCTCGGGAGCTTCATGATTCCGTCAGCCAGCAGCTTTTTGCGGCATCGATGCTGATGTCCGCGGTGAATGAATCGAATGAGGAAACGGATACAGGAGAACGGAAGCAGTTGAAGCTCGTCGAAGAAATGATCCATCAATCGCAGCTTGAAATGAGAGCGCTTCTTTTACACTTACGACCGGTAGCATTGAAAGGCAAAACGCTTGAAGAAGGAATCAAGGAATTGCTTGTTGAGCTGTCACAGAAAGTACCGCTTGAAATTGATTGGAAGCTTGAACCGATCTCTTTGAAAAAAGGGGTGGAGGACCACTTGTTCCGGATTTTACAGGAATCGGTGTCGAATACATTGCGTCACGCGAAGGCGAATGTTCTGGAAGTCATTTGCATAGAACGGGAAGGTACGGTTTTGATGCGTGTCGTCGACGATGGCGTCGGTTTTGATGTTGAAACGAACAAAGCGGGCTCTTACGGCCTGCAGAATATGCATGAGCGTGCCCTCGAGCTGGGCGGGACGTTGAAAATCATCAGCGTGCCGAACAAAGGGACACGTCTGGAAGTAAGGATACCTGTCATTCGAGAGGGGGAGAAAAAAGATGATTAGAGTGTTATTTGCAGATGATCATGAAATGGTGCGGATCGGTGTGTCGGCGTATCTGTCGAATCAACCGGATATCGAAGTTGTCGGTGAAGCAGGGGATGGCGGCGAAGCGGTCGAACTTGCCCTGGACCTGCGTCCTGATGTGATATTGATGGACCTTGTAATGAAAGAGATGGATGGGATTGAAGCAACGAAACGGATTATCGACAAATGGCCGGAAGCGAAAATCATCATCGTGACGAGTTTTCTTGATGATGAGAAGGTGTATCCAGCATTAGAGAGCGGTGCGACGAGCTATATGTTGAAAACCTCGAAGGCAAGCACGATTGCGGATGCGGTCCGGGCTACTTATCGTGGCGAGATGGTCTTGGAGCCTGAAGTGACGGGAAAAATGATGACGAAGATGCGACGCGGCAACGCCCGGCCTCTACATGAAGATTTGACGAATCGCGAGATAGAGATTTTGATGCTGATGACAGAAGGGAAGACGAACCAGGAGATCGCTGATGAACTTGTAATCGCCTTGAAGACTGTAAAAACCCACGTCAGCAATATCCTCGACAAACTCGAAGTCCAGGATCGGACACAAGCTGTCATCTATGCCTTTAAAAATTCGCTCGTAAAATGAAAGAGATCTGCTCGTGATGTGAGCGGGTCTTTTTTGCATTTGAAGAAAGGTATAAATACTTTCTTCAATATAAGGGCAACTAAGGCTCAGCCTACGCTAAAGCTTGCTTTTCCAAGTTTTCTTTATGTAAAAAGTAACCTTTGGCCGGATTAATGCTCCAACCCGCCGGATTATCCTTGAAAGTGGCCGGATTATGGCAAGAATCCGCCGGAAAACACATCAGACCCGCCGGATTACCACCCGGATCGGCCGGATTAATCCTCATGCCCATCGCACTAATAGAACAGATCTGCCCCCAATTACCAATAGCTGAAAAAATCGCTCTCGAGCGATTTTACCGATTAAAAGCTTAATAAATCATTTGACTTTTCAGCTATTCGTGTTACGATTACATCGAAAATAACTATATAAGACGATCCACTAGGGGGGCCTTCTCGTAAAGGCTGAGATTAAAGTGTAGCTTTAAGACCCTTGGAACCTGATCTGGTTTATACCAGCGTAGGGAAGTGGTGGTTAGGGTTACATAACGACTATGTGCCGATTCTATCAATTAACCAACCACTTTCTTTTCACAAAGAAAGTGGTTTTTTATATGGCAGGGTCGTGGGTCGTCTGGAAAAGGAGAGGAAGAAACATGTCTTTTTCAACGCACGTAAGGGAAGCAGCAGATCCGATTTGGGAGGCGAGCTTCAAGCATCCATTCGTCACAGGTATTGCGGATGGTTCGCTGCCGCTCGAGAACTTTCGCTACTACGTTCTCCAGGACGCCTACTACCTGTTCCACTTTGCAAGGGTTCAATCGTTAGGTGCCTCAAAGTCACCGGACATTGAAACGACGGCGAACATGGCCTCACATGCAAAAGGAACGTATGAAGCGGAGTTATCCTTGCACGAGAATTTTTCAAAACGTCTCGGCATCACGGATGAGGAACGTGCTAATTTCAAGCCAGCCCCGACAGCTTATGCGTACACTTCACATATGTACCGGGCAGCGCAGTTCGGTCATCTCGGAGATATCATCGCGGCGATTTTACCGTGTTATTGGCTCTATTATGAAATCGGCGAACGCTTAAAAGGCTTCACACCTGAAGAGCCCATTTACCAGGAGTGGATTGCCGCATATGGCGGGGAATGGTTCCACGAACTTGTCGCAGAACAGATCAACAGGCTTGACCAGATTGCTGAAAACGTGACAGAACAAGACCGTGAACGGATGAAGGAGCATTTCATCATCAGCAGCCAATATGAACTTGAGTTTTGGGAAATGGCGTACACATTGCAGAAGTGGCCGTTCGAGATCCAGCCCCGAGCTACAACAGGAAAGGGTGCGACCTCATGAACAAAGGACTGAAACTGACAGATATCCTCGTCACGATCGTCATCGCAATCGGTTTCGGAATCGTGTATAAGTTGTGGGGACCGCTTTATTATTTCGTAAAACCATTCGGCCTCCACTTCGATCAATTGATCTACGGAATGTGGTTCATGGCTGCGACCGTCGCCTATCTCATCATTCGAAAAGCGGGTGTCGCATTTCTTGCAGAAGTCGCTGCCGCATCCGGTGAGTTCTTAGTCGGATCAGAATGGGGCTTGGAAGTGCTTTTGTTCGGAGTCGTCCAAGGGTTGTTCGCGGAACTCGTCTTCATGGCGTTCCGGTACAAGCGTTATGACATCGCCGTCGTAAGTCTTGCGGCAGTCGGTTCAGCGGTCGGTTCGATCATCATGGATTACTACAAAGGCTATATCGGGGATCTCGCATTGTGGAATCTCAGCCTGTTCCTCGGTTTCCGAATCATCGGATCGATTCTGATTGCCGGTGTTGCTGCGTATTATCTTGTAAAAGCTTTGGAGAAAACAGGTGTCACGAACCTTGTGCGGCCGGCATCCCAACAAGATCACGATGCACTCGATCAGTAAGGGGGGTGAGTCCGATGCTCGAAGTTGAAAACCTTAGACTGAAGTTTCCAGGTGACGAACGATTGCTTTTCAAAGACTTATCGATTCAGATTGAAAAAGGTGAAAAAGTGCTGCTGCTCGGACCGTCGGGCTGTGGGAAATCAACGCTGCTTCAAGTTTTGTCAGGGCTCATCCCGCAATCGATTGAAGTTCCGATGAAAGCGGAAAAGATCCAACCACCTGAATCCTGGGGCTATGTGTTCCAGGATCCGGACTCGCAATTTTGCATGCCTTACGTCGATGAGGAACTCGCTTTCGTATTGGAAAACCTGCAGATACCGCGTGAAGAGATGCCTGAAAAGATCACCTCCCTTTTAAAAGCGGTGGGATTGGACCTGGCAGATCCTCATACACCTATCCAAACACTGTCAGGCGGGATGAAGCAGCGGCTTGCAATTGCATCTGTCCTTGCACTTGAGCCGGAGGTGCTGTTTCTTGATGAACCGACAGCATTACTCGATCCGCAAGGGACAGAAGAGATCTGGGAGACGGTCAAAAGGATCAGTGACGACAAAACCCTCGTCATCGTGGAACACAAGATCGACCATGTGTTGGACCAGGTTGAGCGGATCATCCTGTTCAATGAACATGGCGAGATCATTGTAGACGGCCTCAAGGATTGGGTGTTAAGGAACTATCGGGAAACGATGAAGGAGCAGGGTATCTGGTATCCAGGAGTCTGGCAGGATTATTTGCAGAATCGGTCCGTAAAACGAACACTGGATCCAGCACAGGAAACCGTAATCGAGCTCAACAATTTTTCTGGTTATCGGAAAAAGAAACCCCTGATCACAGTCGAAGAGGCGGCGGTCCGAACCGGTGAGTGGATTGCAATTGTCGGTGAAAACGGAGCGGGCAAGTCAACGCTGTTGCACGCGCTTATGCAGTTCATCAAGACGACAGGACATTATGAAATCAACGGTGAGACGATCAAAAACGGGAAACGTATAACAGATCATTTGACCTTCGTTTTTCAAAATCCGGAGTTCCAGTTCGTCACCAATTCGGTGTATGAAGAAATCGCTTATGGGTTACGGCTGGAAAGGCTAGAGGAGCAGGCAATTGAAGAAAGAGTGCTGGAGGTGCTTGAGCGGTTCCGGCTCGGCGATTATCAAAATCACCATCCGTATCATCTGTCGATGGGACAGAAGCGCAGGCTGAGTGTCGCGGCATCGATTGTTCAGAGCCAGCCGGTTTTACTTTTGGATGAACCGACATTCGGTCAGGATTCGAAAAATACGTTTGCGTTGTTGGAAATGCTTGAAGCTTTTCAGCAAGCTGGCGTCACGATCCTCATGGTGACGCACGACCGCCATATCGTCGAGTATTTCGCGACCCGGGTCTGGACAATTGAAAGCGGTTTATTGGTGAGAGACGAACAAATCCAGATAAAAGAGCCTGTACATGCATAGGAGGGATGACGATGGATTTCGACTTTAAGGAAACCTGGCTTCATAAGATCAATCCGACGTTGAAGCTGTTCACGATGATTGTCCTTTTCATATTCGTCCTTTTTGTGCACCAGCTCAATTGGCTGATCAATTTGACACTTGGGGCGTTCATTCTGTTCTGGTTCTTTTCCGGTCATCCTAAAAAGCGGCTCAGCCTTCTGATGATACCGTTCGTAATCATCTTCATTTCAACCACATCTTCGATGATCCTTTTCGGAAAAGGGGAGACGACCTGGCTGAAATGGGGGCTGATCCATGTGACGGAAGAGAGCTTTTACCGGGGGCTTCATCTCGGCTTCAGGGCAATGATTTTCGCTGTGTTGGGGTTGACGTTTGCGCTTACGACACGACCCGTCAACTTGTTCTATTCGTTGATGCAACAGGTGAAATTGAATCCGAAATATGCGTACAGCTTCATGGCTGGGCTCCGACTGATTCCGATCATGATCGAAGAATTTCTGACGATCCGTAATGCGATGAAAGTCAGAGGAGTCGAGCAGCAACGGGGCCTTCGAGCGCTTTATTTTAAAATCAAATCCTACTCGATTCCGCTGTTGTCCCAGAGCATTCGGAGAGCACACAGGATTGCCGTCGCAATGGAAGCGAAGCGTTTTACCGGAATGAGAGAGCGGACCTATTACTACAAACTCGGATTCTCGTTCAACGACGGCGTCTTCATTATGTACCTGGGTGTTTTGATTCTAGGTAGCTATTATCTGTCGACCGTCTGGCCACTCTTCCCGGTCGGGGATGTCCGTTACTAGATTTGAAGAAAGGTGGGGAAGCTCTTGAAACCGGAATTGCACGTCCTATCAACCGGCAGTCAGCCAATCGAGACAATTTCAGAGATTGCCGGTGCCATCCATGCTCATATCGATTTCATCCATATCCGTGAGAAAACGTGGACAGCAAAGGATTATGTAAAAGCAATCGAGCAGATGACCGAAAACGGCGTACCGCTGGAAAAGATCATCGTGAATGACCGGGTTGATGTCGCGGTGGCGATGAAAGCAGGAGGTGTCCAGCTGGCGCATCATAGTTTGGAAGTTGCAAGAGTAAGAGAGTCGTTTCCACTAGTGAAAATCGGTTGCTCGGTCCATTCCGTTGAAGAAGCGGTCAAAGCCCAGGAAGCTGGAGCGGATTACGTCATCTACGGACATATCTTTGAAACAGCCTCAAAGCCTGGCCTCGAGCCGAGAGGATTGAAACAGTTAGACGTACTGTGCAGGGAAGCGGATCTGCCCGTCATTGCAATCGGAGGAATCAAGCCTGAGAACACGGCGGAAGTGCTCGAAGCTGGTGCTGCCGGTGTCGCTGTCATGTCAGGTGTATTAAATGCAGAAGATCCACTTGAAGCCGTGAAGATGTACAGGGGAAAAATGCATGTAAAGGAGGAGGAAAATGCAACCTCATTATGATGTGATTGTCGTAGGCGCCGGTGTCATCGGTTGCTCGATCGCGTACCATCTGGCGAAAGGCGGGAAATCGGTGCTCGTTTTGGAGAAGGGGGCGATTGCAGGGAAAGCATCGAGTGCTGCAGCTGGCATGCTCGGTGCCCAGACGGAGCTTGAGGAGGACAGTCCATTGTTCCAGCTCGCAAAAGCAAGCCGGGCGATGTTTCCAGAGCTCGCGGCCGACCTGAAAAACCTCACAGGCATCGATATCGGATATGAGCAAAACGGAATCTATAAGGTTGCCCGGACCGAGGGGCAAGTGGAACGATACAAGTCGCTTGTTCAAGCACAACAGCAGTTAGGAGAGGAATCGCAATGGATTTCAGCCGCCGAGCTGCAAACGAGAGAGCCCGCTTTGATAAAAGAAGTTTACGGCGCGATGTTCATTCCGAACGACGGGCAAGTGTCGGCTCCAGATTTGACGAAAGCTCTCGCACAAGCTGCGGTCACATTCGGCGCTACCATCAAGGTATATACCGAGGTGCATCGATTTGTAAAAGAGGAGGGCGAATTCAAAGGTGTCGAGACGAGTACAGGGTTGTTCAGTGCAGATGATGTAGTTGTAGCCGGCGGAGCCTGGAGCGAGCAGCTGCTGAAGGGGGCAGGTGTGGAGATCGAAACCTATCCTGTCAAAGGGGAATGCTTTTCAGTGAAAACAGGTAAGCGCCTGATCACTGGGACTGTATTTTCAGATGATTGCTACATCGTGCCGAAAGCAGGCGGACGCTTGATCATCGGTGCGACCGAGAGACCAGGTTCCTTCGAAGAAACGGTGACTGTGGAAGGGATCGCTCGATTGATGGAAGCGGCAACCCGAACCCTTCCTGCATTGCAAGACGCTGAATGGGAATCAGCCTGGGCCGGGATTCGTCCACAAACGAAGGATGCGTTGCCTTACCTGGGCGTCCATCCGGAGTGCAAACATTTATTTGTGGCTACTGGTCACTATCGTAATGGCATTTTATTGGCGCCGATTACAGGGAAGCTGATGGCAGATTTGATTGACGGAAAAGAAATCGGGACAGCCTGGCGTTCAGCTTTTCACGTGAACCGGTCAGCCATTAAGGCGTAAGGGGAGTTGAGAAACATGCAATTACAGATCAATGGTGAGATGGTCACTGTACCGGACAGTGTTCAGCACATTTCGGACCTCATTGAACATTTCAAGTTGGAAAAACGCGTGTTGATGATCGAACACAACGAGTCGATCCTTGAAAAAAACCACCATCCGAAAACCGAACTGACGGATGGAGACAAAATCGAGATTGTACAATTCGTAGGAGGCGGTTGATATGTTGAAAATCGGAAACAATTCATTCCAATCAAGGTTGTTGCTGGGGACGGGAAAATACCCGAACTTTGATGTGCAAAAACAAGCGGTGGAAGTATCTGAGACAGAAATCCTGACGTTCACGGTTCGCCGGATGAACATCTTCGAACCGAGCCAGCCCAATTTTTTAGATAAACTCGATCTGAAAAAGTATACATTGCTTCCGAATACAGCTGGTGCTAAGACAGCTGAAGAGGCGGTGCGTCATGCGAAGCTTGCAAAAGCATCAGGGCTTTGTGACATGGTCAAGGTCGAAGTGATCGGCTGTGACAAGACGTTGCTCCCGGATCCCGTGGAGACATTGAAGGCGACAGAAGAGTTGTTGAAGGAAGGTTTTACGGTACTGCCTTACACCTCAGATGATGTCGTTCTGGCGAGAAAGCTTGAAGAGCTTGGTGCGCATGCAATCATGCCGGGGGCTTCTCCAATCGGATCAGGTCAGGGAATCATCAATCCGTTGAACTTGAGTTTCATTATCGAGCAATCGAACGTTCCTGTGATCGTCGACGCTGGAATCGGTTCCCCGGCTGATACGGCTTATGCGATGGAACTCGGAGCAGATGGTGTACTTTTGAACACGGCTGTTTCTGCGGCTGAGGATCCCGTGAAAATGGCGGAAGCGATGAAGCTTGCGATTGAGGCTGGCAGGCTCGGGTATGAAGCTGGTCGAATCCCGAAAAAGCGTTATGCGACAGCGAGCAGTCCTGCGGAAGGAATGAGCATCGGTTGAGTGACCGTTATTCAAGGCAAACATTGTTCGCGCCGATCGGAGAGGCAGGACAGCAGAGGATCCGCCAGAAACATGTGTTGATCATCGGTGCAGGGGCACTTGGGACTGGAAATGCTGAAGCCCTTGCCCGTGCGGGTGTTAGCAAACTGACGATCGTTGACCGCGATTATGTCGAGTGGAGCAATTTACAGCGTCAGCAGCTTTATGGTGAAAAGGATGCCGCAGAACGGTTGCCGAAAGCGATCGCTGCTAAATCCCGCCTTGAAATGATCAATTCCGACGTCGAGATCGAGGCTCATATTTTAGACGCGACCCCTCAGGAATTAGAAGTACTCATTACGGGCGTGGACCTCATTTTGGATGCGACAGACAATTTTGACACACGGATGATGATCAACGATATTTCGCAAAAATACCGCGTGCCGTGGATTTACGGGGCATGCGTCGGGAGCTATGGAATCAGTTTTACGATTCTTCCTGGGGAGACGCCTTGCTTGAATTGTTTGTTGGAATCAGTGCCGATCGGCGGTTTGACGTGTGACACCGCGGGCATCATCAGTCCAGCCGTCCAGATGGTCGTTGCGTATCAAACAGCAGAAGCGTTGAAGATTTTAGTGGAAGACTGGTCATCCGTACGGCATAAACTCGTATCGTTTGATGTTTGGACAAACCAGCATACGGCAATAAACGTGTTAAAAGCAAAAAAAGAAGGATGTCTCTCCTGTGGCGATGAGCCAACCTATCCACACCTTGCATTTGAGAATCAGACGAAGACAGCAGTGCTATGCGGCAGGGATTCGGTACAGATCAGACCACCGAATCGTCAAAAACGTGACCTTACAGCGATGAAAGAACTATTGGAGAACAAAGGCGGGACGGTTGAGGAGAATCCGTACCTTCTTTCATTTACTGTGGATGGCCGCAGACTGGTTTTATTCAAGGATGGACGGGCGTTGATCCATGGGACAAAGGACATTGCGGAAGCAAAGACACTTTACCATAGGTATTTCGGATAGATGGGGGTGAAAAAAATGGTTTATAAAACATTAACGATTGCCGGCTCTGACAGTGGCGGCGGGGCCGGGATCCAGGCGGATTTGAAGACATTCCAGGAGCTTGGTGTCTATGGGATGTCCGTCATTACTGCCGTTACTGCTCAAAACACATTAGGTGTCCAGGGCGTTTACCCGATACCAGTTGAATCCGTCGAAAAACAGATCAATTCGATAGCGGATGACCTCTCACCTCATGCGTTGAAAACAGGGATGCTTTTTAGTGCGGAAATCATAAAAAAAGTGGGTGAGCTAGTGGAGGCTAATTCCTGGATTCAGCTTGTCGTTGATCCGGTCATGGTCGCCAAAGGAGGCTCACGGCTCTTACAGGAAGAAGCTGTAGAAGCGATGAAGGAACATCTGATTTCGCGTGCATATGTGGTTACGCCGAATATCCCAGAGGCGGAAGTTTTGACTAGCCTCGACATTCGTACCGAAGAAGACCGGAAAGCTGCCGCAAAAGAACTTTATCAGATGGGCGCGATGAATGTGGTCATCAAAGGCGGCCATTCAGAGGATGAAAGCTATGCGGTCGATCTTTTATACGATGGCCAGGAATTCCATGAGTTCAAGAGTCCGAGGATCGACACAGACCACACGCACGGAACAGGATGTACCTTCGCCGCAGCGGTTACAGCAGAACTGGCTAAAGGGCATTCTGTCAAAGACGCCATTCATACAGCTAAGCTTTTCATTACTGCAGCGATCTATAATGAGCTGAAAATCGGTTCTGGTAAAGGTCCGACGAATCATTGGGCGTACAAGCAATTTGGAGTTGAAGTGAAATGAATTTGAGAGAGTTGCTGAAGCTTTATTTTATAATGGGAAGTCCGAACTGCAATCGAGATCCGCGCGATGTTTTACGTGGAGCGATTGACGGAGGCGTTACCCTTTTCCAGTTTCGTGAAAAAGGGGAAGGCGCTCTTACAGGTGATGCAAAACGTGAATTTGCCATGGAATTGCACGAAATTTGCAGGAAAGCAGGTGTCCCTTTCATCGTCAATGATGATGTCGCGTTAGCGCTCGAAATCGGTGCCGACGGCGTGCATGTCGGACAAGAGGATGAAACGATCGAGGTTGTCCGTAAAAAAATCGGCTCGAAAATTCTCGGTGTTTCCGCGCATGACGTAGAGGAAGCGAGGGATGCTGTGGTCAAAGGAGCAGACTATATCGGCGTAGGGCCAATGTTTGCGACTAAAACGAAAGCAGATGCCCGTGAGGTTCGAGGTCCTGAAATGATCGAAAGGATACGGGAAGCCGGAATCACCCTGCCGATTGTCGGGATCGGGGGCATCCAGGCGTCGAATGCAGGTGAAGTAATGTCCGCAGGTGCGGATGGTGTATCTGTCATTTCGGCGATCAGCCAGGCAGAGGATCCAAAGCGCGCCGCCAGAGAGTTTATCGGAACGGTTTTGTAGATAAATCCTTGTTTTTGTAGATATTTTCTTATTTTTGTAGATAAAATCGGATTTTTGTAGATATTTTCATTCCTGAAAAGTACCAATAAGCTGAACGGAACCAGCCACTCATAAAGGAGGCTGGTTTTTTACATTTAAAGAAAGTATAAAATACGTTCTTCAATATAAGTGCAGCTAAAGCTCAGCCTGCGCCAAAGGCTTGACTTTGCCAAGTTTCCTTTACATGAAATCCCCATTTATGGAGAGGCTAGATAAGTGATGTCAGGTTTCAGGTGGGGTGTTGATGGATTTTTTCAGCGGTCAAGAAACGCTTACAGTGGTGCAATGGATATTAAGAGGGGTTGTTGGCTTCTTCTTTTTTGTCATTATAGCTAAATTGATGGGGGACCGCTCCATTTCCCAGGCTACCCTTCTTGATTTTGTCATTGTTTTGGTGATTGGAAATATCATTGCCCATCCATTATCCGATGAAGGGCTAGGGTTAAAAGGCTCGATGATTACGATGGGTGTATTAGTCATTCTATATTTAGCAGGTGTGTTTTTAAGTCTGCGTTCAAGAAAGATAAGGCGATTGTTCGTACCCAAACCACTTCCACTTATCGAAAATGGGAAAATTCACTATAAAAATATGAATAAAGCACGAATCTCCATTGATGTCCTTTTATCAGAGTTACGAAAGGAAAAGGCTGAAGATATAGGGAAAGTTGCCCTTGCACTATGGGAACCAGGCGGAAAGGTTTCCACGTTTTTAAGGAACCAATATCAACCGATCACGCCTTCTACTTTTGGTACGCCAATCAAGCCTTTTCATATTCCAAAAACGGTGATCCGAGAAAGGGAAATTGATTACGAGGAACTAAGGCAGCTGGGAAAAGATGAGGAATGGCTTCTACACAAACTTTCCAGTACATACAACAACATAAAACTAGAAGAGATATTATTAGCAACAGTAGACCAAAACGAAAAGATGAATGTTTTCCTTTACCATAAAAGCTAAATATAAAGCCGGCCCGTCAAAAAGTAACGGGTTTACGAGTGAGGTGCACAATAAAAAACATGGTCCAATTCACATGAAAAATCACATAATAACCATGAAAAGATTCACTGTCTAATTCGCATCAAAAAAGGCTTAGAGGATAATCTCCCCTAAGCCTTCTTTTTTTGTTAGTTATTCCACAAAAGCCCCTTTTTAGGAAGAATGACTAATTCGTAAAACGTAACGGACACAGAGGACCTTATTTGACCAAAATAATGGAGTTTACGAACTTAACGGACATAGGAGACCTTATTTGCTCCAAAATCATCAAAAACAATCTACTTTTTAACGAATAGCGTCTCTGGTGTCCGTTAGCATCTCGAAATCAGCGTTTTTGTCACAGATAACGGCTCTCCTGTCCGTTAATACTAAAAATCCTGCTTGGTATTGCTAAGTTTCTTAACTTTATCCGTGATACGATTTTGCTTTTGTTAGTCGTTGCTCGAACCGGGCGAGCAGCCTTGTGTTCGAGAGGGTGAAAATACTGAGGGCAATCCAAATGAACCCGAAAGCGATCAGATGGACTTGAGAAAATACCTCATTGTATAGGAAAATCCCTAGAAACAGCATAATTGTTGGTGCGATATATTGCAGAAAACCGATCATAGATAACGAGATCCGATTTGCGCCCGTAGCGAAAAGCAGCAACGGAACAGCCGTCGCAATCCCTGCTCCTACCAAAAGAAGTGTCGTCGTTAGGTCAGCGAATTGAAAAGCACTTGTTCCATTAACCTCCAGCATACTTACATACAGAAGAGCGACGGGTGTGATGAACAACGTTTCGATCGTCAACCCAGTCAAAGCACCGAGAGCGATAAGCTTTTTCAACAATCCGTACAACCCGAAACTTAACGCGAGCGAAATCGCAACCCATGGAACGCTTCCAAAATGAATCGTAAGAATTAATACACCGACTGCTGCTAACATGAACGAAATGATCTGCCAGAAGGAAAGCCGTTCTTTTAAAACAAGCACGCCCAATAGTACGCTTACGAGTGGGTTGATGTAATAGCCGAGACTCGCTTCCACGACATGATTGTTGTTCACTGCCCATATATATGTGTACCAGTTTAGCGTGATGAAGACAGCCGCGAAGATCAATCCTAATAACTTTTTGCGATTTGCGAAGAGTTCCTTCCATTCATTCGTGAACTTTTTCAGTCTCCTTAAAATGCCCAGGACGATCAGCATAAAGACGAATGACCAGATCATCCGATGAGCTAAAATCTCTTCTGATGGGACATGGTTGATGAGCTTCCAATACAGCGGCAAAAACCCCCATAATATGTACGCTCCGGCACCGGCAGCAACACCGGCAACTTGCTCTCTCTTTTGATTGTCGTTCATATCCAGGACCTCGATTCAAGGTTGTGATTATTTTTAGTAAGAACAGTTTAGTACCAATTCGAGAGAAAGACAATCGGAAAGTCTTGAATAATATATTTTTTTAAAGCTCTTTTCTAAAAGGTTGTTGCTTTTGAGTCATTTTAAAAAACTCACCTTGTGCAAGTTGATTGGAGAGCAAGGTGCGAGACTCCAGCGGGATCAGCGTGCCTACTACATGAATAATCTCCTCGCAAGGCATGCGACGAGGAAGCTCGCTTCGACAGGACTTTCTTGTAGACGCAGGAGCACAAATGCTTCCTTGAAAAGGAGACTCCTGAGGTCGCAAGGCGACGAGTGGGCTCACCTCACGCCCCGCGGAAAGCGAGCATCATGGAGCGGAAATCAACGACTTTTAAAGAAAACTTGGCGAGACCAAGCCTTTTGTAGGTCGAGCCTTAGTTGCCCTTATACTGAAGAAAGCATTTTATACTTTCTTTAAGTGCAAGAGCAACAAAGTTTGCGAAAACAGCCTTTTTTAAAGAACAATATTCGGCGGACTTTGACGAGAGCAAACAAAAATTCAAACCTTAAACGAGGCTTTCTCACTGCCTTTTTGCTAAAACAAATGGAAGATAGGTCAACGTGAAGGCGACGATCATTGCGATTTCAAGGTTGATGATGTACCAGAGACCTTCCCCAAACCAGCTCAGCGGTGTATTAGTTGCTGGTGGACCTTCCAGGAACATG
Organism: Pseudalkalibacillus sp. R45; assembly: GCF_052246725.1. Classification (NCBI taxonomy): domain Bacteria; kingdom Bacillati; phylum Bacillota; class Bacilli; order Caryophanales; family Fictibacillaceae; genus Pseudalkalibacillus; species Pseudalkalibacillus sp. R45. Next base: position 90,500 of record NZ_JBQQCL010000003.1, on the reverse strand, counting down.
TAGTTCGCTCCGATTATTTTGTTCAGATAAGATATTGGCAGTGCAAGCAGATTGATGAACAACGCCGCTTTTAAAATTGAGAAGAGCTTTGGCCGGTATTTCTCGACGATCACGTAAAAGAAAACGACTGCAAGCAGTGTGATGTGATGAATGAAAAACTGGAAAAACCGATAATGCGGATTTCCGTAGAGTAAATCTGGTGTCAAAACCGCTAAAAAGGGTGGAATCAAGGCAATGAAATAAACAATCTGAAAGCGTGCTTCACTCGGTTTCAACAATAAGTAGATGATGGCGAATGAACTGATTGAACATAGCTGAAGCGGGAGATGCCACCTTGGATCCCATATGCCGTGTGCCAGACTCCAGAATTGATAACTGCCCTCGGAAAGAATCAATATCGATAGAAATCCCCACCGAATTGCCTGTTTCGTAGACTTGTTCCCACGAAGCTCTTTCCGGAACATAAAGATAAGTAGAATTATAAAAATCATCACACCGATGAAAACAAGATGTGCAGTTGAAAACAGTTGGAAGTCTTGCAACTGATCAGGAGCGAACATGGCTGTCACCTCGCTTTATTAGTAGTATCGTAGATTTGCGTTTGTTATAATGTTTCCATATATTAGTAGTTGTGTAAACGATCTTTTGAGAGGGGTTATCGATTTTGTTAGAGTATACAGGCCTTGCCATCACGCTGGCAATCATCTTAATTCCGGTCCTCTTCATCCGTACCTTGAATAGAGTGATGAAGATTATCATCGTTGCCTATTATGGAATCGTCACTACGGTTTTCATTTACGGGCATGAATCAATCTATGAAAAATACCATACAACACCTGTACCAAAAGAATTTTGGGATAAAAATACAACATGGACGAATGATCTTTCATTATTCTACTTCGTTCCACTGATCCCGCTTATCTTGTACATATTTTATAAATGGTTTTTCCTGGTTGAAAAAATTTTGACGAAGTTCCTTGTCATTCTAGCTTTCATCGCGGTCGTCCATTTGTATTTGTTCTTGTTGTTCATGTTCAACTTCGCATATGGCTATCGACCTTAGCGGGGGGGAAATGTGGAAGGTTTTAAAATAGTGCGTATTCCTACACTTCAGACATCAGAACTCTCAGATTTGATAAAAAGAAGCCAGGAATTCTTATATAAAAAAATCTTCTAGACTTTTCAGTACAATATAGAAAAGTCTAGAAGATTTATAAGTTTTAATACTTTCTTCATTATAAGGGCAACTAAGCCTCAGCCTGCGCTAAGGCTTGGCTTTGCCAAGTTTTCTTTACACTAGCTTACTTTATTTTTTAAAAACTCAGCTTTTGAACGAGCTTGGTCTCTCAAATCTTGATTCAGCACTTTTACCAGACCGTACGTCATGACTAGAACGATAAATGTAAGCGGTAAGGCGCTAACAATAATTGCTGTTTGAAGTCCTGATAAACCTCCCGATAACATTAGAACACTTGTAGAAGCAACTAAGATGATTCCCCAAGTTACTTTTACTTTGTTAGCAGGATTCAACTTTCCGCCTGTCGTCATCATGCCAAGAACAAATGTAGCAGAGTCAGCAGATGTAACAAAGAATGTCGTTACCAATGCTAGTGTAAGTACCGAAAGCAGAGCGCCGAATGGCAAGTGTTGATAAACGAAGAATAATGCTGTTTCAAGTCCTTGTCCTGAAACATCCAAACCTTTAGTCAATTCTAAAAAGATACCTGTTCCGCCAAAGACAGTAAACCACAATGCACATACTAGAGAAGGAACAAGCAGTACAGCTATGGTGAACTCTCTGATTGTGCGGCCTTTGGATACTCTGGCAATAAACATACCTACGAATGGAGTCCAGGAAACCCACCATGCCCAGTAAAAAACTGTCCATCCTTGAGTCCATGCAGCTTCTTGCGAATCAAAGGGAGTCAATCTTAATCCCATTTGCATAAGGTTTTGTGCATAGCTGCCTAAGCTTGTCGTAAACAAATTCAGTAAGAACAATGTTGGTCCCAAAATGAGCATCGTGATAAACAATAGTACTGCTAGAGACATATTTATATTACTTAGATACTTTATACCTCGAGAAATCCCCGTGTTTGCTGATATGATAAAAAGTGTGGTGATTATTCCCATGATGATCATTTGTACTGTAAAGTTATTTGGGATGCCAATTAAATATTCCAAACCGGCATTAATTTGCTGTGACCCTAAACCTAATGAGGCAGCAACTCCAAATAAGGTTGCAAATACAGCAACGATATCGATGGTGTGGCCGATTGGACCTTTAACCTTATCACCAAGTACAGGGCGAAGTGTTGCACTCATTAATCCAGGTGAACCTTTTCTGAATTTCTGGTATGCAAGAGCTAATGCAACGATTGCATAAATCGCCCAAGCATGAAGTCCCCAGTGCAGCCATGTATATCGCATTCCTCTAACGGCAGATTCAGCCGTGCCTCCTTCACCCATCGGAGGAGCGGAAAAGTGGGAAATTGGCTCAGATACTCCATAAAACAAAAGACCGATCCCCATTCCGGCGGAGAAAAGCATTGCAAACCAAGTAGGGCGATTGAATTCCGGCTTAGAATCAGGTGCACCTAGCTTTATTTTTCCATATTTACTAAAAATCATAAACCCTGCAAAAATCAAAAAGAATGTTGCCACGAGCTGATAAAACCATCCGAATGATTTAAGTACAAATCCTTGTGCTACATTCATAGCTTCACCTAGCTGTGTAGGTATTAATACACCTATCAATACGAATATAGCAGCAATTCCAACAGAAACCTTAAAAACTATCTTATCATCTTTGATAATATACACTTCCTTATATCTTAGTTGTATTATTGACACCGCTGAATACACACACCTTTATATTAAAACACATTGATGTATTGGTATTAAAATCCCATTGCACTGTATGAACAAGTGTACATACTCATATTTATACCTAAGCAAATATCATCAGCAATATAGTAAGTAATACTCCGCATAAGTAAGTAATACTAGAGTTTCCTCATTTGAAAAATGAAGATCCGGTATTCAATGGCATAAAGTGACCGAAGAGGAGAAAGGAGAAATGCCCGTTTTAGATGAAATCTACAAGTTGACGCACTAATCAGTAGAATAATCCTACTGGGTTTTTGTTTGTAGTGGGGGCGGGTCTTTTTTACTGATTTCCGGGATTGAGTATCCTTTTTCTGGAATTATATCGTTTTATCTAGGATTACTGCTGCCGTCTAAAACAACCACTCAATCGGAAGGATTTTTGAACCAAAAATCCTTTCCAAATGGCTAAAACACTTCGAAGGCTTGTTTAATATCGCTCTTATAATGGAATATTAGTAAAAGTTGGATATAAAGGAGTGGGATGCTTTGGACGAAAAAGATCTTAAAGAGAAAGTGCTGAATATACTTGAGCATAGCAAATTCGGGACGCTTGCTACGGTTAAGAATAACAAACCGCATTCACGCTATATGACTTTTCACCATGATGGTTTGACGATGTATACACCAACAGACAAAGATACTCATAAGGCTGAAGAAATTGATGAGAATCCGAATGTCCATATTCTCCTCGGATACAATGGGGACGGACTTGGTGATGCATATGTCGAAGTGGAAGGAACGGCAGCTATCAAGAGTGATGGGGAATTGAAGGAAAAGCTATGGACGAAACATATGGACAAGTATTTCGAAGGTCCGGATGATCCGAATTACGTTGTTCTTGAAATAAAACCGAGCTTGTTCCGTTTGATGAATACAAAGGAGAAGTCTCCACAGGTACTTGAATTATAGACAAAAATGATGCTGACAACGTTCAGCATCTTTTCACTTTTTATGGGAAGATCAAAGTTAAAGTCTGGTAAACTGTAAGTATCAATCCAAAGAGGTGATGATATGGATTTTTCAGCGGGCATTGCGGAAGAAAAGATCAAAGTCGCTTTGCAGAAAGGTGAATTCGAGAACTTGCCTGGAAAGGGGAAACCTCTCCCGAAAGATGATCTTACCGGCGTACCGGATGAACTCCGTCTCAGCTATAAAATTTTGAAGAACGGTGGATTTGTTCCTCCTGAAGTCCAGTTGAAAAAGGAAATGGTCACGCTCGAAGAATTGATTGCCGTTTGCCGTGATGACAAGGAAAGGTCGGGTTTGACACAACGCTTGAATGAAAAAATCATCCGCTTCAACAATTTGATGGAAAAACGCAAGATGAGCCAGTCATCAGCTTTCCACTCTTATCAACACAAAATCTATCGTAAAATGTATTGATAAAAAGAAAACCAACATTTTTCCTATAAGATAAAGGATTTTCGACATTACTAGGGAATAGTACCATTAGTTTGTAAATCTATTGTTGGGTGGTGGCGAGATGAGGCTTGTCAAACACTTAAATGATTTCCAACACATCAAACGGCAAGGTACGGGGTATTTTATTGTATTGGATACGACATCAACTAAAGTACACTCGGTCCAATGCAACTGGATCAAAGAGGAGAGCTTCGTGCAGAAGGTCATCACGAACAGCGGAGCAAATGGCAGCTATTACTGGGTCCAATATTGGAATGCCCAAGAACCGACATTCAAAGAGAAGCCATGTCGAAAATGCATGCTTGAATAATCAAGCCTCCAGACCGGGGGCTTTTTGTTTTGCTCTAAAACGATTCTGAGGGCTTCTGAGTACATGAAAACGCAAAAAACAGAATTTGATGTACCCAGCGAAGCCTTCTGAGTACATGTAAACCCGAAAAAAGAAATTTGATGTATTCGGCGAGGACTTCTGAATACATGAAAACACGAAAAAAGAAATTTGATGTACCCAGCAAGTTCATGAGAACGGACTTTACAACCGTTCCATATTCTGTAATAATAACGAAAACGATAGGGTTACAGGTTTTGATGAGGAAAGTAGATTCGCCCGTTTTTCCATAGAGAGCTTCGGTATGCTGAAAAGAAGCGTAAAACGACGGATTGAAAATGGCCTCTGAACTTCACTTTGAACGTGCATGGTGCACTAGTAAGGTGTGACGGGAGTTGGCATCCGTTAAACATGTCAGAGTATAAGAGTGTGTATTCAATCACTCCGTACTTCATGAGGCTGGTCGTGTGAACGGTCAGTAAAACAAGGTGGTACCACGAGAATCAATCCTCGTCCTTAGACAATTGTCTTCGGGCGGGGATTTTTTATTTCATTAAAGAAAGTATAAATACTTTCTTCAATATAAGGGCAACTAAGGCTCAGCCAGCGCTAAGGCTTGGCTGAGCCAAGTTTTCTTTATAAGATTTTATTAGTTTTTTTCACACTGAGATTTAATAAAAAGGAGGAAATGAGCATGAACATTTATATTGGGGGAGCTTGGCCATATGCGAATGGATCACTGCATCTCGGTCATATTGCGAGTCTGTTGCCGGGGGATATAGTGGCTCGTTATTACAGGTTGAAAGGAGAGAACGTGCTTTACGTTTCAGGGAGTGATTGCAATGGTACACCGATAGCCATCCGTGCCAGACAGGAAGGGGTTTCACCAAAAGAGATCACAGACCGCTACCATAAGGAATTCGAAAAGTCATTCCATGAGCTCGGTTTTTCATATGATTTATACAACCGCACTGATGACCCTTTTCACCATAAGGAGGTTCAGCATATCTTCAAGTCACTACTGGAAAATGGATACCTCTATAAAAAGAGAGTGGAACAGAGTTATTGTGAAACAGACCGCCAGTTTTTACCTGATCGCTATGTAGAGGGTTACTGTCCGGTGTGCGGCGAGTCTGCGAGAGGTGATCAGTGTGATCATTGCTCGACGATCTTGGATCCAACTGATTTGGTGGAGCCGTCGTGTAAGTTATGTGGCACCAAACCGATTGTAAAAGAAACGGAGCATTTCTATTTCTCATTGAAAAACTTCCAACAAGAGCTAGAAGAACTTGTACAAAAAGCTGAAAGAGAAAAAGGATGGCGAACAAATGCCATCCAGCTTACGAAACGCTATTTGTCTGAGGGTCTGATCGACCGTGCGGCTACAAGGGATATTGAGCTTGGTGTGGATGTTCCGCTTGAAGGTTTTAAAGATAAAAAGATTTATGTATGGATCGAGGCTGTAAGCGGATATTTGACGGCGAGCAAAAAGTGGGCGGAGCTTCAGGGGAAAGACTGGAAACCATTTTGGGAAGAAGCACCAACAACAGCCTATTATGTACATGGAAAAGATAACATACCGTTCCATTCGATCATTTGGCCGGCGATTCTGTCAGGGCTCGGGGAATTGAAACTACCAGACCATATCATCTCAAGTGAGTACCTGACGATCGAAAAGAAGAAGCTGTCGACAAGCCGTAACTGGGCGGTGTGGGTGCCAGACCTTTTGAAAGAGTATCACCCAGATTCGATCCGTTATTTTCTTACGATCAATGGTCCTGAGCAAAGAGATGCTGACTTTTCATGGCGCGAATTCATCTACAGTCATAACAGTGAACTACTCGGTGCATATGGGAACTTCGTCAACAGGACACTGAAATTCATTGAAAAATCATTTGATGGAATCGTCCCTGAAGCAGTTCCGGAATCAGCCATCCTTGAAAAAGTGAAACAGACCTACGAAGCAGTCGGAACTCATATTGAAAAAGGAGAATTCAAACGGGGAATGGAAACGATATTCGAGCTCATCCGGACCAGCAACAAGTATTTCGACGAACAGCAGCCCTGGAAACAAGTGAGCGAAAATCCTGCAAGATGTGCAGTAACGTTGAATACGTGCACCCAGATCATCGTAAATCTATCCAATCTCTTATCACCATTCCTGCCTTTTTCATCTAGAAAGATTCAAGAATTATTAGCTCTTGAAGCACCTTCCTGGAAATATGTCGAACTCCAATCGCTCCGACTAAAAAGGATTGACCCACTATTTCAACGAATAGATATAGAAAGAATTGACGAGGAAAGGCGAAAATTAGGAAGCTAGGCAAACTGGAATCCACACGAATATCGGGTTCATCTTTAATAGAAGGGAGAGCATATAGAATGAAGACGTTTATATCAGAGGATTTCCTTTTAACCAACGATCATGCTGTGGAACTTTATCATGACTATGCCAAAAACTTGCCGATTATTGATTATCACAACCACCTCCCAATTGAAGAAATAAATCAGAATAAGTCGTTTAATAACCTGACAGAAATATGGTTAGCGGATGACCATTATAAGTGGCGGTTGTTGAGGGCTGATGGTGTCGATGAGAGGTTTATCATGGGGGATTCTACTGATAAAGAGAAATACATGGCATGGGTGAAAACGATCCAAAATTCAATCGGCAACCCTCTCTACACTTGGACACACATGGAATTACTCCAATATTTTAATGTTGATGAGTTGTTAAATGAGGATAATGCTGAATCTGTATGGAATAAAGCGAATGAGATGCTTCAGAATGAAAACATGTCAGTTAGGAACCTATTATTGCAAAGTAAGGTGGAGTATATCGCGACAACAGATGACCCTACAGATGATCTTTCACATCATAACGATTTGCAAAATGAGGATTTCGCTGTAAAGGTCGCCCCCACTTTCCGGCCTGACCAAGCATTAAATGTCGATAACGAAGGTTTTGTCACGTGGTTAACTAAATTAGAGAAGTGCGTTGGAAAAGAAATAGAAGATTACTCGTCATTTTTAAGTGCCTTGTCAGATCGCGTAGATCACTTTCACGAACATGGCTGTAAAGCCTCTGATCATGGGATCAACGTGATGTACTATGAGCGTGCGTCCGACAAGGAGTTAGAACTGATCTTTAAGAAACGGCTGAACAGACAACCTCTAACAGATAAGGAGATACGACAGTTCAAGACTCAGACCCTCTACTATCTAGGTACTCTTTATCATAAGAAAAATTGGGCGATGCAGTTACATCTTGGACCACTTCGCAACAATAATTCCAAGATGTTCGATTTGTTAGGTAGAGACAGTGGATTTGATTCAATGAACGATCAATTGTTAGCAGAGCCTCTCTCAAAGTTCTTAGATAGTCTTGAAGTGAATGGATCTCTCCCAAAGACAATATTATATTGTTTGAATCCTAAGGATAATTACATCCTAGCTACGATGTCCGGGAATTTTCAAGATGGTAGCATCCCTGGAAAAATTCAATTTGGACCGGCGTGGTGGTTCAATGACCATATACATGGTATAGAAGAACAAATGAAAATCTTATCGAATGTAGGTTTACTCAAGCATTTCATAGGAATGCTGACAGATTCTCGTTCTTTCCTCTCATTCTCCCGGCATGAATATTTCAGAAGGATCCTTTGCAATATGCTTGGTGAGTGGATGCATAAAGGTTGGATTCCCGATGATAAAGAGTTACTAGGGAGCTATGTAATGGATATTTCCTATCATAACGCGAAACGTTATTTTGAGATTCAAAAGGAAGTAGAATGATCACAACCAATATATTGAAAAGAAGTCCTATCTATCCTGGGTCAGGGAAGTGGAGAGACTTTAATTAGACGATGCGAATATTAGTGAGTAGTGGACAGGAGAAGGAGAACTATGAAAGTTGCGTTCTTTGATCGTGATGGTACGATTATCCGCGACTACCCGGACCATGAGTGGAGTAAAATCCATACTCCAGAATTCATTGACGGTTCAATCGAGACCCTGAGGGCGGTTAACGAGCGGGGGTATGAAATCATCATCATCACGAACCAGTACTTGATTAATGAGGGAATCATTACAAAAAAGCAATACGAAAACATCATTACCCAAATGCTTAAAGTATTAAAAGATTCTGGAGTATTTGTACTTGATATCTTTTTCTGTCCACATAGCAGAAGTGATGGCTGTTCTTGTATAAAACCAAACCAGGGTATGATTGATCAAGCAACAACAAGGTATCCTTCAATTGATTTGAAAAAATCCTTCATCATAGGAGATTCAGAATGTGATATGGAATTAGCATGTACTGTTGGTATGAAAGGATATTGGATTACAGAAGAAAAGAAAGGGATATACAAAGGAGTCACCCAAGTCAAAAAGATACAAGAGATACTTTTGCATATGTGAGCTTAAAAAGATATCATTCGTATTCCTTTTAAGCGAAATTTGCGGGAAAAGCGAGCCAGGCAAGACCACAGTGAGGAGGCTTGCAGATCGCCTATGGAGGAAGTGAATTTTGCAGTAAATTAAGCAATACAAAAGGCCGTTATCATGATCGTAGTTCCGGTCAGATAATCGGCCTTTGTGCTTCTGTTGATTCAGTTTTTCTTTTTTCGTTTTCGTTTTGCGGCTTCTCAAGTCCATCAGGGCAAAATCGCTGCGGTTCCATCCTGGATTGCGTCTGCCTTCGCGCTCCATTTTCCTGCGCTTTTTCCAAGCATTGCTTTTACTCATTGAAACTCACTCCTTTATTCAGATCCCCTTTATTATATCAAATTATTAAAAAATGTTTCCATTGACCTTCACTTGAGGTGAAACATACCTAAATGAAACTCCCGTATCGAACAGTATAGAATGAATTGGGATTGTTAAAATTTCAGATTACAAGAAATTGGTTTTGATTCTCATCTTTTAGGATATTGAAATATATTGTAATCAGGCGAAAAATCGCTGATTGGAATGTCATCGAAAGCACAAGGTGTGATAATATAAATAAGATGACGTAAATAAAATTAATTGATATATAAATTAGTTATAAGGAGCGTTTTCATCAATGAAAATAGATATCGGGGGCGTAAGTGTCAATTACCGTGTGTCAGGTGAAGGGCGGAACATCCTTTTACTGCATGGTTGGGGAACGAGTCTGAAGAGTTTTGAGCCTGTCCATAATTTTTTGGAAAAGAATTTCAAAGTTTATTCCATTGATTTTCCGGGTTTTGGGGAGAGTCAAGAGCCGCCAGAGGCATGGGATGTAGAAGCATACACCGACATGCTTACACAATTCATAAACGATTTGAACATAGAAGATCCAATTCTTGTCGGACATTCTTTTGGTGGAAGAGTGTCCATTCGTTATGCTGCGCACAATAAAGTCCATAAAATCATTTTAGTAGATAGTGCCGGTGTAAAACCGAAGCGTAAATTCAGCTATTATTACAAAGTCTATACGTATAAGTTCTTCAAAAATCTTCTGAACCTGCCTGTTCTTCGAAACTATAAAGAAGAAATCTTGACCAAGGTGAAGGGGAAACTGGGATCGGCTGATTATAAAAATGCATCAGGCGTCATGCAGCAGACGATGGTAAAAGTCGTCAACGAAGACCTGCAGCGGTTCATGCCTGAAATCAAGGCACCGACGCTCCTAGTCTGGGGAGAAAACGATACTGCTACCCCGGTTGAAGATGCGAAGATCATGGAGAAAACGATCCCTGATGCTGGTTTGGTCGTCCTTAAAGGTGTAGGACACTATTCATACTTGGAAAAACTGAACGAATTTCTTGTAATTATCGATAACTACCTTGAAAAGGATAAGGAGTGGAAAGATGCTTAGTTTCTTGTTTTTAATCGGGGTTGTCTTCTGGGGCCTTTATACATGGTCCAGACTCCGCAAGGCAATCCATATGCTGCAGCAAAATGGATATCGCAATGAGCGATTCCAGAAATGGATTAAAGAAAACCGGAAGAAAGTGTTCCGGAAGCGAGACTTCATTCCGTTGTTGACGGTTCTGATTGCATTTATCGATTTTCTGGATAATGTAGCAATCCTCTTATTTATCGGCCTTTATTTAATTTTATATTTGGTAAGAGAGACTGGAAAAGAAAAGAAGAAGCTTGTCGTGACAGCACGTGTCAAGCGTTTGATGGCAACTGTGTGCATATTGACCGTCTTAGTTGCAGGACTAAGCTTCTATTTCGAATTGATTTATCAAGTAGCATTGGTACCATTATTGCTTACGTATGTAGCCTTAAACATCCTGAGCTATTACGTCGTAATGGCGGGTAATACGATCAACTTACCGATTGAAAAAAGTATTGCCCAAGGGTATGCGAACGATGCTAAGCGTATCATCAAGCAATCTCAAGATCTTGAAGTAATCGGGATTACAGGAAGCTATGGAAAAACGAGTGTGAAGCATATCCTGAATACACTTCTTTCATCGCATTCCAACGTATTGATGACACCGGAAAGCTACAATACGCCGATGGGTGTCACAATCACAATCCGTACGATGCTTAGACCTTTCCATAAATATTTCATTGCGGAAATGGGAGCGAAGCAGGAGTATGATATCAAGGACGTTTGTGACATTGCTCAACAAAAATACGGAATCATCACTGCAATCGGTGAACAGCACTTAGAAACATTCGGATCCCTTGATACAATCAAAAAGACGAAGTTCGAGCTTGTCGATAGTCTGCCTGATGATGGGATTGCATTTTTAAATAAGGATGACGAGAACTCCATGTGGAGGGCACCGAAAAGCAAGGCACGTGTCGTTTACTATGGAATTCATGCTGATGACCTGGATTATCGAGCAGAAAACATCACGTTTACTTCCAAAGGAACATCCTTCACTGTAGTGAAGAAGGACGGCACAACGATCAATATCCAAGCGAAGCTGCTTGGTCAGCATAACGTCTATAATATCCTATCTGCAGTCGCAGCTGCATCCGAACTTGGTGTGCCTGCGAAGAAGATTGAAGTAGCATCGAAAAAGATTGCACCGGTGCCGCACCGTATGGAGATCAAAAAGCACTCATCCAATATTACGATCATTGATGATGCCTTCAACTCGAACCCAGTCGGCTCGAAAATGGCCCTCGATGTATTGGGGCAGATGGATGGATATAAAGTGTTGATTACACCAGGAATGATCGAGCTTGGTCCAGAAGAGTATAACTTGAACAAGAAACTCGGTCAGCATGCAGCGAAAGTGTGTGATTATGTGATCCTGGTCGGTAAGAAACAAACGATTCCGTTGCAAGACGGGTTGAATGAGGAACAATACCCAGAAGAGCAAACGTATATTGCACGTAATCTGGATGAAGCGATCATGAAAATGAACGAGATCACAAAAGAGAAAACGGTAGTTCTGATTGAAAACGACCTTCCAGATACATTTAACGAATAGGGGTTGGATTGAATGAAAATCAAAGTGGGCGTCTTTTTTGGCGGCGTATCAGTAGAACATGAGGTATCGGTCATCTCAGCGCTGCAAGCGATCAACGCGATGGAACGTGACCGTTATGAACCGATTCCAATCTATATCAGCAAAAATAAGAACTGGTATACTGGCGAAGCGCTATTGGAAATTGAAAACTACAAAAATTCGAATGAACTGTTGAAGCAATGTGAGCGGATCACGATCACGACGAACGAGCAAGGACGTCCTGTCATCAACAAGCACACAACAGGTATGTTCAGTAAAAAACTTATCTCAGAAATCGATGTCGCTTTCCCTGTCATCCACGGTACGTTTGGGGAAGACGGGATTTTACAAGGATTCTTCGAGCTTCACGGGATTCCGTATGTCGGATGTGACGTGTTCTCCTCTGCTGTTGGCATGGATAAAGTGATGATGAAGCAGATTTTACGTGATTCAGGCCTGCCGATTCTGGACTATGTATGGTTCTATTCTTCCAAATGGATGAACGGTCAGGAGGCACTTGTCGCTAAAATCGAAGGTGAACTGAGCTATCCAGTCATCATAAAACCTGCAAACCTCGGTTCCAGTGTCGGAATAAGCAAAGCGACCAATCGTGAAGAGCTTGAAGAGGCTGTTGAACTCGCAATGGAATTTGCAACAAAAATCGTCGTCGAAAAAATGGTGACGAGCTTACAAGAGGTCAACTGCTCCGTTTTAGGTGATTATGAAGAAGCCGAAAGCTCAGTCTGCGAGGAAGTATTAAGCAGCACAGATATCCTTACGTATCAAGATAAATATCAAAGTGGAGGCTCTTCAAAAGGCGGTGGCGCTTCTAAGGGGATGGAAAGTACCAACCGGAAAATCCCTGCAGAACTTTCTGCTGAAAAGACTGCTGAGGTGCAAGGACTTGCGAAGGAAACTTTCCAAACATTGGGCTGCTCTGGTGTTTCTCGTATTGACTTTTTAATCGATAAAACCACTGAAAATGTGTATGTAAATGAAATCAACACCATTCCTGGATCTCTCTCATTCTATCTTTGGGAACCTACAGGGAAATCGTTCAAGGAATTGACGAGTGATATGATCCAGTTAGCGCTCAAGAGAGAGCGTGAGCGCGAGTCCCTGACATTCTCTGTCGACTCGAACCTCTTTGCACTTCATAGCGGAGGTAAAGGCGGGTCCAAAAGTAAGTTAGGATCAAATCAATAAGCTGTTATTTGCCCAAGAGGCTGTCCAAACACTTGTAGGACCGCCTCTTTTTGCGTTTTTATGGGGTTAAAAGCAGGAAGTGGAAGGGTGTTAACCGAAATTAGTAATATCGTGATTTTTGTCCTGATTTTTGCTTGGGTGGCATGTCCAGGTTTTGATTTTGTATGACTAGGGCAGAAGAATGATAGACCAACAAAAACTTACATCTGAAACGAATACTTTACTAAACTTTAAAAAATTGACAGCATGATTTACATAAGTAAGTAGTCCTTAAGAATGGAGGCTTTTCTCAATGAATCGAAACGACTATCCCGTACCACATGTTCAGCCGCTGGAGGATTGGAAACAGGTGCCGATCAGAGAAAACAAGGAAGAGCTCATCTCTTTGAAGAATGTAGATTCTGAGCTGCTGGTTGTTGTACCGCAATATCACGAAATTGGTCTTCCAGGTGCATTGAACGACTGTTATGTCCGGCGTGAGGTAGCGATCAAACTGGTGGATGCGGCTAGAAATCTGCCAAATGGTCATAAACTGATGATTTGGGATGGGTGGAGACCGTTCGCCGTGCAAAAGCAACTCTATGATTCTTATCTGATGAAGCTTTCGCAGGAACACCCGGAATGGTCGGAGGAAAGGCTCCGTGAAGGGACCCGACAATTTGTATCCTATCCTTCAGAAAGTGAAGCGGCACCAGCACCACATATCACTGGCGGCGCAGTAGATGTGACGATTGTTGACGGAAATGGTGATCCGCTTCCTATGGGGACAGCGTTTGATGATTTCAACGAACAAGCCTGGACACATTATTATGATGAAAAGAAAGCAGATGGTGAAAAACTGAGTGAGGAAGAGGAAATTTTTCTTAAAAATCGCAAGTTATTGATCCATGTGATGACCTCTTCAGGATTCACAAACTATACTGCTGAATGGTGGCACTTCGACTACGGCAACCAATGGTGGGCAAAACGAAGCGGAGAACCAGCAGCCAAATACGGACTCGTACATCTCGAAGTTTGATAAAGTGACCTATCGCAGCACATGCGATAGGTCTTTCTTATCTTATAGTGTCCTGTCTGAATCCGGGCTTTATTGGGACATCAAAAGGGGATTGAGACAGCACAAGGGAAAAAGGTGGCACTCCTGTCTCATAACGAGCTTTATTGGGACAGCACAAGAGGAAAAAAGCAGGGCTCCTGACCAAAACGGGCTTTATTGGGACAGCACAAGAGATAAAACCAGCGACATTGTCCCAATCCGTACCTCATCCGGCCCAGCATTGAGCTCGAAAAATATCATAAGTCTTACTTTAAGTTATTTTGCCTCCTAGTCTATCACTTTCCTGCATATAGATGTAAAATAATAGTAGTTCATAAGCAGGGGGCAAATATACATATGTACGACAAGCATGAGTATAAGAAATCGTTTAAGAATATCAGTATTTTGTTTTTTGTGGCGATGTTTCTATTGCTGATCATCGCAATTTTCCTTACTATCTTCACAGGAACTTTCACCTGGAACGGTCTCTACATTTCAATCATCAACTCGTTGATCGGGGTCATGATTCCGCTCGTCCTGTTCAATATTCTCTATGATAACTTCACGAAGTCTTACCACAACCGTGAAGTATCTGACCGTATAACAGAGGCGCTTATCGTAAAGGAAGAGTTGATTGACCGTTTTTCTGATGATACAAAACGTGAATTCATCCAGAAGACGACGGCTTCTCTTTTAGGAAAAACGGAAGGCAATATGCTTTACAGTACACTGATGGCACCATACTTGAACAATCGGTACAATTTCCGCCGCAACTTCAAATATTACATATCCTACACGGAACACGTGCCATTACAAAGCGAGTGGTTCGATATCGATGACGACGCCTATTACTGGGTGAAGCAAGAGCTTTCTTTTTTTAAAAACCTAAGCTCCTACAACATTGAAAATAACAGCATTTCTGTCGGTTTTTCATACAAGGAAAGTACTCTCGATGCCCTTTACAACAGAGAAAACTTCTTTTTTCGTGAAAATCTTTGGGTGAACGATGAGCATATCGAGCTGTTGCAAAGCTTCAGTGACGAAGAAATGCGCCGTTTTGTAGAAGAGGTGCTGAACTTTCGGTTTGAATTTAATGATGAAGAGATTCCGTACACAGTCCGGAATAATCAGGAAATTGAAGGTTTTTATCTGCATTTCCATCTGCCTGATTTGATTAAAGTGGAAGAGAATACGGAGCATAAGTTTAAAATCCTCTTCCAGATGCCTCAGCTGAAATCTCAGAAAAAATTCATCGCCATCATTTCGGAACCGACCTATTCGGTAGATATTCTGTTCACCCACATCCATGAAAAGGTTGATGTCGTTGCGATCCCGTTCTTTGATGATGCAGAAGCTATCAGCAAGCTGCCGAATGATATCATAAAAGTGGAGATTGACCGCTGGGTTTTACCAAGATCTGGAGTCGTTTTCGTTTGGGATGAAAAAGCTCAAATCATCAAACCTCAAGTTGAGGAGAAGCAGGAAATGCTTGAATACTGAACGTTGAAACTGTCCCTGAAAAGAGGCAGTTTTTTTGTCTAGGACTAAAGTATTCTTTTTCGTTTTTTGACATGTGTTTGTAAAAAATAATACAAAAATGCAACATTTACCATGCGTTAGCGTCTATAATAGTAGTAGAATATCGTACTAAAAGGGGAGTGATGGGGTGGATAACGAAAATAAAAAGAAGAAGAAAAAATTCCTCCCAGCAAGGCTCAACCTACTTTTTATGGTTGTGTTTATTTTATTTACCATATTGATCATCAGGTTAGGGTTCGTCCAAATTGTGAACGGGGAATACTTTAAGACGCAATCGGAAATGACGACGAATATAGAAGCCTCTGTGCAGACAGAGAGAGGGAAAATGTTTGATCGGCACGGAGAGCTAGTAGTCACAAATATCCCGTCGTTCGCATTGACATATATACGCATACAGGGCACATCAGCAGAAGAGCATTTAAGATATGCTGAGAAAATTGCTTCGTTGATTAAGATGCCGACCAAAAAAATAACCAAACGAGACTGGCAGGACTATTGGGTTCTTAAACAAGGAAAAACACCAGCAGGAGCATTCAAAGCATATGAAATGAAGCTCACAGAAGAAGAATTGAATTCAAAAGAGATTGAGGATAGTGAGAAATATAAATTGGTCCTCGATCGGATCACGGAAGAGGACCTTAAACCTCTAAAAAAGGATGAAGAGCAAGAACAAATCCTCGCCGTCAAACGGGAATTGGACCGGGCGACCAACCTGGATGTCACATTTGTTAAAACAGGTTTGACTGAGAAGGAAATGGCCGTAATCGGCGAGCATCTTGGAGAACTTGAAGGACGCTTCGGCATTGCCTCTACGGCAACACGTGCTTATCCTCAAGGTGAAGAGTTTTTCTTTGGCAGTATCAAGTCTATTCCAGCTGACCGAGTCGATCATTATCTGCTAAAAGGATACGCAAGGAACAATCTAGTTGGCACAAGTTACCTTGAAACGCAATATGAAGGCCTATTAAAGGGGAAAGATAAGACCTATACATTCACAACGACAAAAGACGGAAAGCCAATCGGAGCCCCTGAAATTTCAACAGGAACCCGTGGGCACGACCTCGTTTTGTCGGTTGATATGAATCTGCAAAACAAAATAGGAAAAATTTTAGAAGAAAAAATAGCACTAGCACGCGGCAGAGGCGATGGTCCAGTAAACAGTGCTTATGTTGTCATGATGGATCCGAACACTGGAGAAGTCCTCGCTATGGTAGGCAGAGAATATGAGAACGGAAAGTTTATGGATGACTCCTATGCCACACTGCAAAAAGCTTTTGAAATGGGATCTACGGTCAAAGGAGCAACTGTACTCGCAATGCACCAAATGGGAGGGGCACCTGTCATTAATGATAAATCTGTTCATATGCAGGGAAGGAAGCCTTTCAGTTCTTATGGAGGCAATAACATCGGTGTTGTTAACGATATACATGCGTTAGAACAGTCGTCTAACGTTTACATGGGCGTTGGAATCGGACGATATGCGGGATTCGGCATATCGGATCAAGGTGGACATTATTTTGCAAATGTTAACAAACGTCCTAAATATTACGAGACCATTTATAAATTACGAGACGTTTATAGTTCAGTGGGTATGGGCGTAAAGACAGGTATTGACTTACCGGAAGAAGCACTTGGTTATGAAGGAAATATAGAAGCCACGGAAGCAGGTAAATTATTTGACTATACGATTGGGCAGTACGATACGTATACACCTATCCAGATGGCGCAGTATGCATCAACGATTGCAAATGGGGGATACCGAATTCAGCCACATTTATTGAAAGAAGTTCGCTATTCAATGGGAACAAATGAACTTGGCCCCCTTGTATCCAAGTTTGAAACGAAAGTCATTAACACTATAGACAACACTAAAGAAGAGATCAACCGTGTGAAGGAAGGATTTTACATGGTAACGCATGGTTCAAGAGGAACAGCTCGTGAATTAAATGATACGATGATAGCCGGTAAGACGGGAACTGCACAGAGAATAGTCGGACCTGGTGCCTACAACCTAACATTCATCGGTTATGCCCCATACGATAACCCTGAAATTGCATTTTCGGTAGTTGTGCCAAGTCTAAATGGTGGACACGTGAACGTCGAGATTGTTGACGAGATTGTAAAAGCCTACAATGAAGGATATACACCTGAAGATACGGAAGCAGAAGATGATGAAGCAACTGATGCAGAATCGGAAGAAACAACTGAAGAATAAAATGGTTTGATCGGCACCCTGGTAATGTCGATCTTTTTTTCATTTAAAGAAAGTGTATATACTTTCTTCAATATCAGCGCAACTAAGGCTCAGCCTGTGCCAAATGCTTGGCTTTGCCAAGTTTTCTTTAGTTTAAGAGAAGTTCATTAAGTGAAAATATAGAAAGAGATTTGAATTTTTCCTGTTAAACACACTAACACTAGCATCGACAAGATTTGCGATCTGTCAATCAATCGTTTGTTTGAAGAGGGAGACCAGTTCGACAAATATTTTATTCCTCAATCAAATGTTTGATTATACCGATATTTCCGCTTTCCAACAAGGATTTTGGATTCAATCAAACGTTTGTTTAAACTCGAAACCACTTACATTTTTTAAACATCAATCAAACGTTTGTTCCACTTAAAGAAAGTATGAAAATACTTTCTTCAGTTTTCTTTAAACAACAGTTATCGTAGTAGTCAAAGCAAAGGACGTGGCGAGATGAATAATAAAAACGTTTACGACATGATTGGGATCGGGATTGGACCATTCAACTTGGGGTTGGCCGCTTTAATCGATCCAATTGATGAGCTGGACGCTCTGTTTTTTGATCAAACATCGAAGTTCGAGTGGCATCCTGGAATGTTGCTAGAGGGTTCTGATCTTCAGGTTCCATTCCTCGCAGACCTGGTTACGCTGGCAGATCCGAAAAGCCCATATACGTTTTTGAATTATCTTCATGAAAAGGACCGGCTTTTTAAATTCTACTTTTTTAACCGATTTGATATCCCGAGACGTGAATATAGTGATTACGCAGCCTGGGTTGCATCAAAACTGGAAAGTTGTTTATTTGAAAAGAGAGTCGTTGGAGTCGAGTACATAAAGGACGAGCAGCTTTATGAAGTTCATGTCAATGATACCGAAACTCAGGCGATCGAGAAGTTCCATGCCCGTCATATCGTCATGGGCACGGGAAGTGTTCCGATGGTGCCGATGGATACAGAAGGATGCTCATCTGAAGATGTTTTCCATTCCAGCCAATACCGTTTTTACGAGGATGAGGCGAAGGATTCAGGATCAGTTACTGTCATCGGTTCGGGGCAAAGTGCTGCAGAAGTATTTTACGAATTATTACTTGATCAGGATAAAAAGGGCTATGAACTGACCTGGTACACGAGATCGGCAGGGTTCATGCAGCTGGAGTCGGCAAAGCTTGGGCAGGAGGTCTTTTCCCCTGACTATATCGCTTACTTCCACCAGTTATCTTTTGAGGATCGGAAGGATGCCCTTTCAACACTCGGTCAGCTACGCAAAGGAATCGATCCTGAAACACTGAAGCAAATTTATGATCTTCTTTATCATCGATCAGTTGACGAGAACGCGAAGAAGGTCACGATCCAGCCATTGACAGAAGTGACGAAAATCGAGCCTGCAAACGAAGGTCCGGGTTATCAGCTATCCTGTCATCAATGGCAAAAGGATGAATCGTTTACACACCTGTCTGAAAAAGTTGTCCTCGCGACAGGTTACAAGCCGCATATTCCTGAGTGGTTTGAAAAATTCAGTGATGAAATCGAGTGGGAGGATGAAAAACGCTATAAGGTGACCTTCGATTATCACTTACAGTTCAACGCTGATCGTCCGAATCATATTTTTACATTGACAAATTTAGAGCATTCCCATGGTGCAGGGGCGACCAACCTTGGCTTGTCCGTGTTCCGAAATCAGAAGATCATTAATAAGATTGCGGGCAAGGAACTTTATAAAGTTTCTCATGACACCGTCTTTCAACAGTTTGAATCGAAATAAAAAGAGGTGCTCCAAACCGGGCACCTCTTTCATCAAAAAATTGGATGCGGCCAAAAGTGCCACTACACTCAGAGGAAATTTCCTCAACCTTCTGCTTTTACATTTTTCAAGATGTTGATTACGAACAGCAGGATGCTGATGACGGTGATGGTAGCACCTACTGCGATTACATTTTCGAATTGCTCGTGTCCATAAACGAAAAGGGTAAGGCCAACCATCATGACCGGAAGTCCAATGTTGTGACCCCAAAAATGGATTTTAGCGAGCCGTGTTTCGGCAGCTTTAGGAAAAAGATGATAGATGATACCCGCCAGTGTAAGTGCCGTCCATCCTAGCAAGTTGATGTGTGCATGTACAGGCGTTAAGCTGAACGCATGCTCCATCGACATGTACATTCCGATCAGCACACCAAGCGCGAAGTAGACTGCTGAAATTTTGATCAATTTAATACTCATATGATTCCACCTTTCTCACAAAATTTTCCTAACAGTAATGTATACGAGTCGCCCATCATTTTTAGCACTTTTGGAGAGGGCCGAATGTCTTAGCGAATCGAAATACCAATGTTTAGAGCTTTGAAATAAAGGGATACTTTAAAGGTGAACGTTGCAAATGAAGGAGGTTTTATCGAATGGAAGCACCATTGGAAGTAGGACAAGCTGCTCCGGACTTCAATCGACCACATTTACGCGCACAATGTATTTGCTGCAAGTCTTGGAACATTGCCTTATCCGCTTTTATCGGATTGGTTCAAGAAAACGGCAAGGGATTATGGCGTCTTGAACGAGGAAAACCAGACTGCAAAACGATCCGTATTTTTGGTAGATAAAGAAGGGATTCTCCGTTATAAAAATACCGAGTTTGACGCGAATGATCGCAATCAATACCTCGATGTCTTTTCTCATTGCAAGCATCTTTGTGTATAATTTAGAGGAGAAAATGAGAGACAGAGGGGGAGAACGTTTTGGATATCACTCGTTTACAGCAACAGATGGGATTTTTGATTGAAATTGATAAGCTGAAAAATGTATTGAGGCAAACCCATATCACAGGAGAAGTGCGTCAGGAGAACGATGCAGAGCATTCATGGCATTTAGCTATGATGGCGCTTATTCTCGATGAGTATGCAAATGAAAAGGGGATCGATATCCTGCATGTCATCAAGATGCTTCTCATTCACGACCTGGTAGAAATCGATGCGGGGGACACCTTCGCGTATGATGAAAAAGGGTATGAAGATAAGGACGAAAGGGAAGAGCAGGCTGCAGAGCGGATCTTCTCGATTTTACCAGACGATCAAGGTGATATGGTCTATACAC
Source organism: Pseudalkalibacillus sp. R45 (assembly GCF_052246725.1). Lineage (NCBI taxonomy): Bacteria > Bacillati > Bacillota > Bacilli > Caryophanales > Fictibacillaceae > Pseudalkalibacillus > Pseudalkalibacillus sp. R45. The sequence goes on along the minus strand of NZ_JBQQCL010000003.1, from coordinate 69,313 downwards.
TCTGGCGGGAATTTGAGGACAGGGAAACACCTGAAGCAAGGTTTGCAGCGGCGTTGGATCGTTTGCACCCAATGCTCCTCAACTTCGCAACTGAAGGGCTTGCCTGGAAAAAGCACAACATCAAAAGAGAACAGGTCATGAAGCGTAATGAAACGATCGCGGAAGGGTCAGAAACCCTGTGGGAATATGCCCAGGCGGTCATTGAAGACGCGGTAGAAAGTGGATATTTGAAAGATTGAAACGGGATGGCTCACGACGAGCCATCCCTTCAAAATTAATGTTTGTTCAGTTGTTCTCTGATGGTATCGATGTTCCATTTCATCATATCGATGTAAGTGTCACCGTCTTCACCAGGTTTCCCGAGGGAGTCGGTGAAAACCTTACCTCCGATCGGTACACCTGTTTCACGAGACACAGTTTCCATGCTGCGAGCGTCGATACTCGTTTCAAGGAAGAGCACTTTGACATCCTTTTCTTTGATCAGGTCGACTACCTGACGGATTTGATCCGGTGAGCCCTGATTTTCAGCGTTGATCTCCCAAATGTAACCCGCTTCAATATCATAGGCAGCACTGAAGTATTTGAAAGCACCTTCACTTGTGATCAGATAGCGTTCTTCTTTCGGAATCTCACTGAAACTGGTCTTCGCTTCTTCGTGAAGTTTCTCCAGTTTGCTTATATATTCTTCTGCATTCTTTTCGTAGGTTTCTTTATTTTCCGGGTCGACCTTGATAAGACCGTCTCTCACATTTTCGACATACTTGATCCCGTTGGAAATATCAAGCCAAGCATGAGGGTCTTCTTCCCCCTCTTTACCTTTCGTCGTTAAGTATTTCGGTTCGACACCCTCGCTTAGTTTGAATACTGGGGCATCTTCACCATCTTTTCCAGTTGTGCCGAGTAATTTTTCAAACCATGAATTTCCGGCTTCCAGGTTTAAACCATTGTAGAAGACAGCATCTGCATCGGCTGTTTTACTGACGTCTTCTGGAAGGGGGTCGTATTCATGCGGGTTGGCTCCGATTTTAACCATACTATGGACTTGAACCTTATCTCCGCCCACATTTTTGACCATATCCTGAAGGATGGAGTAGGTCGTCACAACTTGAAGCTTCTCATTATCAGGTGGTTCCTCAATATTGGTGCTGCAAGCTGCAAGTAACAGCGCCATCAACACCCCTACAAATAGAAAATACGTTTTCTTGAGCATTTTTTCATGTTCCCCTCTCTAGTTCGCTAATGAAGCTCTTTTTCTTGATTTGATGACTTTTCGGATGAAGCCGTGCCTTGGTGACAACAAGAACACAGCTATGAACATTGTTGTTGATACGAGTACGATTGTCGCACCAGATGGAAGATTATAGATAAAGCTGTAATACAATCCGATAACAGAAGCGAGGACACCGAATCCTGCTGAAAGATAGATCATGACCCATAAACGATCAGTCAAAAGGTATGCGGTGGCAGCCGGTGTGATCAGCATTGCTACGACAAGAACGATTCCCACTGTTTGCAAGGAAGCGACCGTCACCATCGTGAGCATCGTCATCAATAGGTAATGGATCAATTTCGTCGATAGACCATAAGCTGAAGCCATCGTCGCGTCGAAGGAAGTGACAAGCAGCTCCTTGTAAAAGAAATAAACGCCTGCGATGACAAGGATCCCGATGACCAATGTGACCCACATGTCTGATGGCCGGACAGCAAGTACGTTACCGAATAGTATGTGATACAAGTCTGTACTGCTTTTCATAAAAGTAATTAAAATGATCCCGGCCGCAAACGCAAAGGTGAACAGGATTCCGATGGCCGTATCGTTCTTCAGACGGCTGTTCTGGCTGACAAATCCGATTCCAATGGCAGTCAATACGCCAGTGAATACTGCTCCGAAGAAGAAGTTGATACCGAGCATGTAAGAGATTGCGACCCCTGGCAGGACTGCGTGGGAAATCGCATCTCCCATCAAAGCCATTCCTCTTAAGATGATGAAACATCCGATGACACCGCAAATGATTCCTACCATAACCGAAGTGATCAATGCTTTTTGCAAAAATTCGTAGTGGATGATGGCTTCAAAGAAGTTCATGCCTGATTCACTCCCATATCGTTATTCATGAATGCGAGCGGATTGCCATACGCCTTGGAAATCGTGTTCGCTTCTAATACGTCAGTCACATCACCTTTAGCGATCAGCTCTTTATTCAATAAGATCAATTCATCGAAATACACATTCGCTTTACTGAGGTCATGGTGGACGACCAGCGTTGTTTTTCCTTCTTTCTGCAATTCTTTTAAAATTTGAATGATCGTGTTTTCGCTTGAAACATCAACACCGACAAATGGTTCATCTAAAAAGAGAATGTCTGCCTGCTGGGCGAGTGCTCTTGCTAAAAAGACACGCTGCTGCTGTCCTCCTGATAGCTCTCCGATCTGCCGTTTACTGTAATCCTGCATGCCGACACGTTCTAAACATTTGTAAGCCCACTCACGTTCTTTCTTCTTCGGGCGTTTGAATAGACCGAGATGCGGATACGTTCCGATCGTGACAGCATCGAGGACGTGGATCGGAAAATCCCAATCGATATCATTCCGTTGTGGTACGTATGCGATTTTCTTCCTCACTTTTTTCACTGGGTTTCCAAGAACTTCGACTTTGCCCGTTTCGGATGGAATCAGCCCCATCATCGCTTTGATCAACGTCGATTTTCCAGCTCCGTTAGGACCGATGACCCCGACAAGAGCTCCTTCATCTAATTGAAACGACACGTCTGTCAAAGCGACGTTCCCGAGATAAGACACGTTCAAATTATTGACGGTTAAAGCATTTGACATTCTGTTACACTCCTTCCTGTTAACATTTTTTTGGTTCTTTCATTTTTTATATGCTCTGATGCTTGTGTGCGTAACTAACAACATTCACCTTGTAAATAAAAGTTGTGCGCGTGCAACTTTTTCGTAAAAAATAAAAATGACTTTTAGTGACAGTCATAATATATGCCTGATTATAAAAATGTTTCCCATATACAAAACTTAAATCATTCGAATCTGATTGTCAACAGAAAACTTTTGATGATTATCGACAAAAGAAAAGCTCCCGGAGGAAATGGCTCATCCGAGAGCAAAGAGGGGGAGAGTTATATAAGTTCTTTTAAAAAAGATTAAGGTTAGCGATGAAAAACAAGCAGTGGAAATATACGAGACTCCTGCGGGAAAAGCGAGTATATTTCCACGCCATTACAATGGAAATATTGTTAAGAAAACAGCTTTTAATTAATATCAATTTCTTTCGTACTGTTCGCTGGGACTGTCAATTCAACTTCGATATATTGTTTATTACCAGAAGCGACATTTTGTTTCACTTCACCTATAGAAACAGTATAGTCACCTTTTACTACATAAATGGGAACAGTGATTGTCATATCTTTTTTCAATCGGTTCGTGACGGTGACTTGCTGTTCTGAAGCGGTGCCGTCGTTCTGATTTGCATAGCTGGATTCCAGGGACATGATTCCAGCAGTTGTATCCCCGTTTTGATAAACAGGTACCGAGTGGCCTGGTTCTTCGTAGTTATAGTCAGTGATCTTTCCATCCTTCATCTGGAATGGACGGAATCCGACCCATGGCTTTCCGGACAGTTCAATAGCAGTTGTAGTCGTGTAAAGGATGCCATCTTTTTCGGTTACATCGTCAATATGCGTGTGGCCGTGCAGGCTGATATCGACATTGTATTGTTTCATGACGTCAATCAGTTCATGAGCATTTTCACCATGCCATTGCTGATCATATTTGATGCCGAGCTTTTCTCCGAGCGCTAAGGTTTCAAGATTTTGAGGATTGTGTTGGGCATCATACTGCTTCCAGTATTCCTGAACTTCTTGATCATCTTTTGGCCAAATGTCACGGTCACGCCAGAGCGGATTATGATGGGAGAATAAACCTTTGACTTGACCGGCCTGTGCTGTATCTTCATTTTTCTTCAAGTCTTCTTTTACCCAATCAAGCTGCTTTTGTCGGATTTGACCGCCCCACGTGGGAACGGACACAGTTCCATGGCCGCTTCGGTCGAATTTATGCCAATCGAACGAGTTGTATCCGATGAAATGAGCGTAAGGGCCATAATCAAATGAGAAGTATTGCGGACCAAAATATTGTTCCCAGTATTCCGCCCCATCAGCAAGCGTCGCGTCTTGCGCATAGTAATCATGATTACCTGGAACAAGATAGACAGGGACATCCAATTTTTGCAGCATCTTATACGTTTCTTCATATTCGTAGATGTACTCTTGCGGATTCATTTGACCGTACATCAGATCCCCTGTTACGACAACAAAGTCAGGGTTTTTCATGTTGACTTCCTTGATCGCTTTTTGCAGGTAAAGCCACCGTTTTTCAGGATCTGGATCCCACATGCCAGCTTCCTTCACACGGCCTGGATCTATGGATGATGGATCATCATGGTCACCTAGGTTACGAGGTGAACCGATGTGGGTATCCGTCAGGTGTAAGAAGGTGAAATCCTTTTTATATTCGTCGACCACTTTCACGGAATGGGGCTGTTCATCCGTTTTACGTTGTCCGTTAGAAGTGTATTCGATTTCTAAGTCGTACAGTTCCTCAGGTATGTTTTCAGGGATTTGAACCGTTACATCATAAATGGTAGAACTATCTTTCCAATGTGAGTCTCCAGATGAAACCTTCTTGACAGGTAGATCGTATGTTTCTGTAAATGCAGAATGATTTGTCGGTTTAAGCTTAATACTCCAGCTTCCAGCTTTTTTCCCATGGCTGTCGATTTTTACTGTGAGGGTCTGCCCCTTCTTTTTGATAGCGGGTGTTGCAAAGAGTGGATAGATGATGTCATTGACTTTCGGATCGACCGCGATGTTCGGTGCTTCATCTAAAAAATTCGTCGTATTCCCGATCCCGCCGTCCTGTTGACCAGTTGTATCTAAAGGTCCTTCAACAGCATTCGCTGTCACCGGTATGATTAATGAAAGAGCTGCTATGAAAAATAAAACCTTTTTAGACCAGTGCATATGTGTGTAACCTCCTGTGTTATATTCGGAGTCAGTTTAGCACTGGATTGTAAAGCAGGTTTAAAAAGCAAGTAAAAATAAGTTAGGGGGATTGTAAATGCAAAAGGATGTCATAGAAAGGGTTTCACAGGAATTAAATAAAAAAGAAGTCCTATGGGGGATCGGCGGGTCACATGTTCTGTATGAACATGGGCTCGATATCCGTCCTAGTGACGTGGATCTTGTGATTGCAGGTGAAGATTCAGAAAAAGCGAAGGACGTACTTGATCGTATTGCTGAAAAGTTGCCAAGCGAGACGAAACCGCCATATAAAACGAAACATTTTAATACCTATCTAATTGAGGGTGTATCGATCGATTTCATGGCAGGTTTTGCAGTGTTACATGACTCAGGCGTTTATGAATTGATATTTGACCAACAATCGATTGCCTATCATGACGAAAACATTCCATATACTTCCCTGGAAGATTGGTTTGTTCTTTATCACTTGATTCCGAAAAAAGGGAAAAAAGCTGATCTTATTGAATCTTATTGGAAAGAAAATGGCGTCAAGAATCCTTACTTACTGAAGAGGGCATCCGATCGACCTTTACCTGAAATGGTGAAACAACGAATTCACAAATGCTTGTCTTTGATGAGGTGAAAAATGTCCAGATATAAATCTCTCATATTGCTTTTGACGGTCGTCTTCCAGGGAGCAGCAGTTGTTTTCTTGTTTTTCAACTTCTGGGTCTCGATCTTGTTGTTCTTCATTTACGGAATTGCCATGTTAGCACTGTTCATAGTGACTACTGATACTGTTCCTGGTAAAGAAGTCATCGAGTTGAAAGGGTTTGTAAAAGGGAGTACCATTCAGGCTAAGCATGTTGGAAAAGATATTCTCGCAGGACTGAAGACGATCATCGGGGGCGAAATCCGAGAATACAACGAAATGATGGAGCAAGCCCGTAAGATCGCGATTTCAAGGATGGTCGAGGATGCAAAAGCAAAAGGTGCAAATGCGATTGTTGCCTGTCGTCTGCAAACGTCTTCTGTGATGGCGAATGCTTCAGAAATCGTAGCGTATGGAACAGCGGTGAAAATCAACGAATAGAGGGGGACAGTCATGATCGAGATTCGAAAACTGACACCAGAGGATGCGGAGGATTATTTTAAGCTGAGATTGGAAGGACTGAAAAAGTTTCCTGAAGCCTTTGCATCTTCTTATGAAGAAGAAATTGAACGAAAAGCTGAACAAGTGGCAAACCGATTAAGAGCACAGAATCCTGATACACATTTTACAGCCGGAGCTTATTATGACAGGGAACTCATCGGAATCGGAACGTTTTTGCAACGAGAACGCAACAAAACGAAACACAAAGGTGATATCGTAGGAGTGTATGTCGCAAAGCACTTCCAAAGGAATGGTATCGGGTTCAAGCTTTTGCAGTATTTGGTAGAAGAAGCAAAGAAAATAGAGGATTTGGAACAGATCCTTCTGACGGTGGTGTCGGAAAACAGATCAGCCATCCGGTCGTATGAAAAGTTAGGATTTGAAGAATATGGCCTGGAAAGACGCTCGCTTAAAATCAATGGCTACTACTATGATGAATCGTTGATGATGCTGATGTTGAAAAACGGAACGGAAATCGAGGAAGCCAAAGAGGCGTTGGATATTCCATAATCACAAGTTAAAACAAAAACGAACTCTCCTTTCAATAGGGGAGTTTTTTACTTGTGTAAAAACAGAGCGATTGGTCCTGAATGTATGGTCGTTTCTGATTCTGAATATCTATGAACCTTTTAAGGTGAAAACAAGAAAAGAATCTTTCGTACCAGGAAAAAGGTTTAGGTACAAAGTATATGGGGGTGCTTTTTCAACCTTTATTAGAACATATATCGTTCTGTTTTAAAAACTTTTAAGTAAAAGGTTTAGAAATGAATCCAATGACCTAGTTAACGGGATTTTATTACCAATATATAACATATTACGACAAACTATAGTAATGCTGATTTTTCCATTTTAGTAACAAGTATCCACTAAATGTTCAGAAAAATTTAATAATATTGACTGATGTATTAAAATTTTCCATTTCGTATGATGAAGTTACAAAATATCGGATTCAACGACAAACATCGATGAATCTCGATAAAGGCAAAACTGGTGAAAGCCAGGGGCGCAAAACTACAGGGGCTAAGGTGCACGTGCACTAAGCCAGCCAGTTACCGAAAGATCCAAGGGGTGTTTTTGTTTTGTGCATGACCCTGCTTTCGGTAAAGGCAGGGTATTTTTTGTTGAAGAAGGAGGTGGAACCGTGGAACTCATTAACCAGTCAAACGGGATCGTCATCGCGGAGAAAGTCATTCCCGCATATTCATTTTTCAAAAGATTAAAAGGACTTATGTTTACCTCATCATTTCCCGAAGGTTATGCCGTCCACATACAACCCTGTCGATCGATCCATACGTATTTTATGAAATACGAAATCGACGTGCTTTATCTCAATGATGAATATGAAATCATTGCAGCTGAAAGCTACGTCCGTCCCGGGGAGTTTGGAAAACTTCACAAAGGGACTACGTCTGTCATCGAGATACCAGCAGGAACCATCCACAAGACGAAAATCGAACCTGGACAAACCGTCCAAATAAAAAATCTAAAGGAGCGAGTATCATAATGGAAAAATTAAAAGCATTGATCACAGAAGAACAAGGACAAGGTATGACTGAGTATGGATTGGTATTGGGAGTTATTGCAGTAGCGGTTGTAGGTATTTTAATTACTTTCAGAGGTGAAATTGAGGAGTTATTCAATGAAGCAGTTGATGCAATTGATAGTCGTCCTACTGAAGAATCTACTCCTACAAACTAATAAATTAACAACGAGGTTGGCTCCTCTTTTTGAGCCAACCTTTTTTAAAAGAAATGAGGGAATCGAATGATTTTCGATATAGTACTACTCATAATCCTGATCATCTGTGTCATTACCGATATTCGCAAACGACTCATTTACAATAAGGTGATTTTTCCTGCACTTATCCTTTCTTTCATCTTGCATCTTATTGTTAATGGTTGGTCGGGTCTGGTCACCTCTCTTCTAGGTTTCCTTTTAGGGTTCGGCATCTTATTGATTCCTTATTTCATGGGAGGGATGGGACCTGGTGATGTAAAGCTGCTTGCGCTAATCGGAGCATTGAAGGGACCAGCATTCGTTTTAAATACCTCGATCTATATGGCGTTGCTTGGAGGTTTGCTGGCGCTTGGAATCATCATTTTCAGTGGTGGAGCGTTCAAGCGGTTGAAATATTACTTTCATTGGCTATATGCCAAGAAAAATGGCTTAAAAGTCCCTTTAGCTTTAACAAAGGATTCAATGAAAGCGACCTATCCATACGGAGTGGCGATTGCTGGGGGAGCGATTCTTAGTTTTGTCGGGAAGGCGTGGTTTTCATGATCAAAAATGAAAAAGGACAGTCCATGGTGGAAATGGCGCTCGTTTTACCATTGCTGTTACTTATTTTGATGGGGATCTTTGATTTCGGCAGGATCATGTATACATATATGCATCTTCAATTGGCGACACAGGAGAGTGTCCGCCTGGGTGGATTAGGGCGCGATGATGCAGCGATCATCGATTTCGCTCGTGATTACATTCATGTCGGGGACTCTTCAGATCTGCAGGTCAACATTTCACCCAATGACTCGACAAGGGATTCAGGTGACTATATGACCGTGACTCTAGAGTATCCGGTCGATTATCTTACACCTTTAATGTCTAAAATACTGCCTTCACCAGTCTTAGTGAAAACGGATTCAACCATCAGAGTGGAGTGAGGAGGCAAGTTATCATGAAGAAAAAATTGAAAGTACTTAGAGAAGAAGCTGGCAGTACAATCGTTCTAACCGGACTTGCCATGTTAGCCTTGATCGCGATCATGGGACTTGTTATTGACGGCGGATCTTTATTCATGACGAAGAGTCATCTTCAAAAGGTGGCGAATGCAGCTGCTCTATCAGGAGCACAGGAATTAACGGTCAATGAGTCTGAGGTTCGCAACGTAGTCAACAAGGTCCTTACAAAGCATGCCGAACTGGATAGTCTTGAGGACATGAAAATCGAGCTGGAAGATAAGGTTGGTGTCGATCTAATAAAAGAGGTTCCCCTTTATTTTTCTTCCCTATTCGGAAAAGAGTCTGTCCCAGTAAAAGTCCATGCTGCAGCTGAAATCGGACCGATAGGGGAAGCCGTCGGCGTTGCGCCTCTTGGGATTGATAGGTCTGTCAATCCTCAACCGTACCAGGAATATACCTTGAAGGTTGGACCTCATGATAATGATACGGGCTTTTTCGGGATTCTTGGATTGGGAGGACCAGGGGCAGATACATATAAGGAAAACCTACGTAATGGCTATCAAGAGCCCGTTAAATTTGGTGATATTATTGAGACGCAAACAGGAAATATTGCTGCCACAAGAAGTATAATAAACGATCTTGTCAACCAATGTACGGTAACAGAAGAGGAGATGAGGGCGGGAGCGAATCCGCGCGATTGTGACAGGATTCTGTTGATCCCGATTTATGAACCTGAAGATGATGATCAAAATCAATTGAAATCCATCAAAATAGTTGGATTCGCACATTTTTATATTACAGAACCGATTGATAAACACAGTGATGAAATTACCGGGATATTCGTCAGTCAAACAGACACGGGTTTTATCGATAACACGATTGAAGATTTCGGAGCTTATGCAATCAGACTAACAGAGTAGGTGAACATAGTGAGGTCAAAATTAGTTTTAACATTAGCGATCATCATGGGGATCATCACGACTGTGCTTTTTTTCAACTATATGAAGCAATACGATGCACAGACGGTCGCAAATAAAAATAAAATTAAAGTTGTCGTGGCGGCTCAAGAGATCAAGCGGAATGTCTCGATTACGAAAGATATGCTGGAAACGAGGCTCATGCCCGAGGAAGGAATCCACACGAATACAATCACAAACCTGGATACAGCAGTAGGACAGTTTTCTACAGCCGATATTGCGCAGGGCGAAGCGTTGTTGACGAATCATCTAAAAACCTCAAAAGAGGAAGAGCTGTTTGTTTCGCGTAAGATCCGTGATGGTTTCAGAGCTGTTTCAGTCGGGGTGAATTTGCCTCAATCTGTATCGAATTTGCTTGAGCCTGAAGACCAAGTGGATGTCATTAACACAGTTAAAGAAAAAGACAAACTCGTTTCAAAGATTGTAGTCGAGAATGTGACAGTCCTGGCAGTTGGAAGACGTATGGTTGAAACGACTGAAGGCGAAGAGTTCGTCGAATATACTTCTGTTACGCTTGAAGTAATGCCGAATGAAGCTGTGAAACTAGCAAACGCAACAGAATCAGGACCATTACATATCGCACTTAGAAGCAGGGTCAAGGCTGATGAGGAGGCTGCTTCGGATGACAACTAACACCGTTGAACAAAAAGAACGAACTGAAACACAAAAACGAAAGCGCGGAGAGATGATCGCTGTATGCAGCGCGAAAGGTGGAGTTGGCCGTACAATCATGACGGTCAACTTGGCCGTTGCCTTATGTAAAAAGAACATAAAAGTCGGGGTGTTGGATGGCGACTATATGTTTGGGGATGTCGGGCTTGCCATGGACTTGCAATCTGCTTTTACGATGAAGGATGTGATCGAGGATATCAATGATCTTGACGAAGTGACACTCGAAAGCTATTTCAGCAGACATGAAAGCGGGGTCCGTGTCCTTTCTGCTCCAGACCGGCCGGAGTACTCAGAGCTTGTGACGAAGGAGAATATCAGTAAGATTCTCGATCTCATGCTTTCGCAGTTCGATTATGTCGTCGTCGATACTGGAGTCGGATTACAGGATCAGACGCTGCCATTGCTTGAAAAAGCGGATCAAATCTTGATGCTCACCAATCTGGAAATGACGACCTTGAAAAATACGAAACTGATGCTGGAGACGCTTGATGCGATTGATTTGAAAGATAAAGTGACGACGGTGGTCAATCGCTCAACGATGGAAAGTGTCATCAATTCCTCTGATGTCCCTGATATTTTAGAAGAGTCGGAGCTTCAATATATTCCGAATGATTTTCAAATTGCCTCCCAATCGTTGAATATCGGGATCCCTTTTGTCGTAAACCAGGGAAAAACCGAGCTTGCGAAGGCAGTCATGAAGATGGCAGAGCAGCTTACATCAAGACGAGAGATCAAAGTCTATGAATCTGCTGAGCCTTCATTCCTCTCTAAATTCTTTCAAAGGTCTAAACGAAGTAAGGAGGGTAAAGCGTGAGTCTACTTCAAAAGGTCAAAGCGAAGAACCAGGAAAAGATCAATAATGGTGAGCAAGTAGAAGTTCAGATCGAACCCACCAGCCCAAAACCGGACATTGTCTCCAGCTTCCGCCCGCAAAAGAAACAAGTGAAGGATGATAAAGTACAAGAAAAAGAGCAGCAGAAGTTCAATAAGCATCAAGAACTGAAAAATCGATTACATAAAAAAATATTAGAAGAAATGAACAGCAACGATGATGTCGAAACGATCATTCCAAATTTGGATGCGATGGCCGTTGAGATCATCAAAGAGGATGAGCAATTCCGGGGAGCGATCGATCGGAAGAAGGTTGTTGAAGAACTCACCCATGATCTGACTGGCTTCGGTCCGATCAACCCATTACTCATGGATCCTGAGGTGACTGAAGTCATGGTCAACGGGCCGGGAATGGTCTACATCGAACGGAAAGGAAAGCTGATGCTGACGGGCATCCGTTTTCGGGATGATGAACACGTGATGAACATCATTGAAAAGATCGTTTCGCCGCTCGGACGGCGGATTGATGAAAGTTCTCCGATGGTAGACGCACGTTTACCAGACGGGTCGCGTGTGAACGCGATCATTCCACCGCTGGCGTTGAACGGACCAACGCTTACGATCCGGAAATTTGCGGCAGACCCGTTCAAGATTGATGACCTTATTTCTTTCGGTACGTTGACTCGTGAAATGGCGACATTTATTGAAGCGTGCGTTAAGGCGCGGCTCAATATTTTTGTTTCTGGAGGAACCGGCTCGGGTAAGACGACGACGCTTAATGTCCTATCTTCCTTCATTTTTAATGATGAACGGATCGTCACGATTGAGGATGCAGCGGAATTACAGCTCGGGCAGCCACACGTCATTTCACTTGAATCGCGTCCTCCTAATATAGAAGGAAAAGGGCAAATCGCGATCCGGGACCTTGTACGGAATTCATTACGTATGCGTCCTGATCGGATCGTCATCGGGGAGGTCCGTGGGGCTGAGGCTCTCGATATGCTCCAGGCAATGAACACGGGTCATGACGGATCATTAGCGACGGGTCACTCGAACAGCCCGCGGGATATGATTTCACGGCTTGAAACGATGGTATTGCTTGCTGGGGTTGAACTTCCTGTAAAAGCGATCCGAGAACAGATTTCAGGAGCGATCGATCTGATCATCCAACAGTCCCGATTGAAGGATGGTACGAGGAAAATCACGAAGATCACCGAAGTCCAGGGCCTTGAAGGAGATGTCATCGTCTTGCAGGACATTTTTGAATATCAGCAGGATGGTATTGATGCAGAAGGTAAAATCAAAGGCAGATTGGTACCGACGGGTGTACGACCGAAATTTTATGACCTGTTGGAGCGCTCTGGATTGGATATTCCTCCAAGTGTCTTTGTGTCTGAGGAGGACTGGGGCTGATGCATTATTATTTGATCGTATTGGCATCCTTCACTTCCTTTTTATTCTTTTATGCGATTTTTCATATGACATTTCTTTCAGACAAACGTATGATCAAGCGGATGAATTATTATTTGTCGAGTTATAACAAATCAAAGCTTGAACGGAAAAAGTTCAACCTATTTCTGGAGCTCCAGTTATCGAAACAGCGACTACGCTCGAAGGTCTCGAAAAAGAAAAGCAAAAAGCTTGAAAGCATGCTGCGTAGAGCCGGGGTTCCATTGAAGCCGGAGGAGTTCATCCTGTTCCGGTGGATTTCAACCGCTTTAGCTGCTGGATTTCTTTTTCTGATATCGGGCAGTATTCTGATGCTGATCATCGGTGCTGTAGGTGGCTATATGCTGCCGATCATGTGGGTCAAGAAAAAGGAAAAGAAACGGATTCAAAAGTTCAATGATGGACTAGCGGATATGATTTCAACGGTAGTTGGCTCGTTACGTGCAGGGTTCAGTTTTCCGCAAGCTCTCCAAACCGTTGTCGAAGAAGCAGATGACCCGATCAGCAGTGAAATCGGTTTTGTGTTGAAGGAAATGCAATACGGCAGTTCGCTTGAAGATGCATTGAATGAATTATATGAGCGGATGCCGAGTGAAGATTTGGAACTGATGATCCAGGCGATCTTGATCCAAAGGCAGGTTGGAGGTAATTTAGCGACTGTCCTTGATAAAATTGTCCAGACGATCCGGGACCGTACGAAAATCCAGAGGCAGATCAGTACGCTTACCGCTCAGGGAAAGCTTTCTGGTATCGTCATCGGCTTGCTCCCGCTCATTTTAGGATTGGTTCTTTATCTGATCGAACCAGAGTACATCGGTACATTGTTCACACATATCATTGGTATGGGTCTATTGGGAGCCGGTCTTATTTCTGGAATTATCGGATTCATATTAATTAGAAAAGTAACAACGATTGAGGTGTAAAGAGATGATGTATATCAGTTTCTTCGCTGCGGTTACGTTATTTCTTTATTCCATTTACGTTTATCGAAGCGAAAAAAAAGAACCTGTAAAACGGAGATTGGATGCTTTTGTCGGTAAAAAAGCAGAAGCTGAGGAAGATGAAAATGATGCAACAACAAAACCGTTACATGTCCGCTTTCTGAGTCCGCTTTGGAAAGAGTTCCGTAGAGGATTCAAGAAAAAGATGCAAGGGGAGAAACAAGCCAAGCTAGAAGTGAAATTGCTTCAAGCGGGAAATCCATTCGGCATGACGACGTTTGAGTATCGCCTCATCCAGCTCGGTCTGATCTTGATCATCCCATTTTTAGCTGGAGGGTGGGGCGCATTATCAGGATTTGAATTGGGAGGCATCCTTCTGTCGGTATCATTTGCGATGCTGATTGCAATCATCCTTCCTCCTTATTATTTGAAAAGTAAAATGAAAGCTCGTTCACAATCTGCCTTACGCGAGCTTCCGGATGTCTTGGATCTTCTGACTGTCAGTCTTGAAGCGGGACTCGGATTTGATGGCGCACTCAGTAAGGTCGTTTCGAAAAAAGAAGGCGTCTTATCGACAGAATTCCACCGCTGTCTTGAAGAAATCCGTTTAGGAAAAACACGGAGGGAAGCGCTGCGTGGAGTAAGGGAGCGGCTGACCGTAGATGAAATCAACATCTTGATCAGCAGTATTCTACAGGCTGAAAAGCTCGGAATCGGGATGGTCAATGTCTTGCGCGTCCAATCTGAAGAAGTACGCGATCAACGAAAACAGCGTGCTGAACAAGAAGCGATGAAAGCACCGGTCAAAATGCTTTTTCCGCTTGTGTTGTTCATTTTTCCAAGTCTGTTCATTGTGTTATTAGGACCAGCAATCATCCAATTTGTTGAAGCATTCAGTAAATAATATTTACATTCTTAAATTGGTAGCATATAATGGAAACAGATTAAAGGACTTGAAGGAGGTTTTGTATTATGTACAAATTCATTGAGATGGTTAATAACACGTTAATTGTATATGATGCACAGCCTATAGAGGATGTTCAATAGAGTCACCTAATGATAAATGGCGAATTTCTAGTTTCTGATTCGGCAACTTTATGAACTCTCATTTAAATAACGATTTCTTTCTATTTTAATTAATCCATGGGCTGTGCACGGCCTATGGTTTTTTATATTCTCAAGAAAACCATCGGGAGATTTCCGATGGTTTTAATTTTCGTTTTAAAAATAGGAGGAAATTGAATTGAATTTACAACAACTAGGTTTTAATGAAGAACGTATGGAACAAGCAAAGGAATGGACTGAAAAAGGGTACGAACCTGGAAGAGTTGCATTGGAGCATAAGGGGATGTACACGTTGCTGACAGAGCACGGCGAAATCCGCGGTTCCATTTCCGGAAAGATGAATTTTGAAGCGACTCAACGTGAAGATTATCCTGCGGTAGGAGATTGGGTCATGTGTCAGATCCGCCCAAATGATCGCGCGGCTACCATCCACTCGATCCTGCCGAGGACCAGTAAATTCTCACGGAAGATTGCTGGACTTACGACAGAAGAACAGATCATCGCCACGAACATCGATACGGTGTTTTTAGTGAATGCGCTGAATAAGGATTTCAATGTACGGCGGATTGAGCGTTACCTGTTGATGGCGTGGGAAAGTGGAGCAAATCCGGTGATTGTGCTCAGTAAAGCAGACCTGTGTGAAAATGTTCAGGAACGGGTAAATGAAGTAGAAACCGTCGCTTTCGGGTTATCCGTCCATATCATCAGTTCAGAAACCGGTGATGGGATTGATGAAATCACACCATATCTGACAGAAGGAAAAACGGTTGCATTGCTCGGCTCATCAGGTGCCGGGAAATCGACACTGGTGAACCGTTTGTATGGAGAAGAAATCCAGAAGGTGAAGGAGATCCGTGAAGGCGACGATAAAGGGATGCATACGACAACGCACAGAGAGCTGTTCCTCATGCCTCAGGGAGGATTATTGATCGATACGCCGGGTATGAGAGAGCTTCAATTGTGGAATACGAATGATGGGTTATCCGAAAGCTTCCGGGATGTCGAGGCACTTGCTGAGACTTGTAAGTTCAGGGATTGCCAGCATGAAAATGAGCCGGGATGCGCGGTGAAAACAGCGATCGATTCCGGTGAACTGCCGGAAGAAAGATATGCATCCTATAAAAAATTGCAACGAGAGCTTGCTTATCTTGAGCGGAAAAATGATCAGAAAGCAAAGCTTGAAGAGAAGGCAAAATGGAAAAAGATAACGAAAAGCATGAGGAGGTAGCGATGCTCTACAAACAATCCATAGAAACACATAGTCGGGATGAAATGCTTGATGTGACGTCCACTGTAAAAGAACTGATCAAAAAAAGCGGGATTGTGAATGGCGTGGCTTATATCTATTGCGCTCATACGACCGCAGGCATCACGATCAATGAAAACGCCGATCCAGATGTGAAGCACGATATGCTGATGAGATTGGATGAAGTCTATCCATGGGAACATGCAAAATATAAGCATGCAGAAGGGAATTCAGCCTCCCATTTGAAGGCGAGTACTGTTGGAAGCTCGCAAATGGTGATCATCGAGGAGGGAGAGCCGATTCTTGGCACCTGGCAAGGCATCTATTTCTGTGAATTCGATGGACCGCGGACACGCAACTACTATGTAAAAGTAATTGAAGGTTAAAAAGGAAGGACTCACCGGGCTGGTGAGTCCTTTCAACATGTTCAGAAAGTCTCGTATCGGTGCAAACTAAATTTCACGAATTCTCTTAAGTAATCCAACAAGACCCCTGCTTCCGAAAAATAATATAAAGCCCAATGCTAATCGGAGTAGTTTCTCTAAAAAAGAAAACAATAATTCTCCTTTCATTCTTGGATCAACATAATTCACTCCTAATTCTTTAATATCTAGCCAGTTTTGTACCAAAGTAAAAAAGGACGGAAGCGTATGTACTATAAAGGCAAGACCTACAATCGAAACGGCAGCAACTTGAAACTGATGTACATTTAAAGACATCTGGTTTTGATTCGGTTCTAATTGATTTCCAACCTCCTTATATTTAGGAATAAATAAACGGCTTAATTTGTCAGCACATAACCAGAGAACTATACTTATTACAAGTTGAACCAAAAAAGGACCTAGATAGTGCAACATATTAACTTGACTAAGTTCTTGAAGCTCCTCATAGTAAATAGGTATCAAATAATAATTTACGATCTGAGATAAATCCATAAATGATTGTATTAATATATAAACCGCAAAAATTCGTAACGCTATAAAAGTAAAACTTTTTTGTGTCATAAAACCTCTCCCTCAACGATCCTGCTTTTTACTTAGGTTGTTTTGGCAAACTTTGTTGCTCTTGCACTTAAAGAAAGTATAAAATACTTTCTTCAGTATAAGGGCAACTAAGGCTCGACCTACAAAAGGCTTGGTCTCGCCAAGTTTTCTTTAAAAGTCGTTGATTTCCGCTCCAGGATGCTCGCTTTCCGCGGGGCGTGCGGTGAGCCCACGTCGCCTTGCGACTTCAGGAGTCTCCTTTTCAAGGAAGCACTTGTGCTCCTGCGTCTACAAGAAAGTCCTGTCGAAGCGAGCTTCCTCGTCGCATGCCTTGCGAGGAGATTATTCAGGTAGTAGGCACGCTGATCCCGCAGGAGTCTCGCACCTTGCTCTCCAATCAACTTGCACAAGTTGTTTTTTTTAAAAATGACTCAAAAGCAACAATCTTTTAGAAAAGAACATTTACTTAATACCAATTATTTCAAATGATTTGATCTAACTCAATATAATTTTCACAAAAAAGAGCTTATCTTACATTAGATAAGCCCTCTTTTAGTGAAGAATGGCTCATTCGGAAAACTTAACGGACACAGAGGACCTTATTTGATCAAATAATGGAATTTTACAAACCGTAACGGACACAGGAGACCTTATTTGCCCCAAAATCATCAAAAACAATCTACTTTTTAACGAATAGCGTCTCTGGTGTCCGTTAGCATCTCGAAATTAGCGTTTTTGTCACAGATAACGGCTCTCCTGTCCGTTAATACCAAAAATCCCATTTGCAAATGGAAGAATGACATCGATAATTGGGACACATTTCGATAAGCTACTTGGACCGTACAATAACTATTGTCCAAATGAAAATAACGTGTCAATTTAACTGTCACTTGCTTTAAACCTTGTATTCAAAGCAAAATGCCCTGTGTCAATTCACAGGACATTTTCTAATGTCATTTATAAGTTTTGCACTCAAAAACGACACCCTTCAATTTTCGCGATTCGCTTTTTAAAAAAGATTCTAAGCTGATTCCGAGGTTTGCTTTTGTTCTTCTTCCTTTTTCGCGGCAAGGAAGCGTTTCGTTTCGGCAACGACCACACCGGATAGACCGAGGAGTCCGATCAAGTTCGGAATCGCCATCAAGCCGTTGAATATATCAGCAAGCGTCCAGACGACATTAAGCGAAACAGTTGTACCGACGAATACGGCAAGCACAAACAGCAGCCTGTAGAATTTCACTGAATTGTCCCCGAACAGGTAAGAGAAACATTTTTCCCCGTAATAGGACCATCCTAATACAGTCGAGTATGCGAACAAAATAATACCGATCGTGACGATCAAGGCACCAGGCGTACCTAAAAAGCTTCGGAACGTTTCCGTCGTAAGAGCGGCACCATTCAAATCCCCTTTATACATATCACCCATGACGAGCGTGATTCCTGTAATCGAACAGACCACAATCGTATCGATGAACACCTGTGTCATGGAAACGAGCGCCTGGCGTGCAGGGTAGTCAGTCCTTGCTGCAGCGGCCGCAATCGGCGCTGAACCTAGACCAGCTTCATTCGAGAAAACCCCGCGTGCAACACCCCAGCGGATGACGGCACCTAGAGCACCACCCGCAACAGCTTCTCCTGTAAAGGCATCACTGAAAATCAGGCTGACAGCACTTGGAACGAGATCAAGGTTCATGAACAAGATCACTAATCCGCCCACGACATAAAAGAGAGCCATGAAAGGAACGAGGTAAGCCACGACACGGCCGATACTCTTGATACCACCTAGGATGACGAGCCCTGTTAGTACCATCAAGATTAAGCCAGTTGCCCAACCTGGGAAATTGAATGTCGTTTGCACAGCATCTGCAACAGAGTTTGATTGGACCATGTTTCCGATCCCGAATGCGGCAAATGCCCCAAAGAATGCAAAAAGGACACCAAGCCATTTTGCGTTCAGTCCTTTGTCGAGGTAATACATCGGACCTCCGGACATTTCACCATCTTTGTTTTTGACACGATATTTTACAGCTAAAATCGCTTCGGCATACTTGGTTGCCATCCCGAAAAGTGCACTAAGCCACATCCAGAGGACAGCTCCAGGACCCCCGATGAATACAGCCGTCGCTACCCCGGCGATGTTACCTGTACCGATAGTTGCTGCGAGCGCAGTCATCAGTGCCTGAAAGTGGGAGATATCCCCTTCAGATTTTTTGTCCTGCTTTTTTGTAAAAGCCAATTTCAATGAATAAGGTAGTAATGAAAACTGTAGGAAGCTAAGTCGCAGCGTCAGGAAAATACCTGTACCGACGAGTAATATGAGCAGCCATGGCCCCCATACCCAACCGCTAACTTCCCCTAGAAACGCTTCAAATTGAGCCATCAATTTTCCTCCTATCTATATGTTGTCTCTATTTTAATATTCTGCAAAAGGAGGAAACATGCCTTTTATCCGAGAAAAAATAGGGACAAGCTCACAAAAAAGCTAAATTTGGCAGAAGAGGAGGGAGTTAATCTGTGAAAAAAGTCTTGTTTGTGTCTTCTGGTGGTATTTGCCGTGCGCCGATCGCAGAAGCGGTTTTTAATGAAATGTGTAAAAATAAGGGGCTCAACGTTGATGTCGATTCAGCAGCGACAAGGGATTGGCACATTAGGGATTTTCCACATGAAGATAGTGTCGAAATACTTGCCGAAAAAAAGATCCCTTTTAAGACAAAGGAAAGCAGAAAGGTCAAAGCAGAAGATCTGGAGGCTTTCGACTACATCCTTGCAATGGATGCTGAAACGCTCGGAGAATTGCATCGTCTTGCGGGTATGCGGGAAACAGGGGTGATGGCCAGACTCCTTGATTTTGCTGAAGATTTAAAGGAAGACGATATCCCGGATCCATATATGACAGGAGAGTTTGATAAGGCGTTCGATCTGATTGAAGCTGGGTGTGGACATTTTATGGGGAAAATGAAAAAGAACGGGCTCTTATAAAGAACCCGTTCTTTCATACTTCTTAGTGATGGCGGCTTGGTCTTCTTGTCCGTTTCATGATGAAGCTTAATAGGAGTACGACGATGATTGCACCGATCAATGCCGGGATCAAGGCCATACCTCCAAGCGATGGTCCCCATGAACCAAGTAGAAGTGTTCCTAGCCAAGCACCAATGATTCCTGCAATGATATTACCGATGATTCCTCCAGGTACATCTCTACCTACGATAAGACCAGCTAACCAACCAATGATACCACCTACGATTAAAGTCCATATAAATGCCATATTCTATTCCTCCTTTTGGTTATTTTTGTTGATTTGTTTCTTTTTCATACCCGTGTGTAAAAATCCTTAAACAATTTGCGTAAAATGTTTTGGTTTTAAAAGAACAGGGGAAATTAAATATTATTGAAGAATAAAAATAAAGGAGAGATCATTTATGACTCAATCTGTATACACACCAGATCAACAAAAAGCGAATCAACCAACACCAATAAGAGTAAATGAAAAGAAAGAGGGTTCATTCCTATGGAAGGGAATCCTGATCGGTGCAGTGGTTGGTGGTGTTGCATCGTTGATTAACAAGAACACACGTAAAAATGTACAGGAACGTTCCATCAAGCTAAAAGATCAGACATCCTCTTTATACAAGTCTGTTCGTGAAGACCCGGCGATCATCATGGATACGGTCAAGCATACGATGGATACTACTTCAAAAGCGCTGAACGATTTATCACGTGAGGTAAGAGAGGTCATCCAGAAAGTTGATGATGTACGTCAACATTCTGTGGAGACGTATTCAAGCATGAAAGAGGTCGGCGGAGAACTGAAGGATGTTTCTGGCAAGGTGAGAGAAGCTGGAAGAGAAATTACGGACATACCTGATGAAGAGGACAATAAATATTAAGAAAGAACTTCTACAGATGTATAGAGGGGGTTGAGTGATGGTGGAAAGGTTGAAGCAGCCGTCAAAGAAGATTTTCTGGCAGGATCTATTCAGAAGGATCCAAGAAGACGGAGTGACCGACTTGGCGGCACAGCTTGCTTTTTATTTTCTGCTGTCACTTTTTCCATTTCTGATTGTTACGATTACCGTCATTACAACGATCGTAGATAAAAATCAATTGTTCACGCTCATTCAGCTGTATGGTCCACCTGAATTGATGAACATCGTAAAAGATAATACGGAAATCATTAACAACCAGGGGGGTGCGATCCTCTCCGTAGGAATCATTGTGACTCTATGGACTGCTTCTAACGGTATGAATGCAGTGATTAGAGCGTTGAATCATGCTTATGATGTAGAGGAGAGAAGAAATTTCCTCGTGGCGAGGGCGGTCGCGATATCCCTGACGCTGGGGATGCTCCTCATCATATTTGTCGCGATGGCTTTGCCAGTTTTCGGTCAGATGATCGGCAATGTTTTCGGTTACCTTGGACTGCCAAATTGGGAAACGATATGGAACGGACTTCGCTGGGTGCTTAGTACAGTCATCATTGCATGCGTGATCACAATCATTTATTTTGTGGCACCGAACAAACCATTACGGATAAAAGACGTCTGGGTCGGTGCTGTGATTGCTACGATTGGCTGGCAGCTTATTTCATGGGCATTTTCTTATTATGTAAATAATTTCGGTAACTACAGTGCTACCTATGGAAGCCTTGGCGGGGTCATCGTCCTGATGCTTTGGTTCTATGTCTCTGGAATGATGCTCATTATCGGCGGAGAGGTGAATGCAACCTTCAACAAGCTCCGTAAAAGTGGTTAAGAATGTATCCATTCGCATATTCAAAACGAACGCGGAGAAACTAAAGGTACTCTTTTGAAAAAGGAGATTACCTATGAGTAACAATAAGCAGAACCATAACGTGAAAAACCATAAAAAGCATACGAGCGATAGCAAGCATAAAACAAGCAGCTCGGCCAACAAGAAAAATCAATACCATTGACTTGGTAGATCGCCATCCGTTTTGGGTGGCTTTTTTAGACTTGGGAGCTAATTGTTGATTTTTACTAAATTCACTCCCTTTCCGCGGGCGATCCACAAGCCTCCTCACTTGCACAGGATGTGCTGGCTTCGACGTTCACCACAGGACGTGGTGGGTCTTAGTCGAAGATCCTTTTAAAAGTGTGGGGTCTCGCCTGGCTCGCTTTCCCGCAGGAGTGTCGTGAATTTCGGTAAATCAACACCATTTCAACAAAACACGTTTGCTTTACTAGTCTTTTCTGGAAGTATTCAACATAAGAGCCTACATATTCAGGTTTGAAACATACTGTTAAAAAGGAATGAATACGATAGACCTATTTATTGCTTGGAATTGAAAAATGGAGGGATTCGACTATGCGAGTATCCGAATTGTTTGTGAAATGTCTAGAAAAAGAAGGGGTCGAATATATTTTTGGTGTGCCGGGGGAGGAAAACATCGATTTTCTCGACGCATTGAAAGAATCGAACATCGAGTTCATCACCACAAGGCATGAAACCGGTGCTGCATTTATGGCTGGGGTATACGGTAAGTTGACTGGTAAACCAGGTATATGTCTTGCAACTCTTGGGCCAGGTGCAACGAATCTTGTTACAGGCGTAGCAGAGGCGAACATGGACTTGACGCCACTGATTGCGATAACAGGACAGGCAGATCTGGAGCGTCAGCATAAGCAGTCTCACCAATTTTATGATCTCGTCTCCATGTTTAAACCGGTCACCAAGTGGAATACCTCCATACGGGATAAAGATATTGTGCCAGAAGTTGTCTCCAAAGCCTTCCAACAAGCGGTCAGCGAAAAACCTGGAGCCGTACATATCGAGCTCCCGGAAGATATCGCAATGCTTGAAGTGGATGGAAATCCATTGGAAGCTCAGTCTAATGAACTGCATACGAGGGCTGTTGGTAAAAAGATAGAGGAAGCGGCACAATCGATCAATGAAGCGAAGAACCCGATCGTACTCGTTGGGAATGGCGTGACACGGATGGGAGCGTCAGAACCTCTTCAACATTTTGTGGAGAAAATCAGTGCCCCATTTACGAGCACGTTCATGGGTAAAGGCGCGATTACTTATGAACATCCTCAGAACCTGCAAACAGTTGGCTTACAGGACAAGGATCATATCGTATGTGGGATCGACAATGCTGATTTGATCATCACAATCGGTTTTGATTTTGCAGAGTATTCGCCTTCAGCCTGGAATCCAGAAGGGGATAAGCCGATCATTCACATCGATACACAGCCTGCAGAGGTTGATACGTGTTATCCGGTTAAAACAAGTGTGATCGGTGACCTTGTGGAAAATTTGAATCAATTGACTGAAAAAGTGAATGCACGCGAGCAGATGGATCCCTTTTTCGATAAGCTTCGAACTGAAATCATGGATGACCTAAGTGAACATGATGAAGATAAATCGTACCCGATGAAGCCGCAGAAAATTGCAGCGGATTTACGTGCTGTTTTAGATGATGATGCGATTTTGCTTTCAGATGTCGGGGCTCATAAAATGTGGCTTGCGCGTTACTTCCATTGCATCCAACCGAATACGTGCCTGATCTCGAATGGGTTCGCCTCAATGGGGATTGCGATGCCCGGAGCAATCGGTGCGAAGCTTGCTTTTCCTGATAAAAAAGTAGTGGCCGTAGCTGGTGACGGCGGATTTCTGATGACTGTCCAGGAGCTGGAAACGATGGTCCGCTTGAAATTGCCGATCGTAGTCGTCGTCTGGACAGATAACCGGTATGGTCTTATTGAATGGAAACAGATGAATGAATATGATCGAAGTTCGAGCATCACGTTCGAAAATCCAGATATCGTACAGCTGGCGAAAGCATTCGGTGCTGAAGGTTTGAAGGTTCTCCGGGCCGAAGAATTCCAGCCGATTTTAGAGAGAGCTTTTGAATTGGATCAACCAGTCGTCATCGACTGCCCTGTCGATTATAAAGAGAATGTGCGTTTAACGGAACGTTTGGGGAATATTATCTGTAATAACTGAAGCTATTGAAACAGGGAGAGGTTTTAAAAGGTTATTCTGCTTTCATATAGGTCTTTTTGTTCACACCTACGGTCGCACTTTTTGAGAGTGTTCGAATGTTGTGAGGAAAAAGCACCCTGAAGCAGGGTAGCCTTTTTTTGCACTTAAAGAAAGTATAAGCGCACCTAAGGCTAAGCCTGTGCCAAGGCTTGGCTTTGCCAAGTTTTCTTTATGGGTGTGATGGCGATATTCGCTTTTGTAGATAATGCTTCTGCATCCCAGGAATCGGCTAGGTTTGAGCTGAAAAATCGATGTTGAAATGGAAAAACGGAGGCGCTTAAAAAAACGATTTTCGATCAAAAAAACATCTAAATAGAACTAAGTGGAGCATTACCATCATAGACTAGTACTGCAAGTCCTGGTACACTATTCTTTGTTTTGTAAAGAATGGGAATAAAGGAGTAGAACTTATGGAGATACAAAAAGATACAAGAGAATACGCCCGTTTAAAGTGGCGATGGATAGGAGCGATCCTATTCGTTTGTTATACAGCAGTCCTGATTTACTCTACTTTATTCACATTCAACTATTACGTTTACGGAAAGTCCTTCAATCTCGTTCTGCTTGATAGCATCCGATTGATGTGGAGGAGCGGAAATTATTGGCTGATTTTCAAAAACGTAATCGGCAATCTATTGTTGTTCCTGCCACTAGGTTTCCTGTTGCCGTTGATGTTCAGATGGCTGGATTCATTCATAAAGATGTTCTTCATCTCGTTCGGGGTGAGCGGGTTGATTGAACTGCTTCAATACTATTACGCAAACCGGATTTTCGATATAGATGATATCTTGTTGAATGGGATAGGTGGATTGTCAGGATTGGTCTTATATAAAATTCTTGCGTTCTTCTACAGGATTTACGAGAGGAACTTCAAGAAAAGAAGGAGCTGACCCGGTCAGCTCCTTTCTGCTTATGTTTTAAAGTGAAGCATTTGAAATTTAGAGGACTCCAGGGACCTTATTTGGCCAAAAGAACGATGTTTTACAAAATACACGAGAGCCCTTATTTGCATAATAGCAGTAAAATAAGGACCGATTTTACTTAAGTAGCGGAACAGTTGTCCTCTAATTTTTCAAATCACCACTTTTTGTCACCGATAGCGGAACAGATGTCCTCTAATTTCAATATGAAAGCGAGAATAGAAAACTTAGTTTCCAGAGTGTCAAGCTTTCCAGATTTATTTTCCTAATACGCGATTGACACGCTTAGTGAGCATTTTCATTCCATCTCCGCCAGCTTGGAAGTGACGAAGCTTACCTTCGGCGTCGAATACGTAATATGCTGGAACGAATTGGTTTTCGTAAGCGTCAGTGAGCTTGTGTTGGTTATCAACGAAAATCGGTTGCGAAATGTCATGTTCAGCAGCGATTTCTTTGACTTGATCGATATCGAGATCTTTTTCAGAACGAGGCATATGAACTGCCACTACGTTCAGATCATCTTTATAATCATCACGGAATTGGTTGATGTTCGGCATAGCATCTTTACATAGCTGGCAGCTTACAGACCAGAAATGTACGAGTGTAGGTTTATCTCCTA
The DNA here is from genome assembly GCF_052246725.1 of Pseudalkalibacillus sp. R45. NCBI lineage: Bacteria > Bacillati > Bacillota > Bacilli > Caryophanales > Fictibacillaceae > Pseudalkalibacillus > Pseudalkalibacillus sp. R45. The sequence goes on along the minus strand of NZ_JBQQCL010000003.1, from coordinate 43,738 downwards.
CTAGTTGGTCCTTCGAAACTTCTCCATTCAACCATTCTGTAGCACCTTCGAATTCAGGCATCTCAGTACGTAATCTCATTGTTTGATCGACTCCTTTAACAATAGTATTTACATTAAAATGATTATTATCTGATTACAATTTTAAAAGTAAAATTCCGATACGTCAATTTTTCTGTTTCACACTATAGTATACCTTCGGTGGTAATGGGTTAAACCTTTTGTCGTACTTGTGGAAAAGCTGTTTCAAGCTAGGTTACCGATTGCTCGACCATTGCAAGGGTAGTGGTATGATTGACATTTGGAAATAGCTCAATTTTGATTTTTTCTTTATCATCATATTGTTCAACTGCTTTTTCAAAGAACAATTGTTGCGTATTTGCTGGTATGATCTGATCATTTGGACCATGCAGAAGAATAGGGCGCTCCTGAATAGCAACCACGCCTTTAATAGGATCGAATTTTTGGATTTCCTCAACCCAACCGCTTGGCTTAAAACCGATCTTTTGAAAGTAATCTTCGCATCCAGTCCAATATCCTGAGCCATTTAACATGATCAATCCGTTTAACCTGTCATTTTGAACAAAAGCGCCTGAAGCAATCAAACCTCCCATCGAGCTGCCAAGTAATACTAGATCATAGGAGTTATCATGAAAAATATCCGTCAAACGATCAGAAAGCTGAATAACCTCAGTGACACTTTTTATGACAGTTTCCAAAAAATACGCTTCTGGATTTCTTTTTTACATTTAAAGAAAGTATAAATACTTTCTTCAATATAAGGGCAACTAAGGCTCAGCCTACGCTAAGGCTTGGCTTTGCCAAGTTTTCTTTAAAGGGCTCCTCTATTTTTCCCCGCGAATCGTGATATAAAATTTCAGGTGTAATGACATGGTAGCCCCACCTAGCTAAGGTAGAAGCGAAAAAAGCTATGTTCCTAATGCTAGATCCCCAACCATGATAAAGAATGATTCTTCGATTTAAGGGAATCTTCATTCGTAAGCCGATAATGCTTAAAAGGAATAGTTTCATTTTTATAAGAATCAATTGTAATCATAATTGATACACCATCCTACACGTCCTTGGCAACACTTTGCGTCGAGCGAATTGGTTTGAAAAAGATCAGGGCAGTGAGCAGAAGGAGCATCATTCCGCCGATTGTATAGAAGATGCTTCCTTCTTCAAAGAATTGGATGGCGACCCCTCCAATCAATGGACCGAAAATACTTCCGAGACTGAAACAAATCCCTGCCAAAATGTTACCTGCCGGAAGCAGTTCCCTGGGAAGAAGATCTGCCACATAGGTGATCCCCATCGAAAATAAAGAACCAAGGAACAAGCCGGCGATGACGAACATGACCGTTAAATAAACCAGTGAGTCGTTCACATTCATCGCAAGAAAACTAAAGCCCCCCATGAAAAGTGATATGACGAGAATCGGTTTTCTGCCGAAACGGTCGCTCAATAAACCGAGAGGCACCTGGAAAACGAGCGCTCCGACTGCAAAAGCTGGCAAAAGGATCGATACAGCTTCCACTCCAAGCCCTTGACGAATCGCATATACGGGAAAGTTACTGTGTACAGCTGTTTCGATAAACCCATATCCGAACGTCCCCAGCAGTCCAGCCCATGACATCCTGAAGACTTTTCCGTACCGTTTCCAGGTGCTTTGGACATCCGGTGTCGTAATGTTTTCGGGATATTCGTTGTCGATTTTAATTAGAAAAATCAGAGACAGGATACACAAGGCTGCAGCAATCATGAATGGCAGCGCATGGTGAATATCAACTAATCTTGTCATCACTGGACCAATACCGAACCCGAGTCCGAACGAAACCCCATAAATGGCAATGTTTCTTCCCCGTTTCTTTTCGGTACTCATTGATGTGAGCCATACTTGTGTTGCGAAATGGAAGATATGGTCCCCGATTCCGATGATGACACGGAGGATAAACCAAAACCAGATCGCCTGCCACAAGGGAAGGACAAGCACCGATACACATGTCAACGCGATACCGGTGACGATCAGCTTCTTGTACCCGAATGTATGTAATGGTTTTTCGATAAAAGGTGAGATGAGCAATATGCCGATATAAAACGCAGACGCACTGAGGCCGTTTACACTTGAAGAAACCCCAGCCTTTTCAAGCAATATCGCGAGAAGCGGCAGCAGCATTCCTTGTGCAAAACCAGAAACGAACACGACGGCGATCAGGACGTTGAAACGATAACGGGCGGGACGCATAACTTGTACTTCCTTTCATAAGTTGGTACATTTTTATATATTGGCTTATTCTTTATGATTTCTTTAAATAAATCGTTTATGATGATGTACGGAAATTCAATAGTTAAAATTATATCAGAGAACAATCTACATTGAGAGGTCAGGTGTGATGAAATTGGAATTTAAAATGACTGAAGGCGGATTTACAACTGAATTGGAATATGGAAAGCTTGATATTTCTGGAAATGAGGAGCATGGATTCCGTCCGTACCAATTGCTTGTTTCATCAGTTGCTGTATGCAGCGGCGGTGTTCTACGGAAAGTAATGGAGAAAATGCGTTATCCATTTGAAGATATTACAGTGGATGCTGAGGTCGAACGAAATGAGGCGGAGGCGAACCGGGTCGAGAAAATCGAACTTACGTTTCATATCAAGACAGCGGAGTGGAACGAACAGAAAATCGAAAAGGCGATGCATTTGACTCGGAAGAACTGTTCCATGGTCCAATCGGTGCAAGGCAGCATTGAGGTTGTGGAAAGAGCGAAATGGGTCCAACAGTAAAAACCCTTCTCCTTCTAGTTGTCGGAGCGATTATCCAGGGGCTTGGCATGGGACTGTTTCTTTTTCCGCATCATATTCCATCCGGTGGTGCAGCTGGGATTGCGATATTGAATGAGTACTTTTGGAATATCCCGCACGGTTGGTCTTTATGGTTAGTCAACGTTCCATTGTTGTTTGCTGCTGTAAAATTTCTCGGTGCTGTTTCTGCAGGAAAGACGATTTTCGCGGTGACCGTCACGTCGATTACCGTGGATCTGATCGGCATCCTTTTACCGCGTGCGATTTCAATACCATGGGTCGATCTCATCTTTGGAGGCTGTCTGTTCGGAATTGGTGTCGGGATTCTTTTTAAAAATGGGGCATCCTCCGGGGGCATGGCGATTTTAGCACAGATTTTCGCGAATGTATTCAAGCGTGCGCCTGGGCAGATGATGTTCTGGATTAATGGTGTGATCTTTTTCATTACCGCATTTGTAATCGGATGGTGGATTTTCTTGTTCGCAATCTGTACACAATGGATTGGCACCCAAGTTTTAGACCGTGTCTATAAAGGGAAACTTACATTTGTAAAACTTCGAAAGGCACTCCACATTTAGAGGAGTGCTTTTCTAGCTCTTATCCGGCGGAATTCAGGTATAATCCGGCGGGAATGAAGCTTATTCCCGCCGGTTCAGGATCGAATCCGGCGTAATTGAATCGTAATCCGGCCAAAGGTTCCTTTTTACACTTTTCATGTAAGAAGAAAAATACAGAAAGAAGGTGGCGCGATGTCTGTACAAATGGATTTTACAAAAGGATCAATTCCGAAGCAGATGATTGCCTTTTCGGTTCCAATATTTCTGACGAACATCCTGCAGACATCGTTCCAATTCATCGACAGTGTCTGGGTAGGGAATCTTTTAGGTTCGGATGCTCTTGGTGCGATCTCGATTTCAGCGACGTTGATTTTTACGATCCTCTCATTCATCATCGGGGTGAACAGTGCTTCCCTGACAGTCCTTTCACAAAAGAAAGGGGCAGATGATGAGCAAGGTTTGAAAGAATCGTTGAATGCGTTCGTCTTTGTACTTGGAATCATGGCATTGACCTTAGGGATTGTAGGTTTTTTCTTATCCGGTTGGCTGTTAAAATTACTTGGTACACCTGAGGAGATTTTTCCTTTGGCAGAAAGCTATTTGCAGGTGAACTTCCTCGGAATCCTTTTCTTGTTCGGTTACAACTTTATCGGAACGGTCCTTCGAGCGCTTGGTGACAGTAAAACGCCGATTCGGTTCGTGTTCATGGCGGTCGTCTTGAATACGATCCTTGACCCCGTTTTCATCTGGGTATTGGATATGGGAATTGTCGGTGCAGCATATGCAACGATCGTTTCTCAAGGATTTGCGTTCATTTATGGGATTTACTACTCGGTATGGAGAGCGAATGTTCCGTTCGTACTACCGTATTTACCTTCAAAGTTCTATTTCTTCACACTTTTCAAGCTCGGTGTACCAGCTGGACTCCAGATGATGGCGATTTCTGGGGGAGTAGCAGCGATCATGGGGATCGTCGCTCATTTCGGAGCAGATGTAGTTGCCGGATTTGGAGCTGCCCAGCGGATTGACAGCATCATCATGCTGCCAGCTTTTACGTTAGGATCAGCAGTGAACAGTATGGCAGGGCAGAATATCGGAATTCGTTCCTGGGACCGTGTCGAAGCGATATCCAAAAACGGGATCTATCTCATTCTTGGCGTATCGTTCTCGATCAGTGTGATTGCGTTCTTTTTTGCAGAAGGACTGATCCGATTATTTGTAAGTGATGAAGCTACGATCGCATTTGGAACGACTTATTTGAAAAGTGTCGCTTTCTTTTATCCTTTTTTAGGGATCAATTTCGTCTTGAACGGGATTGTCCGGGCAGCTGGAGCCATGGTGCAGATCCTGATTCTTAATCTGATTTCGTTTTGGGTGCTGCGTGTACCGTTGACCTACCTGTTTTCCCGCTGGTTAGGTGAGGATGGAATCGCTTTTGGAATTGGTACAAGTTTTGTTATAAGCAGTGTGGTTGCTTACGGATATTATAAGTTCGGCAATTGGCGTGAAATTGAGCTTTTCGAAAATGAAAAGAACACATAAATACAGTGTAGATGTACACCCTTTCTGTTAGGAAGACCTGATAGAAGGGTGTTTTTTATGCAACGATATTATTCGAGGATCTATTGGCATTTCACCGGCTCACCGAAAAGCGATGTGAAAGTGTTGAGTCCAGATGAGCTGTTGAAAAAGAGTGAGCCTAAGCCGGAAAAGGAATCCGTTGAGATTCTGTTGAAAATTTTGCAGTCGCAACGATTGAAAGCAACGAGTCAGGAACAGGTAGGTCCTTATAAGACGGACGCCTTTTGCTGTACCACGGATATTCCTTTTAAAGATTTGGTTGAGCATGCGGTGTACTATGGCAGAGCTGCGATCGGATTTAAGGCAGAAGCGATCCATGATGTTTTCTTGCCGGTTTGTTATGTGTCATCAATGCATGAAGCACACAACAATTTGCTGGAGAACGATCACCCTTTGATTGATTTCATCAAGATCACTGACTTCCATCCGAAAGAAGGGCATACGTTTTACCGGGAAAGAGAGTGGCGTAATATCGGAGACTTCGCATTTGAAAAAGATGAAATTGCAGCGATTGTTGTACCGGATGATTCGTTGAAAATGGTCCGCGTTTTTTTAGAAAAGCAGAAATATCCTGATGACATTTCGGTCTTGTCCTGGCGATTGATTGAGGAAGCGTGAAGAGGTTTTATTGCAGTCTTTTACCTTCGACAATTCTTTCAAATCGTCAATCAAATGTTTGATTAAGAGCTTTGATTGTTTGGGAGTAGTGGCTTTTCTTTTTCAATCAAACGCTTGTTTGAAACTTTGAGAAATTTGTCGTGGACATAGATATGAAAAATTTGGCATGTAGATTTTATCACGAGTGGAAAAAAATAAAGGTAAGAAGAAAGGAGCATGTCCGATGAGAAAGTTGGGTATTCTGATTGCCTGCTTAGGGCTTTTACTATGGTCGGATCAGGCATTATCCGCAGAAAAAGCGAAGAATTCTGAGAGAGTTTCGATTCCGAATTCGACTGTCTCGATTTCAAAAGAAAACACATATCCGAATGCAACGCAGGATTTACCTGATTTACAACCGAGTCAGCTGACTGAGGAAATGTTCTCGACAACCGATATCAAAATCGAGAATCCGGAACTTATCCGTCTCTTTAATGAATCCAGCATTTCACCGTCAAAAGCTGCGATCGGTTACCGTGCCAAGATTTATTTAGGCCAGTGGCCATTGAATTATGAATCCGCTGAAACGAATGTCAACTGGGAATTTCAGAAGGTGAATGTCAATCAGTTGAACAACCATGGCGGGAAAGCTGTCTCTCAATTGCGATTCAACCAGGAACATGAACAAAAGGTTTCCGGAGGATTGACCGCTAAGATCGAGAGCAGTGAAGATGTCCAGAAAATGATGATGATCGACGCTTCGAAAAAAACCGGCTTGCCGCTCTCTTTCACGACAATCATAGGAAGAGGGACGAAGAAGGATAATGTTTATAATATTCCACCGAAAAAGGTCGGATATCTTTATGGATACGTGCCTGCAGTAAATGAAAAAGGACGCGTCACTTACGGTGAGGTGTTCATCAATCTTAAAGGTAGCAAGAAAAGTATCGAAGTGAAAAATGTGACCCATCAAGGCATTGGGGCTTGGATCCCGGTCCAAGATTACATTTCGTTAAGATTCAATATGACTAACTGAACGATGAAGTAGCACATAAAAAAGGGGCAGACACATAGGAGTCGCCCCTTTTTTATACTTAAAGAAAGTATAAGTGCAACTAATGGCTCAGCATACGCCAAAGGCTTGCCTGAACCAAGTTTTCTTTATTCCTGCGGTTGTTCCATTTCCACCCAGTCATCACTCCAGCGTTGGATTTCACCGATGACATTTTTAAGGGAAGTGCCTTTGTCCGTAAGCGTATATTCAATTCGTACAGGTGTTTCCGGATAGACTTCACGTTTAACAATGCCGACAGCTTCAAGTTCTTTCATTCTTTCTGTCAGCATTCTGTCACTCATATCAGGAATTTGTTTTTTTATATCTTTAAATCGTTTAGGTCCAGCTAACAGGACACGAATGATCAGACCTGTCCACTTTTTTCCTATGATTTCGATTGCCGCTTCATACTTGGGGCACATGCTTTCATAATTCATCAATCATCACCTCGAATTGAGATTGAATCCGTTTATCTTAAGTGTAAGGTTTCGACTTACTTTTGTAAAGCAATTGTAAATGCGGGTAATTCCCAATAATGCTCAAAAATCTGTTATCATATTAGAGGAAAAAAGAAAGGAGACCTACTAGATGGGTAATGCCATAAATGATAAGTCATCACAAATGGAGTATATCCAAAACAAAATGGATATGCTTTTGAAAGTATTGGATACGGTCGATCCTGAAACAGCTGGAGTCGAGGAAATCGATCGGATCATTGCCATGCTGGATGAACTTGAAGAGAAATGCAAACAGTTCCGCCATAACTGGGGAGAATGATTTATATAAAAGGATTTTAAGTGCCGTATTTGTTATACTGAACATAGGTTTGATGTGTTTTGTTTCCGCTTTCAGTGCGGTTTGTTGATAAATTCATGATTCCACAGGCAGGAAGGGAGGAGGAGCCCTTCACCTGTGTGAAAATCTTCATAAAAGGGGTCATCGGGGAAATGGAAAAGCTGAAAGAAAGTATGTACGAATTGATTGTTGAGACGTCTACGAATTTACCGAAAGACGTACGTCGCGCGATTGCAAAAGCAAAAGCCCAGGAAAACGCTGGGACTCGTGCAGCGATGTCGCTCGATACGATCAGTGAAAATATTTTAAAAGCAGATGAGAATGTCTCGCCGATCTGTCAGGATACAGGGCTTCCAACGTTCAAAGTGAAGGTTCCTATCGGTGTGAACCAGTTGAAAATCAAGGACGCAATCATCGAGGCGATCAAACAAGCGACAGATGATACCAAGCTTCGTCCGAACTCAGTTGATTCGTTAACTGGGGCGAACAGCGGTGACAATCTCGGACCGGGGACGCCTGTCATCAAGTTTGAACAGTGGGAGAAGGATTATATCGATGCTCGCTTGATTTTAAAAGGCGGGGGTTGTGAAAATAAGAATATCCAGTATAGTCTACCAACCGAACTGGAAGGCCTAGGACGGGCTGGCCGTGACCTCGATGGTATCCGTAAATGTATCATGCACTCGGTCTATCAAGCGCAAGGTCAAGGATGCAGCGCTGGGTTCATCGGTGTCGGAATCGGCGGGGACCGTACGTCAGGTTATGAGCTAGCGAAGGAGCAGCTGTTTCGTTCTGTAGAAGACGTCAATTCGAATGAAGATCTTAGTAAACTCGAAGAATACGTGATGGATAATGCGAACGAACTCGGTATCGGCACGATGGGCTTCGGTGGTGAAACGACGCTTTTAGGTTGTAAGGTTGGTGTGATGAACCGTATCCCTGCAAGTTTTTTCGTATCGGTCGCTTATAACTGCTGGGCGTATCGTCGTCTTGGGTTCAAGCTCGATCCGAACACGGGTGAGATTCTTGAGTGGCTCTACCAGGACGGAGAGAAGATTGATTTTAAAAAAGAGATGGAAAAAGCGGCAGCAGCTCTTGATGATGTGAAGGAAGTACGCGAAGTCGTGCTTGAAGCGCCAATCACAGAAGAAAAGATCCGTGAATTGCGTGTTGGTGATGTGGTGCGTATCAATGGTGTGATGCACACGGGACGTGACGCAATCCATAAGCACTTGACGAGCAATGATGCACCGATTGACCTTGATGGCCAGATCATTTATCATTGCGGTCCAGTCATGATGAAGGACGCGAACGGTGATTATCATGTGAAAGCTGCTGGACCGACGACTAGTATCCGTGAAGAGCCTTACCAGGGTGACATCATGAAGAAGTTTGGTATCCGCGCAGTCATCGGAAAAGGCGGAATGGGGCCGAAGACGTTGAAGTCACTGGAAGAGCACGGTGGAGTTTATTTGAATGCGATCGGCGGTGCAGCGCAATATTATGCGGAGTGTATCAAGAAAGTGGACGGCGTCGATCTTCTCGAGTTTGGAATTCCAGAAGCGATGTGGCATCTGCAAGTAGAAGGCTTTACAGCAGTCGTAACCATGGATTCACACGGCAACAGCCTTCACCACGATGTGGAGAAATCATCACTTGAAAAACTCGCCCAATTCAAAGATCCAGTCTTCAAATAAAATCAAATCGATCAAAAATGAGAAAAGTCGGGGAAACCCGGCTTTTTTGATTTACATTTAAAGAAATTATAAATACTTTCTTCAATATAAGAGCACAAGCTGGCGGCTTCGGAAGCAATACACCGCACGAAGGAAAAGCAGTTGCTTTTTCGAGGAACTAAGGCTCAGCCTGCGCTAAGGCTTGGCTTTTTCCAAGTTTCCTTTATTAAGGCGTGCCTGGCACCGATCAGAAAGCGTTGGAGCTGTAGGGATCTCGATCGGTGCCAGGCACTGAAGCAAAACCCTTGAGGCTGTTGAGGTTTGAAATGGTGCCAGGCACTGAAGTGAAACCCTTGAGGCTGTTGAGGTTTGAAATGGTGCCAGGCACCGAAGTGAAACCCTTGAGGCTGTTGAGGTTTGAAATGGTGCCAGGCACCGAAGTGAAACCCTTGAGGCTGTTGACATCTCAAACGGTGCCAGGCACTGAAGCAGCGCAATATGGTAATCGATTCCTTGTATGGATATTTTCTTGTCATTCAAACTAATACTAAGGTTGTGTAAAGGAGTCGATTGCTGTGTTGAAGAAATTCGCAGTTTATATGTTGATATTTAGCTTTGTGTTGGCTGTTCCGCTGAATACTTACGCTTATTCGAATCAGAAGCATGATTGGTTTTTCAAGCGGAGTAAGGATCAGCGGCCTGCTACAACGGATCAGAAATTCATTGATCTCCTTGAAAAGTACAATGGTTATTATATCGGCGATACAAGTGAGAAGAACCTTTATCTCACTTTTGATAATGGCTATGAGAATGGTTACACGGAAAAAGTGCTGGATGTTTTAAAAGCAAAGAAGGTTCCGGCAGCATTTTTCGTAACCGGCCATTATTTAAAAGACCAATCAGATCTTGTGAAACGGATGGTGAATGAAGGACATATCGTCGGGAACCATTCCTGGCATCATCCTGATCTAACGGCTGTTAGCGATGAGCGTCTGAAAGAAGAGCTTCAAAAGGTGAAAGATAAATATGAAGAACTCACCGGACGGAAAGACATGATGTATTTACGGCCGCCGCGTGGCGTTTTCAGCGAACGAACCCTAGCCCTTTCTGAAAAAGAAGGCTATACCAATGTCTTCTGGTCGCTCGCCTATATGGACTGGGTTACGAACCAGCAGAAGGGTGCCGATCATGCGTACAGAAGCATCATGAAACAAGTGCATCCAGGCTCGATTTTATTGCTTCATTCTGTATCAAAAGACAATGCAGAAGCGCTTGGTCGAGTCATCGATGATTTGAGGAAACAGGGTTATTCTTTTAAAAGCTTAGACCATCTCGTCTCAAACGATCGAATTCCTAATCCGATTGCTGACTGAACATCTAAGGCAGCCTCTAAAGTTTAATTCGGAGGTTGTCTTTTTATGTTGTACACGTGATATAATAAGTCCGATTAAAAAAGGACGGAGTGTAAGTATGAAAGCAAACGAAATGAAGCTGAAGGCCGGAGACATAATCCGATTGCCAATCAAGCGTCTTGGGATCAATGGGGAAGGCATCGGTTTTTATAATAAAAAAGTCACCTTCGTACCTGGGGCATTGCCGGGTGAAGAAGTGATCGCGAAAGTGACGAAGCCTCTTCCGAACAGGATTGAAGCAGAAATGGTAACGATAAAAAAGCGATCGGAGGACCGAGTGAAGCCACCCTGTCCGATCTATGAGCAATGCGGAGGATGCCAGCTCCAGCATTTAAGCTATGAAGCCCAGCTGCGAGAAAAGAAAGATATCGTACGGCAGGCTTTCGGTCGGTATACAGAGTTGGACGCCCATCACCTGCCTTTGAAAGATACGATCGGCATGGAGGACCCGTGGTACTACCGCAATAAAAGCCAATTTCAAGTGGCTAAAAAGGGTGCGAGCGTGCTGGCGGGATTGTATGGCCTTGGGTCGCATAAACTGATCGATCTGACAAACTGCATGGTCCAGCATCCACAGACGACGAATGTTACGAATACAGTGAAAAAGATCTTGGAGGACTTGAACATTTCAATCTACAATGAGCGGAAACGGTCCGGGATTGTACGCACGATTGTAACCCGTGTCAGTTTTGAAACGGAAAAAGTTCAAGTCGTTTTGATCACGACTCAGCATGACATCCCGAAAAAGGATGTGCTGATTAAAGAAATGAAGAAGCGGCTTCCGGAAGTCACATCAATTTTACAAAACATCAACGGACAGAAAACCTCAGTGATATTCGGCGATGAAACGATCCATCTAGAGGGAGATCATACGATTCAGGAAACGTTGGGAGACCTTTCTTTTGAATTATCGGCAAGAGCCTTTTTCCAGCTGAATCCTGTACAGACTGTAAAATTGTATAATGAAGCACGTAGAACGGCTAAGTTGACAGGGGAAGAAAAAGTCGTCGATGCATATTGCGGCGTAGGAACAATCGGTTTATGGCTCGCTGAACGAGCAGGAGAAGTCCGTGGTATGGATGTCATTGAAGAATCGATTGAAGATGCGAACGAAAATGCTGCCCGTCACGGAATTAAAAATGCCCTCTATGTAACAGGAAAAGCAGAAGACCTGCTGCCGAAATGGCTTAAAGAAGGATGGAAACCAGACGTCATCGTCGTCGATCCGCCAAGAACCGGATGCGACATGACCTTCCTGAAAACAGTAGCGAAAATCCAACCCAGACGGATGGTGTATGTATCCTGTAATCCATCCACATTAGCCAAAGATGTGGATTACTTATTAAAGCGAGGATTCAAAATCGAACGGCTCCAGCCTGTGGATATGTTCCCACACACATCCCACATCGAAGTCATCGCCACGCTAGTAAAAAAGTAACACGCGTGCCAGGCACGACAATTTAACCTTTGTGCGCCAACGGTTTTGAGAAGGTGCCAGGCACCGATCGGGACCCCTTGATACACAAGGCTTCTGATTCGGTGCCTGGCACCAATTATTTTCGCTAACAGTTTATCCACACTCATGGGATAACTGAAGTTGTGGATTTACAAGTTATTCACTGACTTATGCACATTATCCACACAATAATATCCAGATTGTGCACATATCCACAGTTATCCACAATTTAAAAAAGACAAAACAATGGAGACTTGCCGGGGAAGGGACAAGTCTCCTGTTCAGCCTTGCAGAGGTTATTTACGTCTTGCGCGACGATCAGCCGCTCTTGCTCTTTCCTGCGCTTGCAGATCCTCAGTGTCGGCAAGCTCTTGGGAAAACTCGACATCACGACCGTCTGGTGCGATGTTTTGTTTGTTCTGTGCATTTTTGCGAGAACGTTTATCTTTTCCCATGAGTGAACCCTCCTTAGACAAATGGTGAGAGGATGACCTCTCGTTTATTATGATGTGCAATCGTTCCTGAACTATAAGAGGAAAGATAGGGTAAAGGTGTGAAAAATTGCAGCCATCCACATGTGTAAAACCCCGTACCCGCCTTAAGTTATTTCTCCACATAAAAAGGCTGAACTCAACCAAATGAGTCAGCCCAAGTATCGCTTTCTAAGCCTCCATCGCTTCTTCGACAAGAGAAGAATGGCGTGCTGTATACATATAATAAGTATCACGTTCAATTTGAAAAAGGTTATATACATCTTCTAATGCATTCAGTTGTTGATAAATATCTGGACGGGTCTCGTTTGCAAGTGATACATACGGAATTTTCAATGCAGCGCGTTCTGATCGAGGATTCGTTTTCCGGATCCGCATGAAGATCGTTTGGATATCTTTTTCAAAGAAAAGCTCGTTGAAAAACAATTCCTTCGCCAGTTGATTATAGCCTTTTCCGTGGTATGGTTTGCCGATCCACGTACCTAAAAAACCACAGTTTTCTTGAATGTCGAATAGATTGATCGTACCGATCGGGTTGCCCCATTCATCTAAAATCGTTCTCGAGATCAGTTCCCCATTCTCTTCTGCTTCCAAGGTCTGTTTTGTCAAAAAGATGAACTCTTCAACAGAACCAGCTTTGTGGCGCACAAAAGGGAAGACAGCGGGGTCTGCCATCAACTCATAAAGAACATGACATTCATTCAGATCACGTTTCTTTAACATTTTATACATCCTCCCAAAGAGGGCAGTCGATTTCTACCCTCGAATTAAAATTTCTAATTCGGGGTGGGAATCGAACCCACTAAGACCAGATGTACTGGTGGCGCACCAATTGCCTTCCCTTACCTTTGACTATTTTGTTTTTTGGTTCCAAACTTATAAATGCGATAACGGCTCAGCCCACGCGCGTCATGGCTTCACCACGTCTTTATAAACATATCATAATCGATTTATCTTAAAAATGGAACCAATATTTTTTGTTAAAATTAGTCTTTTTTTGTCGAGGGTACTTGTCCTTTCATTTTATGCCTTATAGCAGAAAAAAGTTCGCTGAAATACCAACTTTGGACAGGGGGCACAGGACATGCCCCAAAAGGATTTAAACAACAATTTTTCAATTGAATTTCTTATAGACAATTTCGCCTGAAATCATTGTCAGATTCGGTAAGGCGGAAAAATGGAAAGGGTGGTCGTTCCATAAAGTGATGTCAGCATCTTTTCCGATTTCCAGACTTCCAACTTTATCATCGATTCCGAGGTTTTTTGCTGGATTGATCGTGATCCCCGCCAGAGCATTTTCAACGGTAAGCCCTTCACGGACCGCAATCGCGGCACAGACATTCAAATATTGGATTGGAGTATATGGATGATCGGTTGTAATCGATACAGAAACGCCGTGATCGTTCAAAATTCGGTATGTCTGCCATGTCTTGTTTTTTAACTCGATTTTCGATTTCCTCGTCAACGTTGGCCCAACACATACCTGCAAATCACGGCCGGCTAATTCTGAGGCGATGAGGTGGCCTTCTGTACAATGTTCAATACGCAGATCCAGATTGAATTCCTCTGCAAATCGGATTGCTGATAAGATGTCGTCTGCACGATGAGCGTGGATCCGGACTGGCATTTCACGATTCAAAACAGAAATGATCGGAGCTTTCCTAAGACATTCAGGATGATCCGTATTCAACGCTTTATAAAATTCCTCCCGCAGCATGCCCATGATCCCCATACGTGTGATGGAATCATTGTGCCGGCCGCTGTGGATCCGTTTCGGGTTTTCTCCGAGTGCGATTTTCAGACCTGCTTTTTCTTTCACGATCATCTTCTGGATGTTTTGGCCGTACGTTTTGATGACCGCAGTTTGACCGCCAATGATGTTCTGGCTTCCGGGCATCACATGGGCTGTGGTGATCCCGAATTTGATTGCATCGTTAAAGGCGATGTCCAGCGGATGTACGCCATCAATCGCCCTGATATGAGGGGTCAGGGGCTCGTGTGTTTCATTCGCGTCGTTGCCAGCCCAACCTGTCCCTTCATCATAAAGACCCAAATGGGTATGTACATCAATGAAACCAGGCAGTAAATGCATCCCAGAAGCATCAATCACTTTCGTGTGACGATCGCTGTTGATATTCGCTGCTATATTTTTGATTTTCCCGCCTTCAATCAAAAGATCACCCTGGAACGGGGCTGATGTGACGGGATATAAAATTGCATGCTTGAATAACGTTTTCATATTATACCTCTTCCTATTCGCAAAACAAGGGGATACGTGGCGTTCACTGAAGCCGGAAAATAGCCTGTTAATGCAGTATATTCACATAAGGCCTAACCCGCGCCATAGGGTTTCACCATCTTTTAAAATCAAGTATAGCTTTCGCAAGTATGAAAAGGAAGTTGTTATCGTTCGTAAATCGCTGTTAAAGCAGACGATAGGGTAGGGTAAGTGAATTTAAAGTTATGATCGAGAGCTTTCTGTGGATAAACCTTTTGTCCATCAAGAATCAGGGTACTCATCTCTCCTAATGCGGTTTTTAAAACAAAACCAGGCAGCGGAAGCCAATGTGGACGGTTCAATCTACGTCCTAGAAGTCTGCCGAAGTCATTCATCTGGACTGGATGAGGAGATGTTGCATTCAATGAGCCTTCAATCGAACGGTTTTGGATGGCGAAATCAATCAGGCCAGCGACATCAGAGATATGAATCCAAGAATACCATTGGTCGCCGGAACCAATCGGACCTCCGCCATATAACTTATAGGGAAGAGCCATGCGTGGCAATGCACCTTCATCTTTATCAAGAATGAGACCGAACCGCGTACAAACGACACGTACACCGTAATCTTTGGCTTTCAAAGCTTCGTTCTCCCATTGCTTCGTTACTTCAGCAAGGAAGTCGTCTCCAGCTTCTTCTTTCCACTCATCGAATTTCTCCGTTTGTGAAGTTCCGTAATACCCGACTGCAGAGGCATTGATCAGTACTTCAGGTTTCGTTTCCTGCCGTTCGATCAGATCCATTATTGAACGTGTCGAGTCAATCCGGCTCGATAGGATCTTTTCCTTCTTTTCATCGGTCCATCTGCCATTGATCGATTCACCAGCAAGGTTTACGATCGCATCCAGTTCAGGCAGTTCGTCCAATTGATGATCATCACTCAGCCATTTTATATAGGTTACTCTTTCTTTTTCCGGTTTTCCGTCAGGATTCCTCGTCAAGATATAGACGTCATTTCCTTTTTCCGTAAAATGCTCGGTCAAAGCTTGGCCGACAAAGCCAGAACCACCCGAGATGGCGATTTTCATCTCCATTCCTCCTCAACCTGAATACTTATCTATTCTCTATATCTTGTGTTTTCCCTTTTTGAGGCAAGATAATCAACGGATATGCTAAAATGTGAATGAGGTGATCCATATGAAAGTAGCAAAGATCACAGTCCAGAAGAAAAACAAAAGTCGATTCAATGTATTTATAGATCGTGGAAACGGTGAAGAATTCGGTTTCGGGATCGATGAGGAAGTGTACATAAAGTCAGGCATAAGAAAAGGAATGGAACTGACTGACGAACAAGTTGAAGAGCTTCTTGTACAGGATCAATTCAGCAAAGGCTTGAATAGTACGATGCATTTTCTTTCCTTCCGAATGAGATCGATCCAGGAAGTCGATCAATTTTTATTGAAAAAAGAGTTCGAACCATCAACGAGAAAGGCTGTCATCGAAAGATTGCAAGAGATGGGTCATCTGAATGACCTGGATTTTGCGAAGATGTTCATCCGCAGTAAAATAACGACTACGAAAAAGGGGCCCAAAGCATTGAAACAGGAGCTTCAACAGAAAGGTGTGTCGCAAAAAATCATCGAGGAAGCATTGACGGTATACCCACAGGATGAGCAGATAGAGGAAGCAACGAACTTTGTGCAGAAAAAAGCGAAGCAATACAAAAAGCTCAGTGAAAATGCGCTTAAACAGAAGCTCGCGCAAGTTTTACAGCAGAAGGGTTATCCGTGGAGTGTGATTGAGCAAGCGATAGAAAAAGCCTCCCTTGAAAAAGATGAAGATGAGGAAAGGGAAGCTTTGGATCTGCAGGCACAAAAGGCCCACCGGAAATATGCAAAATTCACTGGCTGGGAATACAAACAAAAAATGAAGCAATTCCTTTACCGCAAAGGTTTTCCAATCGAATTAATCGAGGAATGGCTAAGCGAAAACCAGGACCTTAACGATCGATGAAAATCTCTGCCTGTCCAGTGTTCTGTTCGATGATGAGCTTAGCGACTTCATCCGGGCTTTTTAGGCGGGAGCGGTCCGTGATATGGTCAGTTTCATCCCAAAATGGCGTGTCCATTCCGCCCATATAGACGGCAGTCGCCTTGATGTTCGTCCCTTCAAGCTCTTTGATCAGACTTTCAGTAAAACCTCTGACAGCGAATTTACTTGACACATAAACGGATTCATTTTTCTTACCACGTAATCCAGCTGTCGAAATGATATTCATGATTTGTCCTTCGCCTTGCTCGATGAACCGTGGCATTACGGATCTCGTCAAGTTGATTGTGCCTTTGACGTTCGTTGCCAGCACTTGGTCGATCTCTTCATTCGAGTAGGAATTGAGAGGACCGAAGCAGCCTGTTCCAGCGTTGTTAATGAGGATATCGATTGTCGTTGATTTTAAAAGTGACTGGATAGTGCTCTGGACTTCTCGGTGATCGGTGATGTCACAGACAATGCTCGTTGCTTTTTCACCAGCATCTTTTATGTGTTTTTCAACCTGTTCAAGTGTTTCTAATCGGCGGCCGACTAAATAGACATGATTGCCTTCAGCACTATATTGAACGGCAAGGCTTTCGCCAAGTCCTGTTCCGGCTCCGGTAATCAATATGTTTTTCATGATGGAACACTCCTTGAAATCGGATTCTCCATTATGCTAGCATAATTTTTCTTTAGGGCAAAATTACCTTAGGATGAATTCAGGAGGGAAGTTAGAATGAGTAGATTATTCAGTGATATGAGTGAGTTTGAAATACATGAAGAAATCAGAAGTTTGACGGAGAAAGCCAGAAAAGCAGAGCAGCATGGTATTGTGAATGAGGTTGCAGTGTATGAACGGAAGATCGCGATGGCGAAGAGCTACCTGCTTGACCCATCTGATTATAAAAAAGGTGAGGTATACGAGCTGGCAAATGACCCTGGCAGTATGTTTGAAATTTCATATATGAATGGAGTTTTTGCTTGGGGATACCGTAATGATAATAAGGATCTTGAAGCATTTCCAATCTCCATGCTCCGTAAAAATAAGGCTTAAAAATAAAGGCTGTTTTCGCAAACTTTGTTGCACTTGCACTTAAAGAAAGTATAAAATACTTTCTTCAGTATAAGGGCAACTAAGGCTCGACCTACAAAAGCTTGGTCTCGCCAAGTTTTCTTTAAAAGTCGTTGATTTCCGCTCCAGGATGCTCGCTTTCCGCGGGGCGTGCGGTGAGCCCACTCGTCGCCTTGCGACATTGAATGGTCTCACCTGTCCCGCCGTCCCGCAGGAGTCTCGCACCTTGCTCTCCAATCAACTTGCACAAGGTGAGTTTTAAAAAAACTCAAAAGCAACAATCTTTTAGAAAACAGCCAAAATAAAAAAGGATGACTCATGGTGTAATGATTTCCTGTTGTTCAGGTAACCGTCTATGCCCGATGAGTCAGAGCCTTTAAATAAGCACTTATCTAGGAACGCTTACGTGTTTCAACTTTCAAAACATGGTTATGCAAGCTTCGCTCGGTTTCACCATTGACTTGATGAAACGAGTGCTTAGGGTTTGATCGAGGTGATTGAAATGGATCTTCATAGGCAGGATGCAGCCTGTCGCGGTTGTCTTTTGCCATGAGTTGACACCTCCTCACAAGGTAGCTTTAGGATCGATTGGAACGACTCATTCGTTCTTGGGGTTGAGTCTGGATCGAACCATCAGCACGTTTAGACGCATATTCATCCTTAGCACGGGCTTCGCCGTCAGGAGACTTGCGATTAGGAAAGTTTTTTGCTTTATTGCGCATTGGTAACACTCCTTTCTAAACGATATTTTTAGTATTGGATGAATGGTCTGCCAATATGTCGGGGAATTATTTACATGGGAAGCGAGGAAAGGACAATGGAAGAAACCTTTCATGATCTAGCTGAAGAATTAAGGAGAAAGAATCCACATTTGACGTATGAAGATGCGCGAAGCTGGGTGGAAGCGTTATGGGAAGATTTCGAAGCGACACGTGCACGTGCGGGGCGCAGCTACAAAGGTCAAGAAGTGACTGAACGGATCGTTCGTGAGTGGATCATGCGTTTCGGCGATAAACTCCACGAGTATTTCAGTGCGAATCCCAAATTCCAGCACCTATTGAAAAAAGGACCGAAGCACTGAGCAAGGTTTGATGAGACTGTTGAACGTCGATATCGGTGCAAGTCTAGATTTTATTGGTGAAAAATCAAAATTTATCAGTGATTTCGCGAAAATGGACAGAGAAATGAAAGGCTGATCCAGACGAGAGGAAACGTCCGGACCAGCCTTTTCAGCTCAGCCTGGGCCAAAGGCTTGGCATTGCCAAGTTTTCTTTATTTTTAATTCGTCGTGGCGACATCCAATTTGCGCCGTAATGTTTTTTCACTGTAAACCCAGCCTGTAAAAGAACTGGTGATGTTAAGTTCTTCATCCAATTTCACGACAGCGACGAATGGATAGTGCCCTTTGGAACGATATCTTAAATCGATGAAACGCACTTCATATCCATCAACCTCTTCTTCCACTTCCCAACGATAAACAGGAGAGAAGGACAAGAAGGCAGCAAGGTTTGAGTCTTTGACGGCTTCGTCTAAAATCGGATTTTTCGGAACTGGTTTTCGGTCATAGACATCGTGGATCGTCAGCTGGTCATTTTTTACCTCAATGACATGGAATTGACCGGGGCTCATGACTGCAACGTGCTTTTGCCCCCAGCGCATAGTCGGACACACGATGACTTTTGTAGCATCCGGAACTTCCTCTTTGACCATCTTTATCGTCTGCCTTTTTGCAAGGTAACGCCAAATATAATAACCGAACAGCACGATATAAATCGTCAAAAATGTGTAGCCCGGGTGGAAGCCCTGGTACCAAAGGATAAAACCAAGAATATGCGCAGCGAATATGAACGGATCAAATATATTGATCATCCCATGAGCAATCCACTTTTTTGAAAAGGGATGCATTGCCTGGGTGCCGTATGCATTAAAAATGTCGACGAACACATGCAGGAATACGGATAAGAACGTCCATAACCACACGTGCAGCATATTCGCTCCAGGGAAAAACAATTCCAGACATCCTACAATCAAGAGAGGCCAGAGCACTACCGCCGGGATCGAGTGCGTAATACCACGGTGGTTCCGCAAATAAACGGCATTATTTTTTAATTTTAATACGGTATCAAAATCGGGAGCATTGGAACCAATGATCGTCCCGATTAAAACGGTCTGTGTCGTTAGAGGATCCTGCGCAATAACCGGATCCAGGGTGGCGAGTCCACCTATTGCGATACCCATTACGATATGTGTACCTGTATCCATTCTATTGATGAAGCCTCCTCAGAAAAAAACGATTTCATTCATATTCGGTCTATTCTTAGTGTATCCAAAAATTCAAGTTCGATTGGTTCAGGAATTGTTAATCATTTTATCATTCTCAGTACTTTATAGTATAGTTTAGGACGAGACAGCGCTATTGCCTCATATTCTCAATATACTATCGCGATGGAGGATTAAAGTTGCCTATAAATTTGAAAGACGAACTTGATTTGACAATCGATATAGAAGCTTTCCAATCCGATTTGCTCTCCTGGTATGAAACGGATTACAGAGACTTACCATGGAGAAGGGAACGGGATCCTTATAAAATCTGGGTGTCTGAAATCATGCTTCAGCAAACCCGAGTCGATACAGTAATCCCTTATTTTGAACGTTTCATGGAAATGTTTCCGACTGTCACGGCACTTTCGAACGCAGATGAAGAAAAAGTGCTGAAGGCATGGGAAGGTCTAGGGTACTACTCCCGGGCCAGAAATCTTCAAGCTGCCGTCCGTGAAGTCGAAGAAAAATATCAAGGCATTGTGCCCGACCGACCGAAAGACATCCAGTCATTAAAAGGTGTCGGTCCTTATACAGCAGGAGCAATCGCAAGCATTGCATTCGGCCTGCCGGAACCTGCTGTCGACGGCAATGTCATGCGGGTCCTTTCAAGAATTTTATTGATCGATGAGGACATCGCAAAGCCTCAAACTCGGAAAATCTTTGAAGAAGCTGTACGGATCCTCATTTCTAAAGAAAATCCATCTTATTTCAATCAAGGTCTGATGGAATTGGGTGCAACCATTTGTACCCCTAAGAATCCGACATGCCTGTTATGCCCTGTCCAATCGTATTGTAAAGCATTTGATGAAGGATTACAGGACGAACTGCCTGTCAAAAAGAAAAAACTCAAAAACAAAACCTTACCGATCGCTGTTGCACTGCTTGAAAATGAGCAAGGTGAAACGATCATTGAAAAAAGACCATCTACAGGTTTGCTTGCAAATTTATGGCAGTTTCCTAACCATGAGACAGGGAGCGGATATGATCTTCCACAAAAAGATCAGCTCAAAGCTCACTTAGAAGAAAAATACCCTATTCAAGCCAATTTAAACGACCAATTGCTCAGCTTCCGCCATATCTTTTCGCATCTGACGTGGAATATCACGGTTTATTCTGGCACGTTTACGACAAACGAACCTATAGAAGAACCTAAGCTCGTTTCGAAAAAACAACTGGAGTCGTATCCTTTACCTGTACCACATCAAAAAATCGCTGCCTTATGGAAAGGAGAGTGAAGATTGGACCTGCATCTTAAAAACAAAACAGCACTCGTCACTGGAGGCTCGAAAGGCATCGGAAAAGCGATTGCTGAAGGCTTACTGGCAGAAGGCGTAAATGTTGGAATTTGTGCAAGAGGTGAAGAGGATCTTGAAAAAATGAAGCAAGAACACGAAAGGATTTCGATTTATCAGGGAGATCTGACCGATGAGAAGGTCCGTGAAAAAATCTTTGATCAATTCATTGCTGAGCATGGAAGCATCGATATTTTAGTGAACAATGCAGGCGGCAGTAACGGCGGAAGCATTGAAGAAACAAGCGTAAAACAGTTTCGAGAGGCGATGGAGTTGAACTTCCATTCAGCTGTCCATTTCAGTAAACTAGCGGTGCAAAAGATGAAGGAACATAAGCAAGGCTCGATCATCAACATCTCAAGCATCTACGGTCGTGAATCCGGCGGCAAACCGACCTATAACAGTTCGAAAGCTGCAATGATCAGCTTCACGAAAGCATTAGCTGAGGAAGCGATCAGCTATGGAATCAGGGTCATTGGCGTGGCACCTGGAGCCATCCTGCATCCGACTGGAAATTGGCAAAAAAGACTTGATGAAAATCCTGAGAAGATCAAACAATTTGTAAAAGATGAAATTCCTGGCGGACGCTTTGGAAAGACAGAGGAAATCGCAGATGTCGTTACATTTTTAGCATCAGATCGCGCAAGCTGGGTCGTAGGAGCGACTTTGAACGTGGATGGCGGCCAATCGTACTCGAACAGCTGAGGTTTGACGCTGTCGTGTCACGGCGCGCGAATTTTGTCAGGTACGCTCGTTTGGTCGCTAGATGCCCATTCGGCAGTATCAAGACCAATTTCAGCCGTATGCAAGCAAACAGCTGGACTCCTAAGTGGGTCCAGCTGTTTTTACACTTAAAGAAAGTATAAAATACTTTCTTCAGTAGAAGCGCAACTAAGGCTCAGCCAACGCCAAGGCTTGGCTGAGCCAAGTTTTCTTTACCATCGTTTATTCATAATTCGGGCGTGTGCCGTGACTCCAATCCGCTTCATCCCGATGCAAGCCGCCCCGTTTTTCGATTTCCTCAATGATATCTTGATGGATTGATGTTCCTTCACTATTCAAATAAGGAGTCATTTGCTGCAATGAATGATGGAAGAACGCCAATTCTTTGTCAGTCCATTCTTCCGTCGAGAGCGTTGATAATTCCGACATGTCTCTTCCTACATACATGGTGTTACCTCCTTTTTCGTGGCTTTAGTTTACTTTTACCCTGTGCATATTGAATTTAATCTATCCTTCAAATTAGAGATTATGTATGGTAAATGGTACATCTCAATTTGTCGGATAACACACCTTCTTGATGGTTAAATTAACTCATGTGGAGGTGAGACTCATGGCAAAACAACAAAAGCCAGGACAACAGACACAAGCTGGAACAAACATTCAGCATGTGAAACAACAAAACGCTCAACAGCAAGCTGGTCAACAACAACAAGCTGGTCAATACAATGCTGAATTCGGCAGCGAAATGACTAACGCTCAAGAAGTACGTCGTCAAAACCAGCAAGCTCAACAAAAAGCTCAACAACAAGCTGGGCAACAGCAAGCTGGTCAACAACAACAAGCTGGTCAATACAATGCTGAATTCGGCAGCGAAATGACTAACGCTCAAGAAGTGCGTCGTCAAAACCAGCAAGCTCAACAAAAAGCTCAACAGCAGCAACAACAGCGTAACAAATAGTTACCTTCCACAAGGCATCCTCGGCAATAGCCGGGGGTGCTTTTCCTTTTACATTTAGGCTCTTTTCTAAAAGATTGTTGCTTTTGAGTCATTTTTAAAAACTCACCATGTGCAAGTTGATTGGAGAGCAAGGTGCGAGACCCCTGCGGGATCAGCGTGCCTACTACCTGAATAATCTCCTCGCAAGGCATGCGACGAGGAAGCTCGCTTCGACAGGACTTTCTTGTAGACGCAGGAGCACAAATGCTTCCTTGAAAAGGAGACTCCTGAGGTCGCAAGGCGACGAGTGGGCTCACCGCACGCCCCGCGGAAAGCGAGCATCCTGGAGCGGAAATCAACGACTTTTAAAGAAAACTTGGCGAGACCAAGCCTTTTGTAGGTCGAGCCTTAGTTGCCCTTATACTGAAGAAAGTATTTTATACTTTCTTTAAGTGCAAGAGCAACAAAGTTTGCGAAAACAGCCTACATTTAAAAAAGAAAGCTCCCTTTCCTGACAAATCACAAAGCAAAAGACTTGTCAAAACATGAGATTTCTATAACATGGTTAAATAACGACCAAGTCAGGCTAAACTGTTAAATGAGGAAAGGTGGAACTATATATGTGTGGACGCTTTACGTTGACAGCTGAAATCGATCTACTGATGGATTGGTTTGAAATTGACGAATTCGCCTCGGAGCTTGATCTGCCTGCACGATATAATATCGCACCATCGCAAGAGATCCTGGCTATTGTATCAAATGGTGATAAGCGGAGGGCAGGTTTTTTAAAATGGGGATTGGTTCCTTTCTGGGCAAAAGACCCCACAATCGGGCACAAATTGATCAATGCTAGAGCGGAAACAGTGCCTGAAAAACCAAGTTTTAAGCATGCCTTCAAAAAAAGGAGATGCCTGATCCCGGCGGATGGATTTTTTGAATGGAAAAAAGAAGGAAAGCAGAAACAACCGAAATACATAAAAATGAAAAATGAAATGCCCTTTGCCTTTGCAGGATTATGGGAAAAGTGGAAGGATGATAAAGGGACTCCTGTTCATACGTGTACGATCCTGACGACAGAGCCTAATGAACTGATGGCGAATATTCACAATCGGATGCCTGTCATCTTAATGAAAGAGGACTATTCGAGATGGCTCCAATGGGACGGAGAGACTGATGCGTTAGTTGATATGATGAAACCGTTTGAGGCTTCAAAAATGAAGGCTTATGATGTACCGACCATCGTGAATTCACCGCGTAATGACGTTCCCGAGTGTATTGAGAAGGTATCACCCTAAGAATGCACATTCATTTTCATTTATAGGATTAAAGGATATAATAGGAAGAGAAAAATTAAACGTGCCTTATAAAAAGACTTTGTTATACTTTTTGCGAAATTCACTCCCTTTCAGCGGGCATCCGCAAGCCTCCTCACTCACTTGCACAGGATGTACTGGCTTTGACGTTTTTTTTAGTCGAAGGTCATTTTTATAGTCTAAGATCCATAATTGCTGCGGGGTCTCGCTTGACTCGCTTTTCCCGCAGGAGTGTCACGATTTTCGCTTCAACTTAACTCATCAAAAAATCTACATCGTAATTAACAAAAGTCTTATTAAAAAAGAGTTACAAAATGCAAGGAAGGAGTTTCGTATGTCTTTTCCGACCACTGGAAGTTCGATTCAAATTCAAAGTTATAAACATAATGGGCAGCTGCACCGTGTGTGGGAAGAAACGATTGTACTAAAAGGAACTTCCTCAGTAGTAATCGGCGGAAATGACCGTATCATAGTCACTGAGTCTGACGGAAGACAATGGCGGACGAGGGAGCCAGCGATTTGTTATTTTAACGCGGAACAATGGTTCAATGTCATCGGGATGCTGCGTGAGCACGGAATCCATTACTACTGTAATCTGGGAACTCCTTTTACGTATGATGAAGAGGCCTTGAAGTATATTGATTATGATTTGGATGTAAAAGTATTTCCAGATATGACATATACCATTCTTGATGAGGATGAGTTTGCACTTCATCGTAAAGAAATGGATTATCCAAAAGAAATCAATGACATTTTGAAACGGAACATGGATGAATTATGTTCGATGATCAATCAACGAAAAGGTCCTTTTGAGCCTGACTTTGTTGAAAGTTGGTATGAACGATTCTTAGAATATCGTTAAAAGAAGGGGGCTGACGTATCCATTCAGGTCAGCTCCTTTCTCCACTTGATATGGACGAAGCAAGTGCTGCTGAAAAAGAGACAGCTGGAGGTGATTACGACGAGTAGTACAAAGCGATATATGAAGTTTGTACGACCCTACACCAAACAGATCATTGTGACGGTGTTTATCGGGATATTCAAGTTCGGAATCCCGTTATTGATTCCGTTGATTTTAAAATACGTCGTCGATGACGTGATCAATGCTGATATAAGTGTTGAAGAGAAGTTATCCCGCTTGTCCTGGGTGTTGGGCGGCGCTTTTTTTGTTTTCATCGTATTAAGACCGCCGATTGAGTATTACCGTCAATACTATGCGCAGTGGACAGCGAGTAAAATCCTTTACGACATCCGGGATAATTTGTTCAGTCACATCCAGCGCCTGAGCCTCAAGTTCTATTCCAATACGAAAGTTGGCGAGATCATTTCGCGGGTCATCCATGATGTCGAGCAGACGAAAGCCTTTGTTATTACGGGGTTGATGAATGTTTGGCTTGATATGTTCACGATCGTCATTGCCATTGCAATCATGAGTACCATGGATGTCTGGTTGACACTTGTTGCCATCTCCTTGCTTCCACTTTACGGATTATCGGTCAAATATTTCTACAGTCGATTGAGGAGGTTAACGAAAGATCGTTCTCAGGCGCTTGCAGAGGTTCAGGGACACTTGCACGAACGTGTCCAGGGGATTACGGTGATCAGAAGTTTTGCGATTGAGGACTATGAGCATGAGCAGTTCGATGTCCGCAACTCGAACTTTTTGAACAGAGCACTTGATCATACATCTTGGAACGCACGGACATTTGCCGTTGTCAATACGATTACCGATATAGCTCCAATGCTTGTCATCGGGGTTGCTGGTTATTTTGCGATTACAGGAAAAATTACTGTTGGTTCGATGGTTGCGTTTGTTGCCTACATGGACCGCCTTTACAATCCATTACGCCGTTTGGTGAACTCATCGACTACCTTAACTCAAGCAATCGCCTCTATGGATCGTGTCTTTGATTTCATGGATGAAGCCTACGACATTGAAGACAAACCAGGTGCAAAAAAACTGAAGCATGTCGACGGAAATGTTTCATTCGACAGAGTTACGTTCCAATACAACGAAGAAGAGGAGCCAGTTTTGAAGGATATCCGACTTGATGTGAAAGCTGGCGAAACGATTGCCCTTGTCGGAATGAGCGGCGGTGGTAAATCATCCTTAGTCAGTTTGATACCGAGATTTTATGATGTAACAAGCGGGAGAATTCTGCTGGATGGGGAAGACATCCGCAACTATCAAGTCCGTACGCTGAGAAATCAGATTGGCATGGTGCTTCAAGATAATATCCTGTTCAGTGAATCCGTCCGGATGAATATCAAAATGGGGAATCCTCATGCCTCAGATGAAGAAATGTTTAGTGCCGCCAAGGCTGCGAATGCGCATGCCTTCATCATGAAGCTCCCACAAGGGTATGACACGAAAATCGGCGAACGAGGGGTCAAGCTTTCAGGAGGTCAAAAGCAACGACTCGCGATTGCCAGGGTATTTTTGAAAAATCCACCATTACTTGTCTTGGATGAAGCAACTTCTGCGTTAGACTTGGAAAGTGAGCAGTTAATCCAAGACTCCCTGCAAACTCTTGCTGCTGACAGGACTACCTTTATCGTAGCGCATAGATTAGCTACGATCACGCATGCAGACCGGATTGTTGTAATTGAAGATGGAGCCATTTCAGAAATTGGTTCGCATGAAAAATTAATGGCGAACAAAAGTAGTTATTACAATTTGTTTACTGTACAAGCGTTAGACAAAAAATAGTTTGTAATATTTTTTGAGGTTGGTATCAATATATCAACCTCATTTTTTGTAGGTAAATAAAGGATAAAACAGGTGCGTAAATAGGTATTTAAACGCCGTTATAAGAGAAAAAAGGGGAAGAAAGAAGGATTTTTCGGGTTTGTGTCTAATAGTACATAAGACGTATATTTTAATTTTTCTAAATTTTTCGTGTTGTCAAACTAGTGTAGTGATGGCATAATTATGAACAAACGTTCAGAGACGTAACAATTTTGTAAACTTTTAAACATCAAGATCCAGAGACAGAAAGAGAGGTGGGGCGGATGGATGCTCCAGTACTGGACGTTAAGGGTTTAAAGACCTATTTTTTCACTGATGATGGTGAAGTGCCCGCTGTCGATAATGTCGACTTTCATGTCAAGCGCGGCGAGGTCCTCGGGATTGTCGGAGAGTCAGGTTGCGGAAAAAGCGTAACGTCACTCTCGGTTATGGGGCTTGTTCCTTCTCCTCCAGGAAAAGTAGTAGGTGGGGAGATCCTTTACAAAGGTGAAGATTTAACAAAAGCTACGGATAAACGGATGAGACAAATTCGCGGGAACGATATCGCGATGATCTTCCAAGAACCGATGACATCCTTGAATCCAGTATATAAAATCGGGAATCAGCTGATTGAAGCGATCCGGCTACACAATAAATGGGATAAGAAGAAAGCCTGGAATCGTGCAGTTGAGATCATGAAATTGGTAGGGCTTCCAAGAGCTGAAGAATTGATGGAAAGCTACCCGCATCAGCTTTCCGGAGGTATGAGACAAAGGGTCATGATCGCAATGGCCATGGTATGTAATCCGGAGGTACTTATAGCGGACGAGCCTACCACTGCACTGGATGTGACGATCCAAGCGCAGATCCTTGATTTGATGAAACGTCTGAATGATGAAACGGATACATCGATCATTATGATTACGCATGATCTTGGAGTCGTAGCTGAAATGTGTCAGCGAATCGTCGTCATGTATGCCGGCAAAGTCATTGAAGAAGCGAATGTCGAAACGATCTTCAACAAGCCGAAGCATCCATATACAGTTGGATTGATTCAATCTGTTCCAGATATGCGCCAGAAGAAGGATCGTCTGTATTCCATACCAGGAACGGTGCCGAAGCCAGGTTCGATTAAAAAAGGCTGCAGTTTCGCACCACGTTGTGAACACGCTTTCGACCGCTGTTTTGCCGAAACACCACAATTAGAAGAACAAGAGGATGGAAGCCGGGTTCGTTGCTGGCTTCATGACAGCTAGGAAGGGGTCGAAAAATGTCACAGCCATTATTAGAAGTTAAAGACTTGAAGAAGCATTTTCCGATTACCGGAGGCGTGTTCGGAAAACAAATCGGATCTGTAAAGGCGGTAGATGGTGTATCATTTTCAGTAAATGAAGGTGAAACGCTTGGATTGGTCGGAGAAAGCGGATGTGGTAAATCTACAACAGGACGTATGCTCCTAAGGCTGTTGGAACCGACAGAAGGTGAGGTTCGTTTCAATGGAAAAGAACTGACGAAACTTTCGAGTGGAGAAATGCGTAAGATCCGCAGAGATATGCAAATGGTCTTTCAGGATCCATATGCATCACTCAATCCAAGGCATACAGTCGAAAAAATCATCGAAGAACCGATGATTGTCCATGGTATTGAGAAGGACAGCAAAAAACGCAAAGCACGTGTACGTGAACTTCTTGAAACGGTAGGGTTGAGCGGTTACCACGCAAAACGGTACCCACACCAATTCAGTGGAGGGCAGCGTCAACGGATCGGAGTTGCGAGAGCACTTGCCGTAAAACCGAAGTTGATCATTGCGGATGAACCTGTATCAGCATTGGATGTATCTGTTCAAGCACAGGTACTGAATCTACTTCAAGATTTACAAGGGGAATTTGACCTGACATATGTCTTCATCGCCCACGATCTTGGAGTCGTTCGTCATATCAGCGACAGAGTTGGGGTGATGTATTTAGGGAAAATAGCTGAATTGGCAGATAGCGAAAAGCTATATAAAAAACCGTTGCATCCGTATACACAGGCGTTATTGTCTGCTGTACCGATACCTGATGTAGATTATAAAAAAGATCGAGTCATGCTGCAGGGAGATGTGCCAAGTCCATCGAACCCGCCAGCAGGATGTCCGTTCCACACAAGATGTCCCGAAGCAATGGATGTCTGTAAAAAGGTTGTTCCAAAGTTCCAAGAAGTAGAAGAAAATCATTATGTAGCTTGTCATCTATATGAAGATGACAAGTCCATATAAAAACATTCAAGAGGGGGAGTACCTGATGAAAAAAGGATTTTTATGGGCACTAGCCGTTATCATGGTCATGTCAGTAGCACTGGCAGGATGTAACTCAGATTCTGGCGGAGATGGTGGAGACGATAAGAAAGAACAAACGTTGATATTCGGACGTGGTGGTGACTCTGTTGGATTAGACCCTGCGACTGTAACAGATGGAGAATCATTCAAAGTAATCAAAAATGTCTATGACACGTTAGTAGAGTATGGAGAGCAAGATACAGAAGTAAATCCTTCACTTGCTAAAGAGTGGGAAGTTTCTGAAGATGGTTTGACTTATACGTTCAAACTACGTGAAGGCGTCAAGTTCCATAATGGTGAAGACTTCAACGCAGAAGCAGTAGTGAAAAACTTCGAGCGTTGGATGACTAGTGGGGATTCTGGTAAATTTGCTTACTATGCATCCATGTTTGGTGGGTTCAAAGGTGACGAAGGACATGTCATTAAAAGCGTAGAAGCGAAAGATGAGCATACGGTCGTATTCACATTGAACCGTCCTCAAGCACCATTCTTGAAGAACTTAGCGATGACACCGTTTTCAATCGGTGCACCAGGTGAATTCGACAAACTTGAAACAGAGCCAGTAGGTACTGGTCCATTTAAATTTGTAAGTTGGAAGCGTAATGACCGCATTACTTTAGAAAAGAATGAAGACTTCTGGAGAGATGGACTTCCAAAGCTTGATAAAGTCATCTTCCGTGCAATCCCTGATAACTCAAATCGTTTGAATGCATTGAAAACAGGTGAAGTTCACCTGATTGATGGTGTAAACCCAAGTGATGTGGAAGAAATCAAAAACGCAGAAGAACTTCAGACTTTCTTCCGACCATCTATGAACGTTGGCTACCTTGGATTTAACACTGAGATGGAACCGTTCAATAACAAAAAAGTACGTCAAGCTTTGAACCACGCAGTTGATAAGGATGCATTGATCAAGGCGTTCTATGAAGGACAAGCTGAACCAGCTAAGAACCCTATGCCTCCTGTTATCAAAGGATATAATGATGAAATAGAGCCATACGAATTCGATCTTGATAAGGCGAAGGAATTACTCGCTGAAGCTGGATATCCAGATGGATTCAAGACTGAAATATGGGCAATGCCTGTACCGCGTCCATATATGCCAGATGGTAAGAAAGCTGCTGAAGCGATCGCAGCAAACCTTGCTAAAATCGGTGTAGAAGCTGAAATCGTTTCATACGAGTGGGGTACTTACCTCGAAAAGGTACAAAAAGGTGAAGCACCTATGTTCCTACTAGGATGGACAGGGGACAACGGTGACGCAGATAACTTCCTTTACACGTTACTTGATAAAGATACGATTGGTTCTAACAACTATTCTCGTTTCGCAAACGATGAATTACACGATATCTTAGTTGAAGCACAATCAACACCGGATGAAGATAAGCGTGCAGAGCTTTATAAAGAAGCGCAAGTCATCCTCCACGAAGAAGCACCTTGGGTACCGCTTGTACACTCTGAGCCAGCACTTGCAGGACTAAAGAATGTAGAAGGTTTCAAACCACATCCAACTGGTTCTGACAAGTTAACAAACGTTTCTTTAAGCGAATAAGAGATGGGGGAGTTTAACGCTCCCCTTTTCTTTTAGTAAAAATTCAATTAATCAGTACTGATCTGTGGACCGGATTGTGATTATTTATCTTGTTCGCTAACAGGTATTATAACAAAACCGGTTTACATAGCATTGGCTTATCTAGCGAATAAGCAGCTATGATCCTACGAAATTAAGCCAGTATGCTGAAGAGGTGATAGAAAAGTGTTTGCGTACACAATACGACGAATTTTAATGCTGATCCCTGTTCTAATCGGAATGTCACTTATCGTGTTTTTTCTGATCCGTGCGATTCCTGGGGACCCAGCTCAAATTATTCTTGGTCAACAAGCTTCGAAGGAAGCAGTAGCCCAATTACGAGACTCCTTAGGCTTGGATGAACCATGGTACACACAATATTTCATTTATATGAAAGATCTGCTCACTGGGGATCTAGGGAACTCCATCCGTACTCACGCACCTATCAGTGATGAGATATGGCCTTATTTTGCTGCAACATTAGAACTGTCATTATTTGCAATGATTATCGCAGTTGTAATTGGAGTAAACGCAGGGATCATCAGTGCATGGTTCCAAAACTCCTGGTTCGACTATGTAGCAATGCTTCTTGCACTTATCGGAGTTTCCATGCCGATCTTCTGGCTTGGATTGATGGAACAATGGGCTTTTGCTGTCGAGTGGAATATATTCCCTACATCAGGCAGAGAGAGTATATTGAATCCTGTTGATTCAATCACGAATTTGTACATCATCGATACGATTATACAAGGGCGTTTCGATCAATTACAGACGGTCTTGAAACATTTAGTTCTACCGGGACTTGCATTAGCAACGATTCCAATGGCAATCATTGCAAGGATGACTCGCTCAAGTATGTTGGAAGTGATGCGTTCTGACTATATCCGTACAGCCCGTGCAAAAGGACTTCGGATGTTCTGGGTTGTTTACAAGCACTCATTGAAAAATGCTTTCATTCCAGTATTAACGGTAATTGGTCTACAGATGGGACTGTTATTAGGGGGAGCAATCCTTACAGAAACCATCTTCAGTTGGCCTGGAATCGGAAGATACATCTATGATGCAATCGGATTCCGCGATTATCCAGTCATCCAATCCGGAATACTTGTCATTGCCTTAGTTTTTGTAACGATTAATCTTCTAGTTGATCTCTTATATGCGGCAATCGATCCTAGAATCAAATATCAATAATAATTAATGTCAAAAAGTCACCGCATGATAAACGGCGGAGAGACGAGGTAACTTCAGTCGGTAAAGACTTTTTGAATGCTTATTATTTTCAAAGGAGAGAACATTATGGCGGAACTAGCACGTAACGAAAATCCAATCGAGCCAAAGCAGCAAGAAGAAAAGCCTGCTTCGCCATGGAGAGATGCCTGGAAGAGTTTTCGTAAAAACAAAATGGCACTAGTAGGACTGGGACTGGTAAGTTTCTTTGTCTTCTTAGCTGTATTTGCGCCACTCATCGCTCCTGAAGGTATAAATGATCAAAAGCTTTCATCAGATAACTATGCAAAGCTTGAAGCACCTTCTTCAGAATATTGGTTTGGAACAGATGATTTTGGTCGGGATGTCCTTAGTAGAATCATATATGGATCAAGAATTTCACTTACAGTAGGATTCTTTGCTGTATTAGGTTCAATCATCATAGGTTCCACTTTAGGAATTATTGCAGGCTATTATGGTAGATGGGTAGATACGATCATTTCAAGAATTTTCGATATCATGCTTGCATTTCCGAGTATCTTGTTGGCAATCGCAATCGTAGCGGTATTAGGGCCATCATTACGAAATGCTCTGATAGCCATTGCGATAATCAACGTACCGAACTTCGGACGATTGGTTCGTTCAAAAGTGTTAAGTATAAAGGAAGAAGAATATATCATGGCTGCTAAAGCTGTAGGAATGAAGGATTCGAGGATATTGTTTCAACACATCCTTCCAAATAGTACAGCACCAATAATCGTACAGGGCACGTTATTGATTGCAACAGCGATTATTGAAACGGCAGCGCTTGGATTCCTTGGGTTAGGTGCTAAAGCGCCAACACCGGAATGGGGAACAATGCTTGCTGATGCACGTTCTTACATTACAGATGCACCGTGGACAATGATTTTCCCTGGTCTCGCGATCATGCTGACTGTTCTAGGCTTCAACCTTATGGGTGATGGCTTGCGTGATGCGTTAGATCCGAAAATGAAAAGTTAAGATTTGTATTTAAAACGCAGGTGGTTCCAATAGTGGGGAATCACTTGCGTTTTTACATTTTTAGAGGACATCTGTTCCTTTATGTGTGACAAAATGCGTTGTTCTCAAATAATAGAGGACACCTGTTCCGTTATCGGTGTTATTTAGAGCATTTTTATAGGTGATTTATTGAAATAAGGTCTCTGGTGTCCTCTTAATTTTTCTATATAAAAAAGACTGACCCAAAACTGTCGGACACTTTTGGATCAGCCCTTTGCCTTTTATCCATTATTCGTCTTGTGGGTAGGTGTCTGAAATTTTCACTTCGTTTTCTGAAGTATGGTATGTGTGGAAGCTCTCGACCAATCGATCCAAATGAATCAGGTGATGGTTGTAATCAATGATCAAGCCAATGAGCGGGAATATGTTCATCCATTGCTCCCGTTCCACTTGCTTATGATCATAGAGATTCATGAAATACTCCGTCAATTCTTTTTCATCATTCTCCAGTTGATTGATGACTTCATCAGGGGAGTGATAACGGACTTTACCGATATATTTCATTAATATCCTTTGGTGATAATTCGTCAAATGATCGAGCTGATCCTGAATCAATTTCTGGATAGTTTCAGGCATCTGATATATTTTATGGTCATGCTGATCAAGACTTTTTAAAATCGCCAACGCTTTGTATGTGGTTGAGATCATATTCCTGAACAATACCAGTCTGCGATTCTTCGTATAGTCAGAACTTTTGAAATAACTGCGTTCTTCTTTGAACATAAGGTAATAGTTATCTGCTTTTATCATACTTTCGTTAATTTTTGTCAGATCTTCTTTTAAGATTTTACGGTCTGCATCATTTCGTGTAGCTAGCCGGATCCACTGTGCAATCTGTTCCATATTCTTCACGTTTTTATGGTAAAGACGCGTTTCATATTTTGGCGGAAGAAAAATCAAATTCACCAGGAATGCGCAGAAAAC
Organism: Pseudalkalibacillus sp. R45; assembly: GCF_052246725.1. NCBI lineage: Bacteria > Bacillati > Bacillota > Bacilli > Caryophanales > Fictibacillaceae > Pseudalkalibacillus > Pseudalkalibacillus sp. R45. Next base: position 9,624 of record NZ_JBQQCL010000003.1, on the reverse strand, counting down.
GCCAATCATGATTACAGAAAAACGTGTAATGGCAAAAGTAAGGTAATTGTCCCCCGGGTTAACCATCAAGATGATGACGGTAACGATCGCCAGCGGAATTGTGCTTTCGATTTTCAATTTTATATTGATTGCGATGACAAGGACGCCGATCAGTCCGATTACGATCGGTTCATTTCCCAGAGTCTGCACCGCTATGATCGCGAGTGTTGCACCTATCAGATTCGCTTGTACTTGTTCAACGATTGTCTGATAAGAACGATAAATGGTCGGCTGGATGGCGAACATCGCTGCAATGGCAGCAAAGGCCGCTGAATCTAGGTTCAACCAATGTGTAATATATAATGCTAGTGAAATCGCGACTCCTGTTTTTAAAATACGAGCACCGAATTTCATAGTTTTAGCAAAACCCTTTCTAAAAGCATTGTTAATAATGAACGTACTATACACCCAAACCTTTAAGAAAGCAATAGGCAATGTAAGCTTACTTTTGACAAACAAAGAAGAAAGCATCCATCCCTATGATTATGTAGGTTTTTCGTATTAATGCTTGTTTTTATGAGGTTATGCCTTTTATGTATAAGGTGTTGTGCACAATTTGGAAATATACTCGTTTTTCCTGCCTGTTGGTTTCACCTTAAATATAAATGAGGCTGACCTATTGTGGACCAACCCCATTTCAGTACTTCCTATAGTTTTTGGAAGGCTTTTTCAACGGCCTCCAATGTGTTTTGGATATCTTCATCTGTATGTTCAGTCGTCAGGAACCACGCTTCATATTTCGAAGGAGCCAGGTTGATGCCTTGCTCAAGCATCAGTTTAAAGAACTTCGCAAATAGTTCTCCATCACTTTTCTCAGCTTGTTCATAGTTGGTTACTTCATTTTTTGAACCAAAGTAAAGGGTGAGCGCGCCTTTCAACCGATTGAGTGACAAAGGTACGGAATATTGTTTTGCAAGTTTTCGGATGCCAGCTTCTAGCTTTTCTGCAAGCGTGTCGAGATGTTCGTATACACCATCCTGTTGCAAGACTTCAAGACAAGCAATTCCTGCTGAAATCGATGCAGGATTTCCAGCCATTGTACCAGCTTGATAGGCTGGGCCAAGGGGTGCGACCTTTTCCATGATCTCTTTCTTACCACCATAAGCTCCTATCGGAAGGCCGCCACCAATGATTTTACCAAGAGCGGTCATATCCGGTTCGACATTCAATAGATTCTGGGCACCGCCGTACATGAAACGGAATGCAGTGATTACTTCATCATAGATGACGAGCGAACCGGCATCATGAGCGATTTCGTTAACTGCTTCTAAAAAACCTGGTCTCGGTTCGACAATGCCGAAGTTTCCTACGATCGGTTCCACGAGAATACCTGCAACTTCATGACCCCATTTATCGAGCGCTTCTTTAAAGGAGTCAATGTCGTTGAATGGAACTGTGATGACTTCTTGCGCGATGCTCTTTGGAACACCTGCTGAATCTGGTGTGCCTAGAGTGGATGGGCCGGACCCAGCTGCAACAAGGACAAGGTCGGAATGTCCATGGTAACAGCCAGCAAATTTGATGATCTTGTCACGGCCGGTATATGCTCTTGCGACACGGATTGTCGTCATGACTGCTTCCGTCCCGGAGTTGACAAACCGGACTTTTTCTAAGGAAGGAATTGCTTCTTTCAGCATTTTTGCGAATTGATTTTCAAGGATGGTCGGTGTCCCATATAAGACCCCGTTTTCCGCTGCATGCGTGATCGCTTTGGTGATGTGCGGGTGGGCGTGGCCTGTAATGATCGGACCATAAGCTGCAAGATAGTCGATGTATCTGTTGCCGTCCACATCCCAAAAATGAGCGCCTTTCGCTTTCTCCATAAACACAGGAGCTCCGCCGCCGACAGCTTTGTACGAACGTGAAGGACTGTTCACTCCGCCAACAATGTGCTCAAGTGCATCCTCATACAACCTCTCCGAATTCTCTTTATTCATCACTGAACCTCCTATAAGTATCAAATATTATTTAGGCTTACATTTGAATTAATAATTGCCTCGGTGCCAGGCACCATTTCAGACCTCAACAGTCCCAAGGGTTCTGCTTCGGTGCCTGGCACCATCTTGGAACCGTTGGGGCGCAAGGGGTAAATTGTCGTGCCAGGCACTGCCTACTATATCATGAATCAGCGGATTTGTGTTTTGTTGTAGAGGTTGTATAAACTGTTAGTGGTGCAAGAAGAGGGGGAACAGGTGATGAATTCAATGATACATGTTGAAAACTTAACAAAGGAATTCAAATCTTATTCTAGTAGATCTGGTCTGAAAGGTGCCTTCCGTGACCTTCTGACGAGAAATTATAAAATCCATCGGGCGGTCGATTCGATCTCACTTGATGTGAAACCGGGTGAGATGATCGGCTATATCGGGGAGAATGGAGCGGGTAAGTCAACGACGATCAAGATGCTTACCGGTATCCTCACGCCCACGTCCGGGGAAGTATTGATTAACAGAATGAACCCGCATAAGGAACGGGAGAAATTCGTAAAAACGATCGGTGTCGTATTCGGACAGCGTTCTCAGCTCTGGTGGGATATCGCTGTGCAAGAGTCTTTCAGGCTGCTTAAAAAGGTATACAATGTCTCAGATGGGGATTACCGCAACCATATGGGGATGGTAATTGATGCGCTTGATATTGCACCACTGCTCGACAAGCCTGTGCGTAAACTTTCACTCGGTCAGCGGATGCGGTGTGAATTGGCAGCAGCGCTCATCCACAATCCGCCGCTGCTTTTTTTAGATGAACCGACAATCGGTCTCGATGTGCTCGTAAAGCTGAAGATCCGTGAGTTCCTTAAAGAGATGAACAAAAAATACAACACGACAGTGATGCTGACAACGCATGATTTGTCCGATATCGAAGCTCTCTGTGAACGGGTCGTCATGTTGGATGAGGGGAAAATCATTTATGATGGCGCGCTTAATCAGCTGAAAACAAGCTGGGGAGAAGGGAAGCAGATCCAGTTCCATTTTAAAACCCCAAAAACAAGAGATGAACTGATCAATGCTACTGGTCAGCAGCTTGTCGTCTGGGAGCCTGGAGAAAATGAAAACAGCTGGACGGTGAATGTGACGAACGATGAAGATATCATTTCACAAGTCATCGGTGACGTCGTGGCCAACCATGAGATTCTAGACCTGAAAATCCTTGAGACTTCAACGGAAGAGATCATCCGTAATATTTACGAAGAGGGAATCATCCATGGGTAAGTACATCGAAATGATCCGCATCCGGTTTTTGATGATGCTGGCGTATAGGACGAACTATTACAGCGGGATCATTATTTACAGTATCAACATTGCTGCTTATTACTTTTTGTGGAGTGCCATATATGGCGGAAAAGAGGACATCCAGGGATTGTCAGTCATACAGATGACCACTTACATAGCCGTCGCCTGGATGGCTCGAGCGTTTTATTTTAACAATATCGACCGTGAAATCGCGCTAGAAATTAAAGAGGGGAAAGTCGCTGTCGAATTGATTCGACCCTATCATTATCTCAACATGAAGACGATGGCGGCGCTTGGCGAAGGGATTTTCCGATTGCTCTTTTTCTCAGTACCGGGTATGTTCCTGGTCAGTCTCGTTTTTCCGCTCCAATTTTCTGCAAATCTAGCTACCTGGGGATATTTCGGGATTTCGATTTTATTCAGTTTCATCATTAATACACAAATCAATTTGATGACCGGCATTTTCACTTTCTTCATCTTTAACAATGACGGGTTGATGAGGGCAAAAAGAGTGGTCATTGATCTGTTTTCGGGGTTGATCCTGCCAATCAGTTTCTATCCTGGATGGGCTCAATCCGCTATGGAATGGTTCCCGTTCATGTACATTTCCTATGTTCCAAGCATGATCTTTTCTGAAGGGTTCATCGGACAGCAGGTCTTGAACGCTCTGATGATGCAGTTCTTATGGTGCTTATTGCTCCTTGTACCGTTACAGATCTTATGGGTCCTAGCGAAAAAACAAATGGTCATACAAGGAGGGTAGCCGTCATGTCTTATCTTTCAATTTTTATCCAATATGTCGGCCAATACATGAAAACAAGGCTCACGTACCGTTCAGATATGGTAGTGGAAATCCTCTCTGACCTGCTTTTCCAGGCAGTCAACCTGATTTTCATACTAGTCGTATTCGGTCATACCAAGTTATTGAGCGGCTGGAGTAAGGACGAAATCATCTTTATTTATGGTTTCTTCTTAGTTCCTTTCGCGCTTTTCTCAACCTTTTTCAACATTTGGGACTTTAATGAGCGTTATATCGTAAAAGGTGAACTCGATCGAATCCTGACTCGGCCGATTCATAGTCTGTTTCAGGTGATTCTTGAACGTATGGAATTGGAATCGATGTTCGGTGTGATCACAGGTCTTGCTGTCATGTTTTATGCAGGGAGCAATCTTGGGATGACGATCGCATGGTACGACCCGTTTTTATTCCTGTTATTCGTTATTGGAGGCGCGCTGGTTTATGCAGGTATCTTCATCAGTCTGGCAACGATCAGCTTCTGGTCTGACAGTCGTACAGATATCATGCCGATGATGTACAACATCGGGAACTTCGGCCGGTATCCGGTTGATATTTATAATCAGATCATCCGCTATATACTTACATGGATTTTGCCTTTTGCGTTTGTCGGGGTTTATCCTGCAGCATTTTTTCTTGATAAAACAGAATGGTATGGATACGCGTATTTGACGCCTGTCATGGGTATTTTCTTTTTCACTTTGGCCATTTTCTTATGGAACATCGGGGTTACGAAATACCGGGGAGCGGGAAGTTAAAGGTATGTTATGTTTTATCCGTTCAGAGGAATGATAGAAAATATAAACTAGGGATGGAGGTGAAGCCTTCGATTTAGTGAAGGCGACCCGTGGTTATCTTTAAGCTCCTATCCGTTGCCATTCTGATTGCGCTCACGGCTTTTTTCGTAGCAGCAGAATTTGCAATTGTGAAAGTACGTTCTACTAAAATCGATAAGCTCGTTGAGGATGGAAACAAAAAAGCGGTAGCTGCCCGTAAAGTGCTCGACAATCTGGATGGCTATTTATCTGCGTGTCAGCTCGGGATCACCATCACCGCCCTGGGGCTCGGGTGGTTAGGTGAACCCACAGTTGAACAGATCCTTCATCCGGTTTTTGAAGAGTTCGCGATTTCGGAAACACTTGCAAGTACGCTTTCCTTCATTATCGCGTTTTCAGCGATCACGTTTTTACACGTCGTTCTGGGGGAACTCGCACCGAAGACGATTGCAATTCAGAAAGCAGAAAGAATTAGTCTCTTACTCTCAAGACCGTTGATTCTGTTCTATAAAATCATGTACCCCTTCATCTGGGCATTGAATGGATCGGCTCGAGTCTTCACAAGGTTACTTGGATTCAAACAAGCAAACGAGCATGAAGTAGCCCACTCAGAAGAGGAACTGCGAATCATCCTTTCCGAAAGCTATAAAAGTGGAGAAATCAACAAGTCAGAGCTTCATTACGTCAATAAAATTTTCGAATTCGATGACCGGACTGCCAAAGAGATCATGGTGCCGCGGACAGAGATGGTCTGCATGTTCACTGATGAGCCGATGGAAGAGAACATTTCAATCATGAGTAATGAAAAGTTCACCCGGTATCCTGTCGCAGATGGTGATAAAGACCACATCATCGGACTCGTTAATATAAAAGAAGTCTTCAACTCTTTGTTATTGAAGGAAGAACGTCCGCTTAACGAGTTCATCCGACCGGTCCATAAGGTGATTGAAACAACACCGATCAAAACATTGCTTGTCCACATGCAGAAGGAACGGGTGCATATGATGATACTGGTCGATGAATACGGAGGTACTGCAGGTCTCGTCACGGTTGAAGACATCATTGAAGAGATTGTCGGTGAAATCCGCGATGAATTCGATACAGAGGAAAAGCCTCAGATTGAAAAACTCGACCGTAAACACGCGATTCTTGACGGTAAAGCACTGATTTCTGACGTCAATGAGTTTTTCAAAATCGAGATCGACGACTCAGAGCTGGATACGATCGGTGGCTGGCTGTTGACACAAAGCTCAGACATTTCCATAGACGAAGAATATACTTTCGAACATGTAACCTTTAGAATCATCGAAGCAGATGACCAACAAATCAAACGTATTGATGCAATCGGCCATTAGCATTTCCGGTCCATCTTGTCCTATCTTTCCATTTTCCAGCATAGGAATGTGAAGAGGTGGATAAGATGGATCTTCTTATTGTGATCTTTGTATTCGTTTCGGTCTTCATTATTGTGCAAAAGAGTCTGGTGTCCTTTTTTCGCCATCCTCGCCATTTACATAAAAAATCACGTAAATTCATTTCTTTTGATGATCTGATGGCTTTATTCATCGTCTATTCAATCATCATCGTTGGATTCGGTGCGATCTATTTCAGTCTTTTGATGGTTGGGGTTCCAGTTCTGATGGAAGGTGGTACGCCTGTAAACGGAACGTATGCCGAACTGACTGAAGTGGTATCTTACTTCAGTGCGGTCACACTCCTTTCCGTAGGGTACGGGGATATCACACCGATTGGAATCGGCAGATGGATTTCAATCATTGAGGCATTGGTCGGATACCTTTTACCGGCAGCCTTTGTTCTTTCCACTGTCGTGGATACGGAGTGGAAATCGGATTAGTTGTTTCCTTCCAAGTTATTGGGTACCCTTAATATAGAACGTTTTAAAATAGGAGGGTACAAATCATGTCTGTCAAAACAGGAGAAAAAGCACCGGAATTTACTTTAGAAGCGAATAATGGTGAGAAGGTCAGTCTCACAGATTTCAAAGGAAAAAATGTTGTATTATATTTCTATCCGAAAGACATGACACCAGGATGTACAACGGAAGCTTGCGATTTCAGAGACCATCACAGTGAGTTCAGTGATCAAAACACGGTGATCCTTGGTGTGAGCCCGGATCCAATCGACCGCCATAAGAAATTCATCGAAAAGCATGATCTTCCATTCTTATTGCTTGCGGATGAAGACCACAAAGTGGCTGAACTCTATGATGTTTGGCAATTGAAAAAGAACTTCGGTAAAGAATACATGGGCATTGTCCGTTCCACGTTCATCATCAATAAGGACGGCGAGCTTGTGAAAGAGTGGCGTAAAGTAAAAGTAAAAGATCATGTAACAGAAGCACTCGAATATATAAAAGAAAATCTTTAATCAGGAATGAGGCTGCCCCACAGCCTCATTTTTTTCTTAATTAATAGTTAGCGACTCAACCTTCACCGAGCAGTATATTATGAAATCGTCAGAAAATTTTGTTTAAGATTGGACGATGCTGATTGAATTGTTGTTTAATAAAAGTAAGAAACCTAGGGAGGTAATCGTGATGTTTATTGTATCTTCAGCAAAAGTACGCTATTCCATCCAGGACGAAATGAAGGAAACATATCCAAATATCCAATTCCAGTTCTGCCAAAACATAAAGGAAGCGGAAGAGTATTTGCCTGATGCAGATATTCTGCTTACATATGGAGAAGATTTAACACCTGAAATCATTCAACAAGCAAAACAGTTGAAATGGATCAATGTCATGTCAGCTGGTCTTGATAAAATGCCGTTCGAAGCGATTAAGGAACAGGGCATACTTGTTACAAACGCAAGAGGCATTCATAAAATACCCATGGCTGAATATACAATCGGTATGATGCTTCAAGTGATTCGTAAATTTCCGTTAATCAAGGAAAATCAAAAGAACAAAGTTTGGGAACGTAAATTCCAATTCGGGGAATTATATGGTCAAACGCTTGGCGTCTTGGGAGCAGGTGCTATCGGTTCTGAAATTGCACGTTTGGCAAAAGCCTTCAATATGAATACGATTGGATTGAACCGCAGCGGCCGCCCGGTGGATCACTTCGATGAAATGGTCACCTTCGGTCAGCTGGATGCCCTTTTACGTAAAGCTGATTTCGTTGTATCTGTCTTACCGAAAACCGATGAAACACACGCCTTTTTAAAGAAGGTACATTTTGGAACAATGCAGGAGCATGCCGTATTCATAAACATTGGGAGAGGGACAACAGTTGATCAGCAAGGTTTAATCCAAGCCCTCCAAGAAAATCAAATTGCACATGCAGTTCTTGATGTGATGGAAAAAGAGCCCTTGCCGGAGGATAATGTACTTTGGGAACTGGAGAATGTAACGATCACGCCACACCTTTCAGGCATCACGCCTCTTTACCAGCGACGCGCCTTTGATCAATTCGAAGAAAATCTTAAGGTTTATCGACAAGGTGCAGGGGAGTATCTAAATAAAATCGATCTCAGCAGGAGGTATTGATTGATGAAGATTTATACGAAATCTGGTGATAAAGGCACAACCTCACTCGTTTACGGCGATCGTGTCGGGAAGAACGATCCTCGGGTTGAAGCATATGGGACCTGTGACGAAGCTAATTCAATGATAGGATTAGGATTAAGCCATTTACAGGACCAGAACAGGGAATGGAAAGCGGAATTTGAAAAAGTCGTCCGCAGAGTCCAGACCGTGCTTTTTCATGTGGGAGCCGAGTTAGCCACTCCAGTAGATAAAAAAGTAGGATGGACGCTGGAAGAGAGTGATATCACATACCTTGAACAAGCCATCGATCAGTGGGATGAGGAAGTGACACCGTTGAAGCAATTCGTGCTCCCAGGGGGTTCAAAAGCCGCTTCAGCTTTTCATGTAGCAAGAACCGTCGTAAGGAGAGCAGAACGTCAGGCGGTCGGAATTGAGAAAGTCAATCCGTTGGTGCTTTCCTATCTGAACCGGCTGTCTGATTTCTTATTCGTAGCAGCTCGGTATACGAATAAGAAAATGAATGTAGTGGAACCAATCTTACATGAAGAGGAGTAAATCCGCGTAAAATAAGGGTTATAATTGACAATTGTCACAAATTCCGTGTACACTAATTATAAATATTATAAAGTAATAATGTCTTTCGGAAGAGAGGTGCATGACGATGACACAAGAAGAAAACCGATTGCAAACAGCGGTTGATACGTTGAAGGATGCGGGGGTTCGCATTACGCCACAACGTCATGCGATTCTAGAGTATTTAATCCAAACAATGTCTCATCCGACTGCTGATGAGATTTATAAAGCATTAGAGGACAAATTTCCTAATATGAGTGTAGCGACTGTATACAACAACCTGCGTGTATTTAAGGGTGCAGGACTCGTAAAAGAACTGACCTACGGGGATTCTTCCAGCCGTTTCGATTGTGTAACGACGGACCACTATCACATCATCTGTGAAAGCTGCGGCAAAATTGTCGATTTCTCTTATCCAGGCCTTGATGAAGTGGAGGATGTCGCAAAGCACGTAACAGGCTTCAAAGTTGCGAATCACCGTATGGAAGTTTACGGAACATGTCCAGAATGCCAAAAGGTCCATTAAAAAGACGACCTTCGTTCCCATGATTGATGGAGCGGAGGTCGTTTTTTGTGGCTCTACAATATTTGTTGGGGTATGAGAAAAATTCACGTAAAAAAACACACAAGCTCCTATAACCTGTACACTTGAATTGACGAGAAACAAGAGTGGGGATAGGAGTTGTGTGTACGTGCATTTTA
>NZ_JBQQCL010000002.1:0-356434 GCF_052246725.1 Pseudalkalibacillus sp. R45 | reverse complement strand
TATTATAAGCATTCGATACGCCTCCGAGAGAATCAGCAATAATATGTCCTTCATCTAAAATAGCACTTTCGACGCCAGGAACCTTCGCCTCATCAGAGTAGTATCTTCCAGACGATGATACCGGTTCAGTGCTGTCATCTTGTAGAATGATTTCATCTGCAATGACTCTCACTAACTGGCCGTGTTCATTCGTGAATGCCCAATATTCGCGGTCTCCAAAACCAATGTCAACGACGACATTAGGTTCACGATGCCCAGACAAATCACCACCATCAACCTCAAGGCGTTCGTATCCTGAAAACCGATCATCCTTTGTTTCGGTTGAGGTTTCTTCTGCTTCTAGTTCCTCTGTGTCTGGTTCATCGGCTACCTCTGTAGCAGTTTTTTCCGTTTCACTTTTCGTATCAGTATTCTCTGCGGCTTCAACTTTCAGTTCTGTTTCTTTATCTGCAGTGGATGGATCTTCTCCGTTGGTGCAACCAACAATAAAGATAGCCATTAAAAGCAAGATTAAGCCGTTTACTTTCTTTTTCATTCTTTTTGGATACCCCCTATTTTTTGTTTCTGATTGACCGAGATCATTTCGTATATTTTACCACATATTGTTAGTAATCCTTTGAGTTTTCACTAATCAGAATAAACGCTGAATCTCGTATTAAAAGGTTATGAAAAATTCCTTGAAAAAAAGGGAGAATTCAAGTCGAATCCTTTATTTTATTAACTATGTTAAAGAATAATGTTGATTTTTTTCTAATAGACCCTGTGATAATGAATCTTCGTGCTCTGATAGACATGATTTTTAAAAATGTAATGGGGTCCGTTTTGGAGTACACACAATATAATTCACACACCAAAACGCATGCGCCATTGGTGGTTACCCCTAAAAGTTAGAGTTTTTATTATGCAGCTGATTGGATGGATTGAGTTCGGTATTCGACTGGACTCAGTCCATCCAATTTTTCCTTTGAACGTTCATGATTGTACCAGTTGATATATTCTTCAATCCGCCTTCTTAAATCCTCATAGCTTACTAATTCTTCTCCATAATACATTTCCTGCTTTAAAATACCAAAGAAGTTTTCCATTGCAGCGTTGTCGCGCATGTAGTTTTCCGTGACATGCTTTGGAAGACATTATTCTTCTTTAATATCTTCACCCATTGATTGTGCTGGTAATGCCAGCCTTGATCAGAATGGATGGTAGTGCGATAGGTTGCATGATTCTTTATTATCTCTATCGTTTCTTTTAAAGGTTCCATGACATGACAAGATCTAATGTGGGGCGTTTTTTAACTTCATACGCAATTATTTCTCCGTTATAAAGGTCAAGAATGGGATTTAAATATAACTTCTCTTCGCCTAGACACTTGAATTCTGTAATGTCAGTTACTAATTTTTGAAGAGGAATAGGCGTTCTAAAGCGTCGGGATAATCGGTTTTTCGCTACTTTCCCAACGTTCCCCTTATAAGAATTATATTTACGAGATTTTCTCATAAATTTCACACACTTTAATCCCAATTCTCGCATTATACGATACACTTTCTTATGGTTAATAGAATGTCCTAATTTCTTTAACTCTTTGGTGATCCTTTTATAACCATAGCGTTCATGGAACTGCTTAAAAAGGTCAGTAATGAGTTCTTTTAGTTCTCTGTCTGTATCTTCTTTCCCAAAGTTTTTAATATGATAGCGATAGGTTGCTTCAGGAATACCCACGACAAGCAGAATATTTTTTAATCGGAATCCTTCTTCTTTAAGTTTGAATGCGAGCTTTGCTTGTGCTTTTCGCGGAAGGCATTCGGATTCTCCCGAAAAGCTCTCAACTTTTTTAGGTGCGCATTTTCCAGTCGCAGTAACTCATTCTGGCGTTCTAATTCCTCTTCGCGTGTTCACTTTTTCTCTTCTTTCTTCTCCGATTTATTGGGTTTCTTAGACATAGAAGGTCTCCCCTTCAATTTAGGTTTCAGGCCTTCTACCCCTTGTTCATTAAATGTTTTCGTCCAGTGATGAATTAATGAAGGATTGTTCAGTCTAAATTGTTCAGCAGTTTCCTGATAAGAGGCGTCTGTCTCTAACATAATTTGTATCGTAATCATTTTAAATTGCATAGAGTACGCTTCCTTCATTTTTCTTCGCTTCAATCCTTCTATCCCTTTTGTTTTATAGGCTCTTACCCAATCTTGTATTGGTGTTCGAGAGGGCATATTGTACTTTTTCGCTAATGATTTATATCCAAGATTTCCATTTAAATACTCGGAAACAAGCTTTATTTTAAATTCTTCACTATATTTGGCCATAAGAACACCTCCGAAAGTTAGATTTTTCACTCTAACTTTCGGGGGTCGGTACGGGATCTGAGCTCTTTTTTGCTATCTATGAGGGAGGCTGCCCTCTTGTTTAACACCAGTTATTTCAAATTTGTTAGGCCTATTAATTTTACAATAAAGAGGCTATTTCTAATTCGCATATGGTCCCTTTCTAGAATAAAGAAACGTATGATTTATTTTTCTAGAATTTTTTCAAAATGGTGCTGGATATAGGCAAAAACTTTTCTGAGTGATGGTCATTAAGATATAAAATGGCAAGCAATAAAAAACATATATCTTCTAAGACGAAAAGGATGGATAAATTAAAAATCGTATTAATTATACTACTATTATGTAAAACATTGTTCTGATAACTAGCATAACATTTTCAGCAATACCGATTGGTTCATTGTTTGGAATAAAGTTAATTACGTCATAATTATTAATTGAAATTTATTCCTGCAGAAGTATTCGACAGTTCTTGAATATCTTTTCATAACTTTTGCCAAAATAAAGACAAAATCATCGGGAGGTAGGCAACTTGGATGATATTCATTTAGGTCTATTGACGATTAAAGTTGGAGTAGGCTTTGTGACATTATTTTTTATCATTATTGTAACAGGCAAGACATCTATTTATCAGTTGACACCTTTTCATTTAGTTTTTGTTTTATTGCTTGGAGATCTTTTAGGAAACTCTATTTATGAGGATCGGATGGGAATTATTCCTTATTTATATGCGGTTGGTTTGTGGACACTTCTTATGTTGTTGGTAGAGATTATAACGTTGAAAATAAAATCGACACGCTCTCTATTAGTAGGCAATCCTGCGATTATCATAAGGGAGGGAAAAATTGATCGAAAGATAGCCCAAAAGAACAAATTGGATGTGAATCAAATATTGAGCTTACTGCGACAAAATGACGTTTTTTCAGTATGGGAAGTTAAATATGGCATATTGGAACCTAATGGTCAAATCAGTACCTTACTGAAATCAAAATATCAAAAACCAGATAAGCAAGATCTCAATCTCCCAGAAGAACTGGTAGACCTGCCAACAACCTTGATTATTGATGGTGAAATATTATGGGATAATTTAGCCGAACGCGGATTTGACCGTCAATGGTTGGATAATGTGTTGGCTTCAACAGGTCATAACAATGAAAAAGGTATATTTCATGCTGAATGGAACAATAATGAAGGCATTTGTATAAGTCCTAAATAGACAATAAAAATGTATTTATTATCGGATTTTTTAAAGGAGGAATATTTTTTGGAATGGATTCTCGGACTCTGTCTTGTGAATATGTTATTTATGTTGATCATCGCAATACGTGAGGTTCGCCGACCTTCGAAGGCGTTGAATTGGCTTGCCTTAAGCCTTATTTTACCTTTCATTGCTTTCGGTCTTTATCTCAGTTCTACAAATCCTTTAGGTATTCGCCGTAAAAGACTTACTTCTGATGTGAATGAATCGACTAACCTCCCTGATTCATTCAACCGCTCTGCCTCAGTCATCGCTGACGCCTTAAACCAGTTCAGCGTTCATGGGCTTCGTGCTAGCCGAGTGCAAATCCTGATAAATGGAATTAAAACTTATGAAGAACTCATCGAATCCCTAAAGAACGCCCAAAATACGATTGATATGGAATACTTCATCTACCGTGATGACCAAATTGGCAGAAAGATAACGAATGTTCTGGTGGAACAGGTGAAATCCGGTGTTCGGGTCCGTTTTGTGAGAGATGGTTTGGGTAGCTGGAATTTCCCCCGAAATCAAATCAAGCGGATGATGGAGGCAGGGATTGAATGCCGGACGATCTTTCCATTACGATTCCCTTGGATCCTTTCAAATTGGAATTACCGAGATCATTGTAAAAATGTAATGATTGATGGGGAAAAAGCTTTTACAGGTGGAATCAACGTGGGGTATGAGTATACAGGTTTGAAGCCGGATGTAGGGTTCTGGCGTGACACCCATTTGCGCATTGAAGGTGAAGCTTCGGAAGATTTACAAACGATTTTCGACGCCCATTGGAGAATCGCCACACCGGGACGAAAGAAAAATCGTGGGGATGCAAAAACCTCTCCACAAAAGGTACCTTCTGTCAAGGAAGCACATTCCAATTTATTAACAGAATTGGGTGCTGAATTTGATAGGATAGATGAAACACATCGAAGTAATGAATCGTTGCACAAAGCTTATGTCCAGACACTGGAAGGCAATCCAGGAATCCCGACCACTATCATCCGAACAACCTATTTCATTTGCCTGACTCAGGCGAACCGGACCATTGATATAACCACCCCTTTTTTCATTCCTGAGGAAGACATTCTAATGGCGATCAAAACAGCCGTGGCACGGGGAGTACGTGTAAGATTACTGGTACCTCGACATATAGAAAATAAAATCGTGGGATATGCTAAACGGACTTATTATGGAGAATTGATAGAGGCAGGTGTCCATATCTACGAGTACAACAAAGGTATGCTACATGCAAAACAGATGGTCATTGATGGGGAAGTCGCGGTTGTTGGTGCTGCAAACTGGGATATGAGAAGTTTCCGTCTGAATTATGAGACGTGTGAAGTCATTTACAGTGCTGATGTGGTTGAGGACCTAACAGAGCAATTTGAACGCGATCTTAATGATTCATTTTTGTTGAAGGTCGATGATCTGGTACAACGATCAATACCTCAGCGCATAATCGAGCAAGGAGCACGCCTATTTTCACCTTTATTATAAATTGTTCTTTTTACCCTGTTCATAATTTGAGCTATGCGTTTAATCCTCATTCTGTCGAATAAGAATTTAATTTAGTTAACGTTTTTACAAAAGTAAAAAAGGGTTTAAAAGCGCTTTTTAATCAAGTTCGAGATGGAAGGTTCAACTAGTTTACTTAAAAGGCTTTAATAAAGGATTCTGATTTTTACAAATCACTATCTTAATCCATTTAGAAGGTAAGATGATTGACCAAAATCTTGACCAAAATGTGACCAAAATAATTTCAAAAGATATGATTCCCGTTAATATTAATAAATATAAAATCCTGATATTACAGCACTTTTTGATACGTTTTGAGGGGAAATGAAAGGGTGAAATATGTTCCGCACACAAGTTCATCCTTCGGAACGTGAGCAGTACATCCAACTATATTAAACTGATAAACCCTTGGCACTATTGGTGTTGAGCGTTTTTATTTTTTAATAGATTAGATACTACGTCAAGAAAACAGACAAAAAATTCACCTGAAATTGCTTGAAAATCAGTTGTCAAAGCGTTTCAAATTCCCAACTTTATTCACGGTTCTATGAAATGCCCTATTTACCACAAAAATGCCCTTCTTCATAATCCCTCTCCAGTTGGTTTGGTGAGAGATAGTTGTTCGCTGAGTGGATGCGGGATTCGTTGTAGAAGCTGAGAATGTAAAAAAACACACTCTTTATCCTTCATCCCTTGTTTGATACTTGTAATGATAAATCCATTCCCTTTTGATCATACTGTGGAAAGACTCAATGAAGCATTATCATAACAATTCCCCTTACGACTCATACTGATGGTTATAGTAGCTGTATTGAGGTGCTCAATATAATCTTCTGAAGCATATTGACTTCCACGGTCAGAGTGATGGATGAGATCTGGTTTCGGAGACTGTATCGCAATCGCACGCTTCAATACCATGGAGGTGTCGAAGGTCCCGAAGTACTTTGACCAGAAAAAGTCGGTTTTGTGATCGAGGCAAAAAGCAGAAAAAAAGAAAAGAATGCATTGACAAAAGAGCAATACGGACAATTACTAGTAGCTGCTGAATGGTTTTCTAAGGGATATTCTGGATACGAATGTATAAGAGTTAGTGTACACCCTAGAATGAAGCTACACGATCAGCTGTAGCGGGAGCATCTCATGCACTATGTTTCCCCAAATCGACACGTCCTTTCTTATAAAGTGTTAGCCCCCATTATAAATGATGGGGCAAATTTACGTGTCCGTTTTTTAGTCTAACTTCAAAATCTATGTATTTCTGTCCAAAAACCAAACGAATAAAAAAATTACTATGAATTTTTAAATAATATAGAAATATTATTTTATTTCTGTATAATGTGGAGATAATTCATCTAAAACTTTCATTCAGCACAGTACGAGAGAGGAGTTTGACTAATGGCAGACAAAGATCTGAGAATACGCAGTAAAGACATCAGTGAAGGAGACAACCGTGCGCCGAACCGGGCGATGCTCAGAGCAGTAGGATTTGAAGACAAGGACTTTCAAAAGCCGATGATCGGTGTTGCCAGTACGTGGAGCGAGGTTACACCCTGCAACGTACATATAGACAAACTGGCCATTGAAGCAAAACGCGGAGCCCGCGACGGTGGCGGAGCACCGATGATTTTTAACACCATCACCGTTGCTGACGGCATTTCCATGGGACACGAAGGCATGCGCTATTCCCTTCCGAGCCGGGAAGTAATCGCGGACTCGATTGAAACCGTAGTAGGAGCCGAGCGCCTTGACGGAGTTGTGGCTATCGGTGGCTGCGATAAAAATATGCCAGGCTGTATGATTGCTATCGGCCGCTTAAATTTACCCGCTGTATTTGTATACGGTGGTACAATTTCACCAGGTAAATCAAGAGAAGATAAAGACATCGACATCGTTTCTGTATTTGAAGCGGTCGGTAAACATAACGCAGGATCCATGGATAAGGACGGACTCCACGACATCGAATGTCATGCCTGTCCGGGCGCCGGTTCATGCGGAGGCATGTACACAGCAAACACGATGGCGTCCGCTATTGAAGCCCTCGGAATGAGCCTGCCCGGCAGCGCGTCAAACCCGGCAGAGACCGGCAACAAGCAGGAAGACTGCTACAAAGCAGGCGACGCTGTTGTGGAACTTCTGCGTAAAGAAATCTATCCGCGGGACATTATGACAAAAGAGGCATTTGAAAATGCCATTACGGTTGTTATGGCACTGGGTGGATCTACAAACGCCTTCCTTCATCTGCTGGCGATGGCTCACTCGGTTGATGTGGACCTCTCGTATGACGACTTCGAGCGTATCCGCGAGCGTGTACCGCACATTGCGGACCTGAAGCCGAGCGGAAAATACGTCATGGAAAATCTTCACCAGGTAGGCGGCGTTTCCGCTGTAATGAAGCTTCTTCTTGAGGAAGGGCTTTTGAGCGGTGACTGTCTCACGGTTACGGGTAAAACACTGGCAGAGAACCTGGCGGAAGTTCCTCCGCTGCACGAAGGCCAGGAAATCATCCGTCCTGTAAGCGAGCCGTTTAAGGAATGCGGTCCACTATATGTATTAAAAGGGAACCTGGCACCAGCTGGAGCTGTTGCCAAGATGAGCGGACTGAAAGTAAGCAAGCTCACCGGTCCCGCCCGGGTATTTGATTCGGAAAAAGAAGCGACGGAAGCGGTACTGGCAAATCAGATCAATCCGGGGGACGTGCTGGTGATCCGCTACGCCGGTCCGAAAGGCGGTCCGGGAATGAGCGAGATGCTCTCCATCTCAGCAATCATCGTCGGTAAAGGACTCGGAGAGAAAGTCGGCTTGTTAACTGACGGTCGTTTCTCAGGAGGAACCCATGGTCTTGTCGTTGGCCACGTAGCACCTGAAGCACAGGTGGGCGGTCCGATTGCTTTGTTGAAAGAAGGCGACTTGGTGACCATCGACAGTGAAACACAGGAGCTGAACGTTGATGTGAGCGCAGAAGAAATGACAGCCCGCCTCGCAGACTGGCAGGCACCGCCGCTACGATACTCCCGCGGCGTGTTGAACAAATATGCAAGACTTGTATCCTGCGCCTCAAAAGGTGCGGTAACGGATCTGGGAGAAGAGTAGGTTTAAATGAGCGGGCGTCCCGTTGTTACGGGGCGTCCGGTTTTTTGTGGATGTTTAGGGCGTGAGCGGAGTCGATGAACAAAGAGAATGTCTTGAAACAAAGAATTACTATTAGAGATGAAATCCTGTCCAAAAGCTATTCGCAACAGCAGAAGCATGTCATGACCAGTTATTTCAGTTCACGTGGTCAAATGGATACGTATGCGAAAAGTGTGGTCATAAAGAATGCTATGTTACTAATACTCGTAAGCACAAATTATACGAATGGTGTCGGGGGTTTTTTGTTTTGTAGATAACGATTGACCACAATTTGACCATAAAAATTCAAAATATGTTTTGTTATATGCCTCATATTGTTCCATAGAGTTATCCTGGATCTTTTACTTACATGTGTATAAACATTTACAGTATTTTGTTTACTGGCGTTTCCTACTCTTTCCTGTACATACCAGTAAGAGCACAGCATGAGTGTTACGTAATGAATGGTCGGTAAACATCCGATTCCTGACATAATTATTGCTGAGGCAACAAAGGAAATAATCGGTCCCCTTAAAATCAACCATAGGGAAGAAAGGTATAGTAATAAAAGTTTAGTGACAATAAAGTTATTTGAGTACATATAATCCTGACCAGATTTAGGTTGGGGTTAAAATATTCTTGTTTAAGATACAATCATGATACTCCATGATGGGGAGCGGACCCGGAATACGACACATTTTGGATCATGCCATTTATAGAATATGGACCTACATAAGTTATTCTTGAGATGCAAAAAAGTAGAAATTAATGAATAGAAAGCCAGGAGGGGAACTCATTGAGACATAAAATAGAAATTCTTTGTATAGCCTTAATTTTTATCCTGATTGCGGGATGTTCGGAAGGACCGAAACCAGACCCTAGAATAACAGAATATATGAAAAACTGGGAATCTATGAAGTTTGATAATATGTACTCCATGCTTTCCGATAAAAGCAAAAAGGAAATAACAAAAGTTGAATTTGTGAAAAAATATACCGCGATTTATGACGGAATCAATGCACGAAATATATCCATAACACCGGTTATTCCAAAAAAAGAACCGGATCCGGACAGAAATGGGAAAGTGACATACACATACAAGGTAAAAATGGATACATTGGCCGGACCTATTCAATACAAACATAAAATAAAAATGGAGGAACAGAAAAAGGACAACAAGAAAAACTGGTTTGTAAATTGGGATCACTCACAAATTTTCCCCGGTATGGAAAAGGGAGATAAGGTTCGAGTTCAAACCAATAAAGCAAAACGGGGTGAGATCCTCGACAGGAATGGAAAAGGACTTGCCGTAAATGGTAAGGCAGAACGGATCGGCATTGTCCCCCAGGATCTTCCTGGAAATGGCGATGCCAGCAAACAAAAGCTAGCAAAAGCACTTGGTATCGACAAAAAGGACATCGATAAAGCATTAAATGCTTCATGGGTACAGCCAGGGTCTTTCGTTCCTATTAAAACGATAGCGAAAGATGATCCCCGTCTTAAAAAAACCTTAAAAATTAAAGGTATAAGCACCCAGTCGCTTGAAACCCGGGTGTATCCGTACAAAGAAGCTGCATCGCATTTAACAGGTTTTGTGCGGCCAATTAATGCGGAAGAACTGGAAAAACTCAAATCCCAAGGGTATCAATCTACCGATGTTATCGGGAGAAGAGGTCTGGAGAAATTTTATGAAAAGAAGCTTCGAGGTAATAATGGAGGAATCATCCGGATTGTTGATGAGGGAGAGAATGAAAAAAGAGTAGTCGCGAAAAAAGAAGCCATTGACGGTAAACCTGTCACACTAAATATTGACATGAACCTGCAACGGAATCTTTATAACCAGATGAAAAAAGATAGTGGTACAGCTTCAGCAATCAATCCTGTAACTGGTGAGGTTTTGGCGCTCGTAAATAGCCCGGGATTCGATCCGAATGATTTTGCTTTAGGAATAGACGGTTCACGTTATCAACAATTGGAAAAGAACTCGAAACACCCGCTGTTAAACCGGTTTGCCTATACTTTCGCTCCGGGTTCCACATTTAAACCGATTACCGCCGCGATCGGATTAGAAACGAATAAGCTTAACCCAAATAAGGACGTAGCGATTTCCGGAAAGAAATGGCAGAAAGATGAATCTTGGGATAAGAAGTTTGTAACGAGGGTTACTGAAGTTCCTTCTGTAAATGTGAATTTGGAAAAAGCAATGATTTATTCTGATAATATTTACTTTGCTCAGGCGGCTCTTGCAATTGGAAAAGAAGAGATGGTGAAGGGTGCTGAGAATTTTGGTTTTAATGAGGATATGCCGTTTGATTTAGATTTCGAGAACTCTTCATTGACAAAAGAGGACATCGATTCAGAAGGAATGCTTGCCGACACAGGTTATGGACAGGGAAGAGTCGAAATGAACATTCTTCACCTTGGGATATCCTATACTCCATTGATCAATAATGGGGACTTGATTGCCCCTAAATTGATTAAAGAAGAAAATCCAAAACCAAAGGTGTGGAAGGAAAATGTTGTTTCACCAGAGACCGCTACGCAGATCCGCAGCTCGCTCGTAAAAGTGGTCGAGGACGAAAGGGGAACGGGATATGAACCCCCTCTGAATGGAATCACGCTTGCGGGTAAAACAGGAACAGCTGAGTTGAAATCAAAAGTAAGCGAAAAAGGGAAAGAAAACGGCTGGTTTGTAGCTTTTAACCAAAAACAGCCGAATCTGCTTATTTCTATGATGATCGAGGATGTACAGGATAAAGACGGCAGCCATTACGTTGTTCCGAAAGTTAAAAAGACATTTAAAACATATATGAAAGAAAAGCCTCTTCGCTAAAGAAGAGGTTTTTCTACATAAAAATACTTATTCATATATTAAAGTGTTAGAAATGATAGAGTTACTTAAGGATCAGCTCATTGAACTGGTTTTTTTGTATGAAAATGTGCTTATAACATACTCAAAGGTACAAACGGGAAAGGACGAGCCTGAATAAATTAATAATAAGGAAAGGAGTGAAAATATTGAGCTATTATGAAAAAAAAGATAAGAGTGATTGTTCCAGCTGTCGTGTGAAATTCAAAAGTAATAAGAAGCAGCACAAATCCTTTGCAAAGTTCTGCTTTGACTCAGAGACTAGTACACATAGGAAGGTAATTAAACATCGCAAAGACAAATCAAATGACTGTTGGTGATCTCACAACAGGCTATTCTATTATGTCTATCGTTTGCGGTGTTTGCTAGTACCAAGAACCACACTGTCTCTAGTAGATATTGAAGCGACACCGAGAATTTTAAAAGCGGGCAAGATGATCTGCATCGAGATTTGGATCCATCTCATGGTCATTGCAGCTGCATATTCACAAGATTAAAGAAAAAATGATATGTGTAAGGCTTAAGAAGGAGTATTGCTCCTTCTTTTTTCTATGTGAAATCGATAGTTTACAACTTCTATAGGATTGATTAAGAAACCTATGCGCGATTTTTTGTCTATCTTTTTCGATAAGCTCTCCTTTCTGCGTATGGGACACATAGGTAACATATATCAACGTGCTTTCCTTGATCATCAATATATTTGACGGATTTTCTTTCTTTTTTCTTGCATATGGCGCACTTTTTACCGAAAATCCAATCCAACATAACAATGCCTCCTCAACTTAAGTAGTTTCTACAACATACTCTGAGTTTAACAACTTTAATCTAATAATTTTATAAAAAAGCTTTGTTAATTAATATGTGATTTTTGGTGAAATTGATTGAATCGAAATTTACCACACCCTAAAATCAACAGTAAAATATCACAAATCCTCATAAAAAGATGAATTAATTAATTTGGGGCATTTACAACATGTTCGTTCAGGCATACACTTATGACTAACTGAAGATTCTGCAAAAAGGAGTATCTAACTACAAAAGGAGTGTTTTTCATGAATGTAACCGTTTGGAATGAAAATCGCCATGAACAAAAGAATGAGAAAGTCCGCGAAATCTATCCTGAAGGGATACACGGTGAAATTGCGCAAGTTTTGGACAAGGAAGGGTTTAATGTACGGACGGCGACACTTGAAGAAGATGAGCATGGACTGACAGATGAAGTTTTGAATTCTACAGATGTCTTGCTTTGGTGGGGCCACCTTGCTCATGACGAAGTAAGTGATGATGTGGTAGAAAAGGTGAAACAACGAGTTCTTGACGGCATGGGATTAATCGTGCTGCATTCTGGTCATTTTTCTAAGATTTTCAAGTCATTGATGGGAACGACCTGTGATTTGAAATGGCGGGAAGCAGATGAAAAGGAGCGGATGTGGGTTGTGGACCCTAGTCATCCAATCGTTGAAGGAATTGGCGAATATATCGAACTAGAAAAAGAAGAAATGTATGGCGAACATTTCGATATACCGAAACCAGATGAACTGGTACTCATCAGCTGGTTTGAAGGCGGAGAAGTTTTCAGAAGCGGATGTACATATCGACGGGGACAAGGGAAGATATTCTATTTCAGGCCAGGCCATGAGACATATCCAACGTATCATCATAAAGAAATTCAGCGGGTTCTGGTTAATGGAGTAAAGTGGGCAAACCCAATACATCATCCAAAACCTGAATATGGGAACGCAAAACCAATCGAAACGATTTCTGCAAAAAATCTATAAGAAAAAAGTAGGGATCGATTCTGATACGTGATATCCGAATGTGGAATCGAGGTACACCTACTCATTCAGATCGGCGTTATTGATAACTATTTTATAGAGAAGCACCAGACCTTTATCCAACTTCAGGTCTGATGCTTTTTTTATAAAAATGGCTTTGTTCGTGTTGAATGTAAGAAATTCATTCCGCTAATCTTTCACGCAGGAGTGTCGCAAATTTCTTTCTAAACCAATAAGTACTTTAATAAAGCCATAAAGTGCGTTATTGATCACCAATCCCGCTTTTTATAGAAGAGCCGATCACTCCATCTTGGTATACTTAACATCCATGAACTCCAAATGGGGAGTCCTGCCGTATATTTGTCCCAGTACGCAATTAAAATGATTCCTATTAACGCAATCTGTGGAGAGAAAAGCACATAATCAAAAATACCAGTCAATAGGATCACGGGTAGTGAAAGTAAGAGCGTATCAAGTTGCTTGACGTTTTGTTTCGTAAAATAAAGATAGATCCCCTTGTACACATTGATGAAGAGTACGATCAGGAAAGCAGTTCCTCCAAGAGTGCCGTATTCCGTGAATATGCCTAAAATCAAGTTGTGGGCATGGGGGATATGCTCGTTGAAATGAAGAAGATATTCTTTACCAAATCCCAGTGGTGTCAACCCGAACAAGGCATTTTCCTGCCACAGCTGGATTGAATTTTCCCAAATTTCCTTTCTTCTTATTGCAGATTGTAAAAGATTTTCATTCCGTGGCATCCAGTCCAATATCAAGTTTATATTCAACCCCATAATTATCATCAGGCTGAAAGTCAATATTCTATTCAGGCGAAATAAAAATAATAGGAAAATGACCACCATTGCAGAAAAGCCAGCTCTGGATCCAGTTAAAAAGACAGCATGGATAAAGATCAAAGTTAAAACTCCTTGACCACCTGCCTTGGAATAACAATCTTTTCTCAGGTTTTTTAAACACTCTGCAAGTAGGAATGATAATCCTAAAAGGAGCAATGTCACTGAAAAATTAGGATTGTATGCAGCCCCGATCAACCTCTGGTAATCATGGAACCCCACCTGACCAACCAATGCTGTCCCTCTGATATAGTTCTTGTATGTAGGACTGATCAAAATTTCTTGGAAAGGGTACAAACAGTAGAAGTATACGCCTGCGAATATGGTGATCCATTTATATGCTGAAAAAGTTCTCTCGACACCATCTTTCTGGATTTTTTTATAAATTCCAGTGTAAGCGATGATCAGTGCTGGGACTAAAAAATACGAAAGATCTCCCAAAACAATTGAGGCAAAAAATGATGAAATGAACATACATGCAAGAAGGAAAAGGCCAGGGGTCAACATCATTCCCTCGCTATTTTTCCAAGTCTGGTGCAAATGGTAACTTCCAATGATCAATAGTAACAGAACACCTATTGGGGGGAGTATGAGACAAAGGAAGATACATATTTCCAATAGATGTTTCTTAATGGATGTCAGCGCTGTTTTCGTCATAGATAACCTCGTCAGTTTAAATGATGACTACCTTCATTATATAGGGTTTGTAACCTTACGTATTTTATGTCTGGCTACGAGGGTGTTTTATTAATAAAAAATGGGGATGTCCGAAAAGTGTCAGACACCTTTCGGACATCCCTGTAACCCTGATAGTCCATCAACCTATGCGCCACTCTTTTCGTTCATTTATAATCCTTTCTTTTTCTTTAAAAAAGTTTATGCAAGAAATGAAAAGGCTGGTTGCGATCAACGAGACGACTACACCGATCAATCCATTTTGGTGTAAGAGAGGGAAAGATACAATTGAAAGAGTAATCAGGCCGATAGCGAAAACAAATGTGTAAAATCCAAGACTATTGAAAGAGACACTCCATTCCCATCTCCCAGCGTTTTCAATCAAGCTGATCGTAACAATGGTGATGATATTGAACGTCATCCCTATCCACACTGGATGGACATTCAAATAGAAATCATTGATTGCCCAACCGCTGAGGTGATACCAGAGCAATCCGGAAAATGCGCCTGTAAACAATGAAACCAATGCTGCGCGTTTCGTAACCAAGGGCCAGAAAAGAGCAGCAACTACAGGTGCGAATGTCGCGGAATTGCGGGTCACCCAGGCAACCACATTCCACCATGCAGATTGTTCAGACCGTAGAAGGGCGAAACCGACCATCAATCCTGTCAATACCAATAACGACCATTTTGTATAACGGACAAGCTGAAGTTCGGTAGCTTTAGGGTTCAGAGCTTTTCCGACATCTCGACCAAGACTTGTAGCGCCAGAAAACTGGCAAGGTGCACCCCAGCTTAATGCGGCTGCCCAAAAGCCTAAGAAAAACAGACCAACCAACGGTGCAGGTAACGTTTTCATCAAATAGAGCGGTACTGCAATCAAGCCGCGTGCTTCACCTGGAACAACCTGTGCAGCTGATAATCCGAAAATAACTGCTCCTACAATCAACGGAATACCAAGAAGGGAAGCGTAGAGTAGGCCGCGACGTCCTTGTTCAGGCGTTTTACAAGATAACGCCATCTGAAATGCTGCCTGAGCAAGAATCACATTGAATAAGAATGTCCCGAACCAAGCCAAAATCGTTTGCAGGCCAGCTGTATCCCAGGCTGCATACTCTGGTTTTTCAGTAAATAATCGGTTAATGCCATCTATACCAGGATTAAGGAAGAACGCATACGTACCGATTGCCAGCATGATGAAAAATACGACAACATTGCTCATTTGTGTGAAACCGACAGACCACATACCTCCAAATTGTAAATAGACAAAGAGCAACAATGCAGTCAATGCTACAGATAAAACGAGTGAAACCCCTGTAAATACTGAAAGAGCAGAAGCGAATGCCAGAGCGGTCGCAACTGACCACATCGGAAACGTGAATGCTGTAATCGCTCCAGCCACCCCGCGGACCTTTTCACCATAACGATCACCAAGTAATCCTGAAATGGTAACCAACGCTCTTTTTCTGAATGGTGCTATCAATAATAGAGCGATGATCAAGACATGTACCGTTTCCGCCACGCCATACCAAATAGCTGAAATTCCGGTATGGTAACTGAGTTCTAGAATGGCGATATAGGAAGACCCGGAAAAGAGACCGGTGATACAGACCATGACGAAAAATGTATTGAACCCTCTGCCGCCAACAAAAAAGCCATTTCCATCTCTCGCTCGTTTCCTCGCCACCCGGCTGACTACGATCAATAAAAACGTATAAGCCAATGCAAATCCTATGAACCAATAACCTACTGTTGTCATCCTGTTGCCTCCTTTGTTGTAGTTGAAAAACCGTACATTCAATCCCTTTAAAACAGAAAAAAACCCCTTCCAAGAGGAAGAGGCTGTTTTTCTCTTCCTCATCTGTCAGACATAAAGTCTGTTGGACGTAGCACCTTATTATTTTCAATAGAAAATAACAGGTTGCTGCAGGTTCATAGGACCAATTTCCTCCCCTGCTCTCGATAAGGATGTTTCTCCGTATAAAGTTAACTAATACCCTACAAGGAATACGAACTTTTGTCAATCCATTTTTAGAAGATTTCTATTATTTCTGCATCTAAAAGTTAAAAGGGAACATTATCCAGTTCAGAACCGTATATGAAGTTAACAAATAATGTGAAGGTGATTTATGAAAACGAACTGGAATAAACGTAGTGGTACTATTTTTTTAGTGGTCGTTTTATTGACAGGGTGTGCCGAATCGGAAGAAAAACTCAAAAGTGAAGGTATGATGGATCAGGTTGAAATGAACACAGATCCATATACGGAGTTCAACAGTGATGATGGGGTGGTCTCATTCATAATTTTAAATGATGGTTCATTCTCAGAATCCACTCTTATAAGGATAAAAAGAGATACTCTACATGCCTATAATGAAATAAGAAAGATCACAGGCTTTACTAACAAAGGGCAGGAAGTCTTTATAGAATTGAAAAAAGATAATGGATTGTCTCATTATTGGAACGGTATCATCTATCTGTATAATGTGGATGATGAAAGAGAAGCCTTAGTCCATGAACTTGTCCATGCTTTGTTGGGCTATGATTTTAAAAATGCAGGATATTTCACTCTTGATGGCTTGGCAATGTATTTAGATAAAAAAATCACATCGAATGAACCGGCAACATTTTTTTCTTTCAACAGTCATGAACTAATGAAGTTCTTAAGAGAAGAGGAAATCAATTTACCGATCGAAAAGTTGATCGATCCCGAGATAGCTTTTGAAATGAATGATTTACGAAAACAGATTGAAAATCGTTGGCTTTTTTATGTGCAAACAAGTTCTTTTTCAAAATTACTTAATCGAGACGTACGGTTTAGAAAAATATATGCAGATTTATAATAAGCCCGAGTTGGAATCCTTATTTCCGAAGGTTTATGAGAAAGAAGTAAATGAAATAGAAAAAGAATGGTTGGACTTCATTGAAGTACAGAAAATCAACCAGACACTAATGAAACAGGAAATCCCGATCGGTCTAATGGAAAAATTACAAAAGGATATTGAGGTATAAAGAAAAATTCTCAACTATTAAATGAACATACAGCTTCTTAGGTAGTGCATAAGCGGCCAATTAAATAAACAATTTGGAGCATTTACAGCACGTTCTAGTAGAAATACACTAAGGACTATCAAAGGGTCTCTGATTCCTCTATTTTGAATCCCGATTAAAGGAGCGGATAGTTGTGAAAAAGAAGATAGGTATTGTCGGCAGTGGAACTGCAGGTTTGCATCTTGCTTATGCACTCAGAAAGGATTTCGATTTGACAGTTTTTCATTCTAGTCTTCCAGAAGAAATCCGTAAAGGACGCATAATGTCTACACAGGTACACTTTGGACCTACTCGCTTACGTGAAAGACGGTTCCATATGCCTGAATGGGAAGCGACTCCTCTTCTTGAAAGCATACATATCACAGTTGGGGATCAAAAACTATTTGTCGGCAGGTTGAAAGAATCGGCTTCATCAATAGATCAACGGCTTTACTTTTCCCATTGCATAGAAGATCTTAAAGAAAAAGGTGTAGTTTTTCACTATGCTAAAGTTGATGAAGAACAACTAAGAAAATTGACTAGCGATTTTGATTTAATCATTGATTGTTCTGGAAAATCTGGTCCTCTTTTTTCTTTTCCCCTCAATATACCATTGTCTCCATTTCACCAGCCACAAAGAAAATGTGCAGTAGGATATTTTACAGGGATAACGCCAGAAAAACCTCTAGGTGTTAACGTAACGATCCTTCCTGAGATCGGTGAAATGTTCGAAATCCCAGCAATGACTGAAGAAGGACAGGTCAGCATTCTCTTCCTTATGCCTATTCCGAACCAAAAACTCGATGTCTTTAAAGGTATAAAAAGTGGTGAAGAATTCACTGCCAGAATGAAAGTAGTCCTTGAATCGTTTTTCCCTAATATATATGAACGTGTTGAAGAAGAAAATTTTTCATTATCGGATGAAGGCGCTTTTCTTCAAGTGGCCATCAAACCGGAAATCAGAAAACCTTACTTAACATTTAATGATCGTTTGGTCGTCGGTTGCGGGGATAGTGTGTTTTTGAATGATCCAATCACTGGGCAAGGATGTAACCTTGGCTCATATTGTGCAGAAAAATTGTATGAGACCTTGATTGAAAATAAGGATACAGGTTGGGATAGCCAAGTCGGGGAATCCTATTGGGAGCGTGTAAAACCTTATGTAAAAGAGGTGACAGAGTGGACCAATGCAATGACCCAGCCGATTCCACAACATATCATTGAATTATTAGTTCAAGGAGCGGAGGATCAGTCAATTGCTGATAATGTGGCAGAATGGTTTGCGCAACCAACTACAGCCCACGAAGCCTTTTTTCAAAAGACCAATATTTAAAAGTTTGAATTTATTGCATAAAAAAGAAGCGGTGATCATGCTCGCTTCTTTTTTCTATGTCCCTTATTAATGTAACGTTCTATATACACCGATTACTTTTCCTAGAATAGTGACGCTGTTAAGAATGATCGGCTCCAACGAAGAATTTTCTGGTTGTAGACGAATGAAATCTTTTTCCTTGAAGAACCGTTTGACTGTCGCTTCATCATCTTCTGTCATCGCAACGACGATGTCCCCGTTATTAGCTGACGGCTGTTGCTTGACGATCACCATATCCCCATCATAGATTCCTGCTTCTATCATACTATCACCCTGGACAACTAATGCGAATACATTGTCATCTCCGACCATATGATCTGGTAGAGGGAAATACTCTTCTACATTCTCGATCGCGGTAATAGGTTGACCTGCCGTTACTTTACCGATTACAGGAATATTGATAGATTCACTTTTTGGAATGGTAGTATCCATATCCTCAGTGATGACTTCGATCGCTCTCGGTTTTGTCGGATCTCGTCTGATTAGTCCTTTTTTCTCCAGACGGGACAGGTGTCCATGAACTGTCGAACTTGAAGCGAGTCCGACTGCTTCACCTATTTCACGGACAGAAGGGGGATAACCCTTATGTTTGACCTCGAACTTTATGTAATTAAGTATATCTTGTTGACGGCGTGATAGTTTCATTCTGTCCACCTCTTTTCTCCTCAATTATTGCATTAAGTATATCACTTGTTCGACAAAAACACAAACATAAGTTCGAGAAAAAACTGTTGACAGGAACAAACGTTCTTAATACAATGAAATCAACAAATGAGAACAAGTATTCGTATCGGAGGTTTTTAAGGTGAAAAAAACAAACAGGCAGAACGGTTGGTCTTTTGTTATTGTATTGATAGCTGTAGGGATGATCATGGGCACATATTCTTTTGTGAACGCAAAATCTGATACAACAGAGAATTACATAGATGTTAAGATTGAGGAAGGTGATACTCTCTGGGAATTATCAACGAAGTTCAAAGAGAACCACACCTTTACAACAGATGCTTTCGTCAAGTGGGTCGAAAGCACGAATGGAGTGAAGGCGGAAAAGCTGCAGCCAGGAGACACAGTCGTCATTCCGGTTGAAGCGGACAAGAATCAACTTGCATCCAAGTAATACACTGTGAAGGGAACATATTATGAGAGCACTCATTTATTGCAGGGTAAGTACTGAAAAGGAAACACAGGCATCCTCACTTGAACGTCAGGAAGCTGAACTGAATCAATTAGCCGATCATTTTAACTTCACGGTCGTTGAATCGATCCATGAAATGAAGAGTGGATATGATGTTGATCGTGAAGGGATGCTGCAAGTTTTAGATCTTGCAAAGGATGAAAAAATAGATGTCCTCCTTGTCCAGGATGAAACAAGAATCGGAAGAGGAAGTGCGAAAATCGCGATTCTTCATACTCTAGGTAAGTATGGAGTGAAATGTTTTACAATCAGTGAACAGGGCGAACTCCAATTGACAGAGGCTGACTCGATGGTTCTTGAAATCGTAAGTTTAGTTGAAGATTACCAGCGAAAACTTCATAACGCTAAGATAAAGAGAGGTATGAAGCGCGCTGTTGAGGGTGGATATCGACCTGAAAAGAATCTATCTAACTTGAATCAAGGCGGACGTGATAAGAAAGAGATCCCAACCGAAGAAATTGTTCGTCTTAGAAACTTGGATTTGACGTTCCAGGAGATTGCCACGACTTTACAAGGATTTGGCTATGATGTCTCAAAAGCTACAGTACATAGGCGTTACCAGGATCATCAGAACAATAGTGACCGGACAGATGATTAGAAATATGATTGGAAATACGTTAGAATAAAATAATCAAGTCTTGTAAAAGGAGTATGGCAATGCTATCGAAACAAAAAATAGATCGGATCAATGAACTTGCACGAAAAGCAAAGAACGAAGGTTTAAATAAGAAAGAACAGGAAGAACAACAAAAATTGCGAAAAGAATATTTGAAAGCATTCCGCGGTGGTTTCAAGAATCAATTACGCTCGATAAAGGTTGTTGATCCTGAAGGAAATGACGTCACCCCTGACAAATTAAAAAATGAAAAGAAGCGTTATCACTAATAAACAAGCCTGATTTGAAAAAGAGTTCAAATTAGGCTTGTTTTTGTATTGCATCAGTTCTAGTTTTTGATATACTGTTATATAACAACAGCTGAGGGAGTGGATGAACTGATGTTCTCAATTACAAGTCCAGTAGTGGAAATGTACAGACAAGAAATGGGATTGGAAAACGGGGATGCACTTCAACTATTCTGCCGATATGCAGGAAGTGAATCAGGACTATGTATTGGTGTAGAACGTGGCCTGCCAATGGACGATGATTACGTACAGGAAGTTGATGGAATCCGCTTTTTTGTTAGACCTCATGAAGTTTGGTTTGTAGAAGAAATGAAAATGGACTATGATGATTCCACTGATCATTTCCAAATTGAATTACCGAGTATAGCTTAATTGAAGATACTTAAAGAAATGCCTGTACCATAACAGATGGTAGAGGCATTTTTGTTTTGCATGCTATACTATGACTTGATTATGAAACCCTGTGTTCTGCTGAAAAAATCAACATTTTAGAAGGCTGTTTTCGCAAACTTGGTTGCTCTTGCACTTAAAGAAAGTATAAAATACTTTCTTCAGTATAAGGGCAACTAAGGCTCGACCTACAAAAGGCTTGGTCTCGCCAAGTTTTCTTTAAGAGCCGTTGAATTCCGCTCCAGGATGCTCGCTTTCCGCGGGGCGTGCGGTGAGCCCACTCATTGCCTTGCGACCTCAGGAGTCTCCTTTTCAAGGAAGCATTTGTGCTCCTGCGTCTACAAGAAAGTCCTGTCGAAGCGAGCTTCCTCGTCGCATGCCTTGCGAGGAGATTATTCAGGTAGTAGGCACGCTGACCCCGCAGGACAAGGAAAGCTTCGGCAGCGTTACATCGCACGAAGAAAATGCGATTTTCAATTTCGAGGAGTCTCGCACCTTGCTCTCCAATCAACTTGCACAAGTTGAGTATTTAAAACTAACTCAAAAGCAGCAATCTTTTAGAAAAGAGCCTTTTAGAATAACAAATCTCAAAGATAGCTTTGTTTAAAATCCGTACAATTTTGAATTTTTATGACGAATGACCCCGAGTCTTGTGAATTTTGATTAGAGAGTATATCATGGAAAAGGAATGAAAGAATAAAGGTGTAACAAGAAAGGATGAATCGTCGTGTCAACTTCAATTGAGCAATTATCAATCAATACAATTCGTACTTTGTCCATCGATAGCGTAGAAAAAGCAAATTCTGGACATCCAGGTATGCCAATGGGCGCTGCGCCGATGGCTTATGCATTATGGAGTAAGCATATGAACCATAACCCATTAAACCCTGATTGGTTCAATAGAGACCGTTTTGTGTTATCAGCTGGTCACGGTTCCATGCTTTTATATAGTCTGCTGCATCTTTTCGGATACGACGTATCATTAGAAGATTTGAAGAACTTCCGACAATGGGGGAGCAAGACACCAGGACATCCTGAATACGGAGATACACCAGGTGTTGAAGCAACTACAGGACCACTAGGTCAAGGAGTTGCAATGGCCGTTGGTATGGCGATGGCAGAACGTCATTTGGCTGCTACATACAATCGTGATGATTTCAATGTTGTTGATCACTATACCTACAGCATCTGTGGTGATGGTGATTTGATGGAAGGTGTATCAGCGGAAGCTGCATCTCTTGCAGGGCATCTGCGTCTTGGTCGTTTGATCGTCATGTATGATTCCAACGATATTTCTCTCGATGGTGACCTTCACATGTCCTTCTCTGAAAGTGTTAAAGATCGTTTTGAAGCTTACGGCTGGCAAGTAATCTACGTAGAAGAAGGAACTGATTTTGACACATTGGACAAAGCAATTGCTGAAGCTAGAGCCAACACGGACCGTCCTACTTTGATTGAAGTGAAAACAGTCATCGGTCACGGTTCACCGAATAAATCCGGAAAATCTGCTTCTCACGGTGCACCGCTTGGAACAGATGAAATCAAATTGACAAAGGAAGCGTACAAGTGGACATTTGAAGAAGATTTTCATGTTCCGAATGAAGTGAGAGACCACTTCAGTCAACTTCAAGAAAAAGGTGCTCAAAAGGAACAACAATGGAATGAATTGTTTGAAGCGTATCAACAGAAACACCCTGAGCTAGCAGGTCAATTATCGAAAGCGATTAAAGGAGAATTGCCTGAAGGATGGGATGCTGAGCTTCCGCAATATGTTGCTGGAGAAGACAAGCTTGCAACACGTGCATCATCTGGTGAAGCGCTGAATGCAATTGCTAACCGCGTACCCAATTTCTTCGGCGGTTCTGCAGATCTCGCTGGCTCGAACAAAACGATGATGAAAGACAAAGGAACATTCTCACGTAACGACTACAGTGGCCGTAATATCTGGTTCGGTGTCCGTGAATTTGCTATGGCAGCTGCACTTAACGGTATGCAGTTGCATGGAGGCTTGAAGGTATATGGTGGTACATTCTTCGTATTCTCAGATTATCTTCGCCCTGCTATGAGACTCTCTGCCTTGATGGGACTTCCTGTGACATATGTACTGACTCACGATTCCATCGCGGTTGGTGAAGACGGACCTACCCACGAACCAGTTGAGCAGCTTTCTTCTTTACGTGCGATGCCTAATCTTAGCATCATCCGACCTGCTGACGGTAACGAAGCCGTGGCAGCATGGAAAATTGCACTTGAGAGTCAGTCGAATCCTACTGCACTCGTATTGACAAGACAAGGCGTTCCTACATTGAAAGGTTCTAACGAAGATGGAGTACGTAAAGGGGCATATGTGGTAGAACCTGCTACGGAAGGACCAGCTGATGTGCTGTTACTTGCTACAGGTTCAGAGGTATCTCTTGCAGTCGAAGCGAAAGAAGCGCTTGAACAGGAAGGAATCAATGTTTCTGTTGTAAGCATGCCATCATGGGATCGATTTGAGGAACAGCCACAAGATTATAAAGATAGCGTCATACCTAAAGCGATCAAGAAACGTCTTGCAATCGAAATGGGAGCATCTCACGGCTGGCACAAATACACCGGAGATGAAGGGGATGTCCTTGCAATCGACCGATTCGGAGCTTCTGCCCCTGGTGACAGAGTCATCAAGGAATATGGTTTTACAGTTGAAAAAGTTGTTGCAAAAGTGAAAGCATTATTGAACAACTAAATTTATTCAAATGATGAACACCAGGTCACTAAACGCCTGGTGTTTTTTGCATTTACAAAAAGTAATCTCCAGGTATTCGACAAAACTAGTCATTGACAACCTACACCGATTGACACCACTTTTTCCTGCGCTTCGATATACTAGATGGACAAGTCTGGAAATAGGAGTGAATATCGGTGCGAAACTATGATATTTACTTGATCGAAAAAGAAGTCGCTTTTCATTATTTTGGTCGGGAACAGGTTCTTTATCATTTTTTTGTTGAGGCTTCTCGTCCTGTTCCATCATTAGTTGAAATCATTGATCGACAATATAAATATATTACCCGATCGATTCCGTTTCACGTGTTTGATTACCATATGAATAAGATTGATTCAATGCAAAAAGGATTCAAAATGAAGAAGGAAAAGCAGCAGTTGACTATCTATTCAACAGGCAGCAGGGCTGTCGTGACGAATAAGGGGAGGAAACTGTCGCTTATTTCAACCGGGAGTTTTGAAGCCGAAACATTGGTATTCGAGCATTTGCGGAGAATCGAGAGCTCCTTTCTAGCAGTCGATTTGGAAGGGAACAGTATCGGATGGCTGAGTCCGATCAAGCAAGCCCACTACATCTAAGGTGAGTGTTTATTGAACATATTCGATTTATGTACATTTCTTTTCCCAGTTTATTAAACATTTCTCAAGATATATGTACATTTTTTCACTTTTATCAACATTTGACGTTTTTTGATAGAGTCAAATCTTCTTCGATGTTCTCGACTTTAAGTGAATGCCGAAAACCATAGTTAAGAAAAACAAATCCAATTCTTTTAAAAAATTGCAGTCCAAATATTGAGTTTGAAATGGAATTTATAGTACACTAGTTCTAGACAACCAGAAGGGAGAAGTTTTAGCATGGATTGGATGTATTTTGTTGTGGGCTTTGTTGCGTTGCTCGCTGGTGCTGCGCTTGGCTTTTTTATTGCCCGCAAATATATGATGAGTTATCTTAAGAAGAATCCACCGATTAACGAAAACATGTTACGCGTGATGATGATGCAGATGGGACAAAAACCATCCCAGAAGAAGATAAATCAGATGATGCAAGCAATGCAGAAACAAATGAAATAGATGGTGGACAAGCACTCAAATTGATGAGTGCTTTTTTAAATGAAAATCTATCGGTTATACTGTGAATAGTAATGTCTAATTCATGAATTAAGTTGTATATACCTTGACGAATATAAATCGATGAAGGTACGATTTGAATAGTCAGAAAAGGGATTGATAGCATGTCAGAAATCAGGTCAGTACCAGTTGTTCCTATTGAATCGATCAATCTAGCAGATTTTCATATAATCGATGTCCGATCACCGAAGGAGTTTCAAGAGTTCCATATCGAAGGAGCGACCAATGTGCCGATTTTCAGCAATGAAGAGCGGGAGGAAGTTGGGACCACCTACAAGCAGATCGGAAAGGAAGAAGCGAAAATGCTCGGTCTCTCCATTGTTTCACCGAAGCTCCCTCAAATGGTTGAACGATTGAAAGGCTTAGCTGATTCAGATAGCAAGCCATACTTGATCTATTGTGCTCGCGGCGGTATGAGAAGCAACAGTTTTGCCTCAGTCATGAAGCTGATGGGTCTTGATTGCTGTCAGCTGATCGGCGGGATCCGCTCCTACCGCCAATATATTACGGCTAAGTTAGAACAATATTCTGAAACTCCGAAACCGTTCATCGTGCTTGAAGGATTGACGGGGACCAGAAAGACAGACATATTGGAAATCCTTCAGGAGGAAGGCTATCCTGTCATCAACCTTGAAAGACTGGCAGGACATCGAGGCTCCATTTTCGGAGAAATCGGGAACGAAGGTCGTTCACAAAAAATGTTCGATCGTGACTTATTCCGGCGTCTCGAACAAATCGACCAACAACCGTATTTCATTATCGAGTCTGAGAGTAAACGGATCGGCCGGGTGATTGTACCAGACTGGATTTTAAGAGGAAAAGAAGAAGGGAAGCGGCTCCATATTCATTATCCATTAGAAAGCCGAGTCCAATCGATTTGTGAAACTTATCAGCCAGAGCTGTTTCATGATCAGATCGGGGAGGCTTTGCACCTATTGAAGAAACGACTCGATTCTGAGGTGTATGAGAGGATGCTGCTTTCCTTTCATGTTAAAGATTATGAAAATGTAGTCCGAGCTTTGTTAAAATCCTATTATGATCCAAAATACAATTTCACTGCGCATCAATATTGTTCACCTGGCATTGATTTAGCTATCGAAAATCTTGAAGATGGCTTAGAGAAAGTGAAGAATATGATTCAAAAGCTTCAACATCATTCATATTGTTGATCTATGAATTGGTATGAAACAAGAAGGGTATAAGATACGTCTAATAAAATGAATGAATCAATCATGATGTGAGGAGAGAGGGTAATGGGAGATACAATCATCAGTCTGTTTCGAGATTACCCTCATCTTGCTGTTCTGATCAGTGTTACATTGAATATATTGATTGCGATTTCTGGTTTTCTTCCGAGTTATTTTTTGACGGCTGCAAATCTTTATTTTTTCGGATTCTTTTGGGGTACTGCCATCTCCTTTGCAGGGGAGGCAGCAGGTGCTCTCTTAGCCTTCCTTTTGTATCGGAAAGGATTCAGGAAATTTACCCGGACAAAACTGGAACGCTATTCAAAAGCTAAGAGATTGATTGAGCTGGAAGGGAAGAAAGCATTCTTATTTATTTTTGGCCTCAGGCTCATGCCCTTCATGCCATCAGGTGTGGTAACGTTTTTCTCTGCAATCGGCATTGTTTCCATATGGACATTTTTTGCAGCCAGCACCTTGGGGAAGTTTCCTGCACTACTATTAGAAGCTTTAGCAGTCACTCAGGTGCTAGAATGGAATATGCTTGGAAAGATGATATTGATGGGCGTGAGTATCGCATTTCTTCTAAGCCTGCGAACAATGATGAAAAAACAGAATTGAAGACATAAAGGTGTGAAACCATGAAAATACGTACGATTTTAATAAGTTTTACAAGTCTATCTTTATTATTATCAGGTTGTTCTTCCATCCCGAATCCTTTTGAGAAAAAGGATCAGACCGAAGAACAGCCATCTGAACAACCTTCCGGAGAGAAAGAGGACGATGCAAAAGAGCCGGAACAAGATGATCAAAGTGATCAAAATACTGATGAAGAAGAGAAAGAAGCTGACAAAGGTCCGGAGCTTCCTTCTCCTGAAGAAACGGTCACCGTAAATGCAGATGGTGAAAAAATCGTTACGAATGTGATGGATCCATTGGTCTTAGTCAACAAAGAACGGAACCTGCCTGAGGACTTTATTCCTGAAACATTGACAGTTCCGGAAATTCCATTCACTTTCGAAGAGGATCATCCTAAAAAGCAGATGCAGGAGGTTGCTGCAGAGGCGATTGAAGAAATGTTTGCTCAAGCGGAAACAGACGGAATTCCATTATTAGCTCAATCCGGATATCGTTCATATTCCACTCAAAAATCAATCTTCGCTTCAAATGCAGAGAAGAATGGTCATGAGGAAGCAAACAAATATAGCGCGCAAGCTGGTCAGAGTGAACATCAGACAGGGTTGACCATGGATGTGACGTCTCCAGAAGTTGATTTTGGCTTAATTGAAGAATTTGGTGAAACGACAGCAGGCAAATGGGTGAAGGACAATGCCCATAAATATGGCTTTATCGTCCGTTATCCGAAGGGGAAAGAAGGAGTCACCGGCTATCAATATGAACCTTGGCATTTACGCTATGTCGGCAAGGAACATGCTAAAGCCATTTATGAACAAAATCTGACACTTGAAGAATACCTTGGTGCACCAGTTGAACCTGTCAATTCAACAGAGTAGACTTAAAGTAGATTCTTCAATAGCGGACGAGGGGTTGAGGTAATGGCCGCTGATATTAATGTATTTTTGGCATTAGGTGCTGGATTCTTATCTTTCATTTCACCATGCTGCCTTCCGTTATATCCAGCATTTTTGTCATATATCACCGGTGTTTCGGTTCATGAACTGAAAGAAGAAAAGGGGATGCTCAGAAAACGGGCAATACTCCATACCGCACTTTTTCTCGTAGGTTTTTCAAGTATTTTCATTTTCCTGGGTCTAAGTACATCATGGTTCGGAACATTCTTTTTCCAATATAAAGATATGATCCGGCAAATCGGTGCGATTTTGATATTCCTTTTCGGTTTAGTCGTTTTAGGTGTATTCAAACCAGACTTTTTGATGAAAGAACGACGGTTCAAGTTTCAAAAACGACCTGCCGGATACCTTGGTTCAATTGGAATTGGCATGGGATTTGCAGCAGGATGGACACCGTGCACCGGACCGATCCTATCTGGAGTCATCTATTTAGCGGCTACCAACCCTGGGCAAGCGATGTTTTATATGGTAGCTTATGTGCTCGGTTTTTCAATTCCATTCTTCGTCATGTCCTTCTTCATGGGACAGATGACTTGGATCAAACGGCACAGCAGAAGAGTGATGCAAGCAGGCGGGGCCATCATGATATTCATGGGCGTGTTCCTCTATTTCGATTGGATGACAAAACTGACCTCCTTCCTTGCTAATCGCTTTTTCAATGGATTCTATGGTTTTTAAAAGGAAGGTAGGGGTGACCACCGATGTATGCGGTCCCCCTTTTAATTTGACCTGGTTTTGTTGTTTGTTACACTTAAAGAAAGTATAAATACTTTCTTCAATATAAGGGCAACTAAAGCTCAGCCTGCGCTAAGGCTTGGCTTTGCTAAGTTTTCTTTATATCGTTAAAGGGAATACTAAAGTTTCAAATGCTCAATCGATAATCCATACATATATAGAAGGGATAGAAATGGAAAAATGCGATCAAATGATATTATTCTTAAGACAACGTCGACAATCATCGTCTTCGTCATATTAGCATTTTCAGTCAATTTGTTCTTAGCAGGACATAATGCGCCAGGTGGTGGATTCATCGGAGGATTGATGGCGGCAGGGGCATTCATCCTATTGTATATTTCATTCGGTTTAAAGACGATGGAAAAAGTCCTTAGAGTAAATTTCCGTTACTTCATTGCTGCTGGCTTACTGATTGCATTCGCAACAGGAATAGGGTCTTTTATATTCGGACAGCCGTTTTTAAGTCACACGTTTGGTCATTTCCACCTCCCGTTATTAGGTGAGAGGGAACTTGCAACTGCAGTTCTGTTTGATTTAGGTGTATATCTTACGGTCATTGGTGTGACGATGACAATCATCCTTACGATTGCAGAGGATCGTGGATAGGCTTTTGGGGAAGGGAAGTACGTAGTGTGTGGGTAATCATAAGTAGTATTCTTGCTTTATTTATGGCGTGTGTCGCCTTGTACATAAGAATGAAAGCGGCACGGAAGCCGGCAACCATCAGGAAAATAATATTACCACCCTTGTTCATGTCTACAGGCTTTTTGATGTTCCTTTATCCTCCCACACGTGTACCATGGGGAGAAGCACTGGAAGCATTTGTTGTCGGAATAATATTTTCTTTTCTGTTGATCCGGACTTCCTCATTTGAGCGCAGATCCGATGCGATTTATTTGAAAAGATCGAAAGTTTTCGTATATATTCTGCTCGGATTATTGTTATTTCGAATCGTCCTGAAGCTATATCTTGGCCAATATATTTCAATAGAAGAGACAAGCGGATTATTCTTCATACTAGCATTCGGTATGCTGGCGCCCTGGCGTATCGCAATGTACCTCAAATTCAAAAAACTACAAGCAATTCATTGAAAAAGGCTGATCCAGCGGATCAGCCTTTTAGTTAGCCTAATAATTGTTTATATGGTGCCATGTCGATGTTTTTCTGGTCTAATTTCTTAACCAGGAATTTGTGATCCCGCTTCGGTGTTGCAATGATGTAACCACGTATGATCAGATCTTGATCGATCGTTTTTACATTTTCCTGAAGAGCCAACTCACCTATTTTACCGGCGATTTTATCTCTGGCAATGTCTCGGAAAAGCTCAGGAACAGGCTCGACGAGTTCATTGAGTAACTGTTTCTGTTCGGGTGACCACATGTGCTTTGTTTCTTTTATATAATGATCCTGCCAATCTAAGATGGACATACCGTCTTCTTTCGGAAGCCTTTTAAGAAATTTGCGGAACATGAAATATCCACCGATTGCAAACATCGCGATCAAAAAGAGCGTCCAGAAGACGATGAACCATGCAAACCAACCTTCTAACATTTTGCCACCCCTGTGTATCGTGCTATTCTTTCATCATTATACAGGCACTTAAAATATGAAATCAAGCATCATCAAAATTATGAGAAAGAATAAATAGACCATAAAAACATTATGTAATCTAAATAAGTTTCAATAAAACAGTGAAAGATAAATATATAGAATAGAAGGGAGGAGACCCATGGAGGATAACATGAAGGATCAAACAACGAGAAGAAAAGATGAACATATCGATATTGCCTTAACTAAACCTGTTCAAAATGAAAATACGAATGGATTTGATCAATATCGCTTTCGGCACAATCCACTCCCTGAGCTCGATTTTGAAGCTGTTGACTTATCAACATCGTTTTTAAATAAGAAATTGAATGCTCCTTTTTTAGTAAGTTCGATGACGGGTGGTACCGATAAAGCTAAGAGGATCAACGAAAAATTAGCGGAAATAGCAGAAGAAAAAGGATGGGCAATCGGAGTCGGATCGATGAGGGCTGCTATTGAGAATGAAGGTGTACTAGAATCTTTCCAAATCCGTAAGTTTGCCCCGACTGCAGCCATACTTGCCAATCTTGGTGCAGTCCAACTGAATTATGGATTCGGTGTTGAAGAATGCAGGCGAGCAGTCGATTTAATTGAAGCGGATGGTCTCGTCTTACATCTGAACTCGTTACAGGAGGTCTTTCAACCGGAAGGAGATACGAATTTCACCGGCTTGCTTAAAAAAATGGAATCTGTGATTAATGCAATGGAAGTTCCTGTAGGCATTAAGGAAGTCGGGATGGGAATTGATGGACATACGGCTAAACGCCTTGTGGAAACAGGTGTCGCTTTCATTGATGTGGCTGGTGCCGGAGGAACTTCTTGGATCCAAGTCGAAAAATATCGTAACCAGGATCCTAAACGTTATCAAGCTGCTGACGCGTTTCGTGATTGGGGAAATCCGACTGCGACTTGTCTAGAAGATATTAAAAAATGTGGACTGAATGCAAAGGTTATTTCGAGCGGCGGTATGCAGAATGGAGTAGAAGCCGCGAAAGCAATCGCAATAGGAGCTGATCTGGTCGGCTTCGGTCGTGCATTATTGCCATTATCTGTAGGAGATGATCGTGAGAAGATGATAGAACAATTCGAACGGATTGAATTCGAGTTGAAAGCAGCTATGTTTGGAATTGGACAGGCCACAATCGAACAGTTAAGGTATACCCAATGGTTAGAGAAAAAATAAGTTCATATTCCCTCCCATCAAAATGTATACAAAAAGGGATAGCCTTCATAAAGGCCATCCCTTTTAAACTCCCCATTATGAGGCTGCATACGGCTTTTCTCTTTCCTCAGGCATCTTCAATGGCATCGGCTCACACAGTTTTCTCGTTAACTTTGAAACTACGAAAATCGTAATGAGACCAGATACCATCGCTAATGTTCTGAACGGGAAGAGGACAACGCCGTCTTCTATCATCGGATACGGAATCCATGTAGGCAGGTGCAAGACTGGTTCGCCTCCACCTATCCGAAGGATTAGTGAAACGATAAATCCAGCGATGGCGCCATATTTGTTCGCTCCTTTGAAGAAGAGAGCCATCGTAAGCTGTGGGAACAATATGACATAGACTAAATCTGCGCATAAATACCATAATGCATAGACACTCTTGACATTCAATGCAATGATCGTTGCAGCGATACCGACCATGATGATCGAGCGCTTAATGATCTTCTTCAGGTCTTCACCAGTCGCTTTCGGCTTGATCAAAGGTCGATACACATTCCACGCAGCCATACTTGAGGCTGAGAGGATTGATGAGTCCATTGAGGACATGACGGCTGCAGCAATCGCACCAAGTCCGATCGCCCCAATCACTTCAGGTGTCAAGAAGTTCAAGACATATGGTAAAACCATCGCGGCATTTTCCGGTTCACTAGCACCGAAACTTGTCCAATCAGCGTTAAGTCCGATCATACCAATGAATACTGCCGGTATTGCAGCAATGATACAAATGAACCCTGCTGAAATCGAAAGCCACATCGCCGTTTTCTCTGTTTTAGCTGATAGTACGCGTTGAAAGTACACTTGCCATGGAATTCCTCCGAACACAAGCAGCAACGCATAGTCCCACCAGTTCCAATACCAATTGCCCCAGGCGGGATCTGTCCACCCGTTCAATGGAGGGAAGAGACTGAAATAACCCGCCATTTCTTCTTTATAATTGGCAACTGTATCAGTGAAACCGCCGACATTCCCAAAAGCAAATGGGACGACGACGAAGAGTCCGATCATGATGAATAACATCTGGATTACGTCCGTTAAAGCGACAGACCACATACCGCCGACAACAGTGTAAGCAATCGCGATTGCAGCTGACAGTATGATGGACGTTTTGAAATCAAGGCCCAAAATCGTACCGAAAGTCGTGCCAAGAGCTGTAAGTATCGCTCCACTCCAGAAAATTTCTCCAAGTAAAGCTGGAATATATAAGAGCCCTGCTGTTTTCTTACCGAATCTCATTTCGATCGGATCGAGCATCGTCATAAATTGATAACGTCTCATTTTACGGGCATAAAAAATACCGCCGATGATCAGACTCAACGCATACCCCCATGGTGCCTGGACCCAAACGAGCCCATCAGAATAGGTGTATTCAGCGGTACCAGCTATATAACCGCCGCCGACCCACGTCGCGGCCATTGTGAACATTGCGATCCATAGCGGCATCGAACGTTTTGCAATCATCATGTCTGAAATGGTATCCGATTTCTTTTTCGCAAGGACAGCACCGATATAATAGACGATGCCATAAAAGACCAGCATGGAAATAAAGCCGCCCCAATTGATGCCATCGTTCGTTGCGATGATATAAATGAAAGCTGCTACGACAATTCCGAGAAAAATCCACATGTTACGTTTCGAGTTTGTTTGTTCTGTTGTTTGCTGTGGCAAAACGTGCATCTCCTCCTGTTGTATAATCTTGTAAGTTTTATTTTAAAAGTATGTTCGAGTCCCTCTACTCAGGGAGATTCAAACAAACTGTCAGCTTCACCTCCTTCTTTAGGATAAATCCATTCTATTCCTCATCCAACTCGGGGATAGGGACCAAATCGAATATTTCCCCTGAGCGGAAGTTTGTTACGAGATCAGATAACCAGAAGTAATATTTTTTCGACTCTCTTAAAAGTGATAGACTATATTCCGCTTCCTCTCGCACTTCTTCATCTAAATCAGGTTGAGA
Source organism: Pseudalkalibacillus sp. R45 (assembly GCF_052246725.1). NCBI lineage: Bacteria > Bacillati > Bacillota > Bacilli > Caryophanales > Fictibacillaceae > Pseudalkalibacillus > Pseudalkalibacillus sp. R45. Next base: position 323,019 of record NZ_JBQQCL010000002.1, on the reverse strand, counting down.
TAAAAGCGTATTGAGTTCTTTCCGGGTTTCTTCAATCGCGTCGAGGTTTATTTTCACCTCACGCTCCCACATCTTGCAAAAATATTGGATGAACAGCTTGAAGAAATCTTTTTCAGATACGTATTGATCTCTGCGGGAACCTTTCACCCACGTTTTTTTGATCATATCAATTTCCTGTAACGATTTGACCGCCGTACTCATACTAGGCTTACTCATTCCTAATTCATCTTTCATTTCATCCAATGACATTGATTTATTGCGGAAATACATCGTTCCATAGAGTTTCCCGACAGATGGAGTCACCCCATAAAGGTCCATTGTTTCTGCAATGGAACGGACAACGTTATTCCGAGCGCTTTCCAATACGTCCAACTGCTTTTCCTTGTCCACTAGATCACCCTTTTAATGAAAAGATTGATAAAGTCTGTAAAAAACGTTCAATATAAATTTTACATTCATTATGATACAGGTCTCAGAGATAAAGTCAAATCACAGAACATCATTTTCCTGGGAACATTGCCAATCGAACTTTTTTGTGAAAAGATTTTGCGAAAAACCTACTTATATATATAATATCAACTTCAAAAAAATCAGGATTTTTTTAAGCTTTTGCATTTGCAAGGAAAAATAATCTTTGTTAGCATTAAAATTGTTCAAAACGTTAAATAAAAATTTAACAAAATAAACGAGGAGGGATTCCATGAAACACCTACAGATGTTCATAAACGGAAAGTGGATTGATTCCGAATCTGCAGAAATAAGAGAAATCATTAATCCTTTCAATCAGGAAGTCGTTGCGTTGGTTACTGAAGGTGAGCGTCGTGACGCGGTCAAAGCAATTGAAGCTGCGCGTTTTGCATTTGATGAAGGAGAGTGGGTAACTACTCCGGCCAATGAACGCGGATATAAACTGTTTCAGATTGCTGAGAAAATCCAAGAGCAAAAAGATGAACTTGCTCGATTAGAAAGTCTTGATACAGGTAAGACGTTGACGGAAAGTCTTGCAGATATGGACGACATTACAGAAGTCTTCCGATATTTCGCAGGCTTAGCAGATAAAGACGGCGGAGAGATCATTGAATCTCCAATTCCGGATTCTTCTAGTAAAATGGTTCGCGAACCTGTCGGTGTATGTTCGCAAATTTCACCTTGGAACTATCCTTTGTTACAAGCTTCATGGAAAATCGCACCTGCATTAGCAGCAGGAAACACGATTGTTATAAAGCCGAGTGAAATTACACCACTCACTACGATCAAGATCACTGAAATCATGGAAGAAGTCGGTTTTCCAAACGGGGTCGTCAATCTTGTTCTAGGTGCTGGAGCGACAGTTGGACAAGAAATGGCTGAAAACCATGATGTCGATCTCGTCTCGTTCACTGGTGGAATTGAAACAGGGCGTAAGATCATGAATGCGGCGTCTGGCAATATGAAAAAACTCGCATTTGAACTTGGCGGGAAGAATCCGAACATTGTCTTTGCTGATGCAGATTTTGATACTGCAGTGGATCAGGCGCTTAATGCAGTCTATTTTCATGCTGGCCAAGTATGCTCCGCAGGATCTAGATTGCTGGTCGAAGATTCTATTCATGACAAATTTGTCGATGCGCTCGTGGAACGCGCAGCAAAAATCAAACTGGGCAACGGGTTTGATGAAGCGACTGAATCCGGACCACTGATTTCTGCAGAACACCGTGCAAAAGTTGAAAAGTATGTTGAAATCGGAAAAGAAGAGGGCGCGAAGCTGGTTGTCGGAGGACAACGCCCGGAGGATCCTGAATTGCAAGAGGGATTCTTCTACTTGCCTACTATCTTTACTGAATGTGAAAACGATATGAGAATTGTTCAGGAAGAAATTTTCGGTCCAGTACTGACTGTAGAGCGTTTCAAAACAGAAGAAGAAGTGGTAAAGCGCGCAAACAGTACGACTTACGGTCTTGCAGGGGCAGTCTTTACGACGGATTCGAAAAAGGCTGAACGTGTTGCAAGCAAGCTTCGTCTCGGTACAGTTTGGATCAACGATTTCCACCCATATTTCGCACAGGCACCATGGGGTGGCTACAAACAATCCGGTATCGGACGAGAACTCGGTAAACAAGGATTAGAAGAATATACAGAAGTGAAACACATCTTCGAAAACCATAAACCAGAACCAATCAACTGGTTCAAAGGATAAAAGCAGTAGTGAACAGATTAATCTGAGAAGTGAACAGATTATCTTAGGAAGTGAACAGAATATCTCGAGAAGTGAACAGATTATCCTAAGAATTAAACAGAATACCCGAGAAATGAAAAAATTCTTTCAAGGATAACTGAACAAGATAGCTTCTGAGATAAAAAATAGAGGAGGAATTTAATCATGGCATTAAATATGAACATTGAACACATGAATAACTTTCATACATTCGAAATTCCAACAGTCATCAAGCACGGAATCGGTGCAATCAAGCATGCTGGGGAAGAAGTGAAGAACCTAGGCGTTTCAAAGGTATTGCTAGTCACAGACCCTGGTATCTACTCTGCTGGTGTGACGAAGCCTGTTACAGATTCTCTAGAAGCTGCTGGTATCGAAATCGTCGTATTCAATAAAGTAGAACCGAACCCTCCAGTACGAATCGTCAACGAAGGTTCGAAAGTCTTCACAGAAGAAGGCTGTGAAGGATTGGTTGCAGTTGGTGGAGGAAGCTCTATGGATACAGCGAAGGCAATTGGAGTAGAAGTCGTACACGGTGAATCTGTCCTTGAATATGAAGCAGCGGAAGGGAAGAAGCCTTTAACTAAACGAATCCCGCCACTGACTACGATTCCGACAACTGCTGGAACTGGTTCAGAAGTAACGCAATGGGCAGTCATCACTGATGAAGACCGCGAATTCAAGTTCAATACTGGCGGACCATTGATTGCAGCACACATGACAATCATCGATCCAGAATTGCATGTATCCATGCCACCGCATGTAACAGCAATGACTGGAGTTGATGCACTATCTCACGCAATCGAGTGTTACACAATGCATTATGCACAACCGATTACAGATGCAGTCGCACTTCTCGCAATCGAGTATGTAGCAACCTACATCCGTCGTGCATATGCAAACCCTGAAGACGTTGAAGCACGTTACGGTATGGCACAAGCGGCAATGCTTGCTGGACTTTCTTACGGTAGCGAATCTGCAGGTGCAGCGCACGCAATGGCACAAACACTTGGTGGAATCGTACCGGTAGCACACGGCCAATGTGTAGCGACAATGCTTGGACCAGTTATGGAATACAACTGGAAAGGGAACCCAGCCAAGTTCTCTCGTATTGCAAAAGCAATGGGCGTGAATACACACGGCATGACCGAAAACGAAGCAGCGAAAGCAGCCGTCAACGAAAGTTACAAGCTTGTAGAAGAAATGGATATTCCAACATTGAAAGAGCAAGGTGTACCAGAGGACATGATCCCGCGCCTTGCAAAGGAAGCAATGAAAGACCCACAAACAGTCGGTAACCCACGTAAGTTGAACGAAGAAAGCTACAAATGGATCTACAACCGCTGCTATGACCTAACTCCAAAAACAGTTTAATAGAAATGAAAAAGACTTGCGTCTAATATGGCGCAAGTCTTTCTATATGTATTTTGGCGGGACTGTGTGGGAATCGAACCCACCGGAGACGGCACGCGCCTCCCTCAGGGTTTTGAAGACCCAGGCACTCACCAGGTGTACAACCAGCCCCATCTTTCTCACAGGAATTAATTATATAGAGACTTCGACAAAATATCAAATCCTATGGTTTTTCTTATAATCAGTAACAAAAAACATTGCGGACTATAGTCACCATTTGTCGAAATGACGATTTTTTTAAATTTCATTGATCGAAGTCATTTACCTCCTAAGCAACAGTTGGTAGGGGAGGGGAAGATACATTGAAACGTAAATTGTTCTTCCTATAGGATCTGTATTTCATAGATTCAAAACGCTTAAACAGAAGATGTTTGACCAGAAGATCAGTTCTGTTGTTAGCTAAACTTTTTCAAGTCAAAAAATGATTTCAAGCGAAATTCGCGACACTCCTGCGGGGAAAGCGAGCCAGGCGAGACGCCGCAGCGAATTAAGATCTTCGAGTATATAATGACCTTCGACTAAATACCACCACGTCCTGTGGTGAACGTCGAAGTCAGTACATCCTGTACAAGTATGTCCTGCGCCTGCAGTTACTCGGCGCAAATCCGCTTTTCGTTTGCCCGCGGAAAGGGAGTGAATTTCGTAGAAATCAATCAATGGATTTTTAAATCATTAATGAAAAATTTACTCAACTTTGTTAATATGGAGGCCGATATAAATTATGCCGCTTTATGTCGAAAAGCGAACAGAATTTGTGTAATAATTCTGAAATATAGTTATCCCCAATCCGGTGAGTTATCCACGAAAGTACAGATCGTCTCAAAAACACCAATAAATGTAACGATTTCCCATGTAACGAAAACGTTACAAAATTATCCCCAGTTGTCCAGAGTTTTCCACTGTTTATCCTCCGTATCAAAATCTGAATATTTTGATACGACAAATCCTTTTGTCACAATTGAAATATAGTTATCCCCAGTTATCCCCAGTTATCCACTCCTCCCCTAAATGTATCATTAACTTATTTTTATGATACATTTATAGGCACAAAGAACCATCATTATTATGGGTGTATCAAAAATATATCTCATTAATATTTTAAAATGATACACAATTATGAAACATCACTGTTTTGTTATATCATAGAAGTAACATAATCGATGATTTGAAAGGAGCAGAGATATGGCGAAGCTTGGGTACGCAAGAGTAGCAGCACGGAATGATGCGCTTGAGGAACAGGTGGAGGTGCTCGAGGAATTTGGATGTGATAAGGTATTCACCGACGATCGTTCAAATAGTAACATCGAACGTTCTGGTTTGAAGGCAATGCTCGATTATGCAAGGGAAGGCGATATCGTGGTTGTCATGAAGTTGGATCGACTCGCCAGGAGTATCCAGGATCTCCAATCCATAACGGACGAATTGAAAGAACGTGGAATCGATTTGATTTCGCTTACACAAAACATCGATACTTCTTCAGAAAATGGAGAGTCTGTTTTCAACTGGATTGATATATTTGCTGATTTCGAACGGGAGGTCCATAGTGAACGGATTCGATCAGGGATTGATAACGCACGTGAAAAAGGGGTGAAGCTTGGGAGATCTGAAATGAATATTGATCTTAAAGAAAAGGCGTATGATATGTATTGTTCCGGTGATTATACGATGCGCGATATTGTAAAGGAAACAGGACTGAGCCGAGCGACCATCTACAGATATATTGAAAAAAAGAAAGCAGCTGAAAAGATGGTCTAGTTTATTTCTTTACATAGTGTATTCCCGAGTAACTCAATCAGAACAAGAGGAAATTCTTGCTTCTCTACCCTTGAGTCGATAAAGTAGAATAAGAATCTAAAGCAGTAGGTGAATTGCATGGCCGATACATATTTTACAATTGGTATGGCGGGACATATCGATCACGGTAAAACGTCGTTGACAAAAGCATTGACGAATATCGATACCGATCGTTTAAAGGAAGAAAAAGAACGGAATATTTCCATTGAGCTGGGCTATGCGCCTTTTGATTTAGGGGAAGGCTTTCAGGTGTCCATCATCGATGTTCCTGGCCACGAACGGTTTATCCGGCAGATGATTGCTGGTGTTGCCGGGATTGACTTTGTCATTCTCGTCGTAGCAGCAGATGAAGGAGTCATGCCGCAGACAAGAGAGCATGCGGAAATTTTAAGTTACCTTGGGATTGAACATGCCGTCATCGCTGTCACGAAAACCAGCAAAGTAGACCCTGAAATGCTTAGCCTTGTAGAAGACGACATCCGCAGTGAATTTACAGCAGGAACTTTCGCAAAAGCTCCCATGTTTTTTGTAGACAGTTTGGCGAAAGAAGGACTTGAAGAACTTAAGAAGGGGATTATTGAACAATTACCCAAAGTGAAGCAAAGGGATTCTTCCTCAAACTTCCGGATGCCGATCGATCAGGCTTTCACTTTAAAAGGAAAAGGAGCAATCGTACGTGGAACGGTTTTTGAAGGGACCGTACATGAAGGAGATGAGGTAATCCTTTTACCTCGGAATGAAAAGGTCAGGGTCCGCCAGCTCCAGGTCCACAAACAAACAGTCCAACATGCAATGGCGGGTCAGCGTGCCGCGATCAACATCGGAGGGGTTTCTTCAAAAGAGATTGCGCGTGGCGATCAGTTGACGACAAATCGTTCCTTAAGTCCTTCGAAGACGATCGATCTCGTTCTCGATGTTCATCGTCAACTTGATTATGACCTCAAGCAACGGTCCAGAGTGAAGCTTCATACCGGAACGTCTGAAGTGATGGGGACAATTGTCTTTTTTGACCGGAATGAATTGCGTGAGAGCGATAACATGAACATTCTTTGTCAGGTTCGATTAGATGAAGAATTATCGGTATTGAGAGGGGACCGGTTCATTCTCCGTAGACCATCTCCTGTAGAAACGATCGGAGGTGGATGGGTTCTTGATCCTTTCGGTGAAAAGTATAAATTCGGATCAGTAACGATCGATATGCTTCAAAAGAAAATGGAAGGCACAAGCGAGGAGCGGATTACTCGTGCGCTTGAGACAATGAAAGCTGCAACGATCCCCGCTTTAAGTAAGGAGATTGGGGAGCCTGAAAAAGATACAGAACGAACGGTTGAAGAAATGAAAAAACAGGACATCGTTGTCAATATCGATACCGATCTGGTTGCGTTATCCGATGAGGTAGATTCAGCTAGAAACCGGCTGGAAGGCTTGCTAGCAGACTATCACGTTAAGTTCCCTATGAGGATCGGGCCTGGGAAAGCCGAGGTCGTACAGGAATTAAAGATTCTTTACCCTGGAGTACTTGTCGAATTTGCGCTATCTGAATCAATGAAAATGGAATCAATTGTAAAAATCGGCCATTACTTAAAACAGGGTCGACATACGCCTTCTTTTCCAAAACAGTGGGAAAAACGGCTGCAAAATGTTATACAGCAATTGAAAGAGGCGGGATTCAAACACGAAGGATTAGAGGAAATGTTCAACCAACAGAGCATTCCTCAAAACTATTTCGAAGAATTGGAGCGTTATCTGATTGAGACAGGACAAGCTATGACGCTCGAAGACGGAACTTTCGTCCACCGAGAAGTGTTTGATAGAGCGCTGATTGCATTGCGTGATGGAACGAGTTCAGAGTCTTTTACTGTACAGGATGCGAAGGCGATCCTTAAACTGTCACGCAAATACTGCATCCTTTTCCTTGAAAAAGTAGATGCTTTAGGTATGACACTCCGTGTTGATGATCAAAGGAAGTGGGTGAATCATAAGCTTGAGAAATACCTCACAGACAACCAATGAAACGAAGATAGGATTTTTGAGTCCTTATCTCCATAGTCAGCGCGGTAATTCAATTACGGCTCGAAGGATTGTGCAAGGGCTCCGTGAGCTGGGATTTCCTGTCGAGGTTTTCGCATATGAAGAGGAGAATTGGGCTCAGGCGGCTCAGGAGAAAATGGAGTCTTGTGACCTCTTTCATATTTTACATTTCGACAGGTTCTCGAAGTGGATGCAGCAAGAAAGGGTAAGCTTAGAAAAACCTTATATTGTCACTTCCGGCGGGACTGATGTAAATGAAAAGATGGATCATCCAATTTCAAAAGACTTATTATTGAACGCTTCCTTTATAACCGTTTTTACAGTGGAAGCTGCAGAGAAGGTCATCGCAACCTACCCTGAACTCAGAGACAGGGTTGAGGTGGTGCCTCAGAGTATCTGGATTCCAGAGAAAAAGGAATCATTGGATATCCATTTACCTAATGGTCGCCCTAGAATTCTTTTGCCATCTGGCATTCGGAAGGTAAAGGATGTTTTCTATGTTATGGACGAAGTTGAATCATTGACCCTCAACTACCCTGATCTGGAATTTGTCATTGCAGGTGAACCTCTTGAAAAAGAAGAAACAGATCTTGTCAGGCACTATGAAAACAAGCATCCATGGTTTAGATATATAGGAAGTGTTCCGTTCGCATCAATGTCAGCTTTATATGAATGGGCAGATGTGGTCATCAATACGTCGAAATCTGAAGGACAGCCGATTGCACTGATGGAAGCCCTATATCATGGGAAACCGGTCATCGCAAGGAAAAATTCGGGGAATGAAAGCTTGATCGATCACGGGAACAATGGCTTTATTTTTGAAAATCCGACGCAGTTCAAGGGGCAATTTTTACAGCTGATCAAGGATGAAAACCTCTATGAACAACTGTCAAAAAAGGGCAGGGATCGGATGCTGAATGAATTTTCCCTTGAGAAAGAAATGCAGCAATATCAAGTACTTTATCAATCCATAAGAGGTGAACAACTATGAAAAAATCATTTGCAATGGTTATAGTCTTTCTTTTAGCCGTTCTTGCAGCATGTGGCGGTAGCGATGAAGGATCGGATCAAAAGGGTGAAGAACTGACCATCGGCGTCATCCCTTCCCAAACAGAAGGTGAAATGCAAGGCGCGATGGATAAGCTCCAGGAAAAACTATCTAAGGAACTGGACCGAGAAGTCAAAATCGATACATACCCTGACTACAACGGGGTAGTCGAAGCAATGAACTACGAAAAGATTGATATGGCGTTTTTCGGACCATTGACGTATGTCATCGCCCATGAAAAGAGTGGAGCTGAGGCCATCATTACACAACTCGTTGATGGTGAACCGTTTTATCATTCTTACATCATCACCCATAACGACAATCCCTATGAGTCTCTGGAAGACCTGTTGAAAGAAAGTAAAGAGGTCGATTTCGCGTTTGGTGACCCGAACTCGACTTCAGGCTCGTTGATTCCTAGCATCGAATTGAAAGATCGTAACGTTTATACCGATAAAGACAACCACGAATTCAAAACAGTACGATTCACTGGCTCACATGACGCAACATCCTTAGCAGTGCAGAACAAACAAGTGACTGCTGGAGCGGTTGACAGTGCGATCTACAATCAACTCGTTGAAGCTGGGACAGTCGATGGTGATCAATTGAAAGTCATTTGGGAATCTGACAAGCTGTTCCAATACCCATGGGCTGTCAACAAAGGAATGGATGAAGAAACAAAAAAGAAGCTGCAAGAGGTTTTCGTTGGAATAGAAGATGAAGAAATCTTGGATGCATTCGGAGCTTCTGGTTTCACCGAGGCAAGCAACGAAGATTATGAAAGTATCCGTAAAGCAGCAATTAAGCAAGGAGTTATAGAGGAGTAGATTTCATGGCTTGGTTCAAGAGGCGCCACTTATATATTGTGATAGGACTCATCGTAGTCATCCAGCTGAGTATGCGCGCAACAGAATTTGATCTGGCAAAATTCAAGGATTTTTGGAATATGATTGACTTTTTGTCTGGTTGGTTCCCGATGAATATGGAAATTTTACCGAGGATGATCATGGAGAGTCTTGATACATTGGCCATGGCATTCCTGGGAAGTTTCCTTGGACTCGTTTTTGCATTGCCACTAGCATTCGCGGCGGCTCGGAACACGAGCCGTTCGCCTTTTTTATATGGCTTTTTCCGTATCAGTCTAAGTTTCTTGAGATCGGTACCTGAAATCGTCTTTGGTCTGGTCTTTTTGACAGCATTGGGATTAGGGCCATTTCCAGCCGTCCTTGCAATCATCCTTCATAATATCGGTGTGCTCGGAAAACTGATTTCGGAACTGATCGAAGCAGCGGAAGTCGGGCCGCAAGAAGCGATGAAATCTGTTGGTGCCACAGGTTGGATTGCGAATGTCTTCTCGATTCTCCCGCAAATCTGGCCGAATGTATTATCGCATTATTTCTACAGGTTCGAAGTAGCGATCCGGACGTCTCTCATTTTGGGCTTCATCGGTGGGGGAGGTATCGGGCAGCAGTTGTTCAATCATTTTAAAGTATTCGCGTATTCGTCTGTTGCGATCGATGTGCTTCTGATCATGATCATGGTGGTTATTGTGGACTTCGCAGGCAGCAAAATCAGGGAAAAGGTGATTTGATGGATAAGGAGCCGATTATCAAACTTGAACATGTAACTGTCCGATATCGAGGTTCGAATAAGGATGCATTGGCTGATTTCAATCTGGAGTTGAATCCTGGGGAATTCGTTTGTGTATTAGGGAAAAGCGGGGCAGGAAAGTCGACGATGATCCGATGTTTGAATGGCTTGCACATGCCAACAGGAGGAAGAGTCTACTTTCTAGGAGAAGAGATCACCAAGTTTAACGAACCAGCCCTAAGGAAAGTACGCACAAACATGGGGATGATTTTTCAGCATTTCAACCTCATTCCTCGTCTATCTGTTATGCAAAATGTGCTCACGGGTACATTCGGAAAACGAAACGATTGGAAAAATTTGATCGGTTATTTTTCAAAAGTGGAAAAGGAAGAAGCACTCAGGGCAATAAGCAGTGTGGAATTGACAGATCATCAGTATAAAAGAGTCGAACATTTAAGTGGAGGGCAAAAGCAGCGTGTAGCCATAGCTCGCGCATTGCTTCAGAAGCCGAAAGTGTTTCTTGGAGATGAACCTGTCGCAAGTCTCGATCCAGGGACAGCGAATCGTATCTTTAATCTCATCCAGCGAATCCATAAGAAACATGAGCTCGTTACACTCATCAATGTCCATGATGTGACACTAGCCAAACGGTATGCGACAAGAGTACTCGCCTTAAAGGACGGAAAGCTGATCTATGATGGCTCACCAGATGGCGTATCCGAAGAGTGGCTCAGCCGGATTTATGATGAATAAGGGAAACAAGTCCCGATTAAATAATTTCCACTCATATTAAACGCCAGTGGTTTCGCATACGAAATCACTGGCGTTTCTATGTTATTAAGAAGGTATTGTGAAATGAAATGTTGATTTTCTAATTCAAAAGCCTGGTGTTGCTGCGATGTTGACCTGGTGTTCCAGTGCTGTCTCAATATCCTGGATGAGGTCATCTGGATGTTCAAGACCGACGGATAATCGTAACAACGAATTCGTGATTCCTCTCCGTCTCCGTTCCACTTCTGGCATTGCAGCATGTGACATTTTTGCGGGATAGGAGAGGATTGATTCCACAGCCCCGAGACTAACGGCAAATACAGGCAGTTGCACCTTTTTGACGAATGACCGTAAAACTTGTTCATTTTCAAGCTCAAAAGAAAGGACAGCTCCAGCGCCAGTTGCCTGGTGATTTTGCAAGTGATACCCATTGTGATCTGAAAGTCCAGGATAATAGACGTGCTTTACTAATTGATGTCCTTGGAGATGACGTGCGATTTTTTCAGCAGATTCCATCGATTTTTCAAGTCTTACATGAAGTGTTTTCAGTCCGCGGAGGACGAGCCATGAATCTTGAGCTCCAAGGACTGCGCCGAATGAGTTTTGCAAGAATGCCAATTTATCTCCAATCGCCTCATCTTTAACGACGGCAAGACCGGCTACGACATCACTATGGCCTGACAGGAATTTAGTCGCACTATGCAATACAACATCGGCTCCAAGTGCCAAAGGCTTTTGTATGGCTGGTGTCAAAAACGTATTATCAACGAAAGTAAGAGCGCCTGCTTGTTTTGCCAGCTTTGCGATGGATTCGATGTCTGTAACCTTCAGCAGCGGATTCGAAGGTGTCTCTACATAAATAACTTTCGTATTTGGACGAATCTGCTTTTCAACCTCTGAAAGGTCGGTCATGTCCACAAATGTATGGTCAATTCCGTATCTTGACAGGACCTCTGTTACCATACGATAGGTGCCGCCATATACATCTTCCGAGATGAGAACGTGGTCACCTTGCGACAAAAGGAGGAAAGCGGTTGAGATCGCAGACATTCCAGATGCGAAAGCGAAACCTCTTGAGCCTTCTTCCAACGAGGCGATCGTTTCTTCCAATGCCTCCCTTGTCGGATTCAATGAACGACTGTAATCGTATTTTCCGAACTCGTCGATATCGAACTGGTGGTAGGTAGAAGAAGGGTGGATCGGAACACTGACCGAGCCTGTTGCCGGATCGATTTTATGGTCATTGTGAAGGAGCTTCGTTTCAAATGATAGTTTATTTTGGTGACTCATGTTAAAACCTCCGTACATGCTTTTGTTAGTGATTGCTCTAAGTCTTTAATGAGATCATCGGCATCTTCTATTCCGACAGAAAACCGGAGCAGCCTGTTACAGACACCGTTTTTCGTGCGGATTTCTTCCGGTACATCTGCATGTGTCTGGGTAGCAGGGTAGGTGATGAAGCTTTCGACACCGCCCAGGCTCTCCGCAAAGGATATCAGTGACAGTGATTGTAAAAGCGGATCGACACAGGATTCGTCGATGATCCGGAAAGAAAGCATTCCGCCTCGACCGGGGTAAAGCACATCGGGGACAGCTTCGTGTGTCGACAAGTAGTCTGCGATACGCTGCGCGTTTACCTGATGTCTTTCCATGCGTAAAGATAATGTTTTCATCCCTCTCATCAACAACCAGGAATCGAATGGACTCAACACAGCACCTGCCGCATTATGGTGGTCTGCCAGCGCATCGCACAGTTCTTTTCCTTTTGCGACGATCAAGCCAGCAAGGACATCATTATGACCCCCCAAATATTTGGTGGCACTATGGATGACGATATCCGCCCCATGCTCAATCGGCTGTTGCAATAGAGGTGTGTAGAAGGTGTTGTCGACAATGAGCAATAATCCATGTTCTTTTGCAATTGCAGCAACGGTTGGTATATCTGTCTCTTCCATAAGCGGATTGGTCGGCGTCTCGATGAAAATCGCTTTCGTTTTGTCTGTGATCGCATGGTCAATCGCTGCGGGGTCTACCGTATCGACATACTTGCAGTTAAGCCCCCATTTACGGAAACCTTTTTCAAAGAGCCGGTAAGTTCCGCCATATAAATCTTTACAAACAATGAATTCATCCCCTGACTGGAACAACGAGAGCAATGTCAGGATTGCAGACATCCCGGAGCTGCAGGCGAACCCCTGATCACCGCCTTCTAGGTCGGCGATGGTCTCTTCAAGAATCTTTCGTGTTGGATTTCCTGTCCGGATATAATCATAATCGGATGATTGACCGATTCCATCATGCCGGTATGCAGTTGAGAAATATACAGGTGGATTGACTGTTCCTGTGAGGCTCTCACTGCGGTTTCCGATCTGGGCTAGTTTCGTTTCGAATGTGTACATTAATAATCCTCCTTAGTTGTAAAACGCCTGAAAAAAAAGAAAAAAGCCTTCTTAAGAAGAAGACTTTTGTATGTAGTGTCATTCTTCTTATCTTTACAAGTTCATAGAACCTGCTGGAATTAGCACCTTTTCAACGTGAAAACGTGTTGATGGTTGCTGAGGTGTCATCGGGCCATTCCCTCTACCTCTCTGGATAAGAAATTCGATTATTCAATTTTGAAACTAAACTTACATCAAATCAGAGTGAAGTTCAAGTCTTTTTTTAAAATTTTATCAGAATATTTAAATGTATATATCCGATTGAAAAACTAAGGAATATGGTCAGTATCATTGGAGGAGTAGGGATATGAATGCTCAGTGGCGGGCAGGAAGAGTGTTATCGGTGCAAATGTGGAATTTATCGGGCATATCGGTGCAAACGAAAAAGGATGACTCAACTAAGCCATCCTTTTCTTCAATCTTATTTGCTCGCATATAAATATCGTTTTTGCTTTTCAGTCACTTCTCCAATGATGGAGGTCGCTTCTACACCTTTTTCTTTCATTCGTTCCACGTACAGTTTTGCTTCCGCTTCAGGCATACTGATCAACAAGCCACCTGACGTGACAGCATCACAAAGGATCCATTGGTGAAGTTCGTTCACCCCATCATACTCCACATCATCTGCAATCCAGCGATGATTCGCTTTCGTACCGCCTGGGACTACGCCAGCCTCTGCGAGTTCCATCGTACCTTCGAGGATAGGAACCTTGCCGTATTGGATGTGCATCGACACATTGCTTCCCCGAGCCATTTCTGAAGCATGTCCCAATAGTCCGAAACCAGTGACATCCGTTACTGCATTTGGGTGGAATTCAGCTAACTCTTCAGCGGCTGTTTTATTAAGGGTTGCCATTGTTGTCGTGACGCGTTCAAGCTGTTCATCCGTCAAGCGTTCACTCTTGATTGCCGTTGTCTGGATTCCGACCCCGATCGGCTTTGTCAAAACCAGAGCGTCACCGGCTTGTGCCCCAACATTTTTAAAGATTTTATCCGGGTGGGCGATTCCTGTGACGGAAAGTCCGAATTTTGGCTCATTATCATCGATTGAATGGCCACCAGCTATCACGGCACCAGACTCGTGGACTTTATCAGAAGCTCCTTTTAGAATCTCTGCCAGGATTTCTGGACCGAGTGATTTGATCGGGTATCCTAGGATATTCAACACTGTCGTTGGTTTTCCGCCCATGGCATACACATCACTCAAGGAATTGGCAGCCGCGATTTGTCCGAATTGATAAGGATCATCGACAATCGGAGTGAAAAAATCGACCGTCTGGATGATGGCAAGGTCATCTGTCAGTTTATAGACTCCCGCATCATCAGATGTATCTAAACCTACAAGGAGGTTAGGGTCTTTTTCTCTTTCAGGTAATTGACGCAAGACTTGCGCCAGGTCTTCAGGACCGATTTTGCATCCTCAGCCACCTTTAGATGAAAGGGTGGTCAATCGGATTTTCTCTTCTTTACTCATCATTAGCACCTCCTTTTATAAGTATAAACAACTTTTTTGCGAAATGAGAAATAATATACTAGAATTAACATATCAAAGTTTTGAAAACACTTTCAATGATGAAGAAAGGAGTTTTTCGATGAGTTATAAAGTGTCTGTGGAATTCTGCATGCAGTGAAACTACGCGCCGAAAGCCGCGAGTTTCGCGGAAGAATTGTTTAATCGATTCCGTTCAGACGTTACTTCACTGGATTTGATCCCGAGCTCTGGCGGGGCATTCGAAGTGACGGTCAATGATCAGAAGTTGTATTCCAAGCTTGATATCGGAGAATTTCCCGATAATGAAAAATTGTTTAATGAAATCGAAAAGATGAACGGATAACCGAGCACCTCCCGCGGGTCCTGCCCTGGAGGTGTTCTTTCGCCTCACAGGCAGGGATCGATTTCGTTAGGAGGACATTCGTATGAAGGAACAACTACGTTTACTTCCAGCTGTCCATGTCATTCAGACCGATGCCCGTTTTCAGGATATGATCGAAAACGGAGGACTTACGCAAAATGGTCTTACGGTCATGATCCAGGAACAGTTGGAAGCGTTACGCAAACAGATTTTAGCTGGAAATCGGCTGTCTTGTGAAACAAAGCAAGAAATGGTCGATATCATCTATGATCAGCTAAATGAGAGATTGAATTCTCCAGCAGTACATAAAATCCGGCCAGTGATCAATGCGACGGGTGTGGTGATCCATACGAACTTAGGACGGTCGCGTTTAAGTGAAAATGCAATTGAAAAGATGACAGAAGTAGCCCGTCATTACTCGAATCTGGAATATAACATTACTGAAGGTATTAGAGGTTCCAGGCATGATTTGGTAGAAGAATTGATTTGTGACATTACTGGATCCGAAGCGGCGATGGTCGTTAATAATAATGCGGCAGCAGTTTTCCTAGTACTCAGATCGCTTGCTGCTGGTAAAAATGTTATCGTTTCCAGAGGCGAACTCGTGGAAATCGGTGGTTCGTTCCGTGTGTCTTCGATCATGGAGGAAAGCGGGGCAGTCCTTAAAGAAGTAGGGACGACCAATAAAACGCATGTGCAAGACTACGAACATGCGATTGATGAAGAAACAGCGTTGCTTATGAAGGTCCACACGAGTAATTTTAAAGTGGTCGGATTTACAGCGTCTGTTCCCGCAGAAAAACTCGTTGAATTAGCGAAGCAGCACGAGGATGTTTTGACGTATGAGGACTTGGGCAGCGGTGCTTTATATGATTTCATGGCTGACAGGATTGGGGAGGAACCGGTTGTAAAAGAGGTGTTAGCGTCAGGAGTCGATCTTGTGACGTTCAGTGGCGATAAGCTCCTCGGTGGACCTCAATGCGGGGTTATTGCTGGTAAAAGCTCATTGATCCAAAAGCTGAAAAAGCATCAGCTCGCACGCGTCTTACGTGTCGATAAATTCACCCTGGCTTCGCTAGAAGCAACGTTGCAAGCCTATAAGTATGATCGTATCGCAGAGATTCCGACTGTACGGGATATTCTGCAGCCAGTTGCAGAAATACAGGGACAAGCAAAGCAGTTCATTGAAGGTGTCAGAACGATTGGAAGCTTAACGGTCAATCTTGAAGAGAGTGTTTCGATGATCGGTGGGGGAACGATGCCGGAGGTCAAACTCCCGACTTATGTCGTATCCGTAAAACATGAATCGCTGTCGAGTAAGGCATTATTTACGAAATTACGTGGTGCAGAAACGCCTGTCATCGGGAGGATTAAAGAAGAACAGTTCATTTTAGATTTCCGGACAGTGACGCACGATGAACAAGATCAGATGGTGAAAATATTCAACGAAATTTTCGTTTAAATTGCAAAAATAGGGGTAAAAAAACCGTAAGAAGACCATCTTGAAGGTCTATAATACGGTTTTTTGTTTATACCCCGGCAGCTTTATCTGTTCATTACATCCGTCCGCCGTGTTTTTGTCTTGTATGATTACGGTTTTTCACTTTTTTAGACCCATCCAACGGTTCTGGTTGTCCAGGATTTTCGCCCTTAGGTGCGTTTTTCCGTTGGTCTTTAGAAGTGTTCCTTTCAGTCATTGAAAGCCCTCCTTTACTGGCGATTGATTCTGGCGAGGTTCATATATAGTCCAGCCTTCCTCAGTGTTTTGGCGATGTCTTCGATTCATTTTTAGTATGGAAGAGGTGGGGTGATGATATTCATAATGGGTGATGGAATAAATCCTACTCCTGTGTCTCATATTAATGACAGACCGACTATGAAAAGGAGGAATTCTCATGCCGTATCATAAAGATAAACAACAAGCATTCCAAGCCGCGCAGCAAGGTTACGAACAGGCAATCCAATCGAATGGAACTGCACTTGAGAGTTCAGCAGATCCGGATTTTGCTACAAAACAACAGCAGTTCGAACAAGAGTTGTCTGAAGCCCTACAGCAAATTGATAATGCACTTGAAGTCGCCAGTGAACACCAATGCATGCAGCTTCGTCAGTACCAAGAAGACCTCTACAATTTACGGAAAGACTTATATTAAAGTGCTCTATGAACGCCTATAAGGAAGGGGCTTGCCAATTGGTTCAGCCCCTTTTTGCGGAGGATCATTGATTCTTTTTCCGCTTTTTATTATGCTGCCTTTCTGCTTCGGTTAAAGGCTCATTGGCATATTCATGATCGAATTGGGTTGTCTGCTGTACAGCTTGCTCATCGGAGATTTCCTTTTGATTATTCCCTCGTTTAGGTTTTGCCATCGGTATGTCACCTCCATGTGTGTTTAGTTTGTAACGATAACTAAAACTAATACATGAACAGTTCCATAAGAAATACTTATTAACTTTAATAACTATATTGGAATTTACTTATGAAAGGCCTTCCTTTAAACTAGTAATGAAGGAAGGATAAAACAATTAAAAACAAAAACAGTAATCTTTCGACAGTATACCCGTTTGTAGGGTATCATGGTTAGGAGAAGGAGGGTTTTCGCATGAGTACAAACGACGTTTATCATGCTAGAAAAACGTTTGAAGCAAATGGAAAAACGTATCACTATTATGACTTGAAAGCACTTGAAAACGCAGGGGTTGGCGACGTTTCCAGACTGCCATACTCGATCAAAGTGCTTCTTGAATCTGTCTTGCGTCAATACGACGGAAGAGTAATCGACAAAGAACATATTGAAAACCTGACAAAATGGGGAACGAAGGACGTCAAGGACATTGATGTTCCATTCAAACCTTCACGTGTCATCTTGCAAGACTTCACTGGTGTTCCAGCAGTTGTCGATCTTGCATCATTACGTAAAGCGATGGCTGATATGGGCGGGACTCCAGACAAAATCAATCCGGAAATTCCAGTTGACCTTGTCATCGACCACTCGGTACAAGTTGATAAGTACGGTTCAGATGATGCCCTTAAATTCAACATGAAGCGTGAATTCGAACGTAACCTTGAGCGTTACAAATTCTTGCGTTGGGCGCAAACATCATTCGATAACTATCGTGCCGTACCACCTGCTACAGGTATCGTCCACCAGGTGAACCTTGAATACTTAGCTTCAGTTGTAGCAACGAATGAAGAAGATGGTGAGCTAGTTGCTTTCCCTGATTCACTAGTCGGAACAGACTCACATACCACAATGATCAACGGTATCGGTGTACTCGGTTGGGGTGTCGGTGGTATCGAAGCGGAAGCAGGAATGCTCGGTCAACCATCATACTTCCCAGTGCCGGAAGTCATCGGGGTCAAGCTGACAGGCGAAATGCCGAACGGAACGACTGCAACTGACCTTGCACTTAAAGTGACTCAAGTGCTCCGTCAGAAGAACGTTGTCGGAAAGTTCGTCGAATTCTTCGGACCTGGTCTGCAAGATATGACTCTTGCTGACCGAGCGACGATTTCCAATATGGCGCCAGAATACGGTGCAACTTGCGGATTCTTCCCAGTTGATGAAGAAACATTGAACTATCTTCGATTGACTGGACGCTCACCTGAGCAGATCGAAGTCGTTGAAAAGTATACGAAAGCGAATGGCATGTTCTATACGCCAGGAACAAAAGATCCTGAATTCACAGATGTTGTTGAAGTGAATCTTTCTGAGCTTGAGCCGAACCTTTCTGGACCAAAACGTCCACAGGATCTGATTCCGCTTTCTGACATGAAAGAATCCTTTAACAAAGCACTTGTCTCTCCAGCAGGAAACAGCGGATTCGGTTTGGAAAAAGAAGAGATCAACAAATCAGTTGAAATCAAGCATCCAAACGGAAAAGTTTCCAATATGCGTACCGGTGATCTTGCAATCGCTGCAATCACAAGTTGTACGAACACATCCAACCCTAGTGTTATGCTCGGTGCCGGATTGATTGCGAAAAAAGCGGTTGAAAAAGGATTGGAAGTACCTGAGTACGTAAAAACAAGTCTCGCACCAGGATCAAAAGTTGTTACAGGATACCTTGAAGCAGCTGGACTTATGCCATACATGGATAAACTCGGGTTCAACCTTGTCGGTTACGGTTGTACGACTTGTATCGGTAACTCTGGTCCATTGGCTGAAGAAATTGAAGAAGGCATTGCTGAAGCTGACCTTGTCGTTTCTTCTGTCCTTTCAGGTAACCGTAACTTCGAAGGGCGTATCCACCCGCTTGTAAAAGCGAACTATCTTGCATCACCACCACTTGTAGTGGCGTATGCATTAGCAGGTACAGTGGACTTCGATCTTGAAAATGATTCATTCGGTAAAGATAAAGACGGAAACGACGTATACTTCAAAGATCTATGGCCGACAACCGAAGAAATCAAAGCTGTAATGAGTGACGCAGTCAAGCCGGAACTCTTCAAGAAGGAATACGAGCGTGTATTCGATGACAACAAAGAGTGGAATGAACTCGATACGACAGAAGAAGAACTATACAGCTGGGATGATGATTCGACTTACATCCAGAACCCACCGTTCTTCCAAGGTCTTTCTAAAGAGCCAGGAAAAGTCGAAGCTCTTAATGGATTACGTGTTGTTGGTAAGTTCGGAGATTCTGTCACAACTGACCACATCTCGCCTGCAGGTGCAATCGGAAAAGATACGCCTGCTGGTAAGTACTTGATGGATAACGGTGTCAAGCCATCTGAGTTCAACTCTTACGGTTCTCGTCGTGGTAACCATGAAGTAATGATGCGTGGTACGTTCGCGAACATCCGTATCCGCAACCAGATCGCTCCTGGTACTGAAGGTGGCTGGACAACTTACTGGCCAACTGAAGAAGTCATGTACATCTATGATGCATGCATGAAGTATCAACAAGATGGAACAGGACTTGCAGTACTTGCAGGTAAGGACTACGGAATGGGAAGCTCTCGTGACTGGGCTGCAAAAGGAACGAACCTCCTTGGCATCCAGACAGTAATCGTTGAAAGCTTTGAACGTATTCACCGCAGTAACCTTGTGTTGATGGGTGTTCTCCCACTTCAATTCAAAGAGGGAGAAAATACTGAAACATTAGGTCTTACTGGTAAAGAAGCGATTTCAGTGGAGATTGACGAAAACGTTAAACCTCGTCAAACGCTTACTGTCACTGCGACGGATGAAGAAGGAAACGAGAAGAAATTCGAAGTAATCGCACGTTTCGATAGTGAAGTTGAAATCGACTACTACCGTCACGGCGGAATCCTTCAAATGGTTCTTCGTAACAAATTACAAAACGCATAAGTCAGATAAAAGATAGCAGCTCCAACCGGGGCTGCTATTTACATACATAAGGAGAGAACGAAGCATTGAAGAATGTGAAATACATACTCATTTTGATTTTGTTTATTTTTCTATTGGTTGGGTGTTCAGAAGCAGCGCCTGATGGTACTTATGAAGTGACGAAAGTGGTTGATGGTGACACCTTTAAAGTAAATTTTGAAGGTAAGGAAGAGACGATCAGGCTGTTATTGGTCGATACGCCAGAAACAGTCCACCCAAGTAAGCCCGTCCAACCTTTTGGAAAAGAAGCAAGCAAGTTCATGAAAGAAAAGCTTGCAGGAAAACGTGTGGAGCTTGAACTGGACGTTTCGGAGCGTGATAAGTACGGCCGTATTTTAGCCTATGCTTATGATCTTGAAGGCAATATGTTGAATGAAATGCTTCTTGAAAAAGGCCTTGCCAGGGTGGCTTATATTTTTCCGCCTAACACGAAATATGTCGATCGATTCCAGAAAATCCAAAGAAACGCACAGAAAAAAGAAACCGGAATTTGGAGCCTTGAGAATTATGTGACAGAGGACGGTTTTAATCGGGAGACTTTAGAAGAGGGAAACGCATCACCGGATAAAGAAAAGGATTCTTCTTGTACCATCAAGGGGAACATCAATTCAAGTGGAGAAAAGATCTATCATATGCCTGACGGGCAATATTATCAGATCACGAAGCCGGAAGAAATGTTCTGCAGTGAAGAAGAAGCGCAAGAAGCTGGATTCAGACCGTCACAGCGATAATCTCTCTACGCACTCGAATCAATTTAAAAACTTTCAGATAATTTGAATAAACCTGAAAGGATCTGGAAATAAATGTACTATTGATTTTTGTGCGAGGAGGATCCGGGATGCGTAAAAGCAACAAACAGACGTTCAAAGAACTGGTCAACGCGAACAAACAAGAGCTTCTGAAAGACCAGGAAGCAATGGAACGCCTTGAAATCAAACTTGAAAACAGACACTTGAAAAATGGATGAAAGTAGGAAACGGTCCTACTTTTTTTCTTTTGTATTTAGCTATTTATATTGTTGAGTTTTGATTAAGTTCGATTGAAGCGAAATTTACGACACTTCTGCGGGAAAAGCGAGCCAGACGAGACCCCGCTTGCAGTTAACGGACACCAGAGCCGTTATTTGTGAACAAAACGGCTGATTTTCTATGATATTTACTAAATAAGGTCTCTGGTGTCCGTTAAGTTTGTAAAATTCCATTATTTTGGTCAAATAAGGTCTCCTGTGTCCGTTAACAGGTAAGTGCAACTTGGTTTCAGCGAGGATAGTGTACGGGAAGCGGTTTGGTTAGAGACTCCTCGTCAGTTTTCCAGTGACCTACGTAACCAGGAGGGTCGCTTCCGCTTGAAGTTGCCTGCGAAAGGAAATGAAATTCGCGAAAACAAAAAGGTATCTAAGTTTACTTTATTTACAAGCAATTTTCCCAGTTGAATTGGGAAGGATAGTAAGGAAGGGAGGCTGGATCGATGAGCAATCCGAAACGTCATCCTAAAGACTTCGTGCCGAATCATATCGGAACACAGCCGCGACAAGCTGGTGGCAATAAAGGTAAACAAATGAGCAACAAATCGAATGAACAACCTGATTATACTCCTCCAAAAGGTTGAAGTATGTGACCCCGCGTCGCATGCTTTTTTAATTTTGGTTCTTTTCTAAAAGATTGTTGCTTTTGAGTTATTTTTAAAAAATTACTTTGTGCAAGTTGATTGAAGAGCAAGGTGCGAGACTCCTGCGGGATCAGCGGGACAGGTGAGACCATTCAATTTCGCAAGGCGACGAGTGGGCTCACCGCACGCCCCGCGGAAAGCGAGCATCCTGGAGCGGAAATCAACGACTTTCAAGAACAACAAAGTTTGCGAAAACAGCCTTTATTTTTGAATGTTTTTTAAGGTGGTTAATATGAATGCTGATTCTATATTTCTTAATTATTAGCAACAGAAGGGTGTGCTCCGGCGAAAAACGGCTACTTGGCCAATTCCGATTATTTATCAACCAAACGACATGCATCGACACGATACAACTGAGTTACACCTGTCAACTACCCACCACTTTTTAAATAAAACGCCAAAAAATGTCGAAAAAGCCGACGCTAAAAACCTTGCGATTACGAAACTTATGTTGAACGAATGGGGAGGAGTGGAAGTAATGACAGTCCAGGCAATAATACAACCACTAGATGTATCACGAAATAAAGAAGACAAAGATCCGTTTTACCGTAAACTTGAAATACATATGCAACGGTTAGGACACCTCATCCCTTTTAAAGAACAGCTTAATTGGGAGTCACCGATTTCAACCATCGATTTAGGTGATATGCAGACCTTGCAGAATTTCAGGAAAAAAACCGCAAAGAATGATGGGGTCCTGTTACTTTATGCGAAACTCACGAAAGGGACGATCTATCAGCACATCATCTTACATCCGAATAATACAGGGATTTATCTTCCGTTCAGATTTGAAAATCCATTTTATATCCCGATCGGTGATAAGAAAATATGGATCGGTTCATCCGTTCGGCTCTTAGAAGAACTCGGCTGGTTGGAACTTTCGATGATGGAAGAGACAGATGAATCCATCGTAAATTACTGGAACAACTTAAACGAAGCATGCGAACTTTCAGTTGAAAACACGACACCGATCATGTTGCAAACATCATAAAAATAGCCAAAAAGCTGTCACTACACGTGATGGCTTTTTCAATTCGACAAAAGTGCGAAGTCGGAAGAACCCATGGTCTATATGATATAATGGGTAGTATTGGTATGTAGCAGGTGGTGAATGAAAATGAATGCGAACCGAAATGAAATGGATGATATTATAAAACAAATACATGAGATTCAGACTAGTAAAACGTTTTCTCCGAACGCTGAAATCGACCTGTTGAAAAAGCTGCAGACCGTCGAAAAGCGTCATGCGGAATCTGCCACAGATGATATGGCCCAGCTGATCGGTCAATTGAATGCATTGATCGTAAAAGTGAGGCTGGAGCGGACAGGCGTGGTTGATGAAGCGATGAAACAGCGGATTGAACAGGCGGAAGCAAATGCTGGCGAAGACTGGCTCGTCCATGAAATGATTTCTAAGGCCTCGTCAATCGAGCTTCAGGAATGGATTGAAGCGATCCATTTTCCGCGTATCCGTGAGACGGACAATGTGCCGGCAAAGCGAAAAGCTGCCGATGATTCCATCGACATGGCGAAAAGCGTTCAGAAAAAAGAGGATCGAATCAAAAATTTGATCGATAAAAGCATCCTTGCTGCCAATGTGCTAGGTGACAGGGAAAAAATAAAATCAGCCAAGCAAAAACAAACTGACGTGGAGGATCTATTTGAGGCATTGGATCGGCTCATCCTTGTCTCAGAGGAGTATCGTTCCTCATTATCAGGATCATTCCATCCTTCTGCTCTTCAAAATGAGATGAAACAGCTCATCAATCAAATCGAAACGACTCAAGAAAAATGGCTTGAAGAGAATACAGCGGAGAATAACCACAGTACGGCTCTTATGAAGCTGAATGAAATGATTGGAATGGAAGAAGTGAAGGAGCGGGTGTACAAGCTTTATCGTTTTTTGCAATTTCAAAAGAGCCGCCAGAAGCAAGGCTTTCACATGAAGGATGAGCTCAGCTTGGACATGGTGCTTACAGGCCAGCCTGGTACAGGAAAGACGACAATCGCGCGCTTGCTCGCAAAACTGTATTTTGACCTTGGGATGCTGCCGAAGAGTGAAGTGGTCGAGGTAGACAGATCACAGCTAGTTGGAGCTTATGTCGGACAAACAGAAGAGAATACGTTAAAAGTCATCCAGCGTGCCCTGGGTGGCGTCTTGTTCATTGATGAAGCCTACAGCCTCAAACGTGAAGGAGCATCTGGAAACGACTACGGTCAAACGGCAATCGATACACTCGTATCTGCGATGACAAGCGGTGAGTACGCTGGAAAGTTCGCGGTCATTTTAGCAGGTTATCCTGAAGAAATGAGGCAGTTTCTTCATTCAAACCCTGGCTTGCAGAGCCGTTTTCCAGACAGCAATCATATTTACCTGCCGGATTACAGCAACGAGGAATTGTTAAAAATCGCTGAGAAAGTCGCTTTTGAGAACGATTATACGTTCACGCATGAAGCACTTATCCGCATGGAGGAAAAGATCGAACATGCACGCGTCGACGATACGTTTGGAAATGCGAGGACGGTCAGAGATCTGGTGCTGGATGTGATTTTTCAAAAAGGTGCAAGTATATCTTCAGACTCTGAGGCAACAGTAGAGGATTTCACACAGATTCAAAAAAAAGATGTCAAAATCGATATCCCATCTTTTTACCAGGATCCGGATGAGCAGCTTTCAGAGCTCGTCGGTCTTGATAAAATCAAACAGGAAATGAAAACATTAAGTTCATTTATCGAAGTGCAGCAGAAACGCAGGGAGTTGGAACTGCCAGGTGTACCGATCCAGCTTCATTCAGTGTTTGTTGGAAATCCTGGAACAGGGAAGACCACTGTAGCTTCGATCTACGCGAACCTTTTAAAGAAAAAAGGCTTTCTGAAGAGGGGACATCTTGTTGTTGCTGGACGTTCTGATCTTGTTGCAGGCTACACCGGCCAAACGGCTCTCAAAACGAAAAAGAAAGTACGCGAGGCGTTAGGCGGCGTCCTATTCATCGATGAAGCCTATTCCTTGTTCAGTGGCCAGGGGATGGATTTCGGTAAAGAAGCGATCAACACACTAGTTGAAGAGATGACGAAGCATAATGAAAATCTGGTCGTCGTATTAGCTGGATATCCAAAAGAAACCGAAAAGTTACTCAACAGTAATCCCGGTCTTTCTTCCCGGTTCAAAAAGTTCTTCCATTTCGAGGATTACAGCATAGAAGAATTGATTGAGATCATGAGGCGCCACTCTGAGAAATACAGCTATACGTGGGATAAGCAAGCTGTACCGTTTTTACGTGAGCAATTGCCGCAACTGAAGATCGGCGGGAACGGAAGATTTGCAACGGATTTCATTGACAACACAATCCAGCACCATGCAGATAGGATCATGAACACAGAACAAGAAACAGATGAAACGATATTGACAGTTTTAGCGAAAGAAGATTTCGAAACGGCGATAACAGAATATAAATAGGGGGAACGACGATGGTACAATCTAAGACGGAAATCGAAGTGAGATATGCAGAAACCGATCAGATGGGTGTCGTTCATCATGCCACCTATCTCGTATGGTTCGAGGTTGGCAGAACCCAATTTATCAAGGATCTAGGTTTCAGTTACGCACAGATGGAAGCAGACGGATTTCTAGCTCCGGTCACGGACATCTCCATCTCGTATAAGAGACCGTTCAAATATGGTGAAAAAGCTGATATCCGGACCTGGCTCAAGCATTATAATGGGATCCGATCAATTTATGGTTATGAAATCTATAACGAATCTGATAAATTGTGTATTTCTGGAACATCGACCCATGTCCTTGTCAATAAGGAAACGTTCAAACCGATCAGAATGGAAAAAGTGCTGCCTGATTGGCATGAAGCTTATCAAAAAGCATCAGATACTTCGAGGAAAGAGTAATCGATAGATTAGAGGAGCTGGAATTCTGTCATGGCTTTTGGGATCGACCGAAAAGAACTGCAAACGTGGAAAGAAAATGCGAGGAAAGAGGAAATTGCCTTTCTGACCCATTATTGGATTGATGAGCGGTTCCCCGACTGTGATACGGTTACGAAGGTTGCGTGCTGCAATGTTGAAAAGTTAATCGCATGGGGAAGACGATACGGATTACAACCAGAGTGGATCGATCATCACGCCGATTTTCCCCATTACGATCTTTTCGGAGACAGACAACTAAGAATATTGAAAGCAGAAAATCAACTCGATCAGATCAAGCGATTTAAGCTTTGGGAATCATAAATAATTCAGGAACCTGCTATTCTTGTTCGGTATAGTCATAAGAAATTTCATCGTATTTCCTGCTGTATTTGATTTTAAGATCATGATCTTTGAAGTACCAGAGGTCTTTATTTTCAATGAAAAAGGTAATGCCGTCAGATTCGAAGGTTTCTCCGGCTTCTACCGGTTCTTCTTTGGAAATTCCGAGCGAATAGCCGGACTGGACGGTGCTGCAACCTCCGACTCTGGCAAAGAAACGGACATTGTCGCCTTCTGAAAGGTCAAGTTCCTTTATAAACCATTGGACGGCAGGTTGTGTAATGGTAAATTCCATGACGATTCCTCCTGTTATTAAGCGATTTCGATTGCAAATGATCGTTTTTCTACCTTATCAACGGTTTAAAACCTTTGCAAATGGTTTGCAATTTTTGTCGATTTGTATAGTAAACTAGGTTATATGGGTATATACCCCATATACTAATAATGTAAAATAAAAGTAGCAGATGGATGCGTATAGTTTAGGCAATATTATTTCTGTCCCGTTAAGATGGAATTGATTTAACACGCTTACTTTAGATATAAAACTGTTTCGTATAGAGGGGATAACATGAAAAAACAACAATTGATATTGTTCATCCTCATACCACTGGTCATCGTATTCGGTGTGATCTTATTTTTGAATAAAGATAATCCGAAGACCACTCCAGTACTGAACCCTTCAATTGAGGAGGAGTTTCCGAGAGAAGATGAACAGGTAACGGAGGATCCTCCTTCAGAAGATGAGGATAAAAAAGATGAAAAGCCTAAGGATGATCAAAAGGAAACGGATGAGCCAGTGGACGAAACGGTCATCGAAGACGTCCATATTGTTGCGCTTGGGGATTCATTGACAAAGGGATCCGGCGATAAGACGAAAGAAGGATACATCCAACCAGTCGCCAGGTACATCCAGGAAAATTCTGATGATTTGGTCAGCCTGAAGAATTTTGGAATCCATGGTCTTCCGAGTGATAAGCTTGCAGCTAAAATGGATGAAGAAGAAGTCCAAGACCATATCAGAGAAGCGGACCATGTCTTCATTACAATCGGTGGGAACGATATCCTCAACATCGTCGAATATAATTTTTTCAGCCTCAATATGGATTTGTTCGAAACAGGACAGCAAAGGTACAGGAAGAATCTATTTGTGATTGTTCAGACAATCCGTACACTGAATCCTAACGCCAATATTTATTTAGTAAGCATGTTCAATCCATTCCACAACTTCTTTCAGGATATTAAAGAGGTTGACGGTGTAATCAATGACTGGAATTCAACGGCTAAAACAGTCGCAGAAATTAATGATAATACATTATATGTTCCGATCGATGACCTCTTTATAGAAGAAGGCAGTGAGAAGCTTTTCGCCAACGATAAACTTCATCCGAATCAAGAAGGATATTTGAAGATGGCTGATAGAATCGAAAATTACATCCAGCTTGAGGATGAAGGATAAAATAAGGCAGTTTTCGTAAACTTTGTTGCTCTTGAAAGTCGTTGATTTCCGCTCCAGATGCTCGCTTTCCGCGGGGCGTGCGGTGAGCCCACTCGTCGCATTGCGACCTCAGGAGTCTCCTTTTCAAGGAAGCATTTGTGCTCCTACGTCTACAAGAAAGTCCTGTCGAAGCGAGCTTCCTCGTCGCATGCCTTGCGAGGAGATTATTCAGGTAGTAGGCACGCTGATCCCGCAGGAGTCTCGCACCTTGCTCTCCAATCAACTTGCACAAGTTGTTTTTTTAAAATACTCAAAAGCAACAATCCTTTAGAAAAGAGCCTAAAAGAAAGAAACCTCACATTAAAGGATAAATGTAATTCCAGTATAACAGGCAGCTGAGATTGCGACAGCGATCAAGGCTGCCTTCAATTTGAAACGGGCATATTCCATGACTTGAAGACCCAGGATACGGCTTAGGGTATTCACATCATCACTTAATGGAGAAGCGAACGCTCCGAATGTTCCGCTTGCGAAAACGGCTCCAATGACTAGTGGTAAAGATACACCTGAAATCGCAGCCATCGATATGCCAAGAGGCATCAATATCCCCCATGTTCCCCAGGCAGAACCTATGAAATACGAAACAGCACTCCCAAAAAGAAATAAAATTGGAGGGACTAGGATTGAAGGGATCCAGCCTGCGTGATCGGTGATGAAGGTCGAAAATCCTAAATCTTCCGTAACAGAAGCCAATCCCCAGATGACGGATAATAACAAGATGACTGACATCAAATTATTTCCGCCGAAAACGAAGCTTTCAATAAGCATTTTTAGTTCAAATTTTTGAAAAAGGAAGAAAAAGATCGTCAGGAAAGTCGTAATGAGCAGTGCGATGACCATTGCGTCCAACACGTTCGCTTTGATGAATGCTTTGAAAAAGCCAAATCCTTTCTGATGGCCGTCCCACCATGTTAAAATTAATGTCAAACCGATTACGGCAATCAAAGGAAGCAACAAGTTCCATGGTTTTGATGGCAAATCGAGTGATACAGCAGGATCACAGTTGTGCCAATCGTCCTCTTCCGAACCATTTTCGTTCGGTTGTTGTTGAGCACCGTCTGAGGAATGGTGAAAAAAGCTCAGATAAATCCCCACAAGGAAGATCGCAATGGCGAAGAAGTTGAAAGGTATACTTTGGATGAACAGACTGTAAGGGTCGCCTTTCAAATTCTGGTTGTGAAGTCCAAGTTCAACGACAGAAACCATGTACCCGACAAAAGCTGTCGCAATCGGAATAAGGACGATGATTGGCGTAGTCGTCGTTTCGATGACAAATCCCAATTCTTTTTTTGTCATATCCACTCGTTTCAATAACGCACGCATGATCGGTCCGATGGTGACGAAACGGAAACTGGGTGCACTGAATGTTCCGATCGTTGATACATATGTTAGAAGTATAGCTTCCTTTTTTGTATCAACTCGTTCAGAGGCAGCTTCGACAAAACCTTTGATTCCGCCAGCAACTTTGATCATACCGACAAGTCCGGAGAAGACATAAAGAAATACGATGATTTTGATGTTATTTTTGTCTACCAATGCGGTCACCAGGTATTGGAGCATTGTTTCGACACCACCGATCGGAGCAGGGTTGATCAAATAAGCTCCTGCAATCAATCCAATCAGGATGCCTGGAAGCACTTGTTTTGTTATCATAGCGATCGGGATTACCAATAAGAAAGGGATAATCGACAGCCAATTTCCATCCATGGGATCACCTTTATCTATATTTTGGGCTTTACATCTTTTTTACACGAACTCATTTGTCACTTTGTATAGCTTGTGATTCGAAAAAAATATTATACCGAGGAAAGCGGAGGAGAACTCATGATATTAGTTCAGGATCAATTGAAGGACCAATCAGAAGTAAGTATCGATATCGAGGATAGAGGGTATCAATTTGGTGATGGCGTATATGAAGTTGTTCGGATTTACAATGGGCAGTATTTCGGCATGGATGAGCATTTGGAGCGCCTTGAACGTAGTGCGAAAGAGATCCAGATGACACTTCCATATCCGATCGAG
Organism: Pseudalkalibacillus sp. R45; assembly: GCF_052246725.1. Lineage (NCBI taxonomy): Bacteria > Bacillati > Bacillota > Bacilli > Caryophanales > Fictibacillaceae > Pseudalkalibacillus > Pseudalkalibacillus sp. R45. Next base: position 293,097 of record NZ_JBQQCL010000002.1, on the reverse strand, counting down.
CTGTTAAAAACACGTTTAGAAAAATTAGCAGAGGCTAATGATATAAATGACGGACACGTTTATTTACAAATCACCAGAGGAGTGGCGGAACGGACACACCAATTTCCAGCAGAGCCAGCACCTTTCCTTGTTGCTTATGCTAGGAAATCTCCACGGCCGCTGAATAAGATGAGAGAAGGAATCACAGCAATCACGACTGAAGATATTCGGTGGCTGAGATGTGATATCAAAAGCTTGAATCTTCTTGGTAATGTCCTCGGCAAACAAAAAGCGATGGATGCAAAGTGTGATGAATCAATATTCATACGCAGCAATGATGTCGTTACGGAAGGCAGTTCGACAAACGTATATATCGTCAAGGGTGGTGAAATTTTCACGCACCCAGCAAACAACTTCATTTTGAATGGTATCACGAGAAAGGTTGTACTCGAACTTGCTGAAGAAGCGGGTATTACAGTACATGAAAAAACCTTCAATAAACAAGAATTGATGGATGCAGAAGAAGTCATCATTTCAAGTACGACGATGGAAGTGACGCCAGTCATCTCAATTGACAGTAGGCAAATGGGCACCGGTGTACCTGGAAAAGTGGCACGTACATTGCAAGAAAAATTCAATGAACGAATCACTAAATTGCAAAGTGTGAAAAATTGATTCCTTGCAATTCGGATACGTCCATGATAAATTTAATTCTGGATTAAAAAACCGGCAGCTCATATTTATTTTGTAAAGAGATGAGGCACTTCCGGCATTTCACGGGAGTGCTTTTAAATGTTCGATAATGAATTTCTTAAACGAGTTCAGGCGTCAAAGGTAAATTCATGAAAAGGAATTGGCTTTCTTTACACGATTTGAAAGCAGGGCACTTTCAACAACAATATTAGCCGAAGGGATGGGGCTGTTCCGATAGAGAAGTGGCAGACACAAATGGAACAATCCCCGAGGACATCCTGCAAGGGCTGGTCAAAAAAAAAAATACGGACCAAGCTCAATCTATTTTAAGGCACTGTTAGTTAAAACACCTTGATTAATACTTGAAAGTAATTTTAAAAAATTTCTGTTAAATGATAATGTTGATTCGTTCAGATCGTTTTCTGAGCGAAATTGAGGAATAAATCATTTAAGAGTATAACTCTCTTTGCCAATGAAGTATGATTTTGAGCAAGGAGCCGGAAATCAATATTCAATGCTAACGTTGCCTTCTATCTAAAAAGGAGTTAGATGAATTGACAACATTTAAAGATTTAGGAATTGAAACACGTACGTTAAAAGCGATCAACGACATGGGATTCGAAGAACCAACTTCCATCCAACGAGATGCGATTCCAGTAGCCCTCGAAGGAAAAGACTTGATCGGGCAAGCACAAACTGGAACCGGTAAGACAGCAGCATTTGGAATTCCGATGATTGAAAAGATCGAGAAGGAACAAACAGGCGTTCAAGCGTTGATCGTGACACCGACACGCGAACTTGCGATCCAGGTTGCTGAGGAATTGAACAAAATTGGTCAGCACAAGCGGATCCGCACACTTCCAATCTATGGAGGACAGCATATCGGCTTCCAGATCAAAGCATTGAAGAAACGCCCGCAAATCCTCGTTGGAACACCAGGACGTCTATTGGATCACTTGAACCGTAAGACAATCCGTCTTGGCGAATTGAACACAGTTGTTCTTGATGAAGCGGACGAAATGCTGAACATGGGATTCATCGACGATATCAAAGAGATTCTCGGTCAAATTCCAGAAGAACATCAAACGATGCTCTTCTCCGCAACGATGCCGAAAGCGATCAAAACGCTTGCTGATCAGTTCATGAAGCAAGACCGTGTTATCGTACAGGTGAAAGCAAGTGAAATGACAGTAACGAAAATCGATCAACGATATGTAAAAGTCCATGAAAAAGAAAAGTTCGATGTGCTTTGCCGTCTGTTGGACATTCAAGCCCCAGAACTTGCAATCATTTTCGGACGTACGAAAAAGCGTGTCGATGAAGTAACAGATGCTCTTATTAAAAGGGGTTACTCAGCTGACGGAATCCATGGTGACCTGTCGCAACAAAAACGTGACCGTGTCATGAAGAAGTTCCGTTCGAACCGCATCGATATTCTCGTTGCTACAGACGTTGCGGCACGTGGAATCGACATCAGTGGTGTATCCCATGTATACAACTTCGATATTCCTCAAGATCCGGAAAGCTATGTCCACCGTATCGGACGTACTGGCCGTGCTGGAAAAGAAGGAATGGCGATCACATTCATGACTTCGCGTGAATTCGATCACTTGAAAACGATCGAACAGATCACAAAGAAACGCATGGAACAATTGTCGATCCCGACGACTGATGACGCAATGGAAGGTCAGCAACGATTCGCAGCTGAGCAATTAACCAATGCAATCAATAATGAAGACCTCTCATCTTATTATGCAGTTGCTGATGAATTGCTTGAAAAGTACGATGCACGTGAACTTGTAGCTTCTGCATTGAAGGTTTCTACAAAAGAACCAGACAAAACACCAGTAGACATCACGCCAATCAAGCCGTTGGACACGAAGAAGAAATCGTCCAATCGCCGTCCATATCAGCAAGGCAAAGGAAAAGGCGGCCGTCCATATAATCGTGGTGGTAATCGTTCTGGCGGTGGAAATCGTCACGTCGGTGGCGGCGGACGTTCAAACAGTAACCGTCAAAACCGTTCCCATCGATCTCAACGTCAACGAATAAATAAATAAGTCATTTAAGACAGGAAGTGATTGTTCGATGAAAATCCTCCTGATTAGTGATACGCATTTAAAAACTTCTGGGAAGAGCTTTCCAGAAGTTTTTCTTTCTGAATTGGAGAAAGCGGATCTCATTATTCATGCTGGAGATTTCATTCGTGAAAGCATTTACGAAGAGTTGTTGGCGTATGCTCCAGTCAAAGCGGTATATGGGAATGTCGATTCCGAAAGCCTATGTAAACGACTTCCGGTTAATGATATCTTTACGATCGGCGAAGTCACGATCGGACTCACCCATGGTCATCTCGGGAAAGGAAAAAGCACTCCGGAACGAGCATTAAGGACTTTTGATAGAGAACAACCAGACATTATCATATTCGGGCACTCCCACATCCCTTATCATGAGGTGGTAGATGGGGTGGTCCTCTACAATCCTGGGTCAGTGACAGCCAAACGGTTCCAAAAACAGTATTCTTATGGATGGCTAACGATTAATGAGACCTACAAGATTGAGACACACTACTTTTAACGAATTAATTGGGAGGAAATCGGTGTGTCACTCAAACATGAACCCCATATATACAGCTTTCAAGCTAAAAACGGGTCAGAAGTCGTCATCAGACCAGCATTGAAACAAGATGCCGAACATATCATTATGGCTGCGGAATTTATTGTACAAAGCCGGGAATATATACAGAAGGAGAAAACCCGCAGTCTGTCAGAAGAAACAGCTTTTATTGAAAAAGTGGAGAATGAAGGACATTTGTATGCGGTAGTTGAAGTGGATGGAACCATTCATGGCATCGCCCGTGTATTGCGGGGAGATCTAAAGATGAAGCGGCACTGCGGGGTATTCAGAACGTGGATTTCAGAAGATGTGCAAGGGATTGGGATCGGGAAGAAAATCATGAAGTATACCCTTGATTGGTGTGAAAAAGAAGGTCTCCATAAGCTGTGGCTGACGGTCTTTTCGAGCAACCCGGTCGCACATCAACTATATGAACGTTACGGATTTGTCATTGAAGGAACACAAAAGGATCAGATTTGTATAAACGGTGAATATGAAGATGAAATCTATATGGCGTATTTTTTTAGATAGACTCTGGTAGTTTTTATTGCACTTAAAGAAAGTATAAAATACCTTTTTCAAGGTTATAGCTTGGATTTTTGATAGTAACGGACAGGAGAGCCGTTATCTGTGACGAAAACGCTACTTTCGAGATTCTAACGGACACCAGAGACGCTATTTGTTAAAAAGTAGATTATTTTTGATGATTTTGGAGCAAATAAAGGCCCCTGTGTCCGTTAGTATTACGAATGATTCATCTTCCTCAAAAAAGGGGCTTAAATTGAATAAGTCCATATAAAGAAAAAGACTTAGAGAAAATTCCTCTAAGTCTTTTGTGGTTTTTGTGTGTACATTTAAAGAAAGTATAAATACTTTATTCAATATAAGCGCACAAGCTGGTGGCTTCGGAAGCAATACACCGCACGAAGGAAAAGCGATTGCTTTTTCGAGGAACTAAGGCTCAGCCTGCGCTAAGGCTTGGCAAAGCCCAAGTTTTCTTTACTTTTCTTCTTTTTCTTCACGGTGCAATGCGACACGTTCACCCATTTCTTCGCGTTCCAGCAGGTCACGGACGAAGCGTTTTTCCTCCTTAGTGACTTCATCAGAGATGATATGACGATTTTCCAGGATTTCGAGAGCTTCATGTTCAGCATATAAGGCTTCACGAATTGCTCGGGCTGTAGATTCCTGGCGAAGCTCAGGTTCACGTGCATATAGTATTTCAAGATCATCATTCAATTCTTTCAACTGATCGTCATACTGGTTTGAAAGACGAGCGAATACGATCGGTGATAAGGTTCCTTCCTCAGCCATCGCCTCTAATCGTTTACGTCCGGAATGATAACGGTAAATCCTGCTCTGAATCCGATCATACTCCAACTGTTCATCTTTGGTCGTTTTTTCACCTAACAAACCGACGAGCGGTTTAATCGTCAATCCTTGAACGATAAGGGAGAAGAAGACGACACCGAAAGCGAGCATCAAGATTTCTTCACGGTATGGAAAATCGATCGGCAGGCTTAGGGCAAGTGCTAACGAAAGCGATCCTTTCAAACCACCCCAATTGAAAATATGCTTCCAATGATTTGGCAGCGATCGGACAAAGCTGACTGTCGAATAGACAGCGATGCTCCTAGCAAGCAAAACGATGCCGATCGCGATCAACACTTGCAGCCAATTGACTGTGTCAATGATCCTCGTGATTTCTAGTCCGACAAGTAAAAATACGAGCGAGTTCGCTACCAGTGAAGCAACATCCCAGAACGTGCGGATGCTCAAGCTGGTTGTAGGGCTCATTCCCACCCGCTTTCCGAAGTTTCCGTAGATGATGCCACCTATGACAACGGCGATCACACCGGATACATGGAATGCCTCTGCGACGAAAAATGATCCATAGAACAAAAGCATCGAAAAGATGATTTCCAACGGGTAATCATCATAGAGAGAACCGAGACGGGAGAAGAAATAGCCAAACGCCCCACCAACGAGCAGTCCTCCGATCACAACTTTGAAAAATTCGCCCAGTGCAAGCGTGATGCCAGCAGCCCCAGCGTCGAGAATCAGGTCATATTGATAGGCTGCGATTGTGAACAAGACGACTGCAAGGCCGTCATTGACGAGGCTTTCACCTTCCATGACGGTCGATAATCGGTGGTTCACACCCATCGACTTGAAAATAGATAGGACACTGATTGGATCTGTAGGTGCCATCAGCGCAGCAAAAACGAGTGCCGCCTGGATGGACAAGCCTAGGAAGAATGCGGTCATCCAGCCTGCTGTCACAAAAGTGATCAATGTACCGGCAACTGCGAGAACGAGGATCGGCATTTTATTTTCCCGTAAATGTGCAAAAGGCAGATTCAATGTCGCTTCTCCTAAAAGGGTGGGGAGAAAGATCGAAATGATCGCGAATCTGAAAATCTCGTCTTCAGCAAAAAAATGCTTCAATTCCTCGAGTCCTTCATAAGGTAAAACCCCGATGATCGCACCAATGATTACGAGCGCGATCGGATACGGCTTGTTAAGTTTTTTCGCAATTGCGGTAATTCCTGCCGCAATTGCCAACAATAATAGAATAAGTTCAAAATGTGTTTCCATATGTACTCCTCTCTGAAAAATTCCAGTCGGATGATATGAGCGTGTCTTATGTAGTATTCCATCGACCTCATCATCTATTATATCGAAAAGATGAACACATATCTTAAGAGACGCACAGATGTTTCAAAATGTGATAAAGTAGAGATAAAACCACGTGAATCAGGTGTAAACATGACTATGAATATACAAAATGGAAAAACCCATTGGGTCGATCGATTCTACCGGCTCAATACGTATCTTGAATATAATGAATCAGAACCTTCTCTTTTACATAAGGTGAAGGAGCTAACGTATAAATCATCACAAAACGAATTGACCATCGCTTTTTGCGGGCATTTTTCAGCCGGTAAATCAAGCATGATCAATCGGTTGATAGGGGAAGATCTCCTTCCTTCATCCCCGATACCAACCAGTGCGAATATCGTCGCAATCAAGGATGGAGAGCCTCGTGTCCTCTTAACAGATCAACAGGGGAAAAAGGTTTCCTATCCTGGTGAACTCGATATCGCCCAGGTCAAGAAAGCATCGAAAAACGGCGAGGACGTCAAGACGATTGAAATTTTCAAGCATCATCCTTTTTTAGAGGATGAAACCGTCGTAATGGACACACCTGGGATTGATTCTGTCGATGATGCTCACAGGGTTTCGACGGAATCCATGCTGCACATGGCGGATGTCATCGTGTATGTGATGGATTACAATCATGTGCAATCAGAACTCAACTTTAATTTTACGAAAGAGATGCAGGAATTGGGTAAAAAAGTCTATCTTGTCATCAATCAGATCGATAAACATAGTGAAGAGGAACTTTCCTTCGATGACTATCGTGAACAGACAATGAACGCATTCAAACAGTGGGGCGTCTACGCAAGCGGCACTTATTTTACGACGCTTAAAAATGACGATCATGCACACAACCAGCTGGCAGAGTTGCAGGATGAATTGAAAGAAATTAAAGCGAATAAACAGAAATTCATCCACCAAACGTTGGATCATATGTCAGCTAAATTGACTGAGGATTATTTGGAAAAGAAATATCCGGATCGCTCTGAAGAGGATTCAACCCTTGAAGGTCATCAGGAAGAAATGGCCGCATTGATAGAAAGAAAAGAACAAGTTGAAGCGCAAAAGGATCAGGTGGAGAAAGTGTTCACCGATCATTTGAAAAAACTGATCGATAATGCACGGATTGCCCCTTATGAAGTCCGCGAGCTTGGTCGTGAGGTTTTGGAAGCGATGAAAGAAGATTTCAAGACTGGCTTCTTGTTCGCTCGGAAAAAGACGGAAGAAGAACGTGCAGCACGTATAGAACGGTATGTCGAAGCGGTCAATGAAAAAGTCACTGCTGAATTGGAATGGCATATAAAAGAAGAACTCCAAAAACAAATCAAACAGTTAAACGTGCATGATCCTGTTTTGGAAAACGAAATACACGAAATCGAACATCGATTTACTGTAGATGACGTCGAGCGACTGCAGCAAAGAGGCGCTACGTTCAATGAAGCCTATGTACTCCAATACAATCGCGATGTTGAAGATGACTTGAAAAAAAGATACAGACGAACAGCGGTTCAAATTTTCCAGGCGATAAAATCAGCGTATGCAAACGAACACATCAAGCCCGAGATGAAAGAGATTAAGGCAAAACTAGCTGATTTGACGGAACAACACACGCAAGCGGAAAAAGCCTATGAACGTCAGCAAGCCTTTAAGCAGGAGCATAAGGAATTGAACGAAATGCTACACTCAGATGAACACGTACCTGAGGCTACGCTCTGGTCTGATCAAGTGAAGCAGTCTTTCAACCTTCAAGGGGATATTGGCACTTGGACGAAGGTCGAAGAACAGAAGGCACAGGCCAAATTACCGGCAGAAGATCGAATTGAAGAGAATGCTGCTCAATATTCCAAATCACAAGTGCAGGAAGCGGCAGATCATTTAGACAAGGCCGTCGAACTGTTATCCAGTTGGGACTCGCTACGTGATTTGACAAGCCGGATGAAGGGTCGTTCCGAAAAAATTAAAAACCAGCAGTATACAGTCGCCTTGTTCGGGGCATTCAGCGCAGGTAAATCCTCCTTTGCCAACGCCTGGTTAAAGGATCAAGTCCTCCCTGTTTCACCGAACCCGACGACAGCGACGATCAATAAAATTTTACCGGTGACAGAAGAATACCCGCATGGCACCGTCAAAATCGAAATGAAATCTTCTGAGGTTCTGGTAGAAGAGCTGAGGCATTCCATACATCGTTTTGATGAAACCTGTGGATCAATCGAGGAGGCGCTGGAAACGATCAATAGGATCACCACTGAAAAACCTGATCCTCATTATAATTTTTTGAAAGCGGTAGAAAAGGGTTATGCGGTGATGGAAGAGTATCTTGGCAGCGATCAGATCATAGCACATGATAATTTTGCATCGTTCGTGGCTCAAGAGGAAAAGGCTTGTTTTACAGAGTCCGTCGAGCTTTACTATGATTGTGAACTGACGCGGCAAGGGATTACCCTCGTTGATACGCCAGGGGCTGATTCCATCAATGCCCGCCACACGTCAGTTGCCTTCGATTACATCAAAAATGCCGATGCGATCGTATTCGTCACTTATTACAACCATGCTTTTTCAAAGGCTGACCGTGATTTCCTCATCCAATTAGGAAGGGTTAAGGACACGTTCTCTATGGATAAGATGTACTTTGTCATCAACGCCGCGGATTTGGCGAAAGACGAGGATGAACGTGAAGCAGTCGTCGATTATGTAACGGACCAACTCGTCGACTATGGAATCCGGTTTCCGCGCATGTACGCGTTATCCAGTAAACAAGCATTGCTGGAGCGTAAAGAAGACGCTGAAGGTGAACAATCGAGTTTTGCCTGCTTTGAAAACGAATTCGAAACAGCAACGATCAGGGAACGGGATGAAGTATCCGTCAATCAAGCGAATGAACTGATGAAAGCAGGTTTGAACCGTCTGACGGAATGGATCGAGCATGCCCAATCTGATGAAGAACATCAAGAACGGGAAAAGAAGCGGCTAGAAAGTGAAAAAACAGATACCGTTGACTATATCAACACGTATTCACTTTCTCCTTTTAAAAAATCAGTGGTCCAAGAGACGAAGGAACTGTTGCATTACGTCGTTCAACGGTTGATGCTGACATTCAATGACGAATACAAGGTTGCTTTCAATCCGTCAGTTCTGACAAAAGACATGAAGCCGAACCAGCTGAAAAAATGTCTTGATGAATTGTTGGAATCGATGCTGTTCCAGCTTTCTCAAGAACTGAGAGCAACAACATTGCGTATTGAAAAACATTTTAACCATCAACGTGATCGTTTCCATGAAATGATTGAGAATCATGTATCCGAGCGGAGCTCATGCCAGCTGCTGAAATCAGAGGAAATGACGATCGATACGCCGTCGATTGAACCGGAATGGCCAGGTGAAGCGTATGCCGAGCTGGAACCCTTATTGAAAAAGTTCAAAAATCCAAAGCAATTTTTTGAAGGGAACGGGAGAGAAGTCCTGCGCCAGGAACTCTCTGAAAAAGTCCAGCCGTTGTTGCAAGCGATCGTCCAAACCTACACGGAGCAATTCAGTGCATTTTATAGGGAAGGTCTTGAAAAAGAAATGAATGACATGAAGCAACAATTCATCGAAGAAATCGATCAATATTATGCTGGTATCCTTGAAGCATTCGCCTCGAAGGAGCAGCTGGATGAGTTGATCGAAACGCGACGTGACCTAACGGACATCATGAACCGTGGCATTGAGGCAAAACATGAAGGATAGCCGTTTCCATTGCTGTGCGACCTGTACCCATTTTGAGGTTCAAAAAGGCGATGACGGAGTCCGATACTTCTGTATCAGGCTAGGATATGAAACGAAACCCGATTACCGCTTCAACTGTTGGACACCGAAAGAGAACGTCCAAAAGTTGATGGAAAAAGAAAAGAAGAAACAGTAGGAGGAATCACATTGTCAGTCCACCACGATATATCAAAGCATAGTAACGATCAACACGAAAGAGTACGTCTTTTTTCCAAGCTTGATCTAAAGCGTGAACAATTGATTGAAAAAGCGTTTGTGAAATGTAAAGAGAAAAAACCTTTTGAAAAAGAATTGACCGAAATCAACAAAGTGACAGATGAAATCAACCATCTTGCACGAAAAGGCATCGTCCCGCAGCGGAAGAACGTAACAAAAGAAATGGTCGAAGAGTATTGCAAGCGAAACTGAGTCTGTAGCGGAATCAGTTAACACGACAAGAATCAGATTTATCGAATCGCTAATTATCTGGACAAGTTTCTAATTAATCTCGACAAAGTGTTTAAGTAGAACAACCACATATCAAGGTGATAAGAATATGGCTTTCCGACATCAAAAAGGATGTTCAGGGAAGCCTATTTCTATATAGGGGTAAAAGGAAAATCGAAATCTACACAGAAGTAAGGATAAATGACATTCGAAGGTAAAAAGGAGCGTCGTTTAATGAAAGATCTTCAATCGACTGAAGAGGTGGATCAGTTTTTAGAAGTGAACCGATTAAGCTTCATCTACATTTCTCGAACGAACTGCAGTGTCTGTCATGCATTGCTTCCTAAAGTGAAAGAAATGATGACCCAGTATCCCGAAATCCGACTGGCCCATGTAAATGTTGATGATGTTGAGGAAATTGCTGGCCATTTATCAATCTTCACTGTGCCTGTCCTCCTTTTATATGTAGAAGGGAAAGAGATAATCCGGGAAGCAAGATTCGTACAGATGGACCAATTGGACGACAAAATCAGCAGAATCTATGAATTCAATACATAGATCTGAGGAGGGATGAAGTCATGTACACTGGCATAATGCTTTATCCGAGGTTCAGTGAATATGAACTATCCGTACTATTATCGATTTTAAAACAAGGTGAGAAAGTGAGTGTTCTTATCGGGTTGGATAAACAGGTGGTAAAAGGGGAAGCGGGTCTAAGGTGTGTTCCAGATGTTCGAATCGATGAGGTGGACGTTCGTGCACTCGACAGTATCGCGCTCCCTGGGGTCGATGATTTCAGACACCTTGTCGAACACCAGGAACTTATCGCTTTCCTTAGAAAGTTACAAAAAAAGAAGATGTGGATTGGTGCTATATCAAGTGCACCCTATTTGTTATCAATGAGCGGTTTGCTCGATGGGAAAAAGTATACGACTGGATTGACTGAAGAACAACGTCGTTTCCTTGGCACATTCAGCAAAGCGAATTTTATCGAAGAGCCAGTAGTCGTTGATGACAACCTGATCACCGCAAAAGGTTCTCATTTTATAGAGTTTGCCATTGAATATGGAAAGGCATTAGGATTGGAATTCGATGAAAGCTGGTACAAGCATTAGTAGCGTTTTTGGCTAGCTCCTCTAGTAGGTATAAAATGAGGATTTAAACTCAATCCTGTAATAAGGAGTGAGTTAAGATGTGGATGAACACGATAGTTGGCTTAATCATACCCTGGATCCCAGGAATCTACCTGATCAAAAAAGATTTGAAGATTTTTCTGTTGATGGGACCATTCGCTTCAGTCGTCGCTTTTACTTTTGACGTAGTTGGATTTCACTTGAAGTTCTGGAGGATCAGTCCGGAGCGAGAGATTGAGATGGTTGCGGCACTTCCGATGTATTTTGGCGTCTACCCGATATTAGCAGCTTTTTTGTTTTTCGTCATCAAACGTTCCCATCTCAACCGATGGATCTGGATCTTTGTGGTCACCCTGATTACGACGATCATCGAGGTCATAGGCGTTTTAATCGGCATGGTCCATTACTTCAATAGCTGGAACATATTTTGGACGTTCATTTCTTATCTATTGGCTTATCTCGTTTGCTATTGGTATTTCCTTATTGTAAAAAAACACGTGGATGTTTGAACTACCCGTCACTTAGCACTCTTGCGAGTGGCTTGAAGTGGGGGATTCCTAAGAACACCAGCGTAACCGCCGGTTATGGATTAGGCGATCCCCGCCGTTCCTGCGGTTAATCGTAATGCTTCCTTACGAAGATTCATACTTGCGTTAAAATCTCGATCATGAGATGTCTTGCATTTTGGGCAGTCCCATTCACGTAATGCAAGATTCTTAACGTCTTTATGACGGTAGCCACAATGGGAACAAAGTTGACTGGAGGGAAACGTCTTGGATACCACCACGATCTGTTTGCCGTACCACTTTGCTTTGTATTCAAGCATGGAACGGAATGTTGACCAACTCACTTCACTTATAGCTTTGGCGAGGTTGTGGTTCTTAAGCATATGGGATACCTGCAAATCTTCCATACCAATAAGGTCGTGGTTTTTGACAATATGGGTAGAGATTTTATGCAAGTAATCGTTTCGGGCATTTGCAATTTTTTCGTGCATTCGGGCAACTTTAATCCGTTGCTTATGCCAATTCGAAGAGCCTTTTTGACGTCTGGACAGGACTTGTTGGACTTTCACCAGTTTCTTTTCTAAGGTTCGAAAAAACATAGGGTTCCCATACACCGTTCCGTCTGACAATATGGCAAAGTCTTTTAGTCCGACATCAATTCCCACTGACGAGTTAGTTTTAGACCCACCGCATACTTCTGTTTCCACCAAAATGGACACATAATAGCGGCCACTTAGGTTTCGTCTGATGGTGGCATTGAGGATCCGTCCTTTAACCACACGACTCTTTGCCAATTTGACGAGTCCCAGTTTGGGCAATTTGATTTTGTTTCCAACAATCGCAATATTTCCGTTTGTATATTTGGTGGTATAGGATTGGACCTTATTCTTTTTAGACTTGAATCGGGGAGGGTTGTTTTGTTTCTTGAAGAATCGTGAAAAGGAATCCGCAAGGTTCCTCAATGAAGATTGAAGGGCAATACTGTCTACATCGTTCAGCCAAAGGAATTCCTTTTTCAGTTGCGTTAATTGCTTCGAACAAGTCGGATAGGTCAATCCTTTCCCTTTTTCTTGGTAGGCGGTATTCCATCGTGCCAAAAAATGATTGAATACAAAACGACTGCAGCCGATTGTCTTCGCGATTCGAATTTCTTGTTCTTTGGTTGGATAGAGTCGAAATTTATAGGCTCTATGAACCAACATGGATTCCACCTCCCGAAACCAAACGTTTGTTCTTATTATATCATAAGATTTCTTTTTAGGGATGAAAAAAGGAACGATTCCAAAAAAAATGAGACAAATCATGAGTCGGACAATTGAGATGGTAAGACCCATCCCTTGTCCGAAGGCGATTCATCCCCCACCTTACTCATTGGGCTATGCCCTTTTCCATTCCTTGAGGATGGGGTCTTCTCGCCTGCTTGATAAAAGAAGGGTGACCTATATTGGGTCACCCATTATTTGTCTAAATCAACCTATTCAGGATTTAAGTTTGCTGACAAACCGCTCCAATCGATCCAGCCCTTCTTTCAACTGGTCTTTATGGTAAGCATAGGAAATCCGGATGTAATGGTCACCATAATCAGAGAAAGCAACGCCTGGTACAACCGCAAGCTTTTCCTCTTCCAACAATTTCGTCGCAAAATCCCAGGACTTCATGCCGAATTGTTCAATGGAAGGAAACAAATAGAACGCTCCCGTCGGTTCATAGGTTTCCAGTCCCATTTTCAACAGTCGATCATAGCAATAGTCCAACCGTTCCTTGTAAATTTCACGCATCGGACCAGCATCATCTTTGCCTTCCGTCAATGCTTCCACAGCAGCAGCCTGGGTGATCGATGAAACACAGGTTACGTTGTATTGATGGACTTTCAGAATATGCTGTGTTATCGCAGCGTCCCCGAGTATATACCCGATTCGCCACCCAGTCATCGAATGGGATTTGGATAAACCGTTGATGACGATCGTTTTTCCTTTCATACCCTGAAAACTAGCAATGGAACGATGTGGTTCTTCATACGTCAACTCGCTATAAATCTCATCCGATAGGACGAATAGATTTTTTTCTTTTAAAAGTTCAGCGATCTCTTCGATTTCATCTCTTGTCAACGAAACACCGGTAGGATTGGATGGATAAGGGAGAATGACGCATTTCGTCCGTTCTGTCAGATGCTCTTTGATCAAAGGAGCTGTCAGCTTGAATCCTGTATGCCTCGTATCGACATGGACTGGTTTCGCCCCGCATAAATGGATGACAGGCTCGTAACCAGGGTATACAGGTCCTGGCAGGATAACCTCATCCCCCTCGACAAGCAGCGTCCGAAGTGAGATATCAATCGCTTCACTTGCTCCGCTCGTGGCAATCACTTCATCTTCAGCGCGATATTCCAGCGAATATTTTTCTTTGACGAATTGAGCGATCGCGTTTCTCAGATCGATCGAACCAGCATTATGCGTATAGGTTGTTTTATTCTCATTGATCGCCGTTTTGCCTGCTTCCTTTACATGTTCTGGTGTCGGGAAATCGGGTAGTCCGAGGGTCAGGGAAATCGCTTCTGGAAACTGTGAAACGCGGTTAAAAAACTGGCGGATCCCTGAAATCTGTATTTCTTTGACTCTAGGATTTATAAATTGTTCCATTATCGGTTCCACTCCTTATCGGAATCACTTCTGTTGGTATGTAATCTATTTGAAGTTTAGCGTTTTAAGGGGGCAGCGTCAACGAAAGGGGTCAATCATTTGTGTTTTTTAACTAGACTTCGATAAAATGATAGAAAACCCTAATAAAGTAGGTGTAATCTATGAAAAATATCGTATCAGCGGACTGGCTGCATTCAAGACGGGATGATCCAGATGTCATACCAGTGGATTGCCGTTTCTATTTACAGGAAAAAGAACGAGGAATGGAAGAGTACCAGGACGCCCATATTCCAGGAGCGAGTTATGCCGATCTTGAAAAGAATCTTTCCGGACAAGTTCAAAATCATGGCGGCCGACATCCATTGCCGAATCTTGATGACTTTCTCCAATTCCTTGGGGCGATCGGTATTGATAAATCGAAAACGGTGGTCGCATATGATGCCCAGAATACAGCGATGGCTGCGAGATTATGGTGGATGCTCAAGTATCTCGGTCACGAAGAAGTGTATGTCCTCGATGGTGGGATCCAGGAATGGGAGAAGAAAGGGTACCCGCTCACTGAAAAATTACCGGATGTAGAGATGACAACTTATAGGCCGAACATAAAAGAGGACATGATTGCTGATCTAGCTGAAGTCAAGCTCGCATCACAACTTGATGATATGATTCTGGTCGATGCAAGGGACGACAATCGTTTTGCAGGAAAATCTGAACCGATTGATCCGAAAGCAGGGCATATCCCAACAGCTCAAAATAAATTTTTTGCAGATAATCTGGAACAAGGCAAGTGGAAATCGAAAGAACAATTGAAAGATCGTTTCCAGGACCAGTTACACAAACCGATCATCAATTATTGCGGTTCAGGTGTCACAGCATGTGTGAACGTCCTCGCCCTTGATGAAATCGGTAAAAAAAGCAAGCTCTATGTAGGCAGCTGGAGCGATTGGAGCTCGTACGATGAGAATCCAGTAGAAACAAAACATAAGTAGGACAGATATGTTTAAATTTCACGTACCGTACTTATAAGAGATTTTAAGAATCGTTTTCTTGTATTTAAGAGGAATTGGCAATACAAATGGGTAAAAACCAGATAGTGAAAAACTGTACAAGTGGAAATACATCTTAGCGGACATGACAGCACTTATTTGTGTCGAAAGGAGGTGCATTCCTCTAATTCATCACAAATAAGACCTCTGGTGTCCGTTATTTTTGTAAACGCTTTTTTCTTAAAGATTGTTGCTTTTGGGTCATTTTTGTAAAGAACCATCTTGTGCAAGTTGATTGGAGAGCAAGGTGCGAGACTCCAGCGGGATCAGCGGGACAGGTGAGACCATTCAATGTCGCAAGGCGACGAGTGGGCTCACCGCACGCCCCGCGGAAAGCGAGCATCCTGGAGCGGAAATCAACGACTTTTAAAGAAAACTTGGCGAGACCATGCCTTTTGTAGGTCGAGCCTTAGTTGCCCTTATACTGAAGAAAGTATTTTATACTTTCTTTAAGTGCAAGAGCAACTTAGTTTGCCAAAACAGCCTTTGTAAATCATATAAATTGGGGACAAATAACGTCTCTTGTGTCCGTTACACAATTTTGAACCGTGGATTCTTTGAGTATATAAAAGCCCTAACTGTGAAATGGGTAAAAACCGAATATGATTGCCATTTACGCTGAAACATTGTACACTCTATTTTGGTTTAAAAATATATGGGAATAATAGAAAAAATAGATTCAGTGTAAAAAGGGGAGAGTGCAATTGACATGGGACGTTCTCAATGTAATTGGCACATTGGCATTCGCAATCAGCGGCGCGATTGTCGCAATGGAAGAAGATTATGATTTACTAGGCGTGATGATCCTTGGTCTGGCTACAGCTTTTGGAGGCGGGATCATCCGAAATATATTGATAGAAGTTCCGATGACCACACTTTGGCAGCAAGATATACTCATCAAAGTCACGGTCCTTCTTATTTTCATCGTTTTCATTATCCCAGAAACGTGGATTCATTTTACCAGAGCATGGTTGAACTTTTTTGATGCGATCGGGCTGGCGACATTTGCAGTCCAAGGGGCGATGTATGCATCAGTTGCAGGGCATTCCTTAGCCGCTGTCATCATGGCTGCGGTCATGACTGGAACGGGCGGGGGTATTGTCCGTGATCTACTCGCAGGGAGGAAACCGACAGTCCTGCGATACGATATCTACGCAGTATGGGCGATCATTGCTGGTGTATTCATCGGACTTGAAATAACAAATGACCCCTGGGAACTGTATTTATTGAGTGCAGTCCTCATTTTCTTGCGGATGTGTTCGGCCAAATACCGCTGGAAGCTACCGCACCGTTATTTACAAACCTTTTAGCATGAGAAGATCACAGCCTCGTATGAGAAACTGTGGTCTTTTTGATTTGAAAAACAAATCTGTTCGCTTCATATGTTAATCTGTTCACTTTTCGATTTAATCTGACCACTTATATCGAAAATTTGTTCAGTTCCTGAAAAATCTGTTCACTTTCTATGTTTTTCTATTCACTTTTAAGAATATTTTGTTTACTTTTAAGATTAATTTGTTTAATCCTTGGTCTGGGGGTATCATTAACCGAATTTAATTCTGTAGGATATGACCCGGTTGTCTATAAACAGGTATGGATTCAGCAGAAGAGTAACTGGCAAAAATCAATAACAGTTTAGGTCTTTTCTTTCCCTAACATATTAAAGGAAAAAAACCTATACATATGGAATTTAACAACTATAAAAGTAATCACTACTTCTTGAAAGGGGTTTTGGCAGGATGAGAGAGGTCAACGTCATGAAAGAGGATCGGGTTGTAAGCTCCAATGATTATACAATGGATGTGAGTTTGGATTTTTTTAATGAGCGATTGAAAGTGGAAGATTATCGCGGGAATGTCGCCTCGATTCATAAACAAGTAATGCGCCTATTGGATGAACATCCGTTTACGAAGGTGATCGTCAAATCGAGACAAGAAGATTGGAAGACGTTCTTAGAACTGGGGTATCAATTTGAAGCCCTATATACCGGTTACTATAATGGTAGTGATGCTTATTCGATGGCTCTGTTTTCGGAAAACAGCCGCCGGACGAGTGACTATTGGATCTTTGAGGACGAAACCCTGCAACAGGTAAAAGAAATCAAATGTACGCTTGATGTGCCAAGTGCTTCCGGGTATACAATCAGAAAAGCAGAAGAGAAAGATGCAAAAGAGCTTTCGAACCTTTATCAAGCCGTTTTTGAGATCTACCCGACACCAATGAACGATCCGGATTATATCGCGAAGTTGATGAAGCATGATTCGATTTTCTATGTTGCTGAATATGAAGGGAAAATCGTAAGTGCTGCATCTGCGGATATCAATCGGAAATATCATAATGCAGAATTGACCGATTGTGCCACACTGCCTGAGCACCGGAAGAACGGACTGATGAAGATCCTTATCGCTAAGCTTGAAAATGAATTGAAAGAACAGAAAATCTTTTGTTCATACTCGATCGCAAGGGCTCTATCCTTCGGGATGAATGCGGTATTCCACCAGCGGAAATACGCATATAAGGGTCGTTTTACGAAGAACTGCAATATCTTCAATAAATTAGAAGACATGAACTTATGGGTATGTGACCTATCACGCAGATAAAAAATGTGCCGAAAATCCGGCGGCTAAATGATGAATTTTTGGCATCTTGTTTTACATTTAAAGAAAGTATAAATACTTTCTTCAATATAAGGGCAACTAAGGCTCAGCCGCGCTAAGGCTTGGCAAAGCCCGAGTTTTCTTTAGGGGGTAATCCTATGCTTCTGGACGTAACCAATACGAAGGAAATGCTGCAAGCGATCTTAAGCTCTATTGATGAAGGCATCCACGTCATCAACAGCGAAGGGATTACTGTTTTTTATAACGAGATCGCCTCTTCACATGATGGTGTAGCGGTTGAAGATGTATTAGGACAACATCTCTTAGACGTATTCCCGTCTTTTTCTAAAGAGACGAGTACATTATTGAAAGTCCTTGAAACCGGCGAGCCGATTTTTAATCAGCATCAACGTTATCCGAATGTGAAAGGACAGTTGATCGTTACAGTGAACACGACGTTACCGATCAAGGTGGATGGAAAAATCGTCGGTGCTGTTGAGATTGCGAAGGATTTCACGAAAATCCAACAGTTATCCTGGAAACTCCTTGATTTAGAGGCCCGTGTCAAAGGGAATAACGGGGATGATAAACCGAAGGAATACAAAAACGGTACGAACTTTAAAATGACAGACATATTGACGCAGGATGAAGCCTTCATGAAGGTGAAAAAGATGGCGCTCCTCTCTGCGGATTCATCATCCCCTGTCCTCGTCTATGGTGAGACAGGTACAGGAAAAGAGCTGTTGGTCCAATCGATCCATAATGCTTCTGATCGTTGTAACCATTCGTTCATTGCTCAAAACTGTGCTGCAATTCCTTCATCCCTTCTCGAAAGCATTCTCTTCGGGACCGCAAAGGGTAGTTATACAGGGGCAGTCGATCGCCCTGGACTATTCGAATTAGCGGATGGGGGAACATTATTTTTAGATGAATTGAACTCGATGCCGCTTGAAACCCAGGCGAAACTGCTGCGCGTCTTACAAAACGGAAAGATCCGCAGAGTCGGCAGCACTTCTGAAAAAAGTGTGAATGTCCGAGTCATTGTGGCGATGAATGAAGATCCGAAAATCTGTATTGAAAAAGAAACACTTCGGAAAGATCTGTACTATCGGTTGAATGTCATTTTCTTAAAGATACCTCCATTACGAGCAAGACGAGGGGATATCCCATTACTGACGGACCATTTCATCCAGCGTTATAATTTCAAGTTCGGAAAGCTTGTCACAAGAGTTTCATCTGAAGTGAAACAACTCTTTCATGAATATGACTGGCCAGGTAACGTCCGTGAACTGGAGCATGCGATCGAATCTGCCCTGAATCTGATCACAGATGATACCTTGACTCTCGAACACATTCCAATCCATTTAATAGAAGCACCAGATATGCGCGGTGAAAATGAAATGAAGCGGATTCCTTCACTCCGGGAAGCGATGTCTGAGACAGAGGCAATGTGGATCAAAAGGGCGATGACAGAGACGGATGGAAATATCCAACAAGCGGCGAAACTTTTGAAAATCCCGCGCCAAACACTACAATATAAGCTTTCAAAACTTCAGGAAAAAAGCACTGCCGGAAATTAGGCGGTGTTTTTTATGATCAGTCGCCCCGCAGAGAGGAAATTTCGTTGGAATCAATCCTAAAAACGTTCTAAAAATAGTCATTCACCCCTTATAGTCACTTGCACATATGATACAATGACCCATTAATATTCAGAATAATAAAAATTGGCACAAAACTTGCAATATAGATAGATGAGTAGATTTTAACTGGGGGGAATGACATGAGAGAGTTCGTTTACAAACCAGATCGTCATTGGAAGGATATTGAACTGTGGAAAGACGTCACTGACGAGCAATGGAATGATTGGCTATGGCAATTGACCAACACGATCCGTAACGTCGATCAGCTGAAGAAAGTGGTGAATCTGACACCTGAAGAAGAAGAAGGCGTACGTATATCAACCAGGACCATCCCGTTGAACATTACACCTTATTACGCTTCACTCATGAATCCGGATGATCCGCGTTGTCCGGTCCGGATGCAGTCGGTACCGATATCAGCTGAAATCAATAAAACAAAATATGATCTTGAGGATCCGTTACATGAAGATGAAGATTCACCTGTACCCGGTTTAACGCACCGCTATCCAGATCGTGTGCTGTTCCTGGTGACGAACCAATGTTCAATGTATTGCCGTTATTGCACAAGACGCCGTTTTTCCGGGCAGATCGGGATGGGTGTACCGAAAAAGCAATTGGATGGGGCGATCAATTATATCGCAAATACGCCTGAAGTACGTGACGTACTCATCTCGGGTGGAGACGGTCTCTTGATCAATGATAATATCCTTGAATACGTGTTGAAAAATTTACGTGCGATTCCACATGTGGAAATCATTCGTATTGGTACACGAGCACCTGTTGTTTTCCCGCAGCGTATTACGGAGAACCTTTGCAACATCTTGAAGAAATACCATCCGGTGTGGCTGAATACACATTTTAATACATCCATTGAAATCACCGAAGACGCGAAGCGTGCCTGTGAGATGCTGGCAGACGTCGGAGTACCGGTTGGAAACCAGGCCGTCATTTTAGCAGGGATCAATGACAGTCCTTACATCATGAAAAAATTGATGCATGACCTCGTTAAGATTCGCGTCCGCCCTTACTACATCTATCAGTGTGACCTGTCGGAAGGTATCGGACATTTCCGGGCACCTGTTTCGAAAGGCCTCGAAATCATCGAGTCGTTGCGTGGACACACATCCGGTTACGCTGTCCCGACGTTCGTTGTCGATGCACCAGGGGGCGGCGGAAAGATTTCAGTACAGCCGAATTATATCATCTCGCAAAGTGCGGATAAGGTCGTCCTTCGTAACTTTGAAGGTGTAATCACGACTTATCCCGAGCCAGAAAATTACGTTCCAGGTCGAGCAGAATCCTATTTCGACGAGGTTTATCAAATTGCAGAAAAACCGAAGACAGTCGGCATTGCCAGTCTGATGCGGGATGAGGCATTCAACTTAGTGCCAGAAGGCTTGCAGCGTTTGAACCGTCGTAAAAATTATGAAACAGATCCAGAACACTCTTCCTTAAAAGACCGTCGCTCGAAGCGCGATGAAATGATCGAACGGAAGTGGCAATCTGAACAGAAGACAGCTGGCGAGTAAGGAGGTATTCGATGCATTGCATGTGGTGTGAATCAAACCAAGCAGAAGAAGCGAACCAAACGGGTTATTGGGAACTTCCCGATGGATCACGAGCGATCGAAATAAAAGAAATCCCATCTGTGGCCTGCCCAGATTGCGGTATGGAATATCAAGAAGAGAGCCTTATCGAAGAAATTGAAGATCAGATGATGTTAATCGATACGAAACCGTTGCCGAATTCAGTCACATTCAACGAATTGATGGCAGTTCCACGGTTTTTGAAGAAGAACTATTTCAAGATGTAGGCGCAGCGGCTGCATTTTTGGTCAAAAGAATGAATGAATAACCAGAAGTCTAACGCTGTTCATGCATAGGAAAAACGGTTCTCATGCTTAGGAAGCACCAGAACCGTCCCCAACGTGAACATCATGAAGCGGAGGAAGCGGCCATCACATGATCGGCTGCTTCTTTCGACATAGAAAAGAGGTGTTAATAGCCATGGCCAAAGAATCACATCTGATAAAACCATTACTTGGAGCATCTTACCCAGAAGTTGCATACGGCAAAGGGATCTATTTATATGATACGGAAGGGAACCGATATTTGGACGGCGCATCTGGTGCAGTCACAGCCAATATTGGGCATGGTGTTGTGGAAATCATTGAATCGATGAAGGAACAAGCCGAGAAGATTTCATTCGTCTACCGATCCCAATTCACCAATCGACCAGCTGAAGAGCTTGCCGATAAGCTCGCGCAAATGGCACCCGGTGATCTCGATTACACGTTTTTTGTGAACAGCGGATCGGAAGCAACTGAGACCGCATTGAAAATTGCTGTCCAATACTGGCAGGAAAAAGGACGTAAAGAAAAGGATCGCGTCATTTCAAGGTGGACCAGTTACCATGGGATAACGCTCGGTGCTCTCTCGATGTCGGGGCATGTTATGCGACGGAACCGTTTTGCGTCTCTGCTCGCAGACTACCCTGTCGTTTCGCCGCCATACTGTTTTCAGTGTCCTTTTTACGATACGTTCCCGACATGTGGTATGAAGTGTGCGAATGAATTAGAGACCGCCATCCAACGAATCGGACCAGATAAAGTCGCTGCATTCATCTTCGAACCGATTATCGGAGCAGCAGGTGGTGCGATTGTGCCACCGGAGCCTTATTTCGACCGTGTAAAAGAAATATGCGATCACTATGAGGTCCTTTTGATTGCCGATGAAGTCATGACCGGCTTCGGACGGACAGGGAAGAATTTTGGGATGGAGCATTGGGGTGTCATGCCTGATATCATGGCACTCGGCAAAGGATTAAGCGGAGGCTACACGCCGATTGGTGCAACGATGGCATCCAAACACATCATCAAGACGATCGAAACCGGTTCAAGAGTGATCATGAGCGGACACACCCTCAGTGGCAATCCGCAATCTGCGGCTGTCGCACTTGCGGTCCTCGATTATATTGAACGCCATCAGATTACAGAGCATGTGGCAGAACTTGAACCTTACGTGGAAAAAGAGTTGACACAGCTGGCACTTCGCTATCCGCTCATTGGAGACGTGAGAGGAAAAGGGATGATGTGGGGGCTTGAATTTATCAGTAATCCCGACACGAAAGAATGCTTCCCAATCCACACCTTTGTCACGGAACGCGTCATCAAGAAATGTTTTGAAAAAGGTCTGATCGTCTATCCAGCAGTTGGAGGAATCAATGGAACGGCCGGTGATGCGATCATCGTTGCCCCGCCGCTCACGATCAGCAAGGAAGAATTGAAATTTTTATTATCGACACTAGAAGAAGCGATCGCTGAAATCAGCCAGGAGCTCGACCAGGATGGACTTTTGCAGCATCGCTCGATCAGTTAGGGGGAGAACTGAATGAATCCGAACATTCCTTCGAAAGTTACGAAAATGGAGGATTTGGCTGGACATTTTAAAGATGGCATGACGTTGATGTGCGGCGGGTTCGGGGGAGTAGGCGCTCCTCCTAGTCTCGTCAATTTCATATTGGACTTAGGGATCAAAGACATCGAATTAATTTCCAACGATGTCGGATTTCCTTGGATCGGTCCTGGAAAATTGATTACTGAAAAGCGGGTACGCCGTATCGTCGTCTCCCACATCGGATCGAATCCTGAAGCGGGAAAGCAGATGCATGATGGTGATCTCGACGTCCAATTTTACCCGCAGGGAACACTGGCTGAAAAAATCCGCGCAGGCGGCATGGGGCTCGGTGGGATCCTTGTCGATGTCGGACTCGGGACCCTTGTGGAAAAAGGCAAACAAAAGGTGACGGTGGATGACCGTGAATACATGATTGAACCGGCTTTAACTGCTGATGTTTCGATCGTATTCGCGAAAGAAGCAGACGTCTATGGAAACCTCACCTATGACAAAAGTGCCCGGAATACAAACCCGCATGTCGCGACTGCCGGAAACATCACGATCGTCGAGGCTGAGCAGATCGTGGAGGCAGGAGAACTTGACCCGGAGTGTATCGTGACACCGGGTGCATTCGTCGATTATGTCGTACCAAGCAAAGGGGTGGATTGGCAATGGGTTTGGGAGCTGAAACGCGCAGACGGATCGCCAAACGTGCCGCACAAGAAATAACTGAGGGGATGATTGTGAATCTGGGCATCGGCATCCCGACCCTGGTAGCCGATTATCTGAAACCAGAGCTGGGTGTGATGCTGCATACGGAAAACGGAATTTTAGGTATGGGACCTTCACCTGATGAAGGGACAGAAGATGGTCATCTTTCCAATGCTGGAGGTTACCCGGTCACCTTGATTCCCGGCGCCTCTTACTTTGATAGTGCAACAGCCTTCGGGATCATCCGGAAGGGATACCTCGATATGACGATTCTTGGTGCGCTCGAAGTAAGTGAAGAAGGGGATATCGCAAACTGGATCGTTCCGGGTAAACGGGTGCCAGGAATGGGCGGAGCGATCGATCTTGCCCAAAAAGCAAAGAAAGTGATCGTGCTGATGAACCATACGAATAAGGATGGCGGTTCGAAAATCGTCCACCAGTGCCGTCTGCCTCTTACTGTGCAAAAAGGGGCACATATGATCATCACTGAAATGGCGGTTTTCCAGGTGAAAGAAGAAGGACTTGAATTAATCGAAATCATGCATCCATATACACTCGATGAAATTGAAAAAGCGACCGAAGCAACGTTCAACGTAAGCAGGACATTGACGATCAATTCTTGAAAACTACATATGAGAAAGGGGGCATTTGAAGGTGCAGGAAAAAGTGAAGCAATGGCTTGACCGGAACAGGGAGGACGCAATCGGCTTTTTGCAAACGCTTGTGCAGGAAGGCAGCGTGCAAGAAAACGAAGAAGGCGTCCAGAAGCTTATCAGTGACCATCTCGAAAAACTGGGCCTCGAAGTGGATTATTGGATCCCTTCTGGGGAGGAATTTTTGCAACACCCTTATTTTTGCGCAACACGGACGGATTTTTCCAAGAGCCCGAATGTCGTTGGAAGATGGAAAGGAACGGGCGGCGGCAAATCGATCGTGCTGAATGGCCATATTGATGTTGTTCCGGCAGGGGACCTCAATCAGTGGGACCATGATCCTTACAGCGGTCATATCGAGGACGGCAAAATGTTTGGTCGGGGTGTCACTGACATGAAAGGTGGAAACCTTTCTCTTTTACTAGCCATTCAATGTTTAAAAGAGTTAGGGGTCAAGCTGAAAGGTGATGTCCTTTTTCATAGTGTCATAGAGGAAGAAAGCGGTGGGGCAGGGACACTTGTGGCTGTGTTACGAGGTTATACGGCTGATGCAGCCCTGATCCCAGAACCGACCAACATGAAAATCTTCCCGAAGCAACAAGGCTCAAAATGGTTCAGGTTGAAGGTACTCGGTCGATCTGCACATGGCGGCACCCGTTATGAAGGCGTCAGTGCCATTGAAAAAGCGATGCCGGTCATAGAGGCGATCCAAAAACTTGAAAAAGACCGCAATGCCCGGGTAGACGATCCACTTTACGCCAAAACGCCGATTCCACTGCCGATCAACATCGGAAAAATTGAAGGTGGAAGCTGGCCGTCTTCAGTACCGGATGAGATATTAATCGAAGGCCGGGTCGGCATCGGTCCGCAAGAAACGTTGGAAGATGTGAAGGCAGAATTTGAAGAAGCGATGAGCAAGATTGATGACGAGTGGTTCGGGAAGTACCCGGTTCAGATAGAATGGTTCGGTGCACAATGGCTCCCGGGTTCGATCGATGTCGAGCACGAACTGATGGGGATTTTACAGGAAAGGTACCAGGAAGTGCTCGGGACTGCCCCTGAAATCGAAGCTTCACCTTGGGGGACAGACGGCGGTCTCCTGACTCATGTCGGAAACACGCCTTCAATCGTTTTCGGACCTGGGGTGACAGCTTATGCCCACTATCCGAACGAATTCATCGAGCTTGAAAAAGTATTCCAGGCAGCCGAAATTTTTGCACTCGTTGTTTATGACTGGTGTGGCGGCGAATGATTCGAGTTAGAAAGACTTCATCTCATGTCAGATGAAGTCTTTTTGTAAAGACAAAAATTATAAAATTGATCAAAGCTTTTTTGCAAGTGAACAGAATAACTCTGAAATTGAACAGATTCCGTTCAGTAGTGAACACTTTGGTTTTGACAAAATTAGCTGACATCTGTTCCATGTGTCTATTCCCTAAACCAACCAATTTCTTTATTAAAAGAAATTGGTTTTTAAGCTATTAAACTTGATTTCCTCAGTATCCCTCACTTATTTCAAACCGTTCCCAAAGTTGCCCATTACGGGAACAATTTTGGTTAAGTGAAATCCAGAAAGCTGAGCAATACGGGTTGATTGATACTTGAAGAGAGTTTTTTAACTAAAATTCAGTAAAAAACTCATTTTTGTAGAGTTTTTCCACATCTATCTTTGAAAAATCCCCTATCAATCTCCTAAAAACTAGAACTTATGGTAGGATGAAGGATAAGGGGGGAGAAGGAAATTAATAGAAGCATCGTACTGAAAAAAGTTATATCGATCCTGCTTGTTTTGACAGCATTTCTTTTTATAAGCGAGCACCTTCAAAAACAAGAGGTTAGTAACATAAAGGAAAATGATGAAGAAAAAGATTTCACAGTCGTCGATACATATGATCAGGTTAAATTTTATAACAAATCAGTTTCAGGATATCGGTTAAGTGAAATCCAGAAAGCTGAGCAATACGGTTTGATTGATACTTTTGAAGAGAAAATTGTTCCCGTAATGGGCAGCAAACGCAACGTCCAAATTCATGAAGCATGGAGCAACAATCGGCACATCTATCTTCTTTATAGTGTCAACTTGTTACTGCCAGATAAGAGTCCGGAAGATGTACCATATTTAGAAGTCGAACAACTTACTTTACATAATCCAAAAGAATCACCTATAGAGGTTAACGTGCAATTTTACAGTACGAACGGGTTTGAAAACCGTACGAGATATGCAAATGATGGTTTTGTTTTTGAGGATAGGCTTTATCGAGGCATATGGATCCAACCAGAGGTATATGATGCCTATGAAGAAGTGCTTGGATGGAGCGGATCAGAAGCCGAGAATGAACAGGAGATTTTCGAACGGAATCTGGAACGTGTAGAAAATGTAGCACTTTCAATGCTGCACTTGGTAGATGGAGAAAAAACACATCAGGTCGAAAAGATTCCACTCGAAATGAAATTCATGCATAAGGAAAAAGCACTTGAAACGATTGAAATTGATAAAACTATTCAACTCGAAGAAGACACTGAAGCACACGTAAAACGGCTAGAGGTCCACTTGGGGCAAAACCGGTTGTATCTTGATGTTAAACCTGATCCAGAGCGGTATTATGCATATTCATTCAAGTTCAATGGTGGGGAACATGAGTCTGGGCTCCAATTTGATGAAAATGGTGATTCGTACCTATCGACTATTTATATAAATTCCGATGAATTGCGACTGGAATTTGAAGGTGGAATGATCCCCACAGATGAGGCGTTCGAATTTGAGATCACTCAACAAGACATTACTGATTTCAAGCATCGCCAAACCGAAGACTCTTCATTAATGGATCTCAATAGGGAACTAGGAAAACTGGCTACAGGGCGTACTTTCAAACTGGTCGGTTTGGAGTTTGAAGATGATCCGAAAAATGTCATGAATATTCACTTGTCGATGGAAACACCATGGAAAAATTATGGTCCTACCTGGTTCCTTGATTATGCCGATGTACTTGTTGAAAAAGAGAATGGCGATCATCCGAACCAAGTTGATTCACATGCTTACATTGAGGTTACAAATTCGAAGGGGAATCTCATCCCATTGTTAGGAATCGCAGGACACTCAAATCTTAATGAAAGCTGATGGATATTGCTATGGAAACAGAAGATTTTATGGATTCAGATGGATTGAAGTTCAGGCTCTTCCATTTCTCAAAACCTGTAGAATTCAATTCAGAAGAAATCACGATTGCGATTCCTGAGTAGGATCAGAATTGAAGTTGGGAGGGCTAATATGAAAAAGAAAAGGCTGATAAAGATCATTCCCATTGTTCTGGTCATGGTAGCTTTTTTCGTAATAAGTGAAAAATACCAGGAGCGGGAAAGAACAGCATTTTCTGTTGATGAAGAAAAGTTCAGGGTCGCAGAATCAGAGGCTGATTTACGAAAACAGTTGAGATTTGAAGTGGATATGCCCGATTATGGCTTTCAGCAACGTGTGGAAGAATTCAATCTGGACACCCAAGTTGATAATGTCAATGTGCCGATCATGGAAAAAAGACGTGATTTCCGAATCCACTCGGTATTCAACCAGCATTTAGGATTGCTGATCACGTATAGTTTCAATCTGTTGCCGGGTGATGAGGAACCCAATGATGTACCTTACTTGCTCCTAGAGCGGTTAACCTATTTTGCTAAGGACAAAAAGCCTTTGGAAATTCCCGTCCAGAATCCGATCGAACTCCATGCTTCTAATTGGAGGAATGATGGGATTGTATATGGGAACCGCCTCTACCGGAGAGTATTCATCGAACCCGACTATCAAAAATTACAGGATTCCTCTAGCTGGTCACTGGAAAATGATTGGACGTCATGGGCAGGCGCAATTGATAAGATACAAAAAGTGGAACTTAAAGACAGCCATTTCGTAAAGAATAACAAACGGGAAGACAAACCGATTTACATAGAAGATATTATGTTGAAAAGCAATTTTGTTGGTGAAAACACCGTGCTTGAGTCAAGAGATCTTGAAGAAACACTTCAACTGAATGAAACAGTTTCGATCCAATTTAACAGATTGGAGACATTGTTGTACTCCCAAAGGTTTTACATAAATATCAACTCAGAAGATGATACAAGCTTGAGGACTCTGATCTATGAACTCAATGGCCGTCCCGACACAGCGTTAATCGAAAAAGATAAAAATGGAAATCAATTTTTGACGTTACCGATCTTCGAAGAAAACATGAGGGACCGTTTCGAATTTAAAGTATTGTCCGCTGAGATCCCTTCAGAAGAAGAATTGACTTTTAAAATTACAAAAGAAGAACTCGCCGCCTATCGTCAAAGAGATGTCGATACCATTCATAATATCAACCGCAAGCTAGGGGTAGTAAACGGAACCCAGTTTACTCTGCATACCCTCAGACCAAGCGGAAGTGGACCTGACAGCACGACGATCGGCTTTGAATTGAAGAAGACCAACCCGGCGAATTCTCGCAGCTCATTCATTACCGACTATACAAGTATAGCGGAGGAAATGGAGAGTTATTCAGAAGAAGAGAGGGATCGCCTCGAAGGACATCCTTTCATACAATTGACAGATCAAGATGGTAATACAATCCGAATTGATGATCAATATGGTCATGGTGTGGAAGACAATGTACATATCCAATACTTCGGCATAGAAAAAGAAACATTCAAACAGGTAGATGAATTCAATGTACGAATATGGAATATCTCGAAGTACCTTAATACGGATGAAAAAGAACTCATTATAGAGTTTAATTAAGGGGGAAAAGATGAAAGTGAAAAATAAATTTATCAAGATTGTACCTGTCGTACTGATTGTCCTGGCATTCCTGTTCATAACCGACATGTTCAAGGAAAAGGAGCGGACCTCGTTTGCGGTAGATGAAGAAGTGTTCAATGTGGCAAAGACAAAAAGCGAACTGAGTGAAAAGTTGAACCAATCCGTACGAAGTTATGATCCACAGCAACTTCAACTGATTGAAGAATATGATCTTATGACGGAAATAAAGGATATAGAGGTAGATATCTTAGAAGAAAGGCGAACTTTCAAAATCCACTCGGTCTGGAACGAAGACATGCGTCTCTTGGTTACCTACAGCCTCGACTTATCTCCTTTTGATGATAAACCGGAAGAGATTCCATATTTGTCACTTGACCGCCTTCAGTATTATGCTGATGGGCAAGCACCGTTTGAAATTGCGGTTGGAAACAGAGATCATCCTGGAGGGTCATATTTACCTAATGACGGTGTTGTCTATAAAAATCGGATTTATCGCCGTTTATGGATTGAGCCTGAATTTAATGAAAAAGTGTTCCAGGATTTTTCTGAATGGCTGGGTGCGGAACAAAAGCATACTTATAATACAGAGGCCGTTGAAAAAATAAATAAAATCGGATTTGGCGATATCGGATTGATCCAAAAGAGGGAAGATGATTCTGAAAAATCGATTGCTATGGAAGATCTGTCATTTGATTATCCTTTTAAAAGCTGGAACCCGATTTTAGAGAAGAAACCGATCAATAAAACCGTCAAGCTAGCTGATGATATAGAGATCATCTTTACCGACCTTGAAATGCGGCTGAATTTCAGTCAGCTGAATGTTGAGATTGATTCACCATACGAGATCAACAGATTGAATTATAGCTATAACGGGAACCAAGACTTCGCACCGATCCAAACAAAACCCGACGGACAGCAATTCTTAGGTCTGCCGCATTATCAGAGTCTTAACTTTGTAAATACTGAAGAGCTCAACCTGAAAGTTCTCGGCGCAACCTTAAGTACCAATGAAGAATTGTCACATACACTCACGAGTGAAGATTTACAGCGATTCCTGGAGTACGATAAAAAAGGAAAAGAAAGCGTGGAAATTAATCGTAAAATAGGTACGGCCAATGGTATCGAGTTCAACCTTACCAAAATGGAAAAAGATCAAATCGGACCTGGAGCGAATGATTTCAATTATGGTTTCGTCTTATCTATAAAAGCTGATAAAGAATTGCAAGGCCTCCATTTCGCAAACTATACCGAATACCAAAAACGATTAGAAGAAATGCCGGATTTAGCTCAATATAGAATTGGTGAAGCCTTTTACGAATTGACGGATCAGGATGACAAACCGATTTTATCGCAACAGGGATACTCACAAGGGGTACATTCTGATGGTGAAATATACGAACAACAGCAATTTTTCGGTATGAAAAAAGAAGATTTTGACCGCCTTGAAGAAATGAAGATACGGTTATTCCAGATCCCAAAGCATATCGAATTTGATGCCAATGAACTGACTGTCGAATTGAACGAATAAAAGCACCTTTTACGGGTGCTTTTTTCTACGATAAAAAAGGGTTTTGGGACGAACTGGCGCGTGCTTTGAATGTTTCTTCGTTTTCGATCAACCCGCATGCAGCGCATTGTATACGATATTGTGACCCTTTGTAAGGCATATGGAACATCTCAAGGTCATCGTTTGAATACTCCTCAACGACTTCACCCGATTGCGGATCCAGCTTCACGCCTTTAGGAATCTGTTCAATCACATTAAAGCGGGTTCGATTTGTTTTACAGCCCGGACATAAATAAGGTCCACTCATAACGAACACCTCCTATACCTTAGATTGACCAAAAATAGAAGAATTATGAATTACAATTGGTCCATACTAATAAAAACAAATGTCAGGAGGATCGAACGATGGGCAAACAGAAAAAAGGTAATGCCAATGCACAACGCAACAACAACGCAAAAGAAATGGAACAACGCTCAAAAGTAGCAAAAATGCCAAGCTACGCGGAGAACGAAGTGAAGAAGATGGAGAGTGAATGATATTCTCTGAAAAATACTGTTTTATTAGGGCAAAAGACGTACTATAATAAGACTAAATAACACGATTTTGTCGTGGGAGACAATGAAACGTATTTCGTATGTGGGCACTTTGAAATACGTGGAGTCACTAGTGCAACCGACCCGATCTATTTATAGATGGGGTTATTTGTGTGTATGGAACTTAAAGTCATGTTGAAAGAACATTGTGATCCAGGAGATGAAAGAGGCGGAAGAAGGCTGAATGATGACCGAATCGAAACAACGGACAAAGAATGGGTTACACTTATCCTCGAAGCCAAAAGGCTCGGACTCACGAAAGCGGAAGTAGAGGTATAGTTGAAAACTACAAATACAAAGAAGCTCGAAACAATAACTAAATTAACTCGTTAATCCCGATGAAAGAGAATCGGGATTTTTTATTTCTAATTGTTCTTCTAAAAGAACAGTAAAAACAATTCTATATAGCAATGGAGTCATATTAATTTATTTGCGTTCTTTAGAAAGAAATTTTAAAAATAACGAAATAGTATGAAATACAGAGTAAAACGGAGGAAACAGACTAAAAGGTTCTTCAAAACGAACAAAACAGCTCTATTTACTGGTTTTATTGTTCGTTATATAGGTATATACTCCGAGTATAAGATGTTCTTAAAAAAGAACAAAACATCAACCTATTAGAAAAGTAGGTGAAAGGATTGTTAGAGCTACCAAGTCGTAAAAGAAGAACCAGGAGTTCAATCAAAAAGAAAAAATACAGATTGTTTGTAAATTTTACACTAACGCTTTTTATTTTCTTCCTATTTGGTTTTACAGTTCAAAGCACGTATTCATATTTCAGTGATACCAGTAAGGTGAGCGGGTCAATAACTGCAGCAACAGATTTTTGTGCGGATAAGGCTTATAAAAAATCTCATAAAGACCTGTGCAAGGATAATGCTGGAATCGGAAACGGTCCAGAAGATGGGGATGAAGACACTGGGGATAAAACAGATCCAGATAATCCGGGTCATAACAAGGATGACTGTGATGATCATACTAGTGCCCCATGTTCAGGTAAAGATGAAGATAAGAAAACAGACAAATCTGATGATTCTAGTACCGAGGAACAAGCAGATACTGATGTGAAAGATAATGCAGGAGATGAATCTGATAAAGCTGATTCTTCTGAAGAGAACAGCAATGAAAATGGAAATGATGCTGATGATTCAGAAGAAGATGAAAATAATGAAGACCAAGAGACTCCGCCACCAGATGAAACTCAGGGTTCTGATTCAGATCAAGTAAAATCCACAAATAACACATCTGATACTGGTGAGGCAACAAAAATAGATGAAATAAATGATGAAGAAGTTGTAGATCAATCTAGTGAAAATAAAAATGATTCAACGGAGTGAAGCAAATGAAAACAGCTTTAAAATGGATAAGCAATATCACGTCCTGGATGTTATTTGCAATATTCATTGTCATGATCTTTATGGTTGTAAGTTCAAAAGCATCCGGTGGAGAACCAAACTTCTTTGGTTACCAACTTAAGTCAGTATTGTCAGGCTCAATGGAACCAACATTTGATACCGGATCTGTTATCGCCATTGATCCCTCAATTAATAAAGAAGGTTTAAAGAAAGATGACATCATTACCTTTAAAGAAGATGCAGAGACATTGATCACCCACAGGATAATAGAAGTTAAAAAAACAGAGAATCATGTACAGTACATCACAAAGGGAGATAACAATGATGGTGCAGATTTAGAACCTGTTCTTTCAAAAAATGTTGTAGGTAAATATAATGGCTTCAACATTCCTTTTCTTGGATACTTTATGAACTTTGCAAATTCGAAATTAGGTACAGCAATTCTCTTGATCGTTCCAGGGGCTCTAATGATCATCTATTCAGCTTACTCAATCTGGAAAGCTATTCGAGAAATAGAGGTACCGAAGAAAAAAGAAGAATCCAGCACTACAACAAGCAATTAAAACATGTTGAATCTCCGCTTTAGCGGATTCAAAATAAAAATTTTACATACCCAAATGGGTGAAGGAGGAAAAAGAAAGATGAGTATTAAAAAGAAATTAGGTTTGGGCGTAGCGTCAGCGGCACTGGGTTTAGCTTTAGTTGGTGGAGGGACTTACGCGTACTTTAGTGATGAAGCTGTAACAAACAATACTTTTGCAGCAGGTACTTTAGATTTATCAGTTGATCCTACAACAATTATTGATGTAGATAACCTTAAACCAGGTGATACTATGCTTCGACAATTTGATCTTGTAAATGGTGGTTCGTTAAATATTAAGGATGTTGTAGTTAATACTGATTATTCTGTAAACGATACTAACGGAAACAATGTTGATGATCTTGGCGAACATATTCGAGTTAACTTTATGTTGAACGTAGATAAACTTGATGTTCCAATCTACTCAACCACATTAGCTGATTTAAAAGCAATGTCTCCAGAAGCAGTTGCAGATTCGTTTGAATGGCTAGGAGATGCATGGGGTACAAATGGATTAGTCGCTGGTACAAGGGATGCTTTATATGTTCAATTCGAATTTGTTGATAATGGTGCAGACCAAAATGAATTCCAAGGAGATTCCTTAGATCTTGAATGGACTTTTGTCGCTAGCCAAACAGAAGGTGAATCAAGATAATATTTTCACAAAACTAATGGGAAGGTGGGATTATCCCGCCTTCCTATTCTAATATCTACAATTATTGAAACTCCTTTTATTTAAAAAACTTACATTTGAGGAGTCAACAATATGAAACTTATAAAAAGTTTATTAATTAAACTAGCTGTCATATATAGTGCAATAATGCTAGTGAATGTTTTTTACCAACCAGTCACGAATACTGGTGCTGATGAAAGTTCACCGGTGTTAGACATCAGCACTTCACCAGCAAGTTATTTGTTTGATGTGAAGAACTTAAAACCTGGGGATTGGGCAGAACGAAAATTAATTGTGAAAAATGACGGGAACATTGATTTCAACTACAAGACACTAGCAAACTATAAAGAAGGTTCTAAAAAACTTTATGAGCAGTTAGAAATAAAAGTTCAAGATCAAACAGGCAATATTTTGTTTCAAGATAAATTGAGTAAATTTGATTCTTTAGCTGAACGTGAGTTAGCGCATCATAATAATGAAGAGTTTGTGGTTACAGTCACATTTCCACCTGAATCTGGTAATGAATATCAAGGATTATCTACAGCATTTGATTTAGTTTTTACTGCGGAAGGGAACAAAGAATCTGCTCCTCCTAAAGATCCAAAGGTCGGAGAGACTCCAAACAATGGCGAGACTCCAGGTGAAGAGACTCCAACTAATAGTGGAGGTTTACCACAAACAGGTGAATCAAATCCAATTTGGTATTACTTATCAGGAATTATGTTAGCTGGACTCGGTGTGGGTATTATGAGAAAACGTTTGACGAGTGATCGTCCTCGTATTCGAATAAGAAGGTGAATTATTCATGAGATTGCTATTAGGGTTATTCATCTTTTTAATTGGTGTGGGGACGGCTTTTTTTCCTTATTTAAAATCACAATACAGTATTCATCAACAAGAACAACTTCTTTCAGAGTGGAATCTAAATGACTCAACCACTGCTGAACAGAGTTTCACTGCTTTATCCAAGGTGTATGCATCAGATGATGAAAGTACAGAAGCTCCATCTTCTGGTGAATTGGTTGGTACGATTGAAATTCCTAGTATCGATGCTAAATTGCCAGTCCTTGAAGGAGCTACTTTATCCAATTTAAAGAAGGGGGCAGGACATTTAGAAGGGACATCTTTTTTAGGTCAATCGGGAAATTCAGCCATCGCTGCACATCGAAGTTACACGTACGGTAAAGATTTCAACCGTCTGAACGAAGTAGAGTTAGATGATGAGATCATAATAAAAACAAAAGATGAAACATACACTTATACCGTATATCACACCACAAGAGTCCTTCCAGATGATACTTCCGTTCTAGAATCTGATCCTTCGGAAAACATCGTTACCCTCATTACCTGTGATCCGATCAAAGATCCTACCCACCGATTGATTGTTCAAGCAAAGCTTAAAAATCCATAAGAAAAGGGGATTTACCCATGATTCGTAGGCTGAATGGTGATTATATTTCTTACATTAATAACAGAAAAATCTGTCTTACTTATAACCATGAGGATATAGGTGAAATTTCGATCAATAATCAATTTATAGGAAAGTGTCCCTATTCCTACACGAAATCTGCTATCGAGTCATTAGAAATGAAAAATAGACACTCAAAAATTTTTATTCAAGATGATGAAATACTATTTGGAGAATTAAAAGTAGGAACATTGATAGATATGAAAATTTAAAGATGAACCGTTAGAGGGTGTGATCCAAGCCATGTTATGGAGCAAAATAAAAGAAGCAAGGTTAGAGCAGCATATCTCAGTAATTGATCTTGCACAACGTGTACAAGTTACCCAAGCTTACATATTGAATTTAGAAAATGGAAAGATTCAAAACCCTTCATTTTTCAACATGATCAGAATAGCGAAAGAACTTGATTTGAATCTTTATGAAATGGAAGAGTTTTTAATCGATCCGGAATGGGTTAAGCTGATGAAAGAAGCGAGAGCGTTAGGTTTATCAAGCAGTGAAGTCCGGAACTTCATCTATCAACAGAAATATATGAATCTAGGAGCAAAATAAAAAGCACTGCAAAACAGTAAGATGTTTGCGGTGCTTAATTATTGTCCTGTTGTTTTTTCCATTTGTTATATTCTAAGAAACTTTTGAATTCTTCTTTTGATACTCCTGATTCCATGGCTTCCTGTACTAGTTTCATCCATCCCTGGTCCAGATCGTCAGACTCAACATCAACAGAATCATGCAATAGACTGTCGAGTGGAATATTCAATACATTAGAGACTTTTTCTAGGAATTGAATAGAAGGATTTGTTTGTAGATTCCGTTCGATAGAGCTTAAGTAGGATTTAGCGACTCCGGCTCTCTCAGCTAATTCGGATAATGACATCCTTTTTTGGTTTCTGTAATGTTTAAGACGATCCCCAATCATTTTTGAACTCCTTCAGGTCGATTTCTTTGGTATATTTAATTCAATTATACCATAAATCATCTGAAAAAATAGACTATGTATGTCTGTTTATGCCTTTTGCTCCAAGGATTTTATTGGAAAATTACGAATAAAATCCCTTATTTCATTCTTCGTCATTCCAACTTGTTTTGCGACCTTCATGAGTTCAATCCATTCAACATCCAATTTTTCACGATCTTGTAGCTTCCCCACTCATACATTCCCCCTAAAAAGTATACTGCCTCTCGGTAGCCCAGCCGTCATAGTAAATGAATACCTTAGATCTGTGACTTTGCGTCCCCGCCTTTCGGAGGGTTTGCCTTTTTACAGGAGAGTTATGTTCAAATAATACTTCTATCATAGATGTAATGTAATACAAAGGTTGTAAGAATATGGTGAAAAAAAGTTCTAATTTTGTCAAATCCGAAGAAAAATATGACAAAATACCCTTTTTAAGATAAATTAAACTAGTTCGATGTAATAGGAGAGTGAAAAATACATATTAATTAAGCGATATGTCACGGACAAAAAACGATATAGTTTAATCACACAATGAACATATACATTATATGAGACAACTTTACAAAAAAACCATTCCTCGATATAATTAAGTTCCTGCATTGTTGGTGACACGTTTATGTCTTAAACCGATGCCATGACAAAGGGAACCTTAAATCTCAATCTAGACGTCATGCCGCAACTTCGGAAGCGGAAGACGAACG
The DNA here is from genome assembly GCF_052246725.1 of Pseudalkalibacillus sp. R45. NCBI lineage: Bacteria > Bacillati > Bacillota > Bacilli > Caryophanales > Fictibacillaceae > Pseudalkalibacillus > Pseudalkalibacillus sp. R45. The sequence goes on along the minus strand of NZ_JBQQCL010000002.1, from coordinate 256,015 downwards.
GATTGATGCGGGTACCCACCTGCTAATGTGGGTTTATGAGTCATGAAGTGTCACGGCAAGTGCGGGATTACATAACTGAAAAAAGCTGGCTCCAAGAGTTTATCATACTCAAGGAGTCAGCTTTCTTATTTTGTGCTACAATTATAGAAGGATTTTAACGGGAAAAGGGGATAAAAAAATGGATAACCGCTTCATGATCATCGATGGTTTCAATTTGTTGAGTCGGTGTTATTTTGCAACCAGTTACGGTCGAGAGGACCATGAACTGACCAAAAACAGCGCAGGGCTCTATACGAACGCACTCCGTGTAAAAGTGCAGAAGCTTTTGAACTTGATCGAAATGTACAATCCTTCGCACCTGGCGATCGCATGGGATGTGAAGCGTGAGGAAACGCTTCGCCGGCAACGTTTTCCAGATTATAAGGATACGCGTAATGAGCTGCCTGAGCCTTTGATCCAACAATACAACACGATTACCGAGTTGTTCGATATCGTAGGGGTAACGCAGTTGACGATCAGTCCGTATGAGGCGGATGACATCATCGGTACGTTATCACGCCGTTGGTCAGACGAAATGGACGGGGAATGCTTCATTTACAGTAATGATCGTGATTTGCTTCAATTGTTAACCAATAAAGTGTCACAAATCATTGCGAAGAAAAAAGAAGAGAATGCCTACACGCTCAAACATTTTTCCGATGAATATGGGATCACACCTGCTCAATGGATTGATGTAAAGGCGTTGCTAGGGGATAAAAGCGACAACATTCCTGGTGTCCACGGTGTCGGAGAGAAGGCCGCTTTGCCGATGATCCAGCAATATGGAACTGTAGAAGCGATCTATGAGGAGGAGGAACTTGATCCGATCTTCAAGCGTTATTTGAAAAAGATTGCAGCAGGTCGTGAGATGGCTTTCTTGAGTAAAGAACTGGTCACCATCGATACAGAGATTCCGATTCTGAAAGAAACACCATGGGATGGGTTCTCATTAAGGCTTGATCGGGAAAAGCTGCGGGAAGAAGTGGAGCGATTGGAACTGCGTGTCAGAATGTAGAAATATGAAGAGCTGCCTTTAACATCAATCGATGTTGAGGACAGCTCTTTTTTAATACTTCCTTCAAGACAAGAGCAACTAGGTTCTACTTGAAAAAGTGACCTCACTTTAACGGTTTCGCCATCATTATATATTGTGATTACAGGATACTGATGTTTCTGTCCAATTTCGGAAAAGTTTGGTGGCTTTAAAATGATAGTTTGTACTTCAGTCTGTTCCAATCACCTGGCACGAACAAAAGTGTTAGCGATGTCTCTTAAAAGACATATTCCGAATAGCAAAATGATTGTTTGTCTCGTAGAAAAAGATCCCCCGCCGCAAATTAAGAACGATCCCTCTTTTGATGAAGTCATTTTAGCGAAGGATCTGGGAATCGACGTTGAAAAAGTGATATTGAGATACGCTCAATTCGAGGCAACCTGTGCAGTAAAAGCGCAATTACTTATATACGCATTGCAACAATACACTGACGAGGATTGTTTCATTTACTTGGATTCTGATGTGAAGCTCCTCTCGTCATTCCCTGAAGTGGAAGAGGCTTTTAGGAACAATTTGATCATATTCACTCCACACTTCATAGAACCTCCCGAAATCACGCATACAATTTTCGAAGAGAACGCGGAAGTCGAGGTTTTGAAAATCGGCGTCATCAACGGTGGATTCATAGGTTTGAAACGATCTGCAGTAACTGATCGTTTCCTTGACTGGTGGAATGAACGTCTGAAATATTACGCATCCATTGATCCCAAATCTGGATTCCATACGGACCAGAAGTGGTTGACCGCAGCGGTAAGTTTATTTGATGGAATTAAAATTCTTAAACATCCAGCGTATAATATTGCTTTCTGGAATCTACAACAACGGCAGATATCTTCGGACGGTGTCTCATATTTCGCTAATGGTGAACCTTTTCGTTTCTTTCATTTTTCACATCTGGATGAGCTTTCTGAGCAGATCGATGAAACAAATGTCATGTATCCGATCCTGGAAGAATATCTTCTGGAACTTGAGGAGAATAGCAAGCTTTACCCGCAAGACTGCCAATGGAGCTACAGTAAAAATAATACAAAAGTTAGAAACAAAAGAAGAGGGCGTTGAACATGTTGTTTTTTACCATTGTTTGTGCCAATCATCTCGCACTTGCGTCCTTACTTAGAGAAACAATCAAACGGCATATGCCTGAAAATAAATTTGTTGTTTGTATCCTTGAAAAAGAGATGCCCCACAATATCGAGCCATTCGGCAGATTTGATGATGTAATCCTAGCAAATGACATAGGATTTAAGAATTTCAATCAGACGATTTTCAAATATACCCAATATGAAGCTTCAGGTGCTTGTAAAGGCAATTGTTCCGTCATTTGCTTCAAGCTTATCCATTGGAAGAAAACTTCGTACTTTTAGACGCAGATACACAGGTGTTCAGTCCGTTCTCCGAGGTGGAGGATGCATTGAAAACCCATTCTGTTGTCATCACCCCTCACATCATCCAGCCTCCAGAAAATTTGAAATCAATGGGCTTGGAACAGTCATTCCTTCAATCTGGAATATTCAATACAGGCTTTTTGGCGATAAAAAGATCAAAAACAGCAAATGCATTTGTAGATTGGTGGACAGAACGCCTTGAACATTTCAGTTACACTGACCCACCGCGCGGCCTTTATAATGAACAAAGATGGATCGATCTTGTGCCGGTCTATTTTGATCACGTCTTTCAATTGAAACATCCAGGATATAACGTTGCGAAATGGAACTTTTTTGAACGGAGGCTTACAGAACAAAACGGAAAATATTTTGTCAATGGCTTTCCTCTCCGGTTTTTCCATTTCTCTGGATTCATCAATACAACTACAAATTCAAAAGGCCATGGAATTATCAGGAACTATAAAACACTTCTGAAGGACAAAGGACATGGTGTTCAATGCAAGGAAAAATGGAGTTATGACTATTTTGATGATCTAAGACCTATAAAAGAGCAGGTGCGGACCATTTATAAAACCAACCCTATGGCGCGCGCAGAAATAATTGATCCGTTCAAGGAAAGTAAACGGACTTTTAACAGATATAAATAATAATCTTTATAACTACATGGAGATGGTAATCTCTTCTAAAGGAAATATGGAATAATTGAAGAACTCCTTTTATGATAGGGGTTTTATTTTTTGTGAAATGGAGGTAATCATGGATATAAAAGAAGCGACAATCGGATTTGTTGGAACGGGTGTAATGGGACAAAGCATGGCGAAAAATTTGATGGATGCTGGTTATTCCGTCCTTCTTCATACGCGGACTAAATCAAAGTCAGAAACACTCCTTGAGGCAGGAGGGATTTGGAAAGAGTCTGTAGCTGAACTTGCTTCAGAATCGAACATCATCATTACGATGGTCGGGTATCCTCATGATGTTGAAGAAGTCTATTTTGGTGAAAACGGAATACTCGAAAATGCCAGGACTTATACCTATGTCATTGATATGACGACATCGAGCCCGGCACTTGCGAAAGAAATTTATGAAGAAGCATTGACGAGAAAAATTTTCGCACTGGATGCTCCGGTTTCAGGAGGGGACATTGGTGCGAGGAACGGAAAACTGGCCATCATGGTTGGCGGTGATCCGGAAGTTTTTGAGGCGGTCAACCCGATTTTTGAAGTGATGGGGGAGAACATCATCCTCCAAGGGAAAGCCGGAGCAGGTCAGCATACGAAAATGTGTAACCAGATCGCGATTGCGACGAACATGATCGGTGTTTGTGAAGCAATTGTTTATGCGGAAAAAGCCGGGCTTGATCCCTCGAAAGTGCTTGAAAGCATCACGACTGGTGCGGCAGGAAGCTGGTCGTTGAGTAATCTGGCACCTCGGATGATTGCAGAAGACGATCAACCCGGGTTTTACATTAAACATTTCATCAAAGACATGAGTATAGCATTAGAGTCGGCGACAGAAATGGGAATGACGACCCCGGGCCTTGAATTATCGCTTTCCCTTTATAAATCATTAGCTGAAAGAGGAGAAGAAAATTGCGGGACCCAAGCGTTGATCAAGTGGTTCCAATCCCAATAAGATAGTAGTAGAGGCGAAAGGGCGATGGTTATTGTAGTAAAATCGTACCAAGGTGCACGATTGAGTACCAAGTTGCACCATTGACCAACAAACTTGCACTACCAACCGCCAGAGTAGCTACCTGAAAAGAAAGCTAAATAGGTTTATTCAACTGAATCGCAGCACGTGCAAGCTTGTCTGCATTTTTGTTCTGTGAGCTTGGTATCCATTTGATGAAAAAGAGGTCTAGTTCATCTTTCAAATGAAGAATCTGTTGCAACAGTGGTTGATACAGATTCTTTTTCACATATTCCTTATCGACGGCCTGCTCGACTAGCTGGGAATCCGTCCTGAAGGAAACGATTTTATATTGTTTATCAATACAGATTTTTAGCGCGTGGATGACCGCATGGTATTCTGCTTCATGGTTTGTCATTGTTCCTAGTGGAATCGAATAGGATTCTGGTCCGTCTGGCAGTCCTTTAATAAAAATACCTGCACCAGAGGGACCTGGATTCCCTGAACTTGCGCCATCTACATAAACATCTATCATAGAAATCCCCTTTTAACTTTTAATGCTAACGTTTATATTATCACAGAAATCGGGTAATGGTACTACCATACCCATCCGTGCATGGATTACGGCCTTCAAGAAAGGTCGATCAACGAATGTTGTAAAAAAGGAGGTTCACATGATGAGACTGTCGAATAAGCGTATATTGGCTTTTGTAGAAGACGACTTCGAAGACCTTGAACTGTGGTATCCGGTGTTGAGGCTTCGAGAAGAAGGCGCGACGGTGCACATCGTCGGGAAAGAAGAAAACAAATCGTACAAAGGGAAATATGGTGTTCCGGCAGTTGCGGATTACAGCTATGATGACGTGAACTTTTATGAATATGATGGGGTTCTTGTCCCTGGCGGTTGGGCACCCGATAAATTACGGCGTGATGAAAAAGTATTGGAAATCGTGCAGTATATGGATAACCAGAAGCAGGTGATCGGTCAGATCTGCCATGCTGGATGGGTTCTGATTTCCGCAGGTATATTGAATAATAAAGTGGTGACAAGTACCCCTGGAATCAAGGATGATATGAGGAACGCAGGTGCTGAGTGGCGTGATGAATCCGTTACGGTGGATGGTCATCTCGTTTCAAGCCGAAGGCCGCCTGATCTTCCGGATTACTTGCGGGAACTGATTTCAGTCTTAGAAAAAGGAAGCAGCCAAGACTAACCACTCCATCGCGGGTGGTTTTCTTTTGGTATAGAAAGAGCAGTGGTATCAATAAAATAATACAAGAAACGGAATACTTATAGTTGAGGATCGATTTCTAATTGAGATATCGGTGCAACCTCCAGAAATAACGGTGCTAACTTATTATTTATCGGTTGAAACTTCAAAAATAACGGTGCAAGCCTAAAATTCATCATTAAAATGCAGGAGTGAGACGAGTGGAACGAAGGGTTGTGACAGAGGAAATTGAATGGACGTTGAACACATTTTGCCGGGATTGCTTTGTGCGGGATGCGTTCAAGAAAGATTATGGGAAAAACTATGCCCAGAGCTTTTGCAATCGGGACTGCAGTGTCGGCCAGCGGCTACAGGCTCTTGGAGAATCATTGATGTCGAAAAGTGTAGAAAAATAACGAAATTCTGATAATTTTGGCTCCCAATCCTCTTTTTTATGTTAATATAAAAATACCAATTTTATAAAAAGGGGTAGGGCTTAGGGTATATGCATATTGATTCGACAGGTAATTATATCGAGTTTTTAAGCAGCAAAGGCATCCATTTGACTGAAAATCATATTGCATTCATTTATTTTGGGAAAAAGTACACGGATTCGGATGAGGAAGTTGTCAATGTAGCGATTGAAACGACCTTAAAGGTCCAAGTCAAGTTTGAAGGAAGTTATTACATCGCTTTATTGGAGACTATGAAACAAGCCGGTGTTGAAAATTATTTCGAGGCGAAACGATTTGTCCGAAAAAATCGGATCGTTCCGAAAACGTTACATAAAGAAAAGCAGCCGCAAAACAGCATCTAACTGAATGCTGTTTTTTTCCATGCATTTGAAGAAAGTATAAATTGCTTTCTTCAATTTAAGTGTAACTTAGCTCAGCTAGCGCCTATGTTTTGGCTGAGCCTAGTTTTCTTTAAGGAGAGAATGAATAATGGAACAAATTCGAGTGAATATCGAAAAATTAGTAAAAGAAAAATTGAAGGATGATCATACGGGTCATGACTGGGGCCATATCGAGAGAGTCCGTTCGTTAGCCTTACATATTGGAAAAAATGAAGGTGCTGACTTGATGGTCTGTGAACTTGCTGTGCTGCTTCATGATCTGATTGACGACAAGCTTGTGGAAGATGAAGACGAGGCTTTAAAGGAAGTAACCCGTGTTTTACAGGATGAAGGTTTACAAGAAGCGGTGATCAATCACATTGTGGAAATCATAACCACGATGTCGTTTAGCAAGAGTCCGGAAAAGGGAATGCGGACACTGGAGGGGAAAGTTGTTCAGGATGCAGATCGTCTGGATGCCTTAGGTGCAATCGGGATAGCCCGGACGTTCATGTTTGCAGGAGCGAAAGGCGAAGCGATGTATAAGTCTGAACTTCCACCAAGAACAGAACCGTTGACTAAAGAAGTATACAGACACGGTGAAAGCACGGCAATCAATCATTTTTATGAAAAATTGTTCAAGTTGAAAAGCTTGATGAACACGCAAACAGGAGTAAAACTCGCAGAGAAACGCCATCGCTTTATGGAAGGCTTTATAGAGCAGTTTTTAGCCGAGTGGGAAGGGCTAAAGTGATCGTTCATTATCGCGACAATTACAATAAAAAAGGACTTCATCGTTGTTGAAGTCCTTTCACTCCATTCCTTTATTCAGCTGGTCTTGGTCCTGCGTCCATGTCAGAGTTGTCCTCGGTCATGATCGGGCGCACGGTTGCGTCATCGTTCACACGGAACTGGCAGGATAACCGGAATCCTTCTTGCAGCCCTTTACGGCTAAAGGCTTCTTTTTCAATGTCTGTCAATTCACCGAAATCGCCGGCTTCCACTTCCACTCGGCAAGTCGTGCATTTCGCTTTACCGCCGCAACGGTGGAGGATGTTGATTCCATTGTCCTCAAGTGCTAATACGAGTTTTTTACCTTCTTCTACTTCAAATGTTCCATGGTCTGGCACTGTAATCTTTGGCATGATCTTCCTCCTTAGAGATGAATTACCTAATAGTATACTATACTGTTGCCTTTTACACGAAAACTTAAACCGGACTTGATTTTGAAAGGAGTGGTCCCAGCTTATGAAGAAAACCCATGACCATATTGGTATAGCTGTCCGAGATATAGATGAAGCACTCAACTTTTATGTAAAAATACTCGGAGGCGAGGTGGAGCATCGTTATACTAGTGAAGCTCCTGGTGTGGAGGTTCATGTTGCGGCTGTCAGAGTTGATGGAGAACTGATCGAGCTGCTTCAGCCCACTTCGAACACTTCTCCGGTTGCTCGTTTTATGAGGCAAAAAGGAAAAGGTGTCCACCATGTGGCTTATCGTGTCGATGATCTTGACAAGGCAATTGAAGAAGCTGAACAGCAGGGAATCCGATTCCTCAAAGACACTTATCGAACAAACCAATTGGGACGTCGGTTGATTTATTTGAATCCGATTTCCACCGAGGGTACAATCGTGGAATTTTGTGATTATCCGGATCAATCATTCTGATATAATGGGAAAGAATAATGACAAAGATCGTAAAGGAAGTTGTTAATAATGAATACAGTAGAAGCTGGAAATATCGTCAATCTGATTGTCGATCGTAAAACGGAATTAGGGTATGTGCTGACGAATGCAAAACGGGAAGAGGTCTTTTTGCATCGATCTGAAACGGAAAATGATTTGGAAAATGATGAACGTGTGAAGGTATTCCTTTACCACGATCACAAAGGACGTCTTGCAGCAACGACAACGATGCCATTCATCGATATGAACAGTATTGCATGGTTGGAAGTCGTTGGGGTTAAGCATAGTTTAGGTGTTTTCATGAATATCGGCATCAAAAAGGATGTATTGCTTTCAAAGGATGACTTGCCGACAGAACGCTCCTTATGGCCACAAGAAGGAGACAAATTATATTGCGGACTGCGAACAGATAAAAAGGGACGATTATTCGCTGACCTGGCAACAAATGAAGAAATCGAAACATTATCACAGACAGCTCCAGAAACACTTCGCAACCACTATTTGACGGGGCATATCTATCGATTCAATGAACAAGGGGCGATGATTTTTACGGATGACCGCTACTTAGCTTTCCTCCATCAGGATGAAGCGGATACGAAGCTTCGTCTCGGTCAGCGCTTGCAAGTACGAGTGACATTCGTACGTGAAGATGGGAGGCTGAATGCGTCTCTCAAAGCGCCAAAGGAAATTGCTTATGAAGAAGATTCCCAGCGCTTGATTGATTATTTGGAGGAGAACGGTGGATTCATGCCGTTTCATGACAAATCAGCTCCGGAGGACATTAAACACGTATTCGGACTGTCAAAAGCGGCTTTCAAAAGGGCTATGGGTAAGCTGCTGAAAGAAGGGAAAGTGAAGCAAACATCCGAAGGGACAGAACTTATACAGAAATAGGAAATATTCCCTTCATTTTATATGAAAGTGCTTTCATTTTTCGAAGAGTATTGTTATCGTATTATATGGGCGGCGTAATTGAAGGTACGTTGCAAATAAATAAAAGAGTAAAGTGTACTTAGATGATGGAGGGATTGGCACGTGGTCGAAAACACAAAAGTGAAAACAGACATTGAAATTGCCCAAGAGGCAAAGCTTTTACCTATAAAAGAAATTGCTGAACAATTGAACCTATCAGAAGAAGAGTGGGAACCCTACGGACGTTACAAGGCGAAAATTTCTTTGGATGTAATGGATCGCTTGAAGGATACAGCTGAAGGGAAGGTCGTCCTTGTTACATCAATCAATCCGACGCCAGCAGGTGAAGGAAAATCAACGGTTACGGTTGGACTTGGCCAGGCGCTCAATAAAATCGGCAAAAAAGCGTTGATTGCGTTACGCGAACCATCTTTAGGACCGAGTATGGGGATTAAAGGCGGTGCAGCTGGCGGCGGTTATTCACAAGTAATGCCGATGGAAGAGATCAATCTCCATTTCACTGGCGATCTGCACGCAATCACCACAGCAAATAACGCATTATCCGCATTGATCGATAATCATATCCATCAGGGAAATGAGCTGAACATCGATACGCGCAGGATCGTTTGGAAGCGTGTCGTTGATATGAACGACCGTTCACTTCGTAATGTTGTCGTCGGTCTTGGCGGTCCGGTTCAAGGTGTTCCGCGGGAAGATGGTTTCGATATCACGGTTGCTTCTGAAATCATGGCGATTTTCTGTTTGGCTCAGAACGTCAAGGATCTTAAGCAACGTCTTTCTAAAATGGTTGTCGCGTATGATACGAACAAACAGCCTGTCACTGTCAAAGATCTCGGTGTTGAAGGTGCGCTTGCACTTCTTTTAAAAGATGCGATTAAGCCGAACCTTGTACAGACTTTGGAAAATACGCCAGCTTTGATCCATGGTGGACCTTTTGCGAACATCGCGCACGGTTGTAACAGTGTCATCGCCACAAAAATGGCATCAAAACTAGGTGACTATGTCGTGACAGAGTCTGGATTCGGTGCCGATCTTGGAGCCGAGAAGTTCCTTGATATCAAAGCACGGTACGGAGAAATCGATCCGAATCTCGTCGTCGTTGTAGCAACTGTCCGTGCCTTGAAGATGCATGGTGGAGTTCCTAAAGATCAACTGGGTGAAGAAAACCTTGATGCCCTTGCAAAAGGAATGGTGAACCTAGAGAAACATCTTGAAACAGTCAAAGCGTTCGGTTTACCGTTCGTTGTGGCGCTTAACCATTTTGTGAAAGATACGGATCGTGAAGTCGAATACGTGAAAGAATGGTGTGCGAAAAACGGCGTAGAGGTAGCAGTTGCTAAAGTATGGGCTGATGGCGGCCAGGGTGGAGAAGAGCTTGCTCATAAAGTCGTCGATATGATCGAATCAGCAGAAAATAATTACAAGCCACTCTACACGCTAGAACTTCCTATTGAGGAAAAAATTGAAACGATCGCACGTATTGTATATGGAGCGGATGGTGTGGATTTTTCACCGAAAGCGAAGAAACAGCTGAAAGAATTCGCTGACCATGGTTGGGATAATCTTCCTGTATGCATGGCGAAGACCCAGTATTCATTGTCTGATGATCCAACCCTGCTTGGACGTCCCAAAGGCTTCAGAATCCAGATCCGGGAGCTGCGTGCTTCAATCGGTGCAGGATTTGTCGTTGCATTGACTGGAAACGTGATGACGATGCCTGGATTACCGAAGAAACCTGCAGCATTGAACATGGATGTTAATGAGGATGGTCAAGCTGTCGGACTTTTCTAAGTCGGTAAATTATAAACTGCGAATTTCCGACGCACAGGACGTGTTAGTGCTGCCGTTGTCACAGGACGTGACGTCTTTAGGCAGTGAGCGTTACTTGGTTTTACCGGTCCTCATGTATTATAAATATACACTCCGGTCCTCAAAACCTTCGTGCCTTGAACTTTCGACGTACAGGACGTACTAGTACCGGCGTTGTCATAGGACGTGACGGCTTTAGCCGGTGTTGTTTCTAATTCACCGACCATTGGAAAATGATAAACGGCGAATTTTTGAAAAAAAGCACTCAATGTTGTGTGCTTTTTTTCGTTATAATGGAAGTAGAATGTGATAGGGGGAATGTATCGTGAAGGCTTTGGTTGTCATTGATTATACGAATGATTTTGTCGCGGACGATGGCCGTTTGACGTGTGGAGAAGCTGGTCAATCGATAGAAAGGCGAATCACTGAATTGACCCAGTCTTTTGTCGAAGCTGGGGAATATGTCGTCTTTGCTGTGGATGTCCATGACGAAAATGACCCGCATCATCCTGAAAGTACGTTGTTTCCAGCCCATAATATACGCGGCACATCCGGCCGTTTCCAGTATGGCGAGCTTGGTGAATACTACGACAAGGTCAAGGACCGCGTCTATTGGATGGATAAGACCAGATACAGTGCATTTGCTGGGACTGATCTGGAGTTGAAACTGCGAGAGCGGGGGATTCAGGAAGTCCATCTCGTCGGTGTGTGCACGGACATCTGTGTATTGCATACAGCTGTTGACGCTTATAACAAAGGATTCAAGATCGTCGTCCATGAGGATGCCGTGCAGACATTCAATCCGGCAGGCCACGATTGGGCACTCGACCATTTTAAAAATACCCTTGGTGCTGAGATTGTGAAAGCAGCTGAAGGTTCAAATGTCACGAAATAACTTTGCTGTCGTAAAAGAAAAGCTGGTTGTTGCACTTGAAGACTGGGAGGAAATGCAGGAGACGAGTGGTGATGAAGGGGCTGAGTGGGCTGAACGATTTGAACGTCATTTTTACGAAATGATCGAAGCAGTGAAATGCTGGTACCACTCCCTTGAAACGAAACCTGCAAGTTACGAAGAATTGGAGTCTATGGCTGAAATAGAGGAAATTCAAGAACAGCTTCCAGGTCCTCTCCAACTGAATTTCCTTGCCGAATTAGAAGACATCTATGACGGACTTGAGAAGAAATCGTATGATTAATCATCAAAAAGGCTGTACCTTCAGCGGTGCAGTCTTTTTCTTGTTCAAAAATGCAGCTATCTACGTAAGATCAGCCCAGCCAAAAGCAATTTCCGTATGAAACTTCCCTTCGATTTGCAGTTGATCCCGTCCTGCTTCTTTTCCGCCCATTTTTTCATAGAAATGCTTCGATTCGTTCTCTTCCAACACCCAGATCAGCATCGAATCCCAACCGCGCGATTTGAATTCAGCGACTGCTGCCTTCACCAGAGCTTTCCCGATCCCTTTACGTTGAAATTCTTTTAATATGTAGATCGCATAAATCTCAGCTTTAAAAGGGAGATGATCACTTCTGCTTTTACCAGCGCTAACAAACCCGACCACTTGTCCAGCTTCATCAGCTACGAGTAAAATCGGGTCATCTTGTTCTAAATTTCGCGTCCATTGAGATATTTTCTGTTCAGGTGACAATGAATCCAGGAATCCATCCGACACAATCCCTCGATAAGTCGTTTTCCAACTTCCAACGTGTACTTCGGCGATCTTGCCGATATCTTCCCTCTCAGCTCTCCGTATCAATCTTCATCACCCTTTCTATAAAATTGTGTACCAAAATATAGGGAACTGAATAACATATACCATCATGATAATCGCCCATGCCCGAATTGAAAAGAGGGAAAAGGATGTTTGATCCGATCAAGCCGGTGAAAATAATCACCATTAAAAATGAAAAAGGTGCAACGAAAGTAAGTTACCCGAAAATCGTCGGGATGAAGAATATGAAGGTCGAAGGACAGATCAATAAAGTCATACGTAAAGTCGTCAATCAATTGAAAGAAGAAGCGGAAGAGCCCGATACAAGTGTCACCATCACGTATTCAATCAAAGCGAACCGCAACGGTGTGTTAAGCCTGATCATCCTATTAGACTTTTACAAAGAACATGCAGCCCATCCCATGCAAGTACGAAGAGCCTTGACGTTTTCCATTTTGTCAGGTCATCATTTCACATTTTCGGAACTATTCAATCCAAACAGCTACTATAAGACGAGATTGACTCGTTATGTCAGTGATTATATTAAAGCTGAAAATATCCCGGTTTTCGATCAGCCGCCAAAAGTGTCAGATAAGCAAGAATACTATTTGACCGATGATGCTCTAGTGTTGTTTTACCAGTTATATGAGTATACACCCTATGCTTACGGATTCCTCGAAATTCCCGTTCCTTTCGAAATCGTGATGCCGATGCTTTCAAGACACAGTCCAATCCGTCAATTGACATCCAGATAAAATAAGTTCGAGACTCATCATAGCTCAGTGATACTCACATACTATGAAACAGGTATGGTGAAGGACTAGATAAGCGTGATGGGTTTTTGTTTTGGCATTATTAACGATCCTATTAGAAATTCCTTTATTAGAATTTGTGACATTCCAGCGGGAAAAGCAAGGCAGGAATGCCCAATAGGGGAAAGTTGCAAGTTAACGGACATGAGAGCCGTTATTTGTGATAGTTAGATGGTTTTCAGAGATTTAACGGACATGAGAGACGCTATTTGTCTATAAAACGATTGATTTTTATGAGTTTGCATTAAATAAGGTCTCTGGTGTCCGTTAACTTAACGAAACGTGGCATTTATCGCAAAATAAGGTCTCCTATGTCCGTTAACCTCTAAAAGTTTGGAGTCACTATCTTAAGCCGCGAAAGGGAGTGAATTTCGCTGGAACTTTGTTTTCATGATTTTCCGCCTTTTAACCAGGGAAGGAATGACGCAATTTATACATTTCAAGAAATATGGTAAAATAGACGTTATGGACAAAATTTGAGGAAACTGGATTCCAATGGGAGTTAGGCGATGATTACATATTATCACTTGCAAATGACATTCATACCATCCCTCGATGAAAGAGGGAAGTTCTTGATCTGGGTGACCAGGCCGAATGGAGAGCCGATCTCCATCAGCAAATCTCGCTTGCAATGGTTATTAGGCGAGTCAGGTCTCTCTCATGTTTTTACAAGTGAACAAGAAGAATGCAAAACGCTCATGGTCGAATGGGACGAGGAGTTTTACGAAGTTGAGGGAATGCTCGTCGATATGTGGCGGGTCTATTTGTATTTACAAAACCCAGTCGCACATCGGACAGAAGGGTCCTTTTATTTCGGTGAGAGCTTCGTCTACTGGGAATCTGTAGCCCGTAGCATCGAAACACTGATCCGAGGGGGGCAATACTTCCCGACGATTTATGAAATCTCGAAAGAAAAGCGACACTATGTGTATGCACAATGGATGCTGTCTCGAAAAGTCCTTGAAGGTGGCGCTATGTCCAATTGGCTGAAAACGGCATCGCCGCTCATCTTTTCGTTTGAGCACTTGTCGACATTTCCGATACGCGAATGGCAGAATTTGATGCTCGATATCTGGGCGGATCAAGTTTTGAAGCTTTTTCTTACTTCCGGTCCCGAAATCGACCTTGAACAGGGAGATGGAGAGATAATGAGGATATGGGAAAAAGCACTTTTGGATTCAAATGCAAGCTTTTTTCATATCGTCGAGACAAAAGATGACGTCCAAAAGCTTCACGTTTTGATCCGTGAAGTTAGAAAGTGGCATTCACCATTGAGTTCCGATTCTTATAGGACGCTTGAAAAAGGTCTTCTTCATTTCAAGCAGCAATTCATCCAAACAGGCTTCAACGCAACCTCTATGGAAATCGACTGCTTTCCGTTATCAGATGAGAGCATGTCGTCCTGGGCGATCCGCATTTTTGTCAAAGGAACGGAACAAGAGGAAGAACGACGCGTTCCGCTGGATGATCCGAAAGTCATTCGTTCCCATATTAAAGGCTGGGTCGATGACCGCTTGAATTATCTGGTCCAGATGGATGACCTTCTATATAAATTGCAGCGTCAATTAAGGGAATTCGGTTCTACTGAAATCACCCTGGATACATTGAGAACATTGCATGGAAACTTGAGTGTTTTGAAATCGATGGAAATCAACTTGACTTTCCCGGCAGGTTGGTCGTTCCGCTCGCTTGAGAATAAAGACGTCAAGGTGACGCTGAATGTGAAAAACAACGGTGATCAGGGCATTGGGTTGAGCAGTCTCTTGGACTTTGATTGGCAGATTGCTATTGGGGATATCGAAATGTCGGTAGAAGACTTTAAAAGGCTTGTGCGTTCGCAGGCTTACATTATCCAACGTGACGATACGTGGATCATGCTGCCGCAATCGAAAATCGATCAGATTTATGATGAAATCAGTGAGTTGGAGCCTCTTGTCCGCAATAAAAGCTCGTTTGCTACTCTCGTCGGCGTGGCAGCGAAAAACAATGACTTTGAGTCAGACATCGATTTCCAGATCGATCGGGAAGTCCACGACTATCTGGAAAACTTTTTAGCACCGACAGAGGAAAAATATGAAATCCCTGAGACATTCAACGGAATTCTACGGCCATATCAGAAAAAAGGATTCCAATGGCTCCGTTCTCATCGGGAAAGACGAATAGGTGTATGTCTTGCTGATGATATGGGACTGGGGAAGACAATCCAGGCGATTTCCTATCTATTGGATAGTGGTCAGGAAGATGGGCCCCATTTGATCATCTGCCCAACGTCAGTGCTCGGAAATTGGAAACGTGAATTCGAACGGTTTGGGCCATCATTGAATGTTTCGATCCATCATGGAGCAGACCGTGCACAAGATGAGCTGGCATTCCAACAGTTTTTACATGGGCAGGATGTCATCATCACAAGCTATGCGCTCGTATTGAGGGATCATGATCTCTTCAAAGATCTACAATGGAACACGATGATCTTGGATGAAGCACAAATGATCAAAAATCCGACAACAAAACAAAGTAAAATCGTACGTTCTTTGAAGGCTGTCCACAGAATTGCGCTGACCGGAACACCTATGGAAAACCGTTTAGAAGAGCTATGGTCGATTTGTGATTTCCTCAACCCTGGATACTTGGGGAACCGCACTTCTTTCAGCCAGCAATTCATCCGGCCGATTGAGAAAGAAGGGAATACCGAACGCGTCGAGGTGTTGAAACGTTTGATCCAGCCATTTTTATTGAGAAGATCGAAAATGCAAACCTCGATCGTAGAAGAACTGCCTGAGAAGACTGAAACGAAAATTCATTGTCAATTGACGAAAGAACAGGCGTCGCTTTATCAAATGGTCGTTGATCAAATCCGTGAAAAATTGCTTAAAGCAACAGGGATGGAACGAAGGGGGACGATCCTTGGCGGTATCACGCGACTCAAGCAGGTGTGCAATCATCCCGCTCTATTGACATGGGAAGAGCCACACGCTTTACATTCCGGAAAGATCACGAAGTTCCTGGATATTTTAAGGGAAGATGTAAAAGCAGAAGAGAAAGCTCTGGTGTTCACCCAGTATGTGAAGATGGGGGAAATGCTTGAGAAGTTGCTTAAAAAAGAAGAACCGGATATCAAAGTGTTCTTTCTACATGGAGGCATTCCCTCGCAAAAAAGAGAGCAGCTTTTGAAAAAATTCAGAGAGAACCGCAAAAAATGTGTGTTCATCTTATCGATCAAAGCTGGTGGTGTCGGGTTGAACCTGACGGAGGCGAACCACGTCATCCATCTTGACCGCTGGTGGAATCCCGCAGTTGAGAACCAGGCAACGGACCGTGCTTACCGTATCGGGCAGGAACAGAACGTCCAGGTATATAAAATGATCACACAAGGGACCCTTGAAGAAGGAATCGACAGGTTGATCGATCGGAAGTCAGAGCTCACCTCTCAAATTGTAAATCACGAAGATCAATGGGTCACAGAAATGAGCGACAACGAATTCATCGAACTGATCCAGTTACGGGAGAAGGTGTTGAACTCATGACAAATCGAAAGAACAAGACAGATTCAAGGCTTCAAAATTGGCTGAATCATTTTACAGATCAAGTCGATTACCAGAGATTCCAACGCGGAATGGTTTTGTACAATGATCATCAAATACGTGGATTTCAAGTGTTTCCGAATCACTTCGAATGTGTAGTAGAAGGCGTTCAAGGGGATTATGAGGTCGATGGCTATTTTCAATTAGTGGATGGAATCCCTCTCTTGCCTGATTATGAGGTGACTTGTTCATGTCCAGACGACGCAGCAATTTGCAAACATAGTGTTGGTGCGACGATGTATTTCATTTTGGATCAATTGAGTAGTAATGAAGAGCACGGTGACCAAACACTTCCAGATGCACGGGCAAAATTGATTGAAGAACCGTTAATGGAGTTGGCTGCGAGGGTAGATGAGAGTCAAGAATCCATCCTTACCCTTCATAACAAAAGGGAAAGCAGGATCATCGAGAACAAAATGTTCATCGAAAGGGTTCATGAGAGAATCGTTGAAGTCATGGATGAACTTAGAAAGCGGAAAATCTAAATAACGTAAGCATGCAAAAGGGGTGGACGATGGATCCAGCCCCTTCGCATTTTCTTACTAAGCTGTTTGGTTGTGAAAGGTTTGAGGAATGATTTCGTAATAGGCCCGGTTATACGTAAACATTTGTCCACCTTCTACAGCAACGATTCGATCATGTGTGATACTGATGATTCTGCCTTCAACAGCGAGCTTTTTCATGGAAACCCACTCTCCTTTCAAATTTTAGGGAAAAATAATTGCTATATGCTATATACCCCATTTTATATCAGAACGAACACTTTTTAGTTAAAAATTTAGAAATTTCTAAAAATATTTTCAGGGCAATAAGGGAGAACCCAAATATTACAAAAGCAAGGGTCTTCTATGTTATATTTTTTATAGTAGAGAACGTATGGAAGGGAGTTTTTCACATTATGAAACTGCGCGGTATCGAACCAACACCAAGTCCCAATACGATGAAACTGATTGTAGATAAAGCTTTACCGAGTGGAAAAAACATGAATTTCAAATCTGATCAAGAAGAGGAGGCACCTGAACCTCTCAACCAATTACTTGCCATCGAAGGGGTCAAGGGTTTGTATTATGTTGCTGATTTCATTGCTCTTGAACGGAATCCGAAACATGATTGGAAAGTGATTCTGCCCAAGGCCCGTCATGTTTTCGGGGAAGAGGCGGAAACAGTTGATGAAAATGAACAGAAAGAGCATGATGAAGACTTTGATGAAGTGAAAGTATTTATCCAAAAGTTCCGTGGCATTCCGATGCAGATCAAACTGATTAAAGGTGAGACTGAAAAAAGAGTCGGATTACCTGAACGTTTCATGACCATTGCGATGGAAGCACAGTCCTCATCAGACAACCTCGTGATGGAACGTCAATGGATCGAACAGAGTGCCCGGTATGGAGATATGGAAGCCGTCGGTAATGAGGTAGCTGAAGAAATCAGCGCAGCGTATGATGATGAACGTTTGAACAGGTTGAAGGAGCAGGCGTTTGAACAGAACAAGGCTGACGATCAGTCCCAAAAGAAAGCATCCTACAAAGTGACGATGGATATGCTTGAGCAGCCAGAATGGAAGGACCGTTATGCAGCATTGGATCAAATGGATCCGACAGAAGAAGACATCCCTGTCCTTGCAAAAGCACTGGAGGATGAGAAAACGTCAATACGGCGTCTTGCTACTGTGTATCTCGGCATGATTGAAGATCAGAAGGTGCTTCCTCATCTGACGAAAGCACTTCAGGATAAGACCGTAACCGTTCGTCGTACAGCCGGTGATTGTATGTCGGATCTGGGCTTCAAAGAGGCCATCCCGGTCATGATCGATTCATTGAATGATAAAAATAAACTCGTACGATGGCGTGCTGCGATGTTCTTGTATGAAGTCGGTGATGAATCTGCCATTCCTGCATTGAAAGAGGCGAAAGATGACCCTGAATTCGAGGTAGCGATGCAAGTGAACATGGCTCTCGAACGGATCGAAGGTGGAGAGGAAGCGAAAGGCTCCGTCTGGAAACAGATGACCGACACGATCCAGGGGAAGAAGTGAACAGATAAAAGTATCCTCATGAATGAGAAAACCGTTATGGAGTCATCAAAATGCGAAAAACTGATTTTGAGGTACTCAAGAAGGCATTAAGGCGTCCTCAAAATGCGAAAAACCGATTTTGAGGTATCCAAGAACGCATTATAGAGTACTCGTTGATGTTTCGGAACACACATGATAAAGTAAAAACGAGATGAACAAAAATGGAGGTATGTTCCATGTCAATGGCATATGAAGAATACATGAGACAGTTAGTTCAACCGATGAGAGATGAATTGACAGAAGCAGGATTCAAAGAATTGAGAACCCCTGAGGAAGTCGATGAATATATGGAAAATGCGGAAGGTACGACTTTGGTTATGATCAATTCTGTTTGTGGTTGTGCTGCAGGACTTGCTCGTCCGGCAGTACGGCAAGCAATTGAACATGAACACCACCCTGACCACCTTATAACTGTTTTTGCTGGGCAAGATAAGGTTGCGACGTCCGTGATGAGATCTTATTTCCTTGATATCGAACCATCATCACCATCGATCGCACTGCTAAAGGGTCAAGAAGTCGTCCACTTCATTCCCCGTGAGGAAATCGAGGACCATGAACCATCCGATATCGTGACAAACCTTGTGAACGCTTTTGAAACCCACTGCAAATAAGTTCAGGAAACTGTCCCATCCACTTTCTTTTGGGACAGTTTCTTTATTTCATCAAGAGGGGGTGTCAAATGCAATCAGCTATTAAACGATCATTACTTTACACATTTTCCATCGTAGTATTGGTGATGGTTTTTCAAGTGTTAAGCGGGATGGTACTTACCTACTCTTTTAAACCTGATATAGGTGAGTCGCTTTATTTACCAAAGGATTCGAGCTTAGTTGAATTTGGTAAAGTCCAACCTTTATACATACAAGTTTTCGGTATTCTCTTACTATTTTTCATCATCTTCTTCATACAAGTGTATCGAATGAAAAAGCGAGGATAGTTACCTCGCTTTTTTCAATTAGAGGCTCGCGGAACGCCCACAGAAAGCGTGGTAATTTCCCATTTATAGAAACTACACTCTCTACTAAAAAAGCCTAAGAAAAAATCTGATTGAATGGATTCAACCAGATTCAGGACGTACATAGTTTCATTTCAAATGGACTACATACGAAAAGACAAACTCTATTATATGAGTCGTTTCATGTAGGCAATGAGCTTGACAGTGTCTGTTCAGTTTTAGCAGTCTTTGCCTTTACCTCCGTGGTGAAAAGCAGCTGCTCCGACAATGATCAATAGGATGAATAATACGACGATGATCGCAAACGTATTCCCGCATCCATACCCGTATCCATACCCGTATCCTCCATGGTGATAATCATGATGGCCACCATGGTGCATCGGATAGCAGTGATGATCATGTTCCATGTAGTGAGGCATATCCCCCATATGCATCTCTTTTTTCTTAGGCATATACTTTTTCATTTTTTCCAACAGTGTTCCCCTCCAATATTTGGTGATATCTGGTCTGCTATACTTACAAAATATGTACAAATGCCTCAACTGCAACGGGTACAGGAGTGGAATTTTTGTGTACAAACCCATGTTTGAAGGAGAATGAAATGATTATTACGACAGGTGGAAAAGCAAGGTCGACGTTGATACAAAGAGCAAAACAACTAGGTGAAACGCTTGGAATCAAGTATGTTGAACGGAGAGATCGATCCATTGAAAAACTGATGGAAATAGAAAGTCAAGGTGTCATCGTAGTTCGGAAAGAGCGGATCCTATTTTATGACTCAGAGGTTAAAGAGCCAGTGTTTTTTCATCCGAATTCAGCAATCTTCCGGATAAAGAGATTGATAAGGGGAGAAGAGGATCCGTTCATTCGGAATGCACGTTTAGTAAAAGGAATGTCGTTATTGGACTGCACAATCGGATGGGCTGCTGATAGTATCGTTGCGAAGTACGTCGTCGGTTCACAGGGTAGGGTTGTCGGTATAGAAGGGAGTCCTACGTTAGCTATTTTGACGAGACTGGGTCTGAGTATATATGAACATGATATGCCTGAGATCGTTTCCGCCACGCGTTCTATTGAAGTCTGTGAAGGGGATCATTATGAAATTCTGAAAGGGCTTGATTCGGATAGTTTCGATGTTGTGTATTTTGACCCGATGTTCGAAGAGAAAATCATGGATGCAGACGGAATTGAACCATTGAAGCATTTTGCTTTGTATAAGCCAATAACTGAAGAGTTGATCGAAGAGGCGAAAAGAGTGGCAAAATACCGAGTCGTATTGAAGGATCACTGGAAAAGTCCTCGCTTCACGCAATTCGGCTTTGACGTTGAAATCCGCAAATCCTCCAAATTCCATTTCGGCTCCATAGAAGTGTAGAGAAGTTCCTAGAGAGCGGTGCCAGGCACCTCTGAAGAACGCTGATATAGCAGGCTTCATTTTCGGTGCCAGGCACCATCCAAGGTGGTGATCGACAATTTGTCGGGAGCTTGAGCAATTTTGAAGTAATCTTGAGCAAATTTCACCCAATCTTGAGCAATTTTGAGGTATTCTTGAGCAAATTCAATGCCTTCTTGAGCAACTTAGTAAAATAGACCTAACTCACTTAAAACTACAATGCATCCTGCTCAACGATAGTATAAAAACAAATAAGTCCAAAACTGCAATCAGTGACTCGACGAAACATTCTGTTTACTTTTGTAAGGGTTTTCTCTATACTTGTGGGGAGTCGTAAAAATATGAAAGGAGTGGGTATTCATGGAAATCACACAATTTGTAAAAACACAGCAACAACTTTATCTTTTACAGGATGGATACCACTTCGTTTTTTAAACAACCGATTTGTTTGTGAATTTTGTGTTTAAAGCTGTGGGATGTGGAATCCTGCGGCTTTTTTTTGTGTTTATAAAGGATAACTTTACAGCCAATCAACAATTCGGCGTAGTCCTGAACCTACGCCAACGCATAGATTTACCAAGTCTTTTTTAATGCAATCAATTTACCAAAAAATAAAGTACCGAGAAAGTTGGGGGAGAAATGAAAGATACGTGGAGGGCTTATCGTGAAATGGATCGCAATGTCTGGATCCGGTTCATCGGTGAGTCGATCAATGGAATTGCGTTTATGATGTTATTGCCATTTTTGGCATTATATTTGAAAGATCGCGTCGACCATATTTGGGAGGTCGGAATCGTCATGGGGGTATCTCCTCTTGCATCGGTTATCGGGACTATGATTGGAGGGCGTCTCGCTGATATTTATGGTCGAAAACCACTTATGGTCGGATCAATGGCAGGTAACGCTGTCGTCATGCTTGGTTTTGTCTGGCTGGATGATTTTTGGTCGTTCGTCATTTTATCCTTGTTCTTAGGATTCTTCAATTCGTTGTTCCATCCGGCTGCATCTGCGATGGTAGCCGATGTGACATCACCTGAAAAAAGGACAGAAGCATTCGGGCTTCTTCGGATGGGACATAATATCGGTGCTGCAATCGGTCCTTTGTTGGGAGCATCGGTTGTCATCTTTTCAAAAGCTGTCATTTTCATGATTTCAGCTGCAAGCATGTTTTTCTATGCTGCAATCGTACTGATATGGATCAAGGAAAGCTTACCGAAAAAAGAAAAATCGCAAAACACTACAAAAGAAGAACAAAAAGGGGGAGATTTCCCGAGTCCATTCCAGGTGATTTTACGAGATAAGCTTTTGTTTGTCTTCATCATTACAGGCGTGGTTATCTCGATGTCCTTTACTCAAACAGAAGGGATGCTGCCATTGCACTTCGACCAGACCCTGCCAAACCTGACAGATGCTCAAAATCCGTATACGTACATGTTGGCTTTCAACGGTTTACTCGTCGTGTTGTTCCAGTTTCCGATTTCGCGATGGGCTGGGAACAGGGCGATTGGAAGGGTGATGTTATACGGTTGTATCCTTTTCGGATTCGGCTTATTATCTGTGGGGTGGCTGCCACAGGCTTTTCATGCACTTAACACGAACTACTTGATCGTAATGGTTGTCTTCCTGGCGATATACGGAATCTATACGCTCGGGGAAATGCTGATGTCACCGGTCCAGATGACTTTTGTTGCCAACCTGGCCCCGGAGCACCTGCGAGGAACTTATATGGGTGCAGCGGGACTCCAATGGATTTTAGGCGGAGTTGCTGGGCCATTGATCGGTGGAATTTTACTTGAATACAAGCTTGGAAATTTGATGTTCACGATTTTAGGAATCGGCTGTATCATCGCTGGAATCGTCTACTTGTCCCTCGATCGCTGGGTCGAGAACCGCCAAATGCCTGAACCTGCACTTCAGCGGGAAATTTCCACAGCCAAATAATCCTTGCCAAAGACAATCCTATGATAAAATGAACATAGAAAATTCAGAACCCTTGCTCAACACGAGTGAGGGTTTCCTTTTCACCCAATTTATATCTCATGGAGGTGTCGGATGAAAATCATTGATGCTCATATGCACTTATCGAAGATCGAAAGCTTCCACAACACAGCGCTAGACCTTTCCGGAGTGGATTATTCGTCTGAAGGAATCTACAAAGAATATCGAGAGGCTGGAGTCAGAATAGGAATTGGTATGGGGCTTGCTGAAATGGAACAGAACGGTTTTCCGGATAAAAATGCACGAACGCCAATGGGGTTGGATCTCGCTGACCAAGCAGCTCCGATCGTCTATTGCGCTGGAATCAACCCATATCAGCTCGATGAAGAAGCGATGGTAAGGTTACGCTCAGAGGTCCAGAAACCAGAAGTCGTCGGCTTGAAAATCTACTTAGGTTATTATCCTTTCTACGCTTATGATGAAGTATACGAACCGGTCTACGAGTTGGCAAAAGAATTTGATCTGCCTATCGTTTTCCATACCGGAGATACGTACTCCGAGAGGGGACTTTTGAAATATGCCCACCCGTTGACATTGGATGAAGTAGCAGTCAAGCACCGTGAAATCAACTTCGTCATGGCTCATTTTGGTGACCCGTGGACACTGGACGGGGCAGAGGTTGTATATAAAAACCGCAACGTTTTCGCAGATTTATCCGGGCTTGTTGTCGGAACGGGAGAGGATATCAAACGTTACAAGGAATCCCCACGCTTTTTCAATCATTTGTTACATGCATTGACTTTCACGGACAACTACAGCAAATTCATGTTCGGAACGGATTGGCCGTTGGTCCCTGTTAAGCCATATATTGAGTTCATCAAGAGCATCATTCCAAAAAAGCATCATGAGGATGTTTTTTATAATACTGCACTAAACGTATTCCCGAAATTGAAACCATTCATATAAAAGGAGAGGATCGAAGTGATCGATTTACGGAGTGATACCATTACGAAGCCGACGGAAGAAATGCGGAAAGCGATGTATGAAGCTGAAGTCGGAGATGATGTATACGGTGAAGATCCTACAGTTCAAAAATTAGAGGAAAAAGCAGCAGAAATCCTTGATAAGGAAGCAGCAATATTTGTAACAAGCGGTACGCAGGGAAATCAGATTGCAGTCCTTACTCACTGTCAACCTGGGAACGAAGTACTGCTCGAAGAGGATGCTCATATTTTTTACTATGAAGGAGGGGCTATTTCCGCTTTTGGAGGCGTTCAGACCAGGACGATCAAAGGCAAGCGTGGGGCGATCAATCCGAATGATTTGCGGAATGCCATCCGCGGGGAAGACGTCCACTTTCCTGAGACAGGTTTGGTTTGTCTTGAAAATACCCATAACCGTGCGGGAGGCGCAATTGTTCCGATCGAAAACATGAGGGAGCTTCATCAAGTCGCTCAGGAGCACAGTATTCCTGTGCATCTGGACGGAGCCCGTTTGTTCAATGCAGCAGCAGAACTTGCTGTTCCAGTCAAGGCTTTTACGGAGCATACGTCGACTGTTCAAATTTGCCTTTCAAAAGGACTTGGAGCCCCTATCGGATCGATTATCGCGGGTAGCGAACCATTCATCCGACGTGCCCGCAAATGGCGTAAAAGGTTAGGTGGAGGGTTGCGACAGGTCGGTGTTGTTGCAGCACCAGGATTAATCGCTCTCACCAAGATGGCAGACCGTTTGAAAGCAGATCACGAACGTGCAAGACGACTTGCAGAAGGTATACGTAACATCACCGATCTTAAAATCAACAATCAGGTTGAAACAAACATTGTTGTTGTGGAGACAGAAGCGACAGGGAAATCAGTGGATGAGATTTTGTCAACATTAAAAGCGAAAGGGATCCTTGCCGTTCCATTCGGTCCGACGACAATCCGATTGACTACCCATCATCAAATCACCGATGAACATATCGATCAAACACTGATTGCTTTTCAAAACCTGTTCGAAAAAGTGAAATAAAGTACTTATTCCATGGTTACAACAAATTCCATGAAAATTCACTTGCCAAACATTGGTTGGGTTTGCTAATATATAACGTTGTAACTGGTGTTGTACCTGCAATACAATATCATAGGAATAGGTGATCAACCATGACAAAACCATATCGAGTATTACTTTATTACAAGTACACTGAGTTAGAAAATGGCGAACAATTCAAGGATGAACATCTGCAATTTTGTAAAGATCTCGACTTGAAAGGTCGAATCCTTATTGCGGATGAAGGGATCAACGGTACAGTATCCGGAACTGTTGAACAGACAGACGCGTATATGCAATCCCTGCTTAACGATGAAAGGTTCAAAGGTATTGAGTTTAAAATAGATGAAGCGGATGGACATGCATTCAAGAAAATGCACGTGCGTTATCGGCCTGAACTTGTGAACTCTGGTGTTCTAAAAGAAATCAATCCAAATGTCACAACAGGTAAACATTTAAAACCAGAGGAATTTTATGAAGCGATGCAACGTGATGATGTCGTCATCATCGACGCTCGTAACGATTACGAATATGACATCGGCCACTTCAGAGGCGCGATCCGTCCTGATATCACAACATTTCGCGAGCTTCCTGATTGGATTAAGCAGAACCGTGAGAATTTTGAAGGGAAAAAAATCCTCACGTACTGCACAGGAGGAATCCGCTGCGAAAAGTTCTCCGGTTTTTTGAAGAATGAAGGCTTTGAAGACGTAAACCAGTTACACGGTGGAATTATCAATTATTCCAAAAACGAGAAAACCAAAGGACAACTATACGATGGAAAATGCTACGTCTTCGATGAGCGTATTTCAGTACCGATCAACCGCGTGGAAAAAAAGGTAGTCGGAAAATGCTATTATTGCGGTAAACCTGAGGATCGCTACGTTAATTGTGCGAACCCAGAATGCAACATTCAACACGTGGCATGTCACGAATGTGAAGAAAAGCATATGCGTTCTTGTTCAGACGAATGTCGTGAACACCCACGCAACCGCTATGAACAACCAACTGAACAACAAGCATAATCATATATGAGAGCACTGCCACGAATGGCGGTGCTTTTTTAGGTGTTATTGAGATAATTTTTGAGTTGTAGAGATAATGACCGCATTCTCCTTATTAAGGATTTATTTTGGAGGTAAATAACATGAATGTGAGGAGAATCACATGATTTTTTCGGTGATCCTCTCTGGAAAATTCAATATAACTCTAAAAACAAGTAATCTATGTTCAAAAAGCTTCAATTTTTCCAAAATGAGGACTGACGAACGTCAGTCAAATGTTTTTGAATCCAAATCCTTTTTCAATCGTATATATAAGAGACAATTTCATAGGGGGTAATTGGTATGGACGTCATTAGGTGGGAACTGATTTTACCGATTTTGATCATTGAACTGATCCTTATTGGCCTTGCATTGTTTGATTGGTTTCGGACGAAGGAGACGAATGGTCCTCGATGGATGTGGCTATTCATTATTTTAATAATAAACCCATTCGGTCCGATACTTTATTTTTTAATTGGAAGGAAGCACTGATATATGTCAATGATTACAGTACGAAATTTAAACAAACAATTTGATGGAAAACATGTTGTGAAGAATGTTGATTTTAAACTTAATCCAGGTATGTGTGTCGCACTTTTAGGGCCGAACGGTGCTGGAAAAACGACCACACTCCGGATGCTTTCAGGACTGATCCGGCCTACTTCTGGGTCGATCATGTTTGAGGGATTGGATGACACGAAAGATATCCGTCGTCATATTGGCTATTTGCCGCAATATCCAGCCTTCCATGAATGGATGACAGGGAAGGAATTTCTCATCTATGTTGGACAGCTTGCGTATCTCCCTAAGACATCTGCATCCTCTAAGGCAGACGAATTGTTAAAAATCGTCGGGATATCGGATGCTGCCACTCAGAGGATTAAAAAGTACTCTGGAGGGATGAGACAACGTCTTGGAATCGCTCAGGCGCTCATTCATGAACCGAAGTTGCTTATGCTTGATGAACCAGTCTCAGCACTGGACCCGATCGGACGACGTGAAGTATTGACCCTGATGGAGAAGTTGAAGGAACATACGACCCTCCTTTTTTCGACCCATATCCTAAATGATGCGGAAGAGATCAGTGATGAATTGCTCGTCATGCATCACGGTGAGATCTTGGAGGCTGGAAGTATACACGAGGTTCGGGCCAAGCATCAAGTTGATAAAATCGACTTATGCTTTGGGGATTCTACAGACCGTTATTCTGAAACATTCACACAGTTGGATTCTGTTGAACGAGTAGAAATGAACAAAGAATGCTTGCATGTTTTTGTTTCGAACCTTGATGAAGGGCGGAAGGAAATCCTGGAGATTGTGAAAAATCAGGGCTTACCGCTAACGAA
Source organism: Pseudalkalibacillus sp. R45 (assembly GCF_052246725.1). Classification (NCBI taxonomy): domain Bacteria; kingdom Bacillati; phylum Bacillota; class Bacilli; order Caryophanales; family Fictibacillaceae; genus Pseudalkalibacillus; species Pseudalkalibacillus sp. R45. The sequence continues at coordinate 228,549 of NZ_JBQQCL010000002.1, read as the reverse complement.
GTTTGAGCTTGCTCGTACAACGTTAGAGGACATGTTCATGAAGGTGGTGCAGAAATGATGCAGTGGTTGGCGGTTTTTCGACGTGAAAATTTAGAGAATTGGCGGAATTTCAAATGGATTTGGGTTCCAATCGTTTTCATTTTACTTGGCGTAATGGATCCGATCAGTATGTATTACTTACCGAAGATCATTGAGGCGACAGGCGGTTTGCCGGATGGAGCAAGTTTGAATCTGCCGCAATACAGGCCAGAAGATATTATCATGTCCAGTCTTAGCCAGTTCAGTCAACTTGGTGTGTTGATCATTGTATTGATGACGATGGGATTGATCGCTCGTGAACGGAGAAGTGGGGTAGCGGAGCTTGTTTTAGTAAAGCCCGTCAAATATCGTACATATATCACTGCGAAGTGGTCCGCGACATCCCTTCTTGTGCTTGTTTCGCTCACTTGTGGCCTGTTAATGTGCTGGTATTATACGAATATTTTATTTGGAGAGCTATCATTTCAACAATTTTTACAAGTATGGGGTTTCTATAGTTTCTGGCTTCTATTCGTTGTTTCCATTTCGATGTTCATGAATACGCTCGTAAAGAATTCAGGGGCTGTTGCATTTTTGACCTTTATCACGATTTTCATATCCAGCATCGTTACAAAGATTTTCTCCAAGTATCTCGTTTGGAGTCCGAACAGATTGTCTGAATATATCATGGATGCAATAAATACAGGATCAATCCCTGGAGAACTTTTGGGGACAGCGGGTGTGACCTCGGTGCTCGTCCTTCTGCTGATCACAGGTTCAGTATTCATGCTCAAAACGAAAGAAATGGCTTGAACACATTGGTTACTGTTTTTCTTTGTGATTTACAAAGTCGTTTTCTAAACGTTTGTTATTTTGAAAAACTCTTTTGATTTGATAAAGAGGTTGCTGAATACTTGTAAAGCAATGGAAATGTACGAGACTCCTGCGGGATAAATCGATCCAGGCAAGACCCCGCAGCGAGGATTGCGAGGTGGCTTGCGGAAGTAGGTTATTGCAGAGAAGTGATGTCTAGTTCAGCGACCAGTCACTTGGATCACTTCAAACTTCCTGCGGCGGCAACAGCCTCCTCGTCAGTTTTCCAGTAACCTACGTGCCTAACCGGGTCGCTTCCGCTTTTCAGTCCGCGGAAAGCGAGTACATTTCCACCGCCATTACGACAGGTTTGTGAGGAGTACCAACTTTTAAGAACCATTACAAAAAATAACTCGGTTGATGGAATTTTCTATATATTCCACATCCGGGTTTTTTTGTTGAATGACGAATTATTACAATAAGTAAACCAAATTTAACGCAAAGGTAGGTTTAAAAGTATTTCGGGAAAGGAAACAAATTTATATCTTTATAAAAACGTCACCACGAGATTCCACCACGATCTATAAGACGATGGATGGAGGGGTTTACATGAAAGGAATCATTTTAGCAGGAGGCAGTGGAACCCGGTTGTCCCCGAGCACGGACAGCATTAATAAACATCTGCTGGCAGTGTTCGATAAACCGATGGTCTATTACCCGTTATCAATCTTGATGTTAGCGGGCATTAAAGAAGTGATGATCATCAGCACCCCTGAGGACAAACCGCGGTTTGAAAAATTGCTGGGGGACGGTTCATCGTTAGGAATCACACTTATCTATCGTGTACAACGTGAACCGAACGGAATTCCTGAAGCGTTCATCATTGGTGAAGACTTTATCGGTAATGATGATGTGACATTGATTCTTGGGGATAACATTTTTTATGGCCAAGGATTCACCAATTTATTGAGGCAAGCGATAAACAAGCATGAACATGCTACGATATTCGGATATAGGGTGAAGGATCCGAGAAGATTCGGTGTCGTTGAATTCGACTCGAACCAAAAAGTCGTTTCACTTGAAGAAAAACCTGACGACCCAAAATCGGACTTCGCAGTGACAGGATTATACATCTATGATCATAAAGTGGTTGATATTGCGAAAAGGCTTAATTTTTCACAACGCGGAGAACTGGAAATCACAGATGTCAATAAAGAATATTTGAAGAGAGACCAGATGCATGTTCAATTATTAGGAAGAGGATTTGCGTGGCTGGATGCTGGAACGCATGACGCTTTGTTCGAAGCCTCTGAATTCGTGAAAAACATACAACAGCGGCAAGGTTTCAAGCTTGCATGCCTTGAGGAAATCGCTTTTTATCTAGGATATATCACAAAAGAGGAATTAAGGGAGAAAGGCGAAGCTATGAAAAAGACTGACTATGGCCAATATCTATTGGAAATTGCGCAAAGGAAACACACGCAACAATATTGGGATTCAATCGATCATAATCCTATATTGGGGTTGGTGCAAAATGACTAACGGAAAACAAACCATCCTGGTAACGGGAGGCGCTGGATTCATTGGATCGAATTTCATTCATTATATAGCGGAAAAATATCCTGATTACCAAATACTCAATCTTGATAAACTGACGTATGCTGGTTCGCTTACAAACGTTCACGATGTAGAAACGAATCCCAACTATCTGTTCATTAAAGGCGATATTGCGGATTACCGACTAGTCAGTGATGTTTTTGCTCAACACGATATTACCGGGGTCATCCACTTTGCGGCGGAATCACACGTCGATAATTCGATTGAAAATGCAAGTCCTTTTGTCTTTACCAATGTTGTAGGAACTGTAAATCTTCTTCAAGCCGCAAAACAGTCCTGGGAAGAAAAAGGTGAATTGTCTGAACGGCGATTCCATCATATTTCGACGGACGAAGTTTATGGCTCTCTCGAAAACGAAACAGACCAGTTCACCGAAGAGACGCCTTATGATCCACGAAACCCATACAGTGCGTCAAAGGCAAGCGCGAACATGCTAGTCAAAAGTTACAGCCATACCCATGAGATGAATGTAGTCATTTCAAGCAGTTCGAATAATTATGGACCACGGCAGCATAAAGAAAAATTGATCCCGACAATCTTGTCAAAAGCATTGTCACTAGAACCGATTCCGATATATGGAGATGGTCAAAACATCAGAGATTGGTTGTTTGTTGAGGATCATTGCAGAGCCCTTGATCTTATCTATCACCAGGGAGCTGCAGGGGAAAGTTACAATATTGGTGGTGGTAACGAATGGACCAACCTGGATTTGACCGTGAAAATCTGTTTGATTCTCAATGAAATGAACCCTGATGTATTAGACCAAGCCTCCATTTCAAGTTTCCAAGACTTGATCACGTTTGTAGATGATCGTCCGGGCCATGACCTTAGATACTCCGTAGATGATCGGAAAATCCGCGAATCCCTTGGCTGGAAACCAAACATGTCATTGGATTCAGGACTGAGGGCTACTGTGGAGTGGTACAGCCATAAATGGGAACAGGTGAAGATTTGATATCTGTGGTCATTCCGGTCTACGGATGTGAAACGTGCTTGGACGAACTAAGCAAGCGTTTGAAAAAGACGCTAGAGGAGATTGGCTCAGAATATGAAATTATCATGGTCAATGATGGAAGTACAGACGATTCTTGGAAAACGATCAAAAAACTAAGTGAGGAAAATGAAAGAATCAAAGGGATTGATCTATCGAGGAATTTTGGTCAACATCATGCAATCACCGCCGGTCTCGATCATACATCAGGGGACTGGGTCGTCGTTATGGATTGTGATTTGCAGGACCGTCCAGAGAATATTAAAGAACTATATGGGAAAGCGAAAGAAGGCTATGAAGTCGTATTTGGAAAACGTATTGTACGTCAAGACAGGTTTTTAAAGCGGCTTTCATCCAAGATGTTTTATAAAGTATATGATTATCTTACAGATCAATCATCCGATCATACAATTGCCAATTTCAGCATCAGTTCAAAAAACGTTATTGAGAGTTTCCGAAGGATGAGGGAACAGAATCGTTTATTCCCGCTCTTCATCAAGTGGATGGGATTCAAAACGGCGACTATTGTAATCGAACATAACTGCCGTAAAGAAGGCAAGAGCTCATATAATCTGAAGAAGCTGATCATTTTAGCAACTGATGTGATCATCTCACAATCGAATAAACCACTGAGACTATCAATCCAATTCGGATTTTTAATTTCATTGGGCTCTTTTTTATACGGACTCTTTTTGTTCATCCGTTACTTTTTCCTTGAAGTACCTGTACAGGGGTGGACAAGTGTAATGGTTTCCCTTTATTTCATCGGAGGTTTGATTTTTTTCAATTTTGGTATTCTCGGTTTATATATTGGAAAGGTATTCAATGAAACGAAGGGCCGCCCACTTTATCTCATCCAAAACAAAACAGATGGATTTCATTATAGAAAGGACAGGAGGTGATGGGATGGCCAGCTTTATAAAAGAAACGCCATGGGATAAGAGGAATTTCGGAATCGATACTTTTGAACTGACCTCTTCTTCTGAGGAAGCGCTTGTACAAGCAGAAGAAGTAAATGGACATTTCACCCTAAAAGTGGATCCGCTGGAAAATAAGGAGCCGATCGTAAGACATGGCTTCTATTGTACAGATACGATGATTGAACCGGTATGCAGCAAGGAGAAACTGAAATCTTATGATCATGATAATATCGAGATTTCCAAGGTTGGAGATCTTGAGGTCATTCTGAAGATTGCAGAGGAAGTTTTCACGCACGGAAGGTTCCATCGAGATTTCCACATTCCTTCTAAGATGGCAGACCTGAGATACGTGAACTGGGTAAAGGATCTCTACGAAAAAGATCAAGTTTTCTTTTTATTTTATGAGGGTGAAATGGCAGCATTCTATGCTTATGAAGAAGAGAAAATTCTATTGATCGGTGTAAAAAAAGAATTCAGGCAGCGTGGATTGACCAAATACATGATCCATAAGGCGTGTAAGGCACAGTTCGACCTTGGAGGGTATACCCATTTGAAGACGTCCATCTCGGCTGCGAACCTTCCATCCTTGAACTTGTTCCTATCTCTTGGTTTTAAATTGACCCGTACATTCGATGTCTATCACAAATTGAATGGAACCGCACCGGAGGAAGAATGATGGGGTATTTTTATATTTTCGGGACGATTCTTTTTACAGTGTATGGCCAATTGGTCTTGAAATGGAGAATCGGAAAATTCGGGTCTTTGCCTGAAGGTTGGAAGGACAAGCTGATATTCCTGTTGCAGCTATTAGTTGACCCGCTGATCTTTTCGGGCTTTATTTCTGCGTTTATAGCGTCCCTGTTTTGGATGGCTGCGATGACGAAATTCAATATCAGTTATGCGTATCCTTTCATGAGTCTATCGTTTGTACTTGTATTCCTGCTTTCGGTATTTTTATTCCAGGAACCCGTCACAGTCCATAAAGTGGTCGGTTTGTCTCTGATTGTGATCGGAATAATAGTAACTAGTCAATCCTTATGAGGTGGTAACGATGATTCCATTCAATAAACCATGTGTAACTGGAGACGAAGAGGCTTATATCCAACAAGCAATTCGCAATCAAAAGCTATCTGGAAAAGGAGAGTTTGGGAAAAAGTGTACAGAGTGGCTGGAGAAGCGTCTTGGCTGCGAAAAAGCTCTGCTTACCCCATCTTGCACCCATGCTCTTGAGATGACTGCTCTGCTGACAGACATCCAGGAAGGTGATGAAGTAATCATGCCCTCCTATACGTTCGTTTCAACTGCAAATGCCTTTGTGCTTAGAGGAGCGACCATTAGGTTCGTTGATATCTCCCCGGATACGATGAACATTGATCCTACGATGATCCAAAAAGCAATTACTGAGAAAACGAAGGCGATTGTCGTCGTCCACTATGCAGGAGTGGCTTGTGATATGGAAGAAATCATGCACATTGCGAACAGTTATGATATCTGGGTCATTGAAGATGCAGCCCAAGCATTGTTGAGCACGTACAGAGGGAGGCCATTAGGTACGATCGGACACTTCGGCACGTTCAGTTTCCATGAGACGAAAAATTATACGTGCGGCGAAGGAGGCGCACTGATCATCAATAGTGCCAATTCGATTCAACATGCTGAAATCATTCAGGAAAAAGGAACAGATCGTTCTCAGTTTTTAAAAGGAATGGTTGATAAGTACACCTGGCAGGATGTCGGTTCCTCTTATTTATTAAGCGATCTGAATGCTGCTTATTTATATGCGCAACTCGAAAATGCAGATTCGATCAATGAGGAAAGGCTCAGATATTGGGAACACTACAAAGAGGGACTTCAATCGTTAGCGAATCGGAATTTGATCTCAACGCCACATGTGCCGGAAGATTGTCACCATAACGCCCATATGTTCTATATAAAAACAGCTAAGAGTGATGATTGCGACCAGCTGAGAGCGTATTTGGATGATCAAGGAATCATGGCAGTACCGCATTATGTTCCATTACATCCGACAAATGCAGGGGAGACTTACAGCGAGTTCTATGGTGAAGACAAATATACGACATCGGAAAGCGAAAAAATTTTACGCTTACCTCTTTATTATGGAATGGGAGATGAGGCTGTAGCCCATGTGGTCGAACGTATTCACAGTTACTATGAAATATAAACATATTTGGATTCCTTGTGTTGTACTGCTCGTTTTTCTATCTCCCTACTATATTCTTGGACAAGATACACATATCAGGCTCCATGATAATATGGATTCGAATATTGTGTGGTATAAGCTGCTTTCAGAAAGCAATTTGTTATTCTCGTTGGATGGAAGACTTCCGAATGTGATCAACGGGCTGCCGAGAGACGCGTTACCATCCAGTTTGGACGCGATGGTTTGGTTGTATATCATGTTCAAACCGTTCACAGCCTACGTCATCAATCAGACAATCATGCGATTTGTTGCGTTTTACGGGATGTATAAATTATTGAATGCACACTTTTTAAAAGGCGGGACCGGTACAAAATGGCTTTCTGCCGGGGTAGCACTCTGTTTCGCTTTGCTGCCATTTTGGCCATCAGGTGCTCTGTCTATTGCCGGATTACCTTTAGCCCTCCATCTTTTCTTGACGATCCGTAAACTTGGAAAAGAAACGCCGAAACGTATTTGGGTCTTGTTATTGGTAATGCCGTTCCACTCGAGCTTCATTTTGACGTTTATCTTTTTCCTTGGCGGAATCGGTTTGCTTTGGTTGTGGGACTGGTATCGAACAAGACGATTCAATGGGCTGTTCTTTACAGCAATAGCTGCTATGACTTCCATCTTTTTAGTGAAAAACTATCTCTTGGTCCATTCGATCCTTTTCAATGAGGAGCATATACCGCATCGCAATGAATTCAATCTGGGCCATAAAGATTTGAAAGGGGTATATGATCTGTTCATCCATGATTTTTTGAATGCCCACACGCATGATTGGACGTTCCACAGGACGATCATACTCCCTACTATCTTGGTCGCTTTAGCAGTCGGATTTACAAAGAAATTCATTCCATACCATATGTTATTGGCAGTGGCTGTGAATGTGCTGTTGTCAGCATTTTATGCAATATGGTATTGGGAAGGACTGCGTGTGTTGAAAGATCAATTCATGCTATTGAACACGTTCAACTTTGCCAGGGTCCATTTTCTAAGTCCATTATTCTGGTACCTGGGCTTTGGAATCGCCCTGGGGATCATATGGAAGCATGTCAAGCTGGGTAAGGTGTTCGTTTGGATACTGATCATTTATCAAACTGTTATTCTTTTTCAGACAGGAGAAGAGTTCAAATATGAAAAAACCGCGACCCCGACGTTCAACGAATTCTATTCTTCCTCATTGTTTGCTGATATTGAGAAGTACATAGGGGAAGAGCAGTCTGAGTATCGTGTGGTCAGTGTCGGACTACATCCCGCAATCGCCCAATACAACGGCTTTTACACGTTAGATACGTATAATGTCAGCTTTCCGCTTGTTTATAAACATCAATTTCGTGAGGTGATTGCTTCGGAATTGGAGGAAAGTCCTGTTTTGGAAAATTACTTTGATACGTGGGGGAGCAGGTTGTATATGTATGTCAGTGATTTAGGCAAACACTACTTCTTCACGAAAAAAAGTGATGAAAAACTTGAACAGCTGGATATCAATACGGAGGCATTGAAAGAACTTGGCGGCAGCTATGTGTTTTCAGCATTACCGATTGAGAACCATAAGGAGATTGATTTGGTTTTCGAAAGGACTTTCGAAAATGAGAAGTCTCCTCTAAAAATTTATCTCTACAGAATAGAATAAGCATTCTTTGAAGCATACTATTTGCAGTTGGCATTCACAGTTGCTATTTTTAAACCAATGCTGTTTTCGCAAACTTTGTTGCTCTTGCACTTAAAGAAAGTATAAAATACTTTCTTCAGTATAAGGACAACTAAGGCCGACCTACAAAATGGCTTGGTCTCGCCAAGTTTTCTTTAAAAGTCGTTGATTTCCGCTCCAGAATGCTCGCTTTCCGCGGGGCGTGCGGTGAGCCTACTCGTCGCCTTGCGAAATCAGGAGTCTCCTTTTCAAGGAAGCATTTGTGCTCCTGCGTCTACAAGAAAGTCCTGTCGAAGCGAGCTTCCTCGTCGCATGCCTTGCGAGGAGATTATTCAGGTAGTAGGCACGCTGATCCCGCTGGAGTCTCGCACCTTGCTCTCCAATCAACTTGCACAAGGTGGTTTTTTTAAAATGACTCAAAAGCAACAATCTTTTAGAAAAGAGCCTAAACCAAATACAGACCAAAGGAGTTGTTAGTATGTCTCAACAAAAAGTAATTGTATATTCCCAGCCTTCCTGACCGCCTTGTCATGTCGTGAAAGAGTTTCTTTCACATCATAATGTCGATTTTGAAGAATATAACGTTGCTGAAGATGGAAAGGCAAGGGACGAAATGATCGAGAAGTACGAATCGATGGCTACACCGACAATCGTCATCGGTGACCAAGTACTCACTGGCTTCGATCCAGACCAACTGACGAAAATATTGAACTTATCAGAATGAAAGAGCAGTGTCATACTGCTCTTTTTTGCATACTGCCTGATTATACTCGATTGGAAAATAATGCATCATATCCCTTTAACCTCCTATTGTGTGAGTCGTAAGTCCCTATTAAACTTATTGGCGTACACTTTTCAAGGAGGTGTAATAATGCTTACAAAGTTATTGAAAGTAACGCTGGCTGTTGTATTTGCAGCGGGTGCGATAGCAACACTGCCTACACAGGAAGCAAGTGCTCACTCTAAAACCGTAAAAATGGGTGACTCACAAGGATATGTGTGGGATGTACAGCATCGTTTGCAACAGTTAGGTTTCTATAAAGATAAAGTTGATGGTGTATTCGGTTCTACCACGAAAGACGCAGTCATCCGTTTCCAAAAAGCAAATGGTATCAAAGCGGATGGAGTTGCTGGAAATGGAACATTTGCAAAACTCTACAACCAAACCTACACTGTAGATGAGATTCAAATGATGGCGCAAATGGTCCACGGGGAAGCACGTGGTGAATCTTTTGAAGGGAAAGTAGCGGTAGCAGCAGTAATCATGAACCGTCTAGATTCTTCGAAATTCCCAAATGATGTCAAGAATGTCCTGTTCCAGGATCGTGCCTTTACAGCTATAGCAGATGGACAGTATAACACAACGCCTGATGCTGAAGCATATAAAGCAGTATACAGTGCAATCAGTGGTTGGGATCCTTCGCTGGGTTCCACGTTCTATTTCAACCCGAATACTGCAACTTCCGATTGGATCTGGTCTCGTGAACAGATTGTCCAAATAGGAAAGCATATCTTTGCAAAATAGATATAATAGGAGTGGAGGGAATGACCTGCAGGTCATTCCCTTTAATTGTATGATTACATAAAAAGGTCGATTTCTGGTAAGATATAGTTTGGAAAACGAATTGATAAAAGGTGAGTGTCATGTCAGAAGAAAATAACAAATATGAAGTATTACTTTTTTATAAATATGTGATCATCGACGATCCGGAATACTTTGCGAAAAAGCATCTGAAGTTTTGTAAAGAACTGGGAGTATTGGGGCGAGTTCTTGTTGCAAAGGAAGGGATCAACGGAACGGTTTCTGGTACGTTGGAACAGACAGAAGCTTACATCAAAGCTTTCCGTAAGGATTCCCGTTTTGAAGATATGGAATTCAAGCATGAGAAGACAGAAGGTCACGCATTCACACGAATCTCTGTAAAAGCGAGGGACGAAATCGTTACCTTAAAACTTGAAGATGATGTTAACCCGAATGAAGTGACAGGAACACATCTTTCCCCGAAAGAGTGGCAGGAAACGATGGAGAATGAAGATGTCATCATCCTGGACGCAAGGAATGATTATGAATATGACATTGGGCATTTCCGAAATGCGATTCGTCCTGATATCAAAGCGTTCCGTGAGCTTCCTGGATGGATCAAGAAAAACCTGGCGGATAAAAAAGATAAGAAGATTTTGACCTATTGCACAGGTGGCATTCGTTGTGAAAAATTCTCAGGTTATTTAGTACGTGAAGGGTTTGAAGATGTGAACCAGTTACACGGCGGAATCATCAAATACGGACAAGACCCTGAAACGAAAGGAAGCAACTTCGATGGGAAGTGTTTCGTATTCGATGACCGGCTGACCGTTGACGTTAACCGTACTGAGGATAAGAAAGTAGTTGGGAAATGTCTGCATTGCGGGCAAGAAGCGGAACAGTTCGTCAATTGTCCGATCGATGAATGTGATAAACTTCATATTGCCTGTGATACATGCCGTGAAAATTATCAAAACTGTTGCTCAGATGTATGTAAGGACGTGTATCTTACAACCTGAACAGAAAGGTGGTTGCCATGACGATAGAAATCGGAGATAAAGTTACAGCATCCTACAAGACCGGTCGTTACGTAGGTGAAGTAATTGATTTGAAGCCGAAACTGGATAAAGCTGTCGTGAAAATTTTAGCGGTATTGGCGCATCCGAGGCAAGGTGACTTGCATGCCCCGAATCAAGTCGACGTACAGTTTTTTCATGAGAGAAAGGCTCTTGCCTATACCGAAAAAGCGCTAGTCCCGTTATCAAGTATCAAACCGTTTGAAGATGAAGTGCCGGAGTACCACTTTTCATTGATTAAATCGATCAAGGATCAAATGGCGAAACTAGTGAATGATGATAGTGACTATGCGAAATTATCCTATCAAACACTTGAAAATCTATTAAAAGAATATGAAAAAAAGATGGAATAACCAGAAGAAAAAGCCGTGTCAGCCAATGTTGACACGGTTTTTTGCGTTCTATCAAAAATCGTTCGTCTCAATAAATATAACTTCTATTTTTCGCTGCTTGTACATATTTATAGGATATGACACGGTATGAGAGGGACGGATTATAAATGAAGAAGAACAACCACTTTTTAAATAGATGGAAAAAGCCTAAAAATGAGACGCTTTTGAAACGTGTAGTGTTTTTTTCTGCGATCGTCTTAATTTTATTCATGACCGTTTCAGTGCTGGCATCTTCCTTTTTTGAAAAAAGGTTCCAATCCAGTTCGTTGAAGGGAACATTACACATCTTTTCTACTGAACAATTGGTTACGTTCATGGGGACCGTTAATCCATATTTCGAACAAGGTCTTCCGAACTCATACCAGCCACCATCCATCCAGAGTCTTTCCTTCGAACTGGCAACGAATATTAAACCTGGAGACATCCGATCTTTACTAGGCAGGGAACTTCCGGGGTTTGCGATATTTGATACAGAAATCATAGTTGCCGGTGAGGGGACAGATTATACGACTATACCGATCGAATCCGCACCGCCTTTGGATGTTTTATTGAAAGAACGTGAAGTTGCTGAAGAAAAACTAAAAGTAGAAGATTCGCCGAATACACCAGAACCTGACCTGACCACAAATGGAAGGAAAGTCGTATATCTTTATCAATCCCATTCCTACGAATCTTTCCTACCTTTATTGAAAGATGCGAAAGTTCCGAATGACGCGCACACTTCTAATCCTGAAGCGAATATGATCCGTGTTGGCGGAATGCTGGCAAAAGAACTGGAACAGCGTGGTATCGGCGTCCAGCAGGATAAAACGAATATCGGTCAAAAATTGAATGACCGGGGATGGAATACGAACAACGCTTACAAGCTCTCGAGAGAAATCGTTGAAACAGCAGTCACTGGAAATCAAGACATCACATTTTCTTTCGATTTGCATCGCGATTCACTCAGGAAAGATAAAACGACTGCTAAGATTAATGGGGAGAATTACGCCAAACTAATGTTTGTCATTGGGGAAGCTAATCCAAATTATGAAAGAAACGAGCAATTGGCACGTGAACTACACGATCTGCTCGAAGACAAATATCCAGGACTTAGCCGTGGTGTCTTTAAGAAAAACAAAAGCCAGGGGAACGGAGTGTACAATCAAGATCTATCTGATCGAGCTGCTTTGATTGAGGTAGGCGGAGTCGATAATAACTTGGAAGAGATTCAACGTTCATTATCTGCTTTCGCAGAAGTATTCACTGAATTTTATTGGAAAGATGAAAAAGTCAATGCAGGAGGTCAATGATCGATATCGAATACAGTATTTAGGGAATTTACATTCACAATTTTCTCATAGTTATAGCGTCTTTTTCGCCTTATTTTATGAGAGAATAGGGATACGAAAATCACTAGAGACTGAGGTTGGTTGAGATGCCTGTTTGGTTGAGAAAAACGCTCGTCGTCTTGATTACTGTATTCACACTTGGAACTGTTTCACCACCTCCGCACCTTCTCGCGGATAGTGATAAAAGTACAAATACAGAATCAGCAGAGAATTATATAGAAACAAAAAATATTACAACACCGCAAATAGAAAACGATCCTGAACCTGATTTCCATACCCTGCCATGGCAGGAAATCGCAGCTACATATGAAGACACCGAGGATCTTCAAGAGGCATTCGTCACGTATACAGTCATCCAGGCAACAGAACAGACAAGACAGAAATTCGGTGAGCGTATCGAATCAAGACGGGGGGAAGAATTCCGTTCGGTGATTCTTCCGAAAATAGAAGAAACGATCACCTATTTAAGTTCTGAATTGGATGAGGAAACGATGCGGAACCTGATAATCAGTGATCATCCTACAAAAGGGAAAGGCGAGAAGATATTCCACATTAAAAATGCAGCAACAGGGATGGATGTTTTCAGACTCCATGTCCGCCGGGAAAATCCACCAGGCAAAGGCCACTGGTTTTCATTCCACTATCATGATGCCCGCGACGATTTTGCTTCACACCATGAATTAGGAAGTATCTATTGGGACCGGAATACCCCTCCAAATTGGATGAGTTGATATGAACGTTTGAAATAAGCATGCAATACTTCATTGCGTGCTTATTTTTTTGCTTTACGAATAACATGGGAAAAGGATATAAACTTTTTTGTTACATTTTTGAAACCATCCTGTAACTGATACGTAATTATTAGAGATAGGAGGGGATGACATGAAGGTATTCATTGGATCAGTCATTATTGTCATTTTACTTTGCATTGGTCTATGGTTATTGTTGTCACCGACATATACAAAGGTAGGGAAAGCTGCCAAGAAGTATAAGAACTTTTGGGGGGAGAAAGAGAATGGAAACAGTACAGATGCCAGAAAAAAAGAAAAATAACCGGAAAATTATCGGTGGAGTTATAGTGGGGATTGCAATTGCACTGATCGTTGTCATCGGGGCATTTTTCATCGAAAGGATTCCGAATGGTTATGTCGGCGTTGTTTACAGTCCGAACGGAGGGGTACAAGAGGAAACGTTAGGCCAAGGCTGGCATATCGTTGGGATATTTGATAAAATCACGAAATATCCAGTTCGGATGCAAACGGTCGAATATCAGGATATCCAGGTCGCGACTTCAGATGGTAAGAACATAACGATGGATTTTGCTTACAACTACAGTATTCAACCTGATAAAGTAGTTGATTTATTCAATAAATTCGGTCCAGTCGATGTAGGTGAAATCGAATCGACATACTTGAGAACAAGGCCATGGGATGCAGGGCGTAAAGCAATCGCCAATTATTCGGTCATTGATACGTATGGTCAAAAATCAGCATCTGCCGGTTTGGAAGTCCAAAAGGTTTTTTCTGAGGACGTCGGAGACCTGGGCTTCGTCATTGATGATTTGACTCTTGGTGTGCCAAAACCGGACGAATCGACTCAAGAAGCGATTGATGCCAGGGTGAAAGCTTCACAGGAATTAGAGAGGAAGCAGACCGAATTGAAAATCGCCGAGGCAGAAGCTGAAAAGAAACGAATCGAAGCGAAAGCGACTTCTGATTATAATAACATCATCAATGAATCGATGACATCAGAAGTGATCCAATACATGTGGATCCAGAAATGGGATGGCAAGATGCCTAAAGCTACAGGTACAGGAAATCTGATTCAAATTCCGCTTGAAGATGAACCTGCAACCACACAACCAAAAAACAACTAGCTGATGATTAAACGAGTTCAAAATGAGCTCGTTTTTCTTATACTTAGGCTTGTTAAAGATGTTGTTGGTTTCTTCGAAATTCACTCCCTTTCGCGAGCGAACCGTGAGCCTCCTCGCGAACTTGCACAGTTCGCTGCGAGGTCTTGCCAGGCTCGCTGTTCCCGCAGGAGTGTCATGAATTTCGTTTAAATCAACAACTAAGGCTCAGCTTTACCAAGTTTTCTTTTTCCCCTAAATTTCTCTTCTGCTATAATTGAGACAGCTTAATTGAAAGAGAGGGGTAAGATGGAACAATATAAAGAACTATGCCGACATATTTTAGAGAACGGTGTGAAAAAAGAAGATCGGACGGGGACCGGAACAATCAGTGTATTCGGTTATCAGATGCGCTTCGACCTGCAAAAAGGATTTCCGCTGCTGACAACGAAAAAACTACATTTGAAGTCCATCATCCATGAACTGCTCTGGTTTTTGAAGGGGGATACGAATGTGAAGTATCTCCAAGAAAACGGAGTTCGGATCTGGAATGAGTGGGCAGATGAAAACGGAGACCTTGGACCGGTGTACGGTAAACAGTGGCGATCATGGACAAAACCGGATGGAGGAACGGTCGATCAGATTTCACGAGTTGTTGAGGAAATCAAGAAGAATCCGGAATCAAGAAGATTAGTCGTCAATGCCTGGAATGCAGGAGAGTTAGATGAAATGGCATTGACACCATGCCACTGTCTCTTTCAATTCTATGTATCAGACGGAAAACTATCATGTCAGCTCTATCAAAGATCAGCTGACACATTTTTAGGAGTTCCGTTCAACATTGCATCTTACGCTTTGTTGACAATGATGATTGCACAGGTTTGTGATTTAGAACCAGGGGAATTCGTGCATACATTCGGTGATGCTCATATCTATTTGAATCATCTCGAACAAGTAGATTTGCAATTATCACGACAACCAAGAGAACTACCTGTTATGAAGATCAATCCTGAAGTGAAATCCATTTTTGATTTCAAATTTGAAGATTTCACTTTGGAAAACTATGACCCGCATCCTCATATCAAAGGAGCTGTTTCGGTATGATTTCATTACTGCTTGCAATGGGGATGGACAGGGTGATGGGGAAAGATAATGACCTGCCATGGCACTTGCCGGAAGATCTGAAGTGGTTCAAGCGTGTTTCAAGTGGCCATACGATCATCATGGGGAGAAAAACATATGAATCCATCGGTAAGCCTTTGCCGAATCGGAAAAACGTAATCGTCACGAACGATAAGAACTATGAAGCAGAAGGCTGTGTCGTGACCCATTCGCTCGATGAGGCTCTCCGCCAAGATGGTGAGGAATTGATCGTCATTGGAGGCGCTGAAATTTTCAAACAAGTGTTAGAGAAAGCCAGCAGGATTTATTTAACTTATATTGATGAAGAGTTTGAGGGGGATACATATTTCCCGGAACTTGATGAATCAAAATGGGAATTGAAATCGAAAGAAAAAGGGATCAAAGACGAAAAGAACCCTTATGACTATTACTTCATGATTTATGATCGAAAAGAAATATAATTATTTAAGGCTGCTTTGCAGAATACAGCATTTCTAAAAAAGTGTCCTGGCTCCTATTTGGTCAAAGGGGTCTGGCACTTTTTATTTAGGGTTTTCACAAACTTTATTGCTCTTGCACTTAAAGAAAGTATAAAATACTTTCTTCAGTATAAGGGTAACTAAGGCTCGACCTACAAAAGGCTTGGTCTCGCCAAGTTTTCTTTAAAAGTCGTTGATTTCCGCTCCAGGATGCTCGCTTTCCGCAGGGCGTGCGGTGAGCCCACTCCTCGCCTCGCGACCTCAGGAGTCTCCTTATCAAGGAAGCATTTGTGCTCCTGCGTCTACAAGAAAGTCCTGTCGAAGCGAGCTTCCTCGTCGCATGCCTTGCGAGGAGATTATTCAGGTAGTAGGAACGCTGATCCTGCAGGACAAGGAGCTTCGGCAGCGTTACATCGCACGAAGAAAATGTGATTTTCATTTTCGAGGAGTCTCGCACCTTGCTCTCCAATCAACTTGTACAAGGTGAGTTTTTAAAATGACTCAAAAGCAACATTCTTTTAGAAAAGAGCCTTATTTAAAGGTGTTGTTAAAAGACTCTGTTGAATTTAAAGGAGGGACTTAATATGCACATAGAAGATCGCTTATATGGAAGCTTTTCGTTAGAACCTGTATATGAAGAGCTGATCGCTACAAAAGCTGTCCAGCGCTTGAAATATATCCATCAAAATGGAGCAAGTTTTCTGGTCAATCCTAAGTGGAACAATACGCGGTTTGATCATTCGGTTGGCGTCATGCTGCTTATCCGTAAACTTGGAGGAAGCAGTGAAGAACAATTAGCGGGACTCCTGCATGATGTCTCTCATACAACTTTTTCACATGTGGTTGATCAAGTCTTAAAAATACGTGATGAAGACTATCATGAATTGATCAAAGAAACGATAATCCAGGAATCTGATATACCAGCAGTACTCTCCAAACATGGATACGATGTGAAAGAGATCTTGGATGAATCGAATTGGTCGATCCTTGAACAGTCTGCTCCGCATTTATGTGCAGATCGAGTCGATTATACGTTACGTGATTTATACGGTTATGGTGAGATTACAAAATTAGAAGTGAATTCTTTCTTGAAAGAGTTGGCTGTCATTGATGGCAAAATGCATGTGACAACGATTCGTGCCGGTGAGTGGTTTGTCCAGACATATTATAAAGAAGTCCTGAATTTTTTCTTGCATCCATTAAATGTGTACGGTAACCATCAAATGGCTAACATTCTAAAAATGGCATTGGAGAAAGAAATTATAGTTAAAGATGATTTTCTCAAAACGGATGAAGATCTGTTAAGGTTATTGAAAAATAGTGGGGATAGTGAAGTAAATGAAGAATTAAATAAATTAAATCAGGTATTAAACGTCTCGGAAGATACAGAAGATTACAGTATACATACACGAAAAAAAGTACGACTCATCGACCCGGATTATTATGATGGAGCATGTAGCATACCAATCAGCGAACGTTCGACAATCGTAAAGCAAAGAAATGAAGAAGCTAAGGAACAATCACTGCAAGGTGTGAAAATCAAAGTGACTCATTCTTAAAATTTCACGTACCGTACTTCAAAAATAAAAAGTTGAATAATAGTAATAAAAGAAATCTTAAAGAGTTTCGAAAAAGAATACAATACTAAATACTTAACTTGTGGTGGATTGACAGAAGTATCTCGGCAAATTAAAAAGTGTCACCTGGTTTTTAGTCATGCTAAACAGTTTTCTCATGTTACTCGGCTAAAAATGTTAGAGAAAAACACCAGAAGTTTGGAGGATGTATTTTGATAGAAAGATCAATAGCAATCTTTTTTGATCGAGAAGAAGTTTCAACTATGGAAAAGATTAGATCGATCTATGATCCTTTATTTGAAAAAATCCCGCCGCACATCACTCTAGTATTTCCATTTGAAAGTAGCCTCTCAACTGAAGAATGCATCACTCATTTAAAAGAATCGTTGTTCGGAAGTACACCTTTTAAATTAACCCTTAATGAAACTATGGTTGCAGATGATGGATGTTTGTATGTTCTCATTGATTTCGGTAAAAGCGAAGTAGAACAACTCCATGACCGCCTTTATAGCGGAATTTTGAGCAGGTATCAATCGGATGGACACGTTTATGTTCCACATGTTACTATCGGACGATTTGCAGATCGACAAAAAGCGGTAGCTGTACAAAAAACAATAGGACAACAGATTCCCACTATGAAATTAGCTGTACAAAGCATTATCGTAGAACTGATAAAGGAAGATGAACACTCGAAAATTGAATATGTACATGATTTTGATTCAGATTCCTGATGGTGGTTCGCCTAAATTAGCAGCAAGAGTTTTTTGTTGCATGGTGAGTAATGTATGAGATATGATAACCGCGTAAATGATAGTCATATAAATTCAATTCATAAGGAGCATGGATAATGACCGTAGAAGCTAAGAAAGTCAGTGAATCCAGAACAGTGAAAAGCAGTCATGTGCTTCCTCCAGATACAAATACCCACGGAACCTTGTTCGGTGGTAAATTGATGGCCTATATTGATGATGTTGCCGCAATTGCAGCAACACGTCATGCGAGAAAAAACGTTGTGACAGCTTCAAGCGATTCCGTCGACTTTTTACATCCAATCAAGGAAGGTTATTCTGTTTGTCTTGAAGCATTCGTTTCATGGACTCACAGGACCTCCATGGAAGTGTTCGTGAAGGTCATTTCGGAGAACCTGTTGACGGGAGAAAGGAAGTTATGTGCTTTATCTTTTCTTACATTTGTTGCAATCGATGAAAAGGGGAGTCCAACCCCTATAGCGAATGTCATACCTGAATCAGAAGAGGAAAAATGGTTGTTTGAAGGTGCACCGGAACGTGCGGAAAGAAGAAGAAAGAGAAGAGATGAAAGTAAACAGCTAGCAATGAAATTCGGAACTGAGAAACCATGGGAAAAATTATGAATCCCAGCCAAAAGGGTCTGTCCTAAAAGAAAAGTGCCATTCACCTCCAACATAACATTTTGGATCAAATCAGGATTTTTTTCAAAATGTTGTTATGTTCGGAGAGACTCTGACACTTTGGGACAGTCCTTTTTTATTTGGCTCTGTAAGTTAAGGTACACAACACCTATTATTTAAAGCTAGGTTTTTGATCCAAAGAAGAGAGTATATTCATCCTTTCAATTTCCAGTTTCGTATTAGAAGTTCCAAGTGTATAGATCCACTTATAAACTTCAAGTATTTTTCCATAGGTTACATTTCTGTCTTCATCTACTTCCTTCTCTTTGAAATGGGTAAGTGTCCAAAAATCCTCTTTTTCAGCATCCTCTGAAGCATTGAATTCTTCTACCGCAACCTTAAATTGATTCAGTTCATTTTCTGTAGCTTCTATCTCGAATAATTGAAGACTTTGATCTGTCTTGATCGGGAAAATATCTCCTTTAGGCGAAACATAATAGGTTTTGCGTTCTTTCATTTTTACCACCTCTCTTTTTTGTCTTGTTATAAAACCATTCCCTTTCTTACAGTTCATCTAAACGTTTTCCAAAGGCTGTGTCTAAGCGTTTGTTGCTAATTAACCCTTTCCATCTGATATAGGAGACCTATAAGCGCTGGAACTATATGATACTCCAGCGGCAAAACGCATCACCAGCCGAAAAGGGGTGAATTTCAAAAAAGGCTTTGTTAAATCTTACTGTTGATATCTGACTAGGTGTGATTGAAGAGAAATTTACGACACTCCCGCGGAAAGGGAGTGAATTTCGTAAGAAGAAATGAAGGATAAACCACATTTAATCGACAAGAGTTTAATATATTCGACAATAAAACAGAATATTTATTCTCTTAAAAGAGGTTATTGAATGTAAATGTCAAACTATGTAATATGAACGATAAATCTTTTAGTGAGGTACCTTTAATAATGCAGGTAAATAAACGATTAAGAACCTCGAATAATACAGAACTGCAGCAGTTGTTACATGCAGATGGTTATCAATCATTGTTTGACCATAGCAGTGAAGCTATCTTGGCCATTGATCTTGAAGGAAGAATCCTTCATATGAATGGAGCGTGTCAAACAATATTTCCTAACACCAGAGAATGCGATTTAAACATATCTATTGATCACATCGTAGAATTCAATGATGAGTCAAGCTTTTTCAGTACCCTGCGTTCAACTGAAACAGTTCGATTCACTGGAACAAATTCTTCATCACATAGAAACTTGGAAATAAACAGCATTCCAATAATTAAAAAGAATCAAGTCCTTGGGCGATTTGTCCAAGTAAAAGATCGGACAGATGAACTTGAGGAATTGGAACAACTAAAGGCTCAAAAGGCATTTTGGGAATCTTATCTCGATCATTCAGCAGATGCAATCGGACTATTTGATATGGATGGAAATATCGTAAAACTGAACCGTGCTACAGAAGATATTTTCCTTTACACAAGGGAAGAGCTGCTTGGTAACGGCGTCATTACCATTCCAGATGAAAGTTATCGGAAAGAGGTTGATTTCCTTCAGAGGAAAGTGAAGTCTGGAAAAACTGTTGTGGCGTATGAAACAGTGCGAAAGAGGAAAGACGGTAAGTTGATCAATGTGGAAATCACTTATTCCCCGATCTATGACCATAATGGAAAAATGATCGCGATGACAAATATTCTTCGTGATATCACTGAACGGAAAAAAGCGACCATGAAATTGCGTGAAAGCGAAGCAAAGTATCGATTGATAGCTGAAAATACGGCTGATATGATCCGTGTTTTGGACCTAGAGGGAAAGGTATACTTCGCTTCCCCATCACATAAATTGGTTTCTGGACGTCAGGAGAAACACTATGAAGGGAAAGACGGTTTTCATTTTGTCCACCCAGAAGATTTGCATAGCATAAAAACACAGTATCAGAAGATGTTGGAGGCGAGAGAGCCGATACATTTCGAATATAGGGAAATACATAAAGACGGTGAATGGATTGAATTAGAAGCTCAATGTACGCCTGTGATCAACCAAGGGGAAATTAACTCCGTGGTGATGGTGATCAGAGATTTGACCGAACGTAAACAGACAGAGGAGTTATTGCGAAATTCGGATAAACTAGCAGTCATCGGCCAGATGGCAGCCAGTATCGCCCATGAAATCCGTAATCCGTTGACCTCCTTAAAGGGATTTTTGCAATTTTTCCATTCGAACAGTAAGGATGATGAAAAAGACTATTATGAACTCATGCTTTCTGAGCTGGAACGGATCAATTTAATTGTGAGTGAATTTTTGATGCTTGCAAAACCACAGACGGCAAATTACAAAGAAACCCCGATTGACACTCTTTTTTCTCATCTCTTATCTCTTATCGACAGCCAGGCAATCATGGAGAACATAGAAATCACAACAGATTTTGAAGGAGGATTGCCAGCGGTCCTAGGTGATGAAAATCAGTTGAAACAAGCATTCCTTAATTTTATTAAAAATGCATTGGAAGCAACAGCATCAGGTGGTACAGTCGATCTCACACTGAAAAAAGAAGGGACACATATTTGTATTCATATAAAAGATAATGGTTGTGGAATCGCGGAAGAAAACCTAAAAAACCTCGGAAAACCATTCTTCTCTACTAAAGAGACAGGAACAGGATTAGGACTGATGATCAGTCAAAAGATCATTGCTAATCACAAAGGAACAATCGATATCACAAGTGAAGATAGGAAAGGGACCACTGTAACGATTAAACTACCTATAGTATCAAAAGGAGCAAGAAATAAGTGAAGTGGAGGTAGAGTATTGGAATCAGAACTGTTGAAAATATTTGATGATCGGAGAAATCCTTTAGGTGTCGCAACTAGAGAAGAAGTACACCGAGTTGGATTCTGGCATGAAACCTTTCATTGCTGGGTCACCAGCTTGATCAATAATCAGTATCATATCTATTTACAAATACGGAGCAATCAGAAGAAGGATTATCCGAATTTGCTTGATATTACGGCCGCTGGACATATTTTAGCTAATGAAACGATCGAAGACGGCATTCGAGAGATTGAAGAAGAAATCGGGATACACGTTACCCCGGATAAGTTGAAAACAGTAGGGAAAATCGAATCTTGTATCACTATGGAAGGAATGATTGACAAAGAGATTGCGCATGTATTTTTATATGATAAGCCGATGAACTTAGATGATTTCACTCTCCAAGAAGAGGAAGTTTCAGGTATTGTGAGAGCTGAATTCAATGCATTCCGCGAGTTTTGTTCAGAGAAAGTTCAATCGTTACTTGTTGAAGGATTTAAGCTAGATCCTTATGGTATGAGAGTTCCAGTGAAAATGGCGGTAGACCTGACCGATTTTGTCCCAAATGACGGAACATATTATGAACAAGTTGCTGATAAGATTCGAAAATTATTATACGAATAAGCTTAGAATCAAGCCAAACTTGAAGAAAGGAGATGTACCGTTAATCGGTACATCTCCTTTTCATTGCATTTAAAGAAAGTATAAATACTTTCTTCAATATAAGGGCAACTAAGGCTCATCCTGCGCTAAGGCTTGGCAAAGCCCGAGTTTTCTTTATCAATCAAGCGGGTTCAAGTTTTCGTTTGTACTGAGCGCAGCAATCATTTCTGTGATCAATGTGATTTCGTCTTCAATATCTTGAAGACTTGCTGTTTCAACTGGCGAATGCATATAACGGAGTGGAAGGGAGACCAGTGCGATCGGAACTCCTTTACCAGTTAATCGCATTCGATCAGCATCTGTCCCAGTCACCCTTGGTGTAAGTTCATATTGAACATCGATTTTATTCTTACGGGCTGTTTCCTCAAGCAAGCTGTTCAATTTGTAATGGATAGGGGCTCCTTTAGCAAGAACTGGACCATGGTCAAGACGGATGTCACCATGCTTATTCTTGTTCACACCTGGGTAATCAGTTGCAAAGGTTACATCAACAGCAAGAGCAAAGTCAGGCTGAACCTGGGAGGCTGCAAAATAAGCACCGCCCAGGTTCGTCTCTTCATTTACTGTACTGACAGCGTAGACCCCGACCTCAGGTTTCTTTTTGGATAACCTCTTCAGTACTTCTGCTACGATAAACGCACCTGTTCGGTTATCAAGACCACGACCGCTGATCCTATTATTTAAAAGGAACTCCATTTCGCGCTTATAAATTGCCAAATCGCCAACTTGCACGAACTTTTCAATCTCTTCTTTACTTTGTGCTCCACAATCTATGTATAGATCTTCAAAGTCATACTCATCTTTAATTCCACCATGATGCTCCGCATTTACTCCGACGACACCCGTAATGGTCTGTTGATTCCCTAGAATCTCAACCTTCATGCCGATTGCAGGCTTGTGACTGATACCTCCGAGTTTAGTGAAATGCAAGAAACCGCTTTCATCAATTCGATTGATCATAAAGCCGATCTCATCACAATGCCCGGCGATCAAAACTTTGAATGGAGCATCTGGATTGATGACACCATAGGCATTCCCGATATGATCGGTTTCAATTTTATCTGCGAAAGATTGAACATAATCAATCCATTTCCTTTGGATTTTCATTTCAAACCCAGATGGAGAAGGAGTTGAGAGCAATTCCTGTAAAAAGTGTTGTGATTCTTGTTTCATCTGTTGAACCTCCTAAAAACTTCTGCCTCCTACCATAATAACTGAAAATCGAAAAATAAGGAAATCCCTTAGATGTCGATCTAGAAATAACGTCAAATCCTTTAGTTCTATTGCACAATTTTCACCACCTAAACGGTTGTCCATATCATGTATTTTCAAGAAACATAACTTATTATAAGCGTTTTTAAATATATCAACAGGTGAATGTAAATGGACGAGAATATAATTAGATACACAGCGTTAGGGGATTCTTTGACGGTAGGTGTCGGTTCTATCTTTGCTCCAGGGTTTGTATCACGGTACTCAGAGTCTATAGAAACTGCTGCCAATCGACAAGTAGAACGTAATGTATTTGCAAAAAACGGTGCAACGACTGCACAGGTATTGGCTTTCCTTGCTATGGAAGATGTAAAAAAGGCGATTGCAGAGGCGGACGTGATTACAATCACTGCTGGAGGTAATGATTTAAAGAAAGCAGCAAAGAAATACTTTTTTATGAATGACACAACTTTTTTTAAAAATGCCATTAAAGAAAGCATGAAAAATCTTTCAATGATGCTGCATGAAATCCGTAAAATTAAAGAAAAAGGGGGAGTACCCTATATCATCCGATTGGTGGGTTTGTATAATCCTTTTCCCTATCTTTCCTTCAGCGAATTGTGGATTAAAACATTCAACAAACAACTGGAAAAGTTCGAATGTAAAAATTTAAAAGTTGCAAATATCTATGAACCGTTTAAAGTAAATGGGGGAAATGCACTCTCTATTGATGGATTGCATCCAAATGGGTATGGGTATAAACTTATAGCCGATCAACTTAAGGAGTTAGGCTATGATCCTTTGTTCAAGCGGAATAAAAAAACGTTTTTATTTCCGATATTCGATTAAAAAAAGCTGATTGAAGCCTATCTCTGATGAGTTTTAGACTTGAATCAGCTTTGTTTCATGAAGCGGCATTCCCGGAAGCTTCAGCTTTTGTGATTCCTACTTCATGTATCGTTATTTCAGGGCGTGAACCTACACGTATGTTGATGCCCGTTTGTCCCAACCCTTCACTAATATAAAATGGTTTCTCATACATATGATGAAGTCCCTGGACGATTTTTTGACGAGCCAGCTTTCCCATTTTTGCAAGATGATATGGCTTTGGCCAATGAATCTGACCATTATGGAAATGACCAGATAACAAATAATCGAAGTGTTGTTGATTAAGATCCAGTACAATATTCGGGTCATGAGTAAGAACCAGATTGTAATCAGATACTGGTAGCCCTTTATATGATTTCTCAAGATCACTCTTTCCAGTCCCATAGTCATCGATCCCAATCAGATTCACTGTATGACCGTTTATCGTGATCATCTCGTGCTCATTACGTAATGTCTTGCACCCGTACATATTCAATATATTTTCTAATTTATCAAATGACTTATTATTCAATACATAATCATGGTTGCCGAAAACCGCGTAGATTCCATATGTCGGATCAAGCTTTTGAAAAACCTCTAGATAAGCAGGTAGCTTGGTAAGCGTTTTTTTACGATCAAGATAATCGCCTGTCAGTGCAATCAAATCAATCGTTTCGTTTTTTAGTTTCTCATGAATTTCTTCAGGAGTAACCGAAATGTTCTCTAAATGCATATCCGAAATTTGCAGGATTCGTAAGTTTGTGTGAGGTCCTTTATCACCACTCATGACTTTTATTCTTTTTAAAGTTACATTCTTAGTATTGATATAAGCTCTATATATAGCGAAAACTGAAATTAAAATAGCCGGTATCAAAATAAACATCCAATCCCCTCCCATATACAATTATAGGAAACTGAGAGGGGATTGGAACCGGTAAATGATGTAAATTGTTGTTATTTCACGTTATATCGACCGATCAGCTTATCTTTGGACATCATCAAATACGTCGGTTCTGTTCCGAAAATGCCATTTTTATTTTGATTCGATAATAAGTAGATCGGTAATAGAGAGGTCAATTTAAATATTCGGTAAAGCTTGCTCTTCAATTGGAAGGATTCAAATCCGAGCTTATTTGTTCCTTTATTGAGGAGGGTGATACCGACGATCCCTTTTATTTCGCCAATCTGTTTATGATTTTCAACATAAGCAGCTAAGTAAGGCATGGACTGTTGGACACATCGATAAATTTGGATTACTTTTTGAAAGTCATTCTTCGCGTTACGCATCTCTTTGATCAGCCGGACATTGTGAAGATGGATTTTAATCATTAGATCGTTTTTATTGATTTGGGTTCCATCTTCCAACAAGGTAGGTGAGCCTTTATATTTCGTAAGTCTGACTCTGAAAATGCACTTTGCAGGAGAGTCCTTTTCAATATACGTCAATCGGGTAAGTGAATAATACAATGGATCTAATATACTCCAAATAGAAATTGCAGAGCTCCTTATAAATTCCATATCCTAAACTCCTTACATCATTTTTCTTCCTCATTATTTTTAGCCTTAATTTGTATTGTAATGATGGAAATAACAGGTTAGAAAACCACAGGAATTATTTCGGATTGTTTCCAAACACTAAGAGTAAAAGTGAGAAGGTTCTATCCCATGAAAAAGGTCCTCATCATGCCACTGTTAACAATTTCATCAGGACATCATCATGTAGCCGATACCATTCGATCTGAATTGGATGATCTATTCGATTGTGAAAAAATAGAGCTCCTTTCCTTTATATATGGGAAAGGTGAATTGGCCGTTTCGCAGGCTTATTTAAGCTGGATTAAAAATGGACCAGCGTTCTACAGCAATGTTTACAAGAAATTAGCCAAATCTCAGAAGGAGAACAATTTTTCTCATAAGTTTTATCAAAAATTGTTCTTGAAGAGTACCCGTCAAATCATTGTAAAGAAACAACCTGATCTTATCATTTGTACCCACGCTTTACCGTCTTTCTTGGTCAACCATTTAAAAGCTACCGGAGAAATAAACATTCCTATCGTCAATATATATACGGACTACTTCATCAATAACCTCTGGGGAAGAACAGCTGTTGATTTACATTTAGTCCCTGATGAAGAGTTCCGGGAAGAACTTATCCAAGACGGAGTAGACCAACACAAAATTTTGACAAGCGGAATCCCGGTAGATCGACAAATTATTCCTGTTGCAAGGAACACTCATCAAGTAAAGAAGCAATATCGTGTATTGCTTACAGGTGGTAACCAGGGGGCTGGGCATATTTTAGACTTCATAAAAGCAATCCATCCATCTGGAAAGGTACATTATACGGTCTTATGTGGTAAAAACTATCGGCTGTTAAGCCAAGTCAAGGCACTTGAAAATAAATACATCACCACCTATCCGTATATTGAGTCTAAAGTTGAAATGAATGATATGTATGAACACAGCGATGCCATCATCACCAAGCCTGGGGGTGTAACGTTGGCGGAATCTCTAATGAAGAGGATCCCGATTTTTATCAATGATTGCCTTCCTGGCCAGGAAGAATATAACTTGAGTTACTTGAAAAATCGCGGATTAGGCTATTGCATAAACGTTGAAATGGAAGTGGAGAATCAAATTCTGAACAAATTGGGTGATGCTTCCTATTACAAAGCGTTACAGGAGCAAATACATCTCTACCATCAAAGGATTAAACCAGTCGATTACCCAACTTTATTTACAAAACTGATCGAACAAAATCGTAAATTTGGACATTTAAAATTATCATACGGTGAAAGGTGAGACAGCAGGATGATACAATTTCAATTGCGAATGAAAAAACTATGGACTGTTATGGCGTTGATTACATTACTGGCAGGATGTAATTTTGAACACAAGACTGAAAAACAAAATACGATTACAACACAGGAATTGGCGACGGAAGAAGGGACCTCATTAGAAAAGAACATCAAGCAGATGAAAGGGGTAGAGGATGTCGAAATCATGCAAGCACAGGATGATTTATTGGTTGCCATCAAAATTACGACTGTAGATCGTTTTCAATTAAAGGAAATTACAAAAAAAGTGAAAAAGAAAGTAGAGAAAAAGTACCCTGAAATGGATGTTACTGTCTCTCCCGATAAAAAGATCTTCATGGAAATGGATAAATTCGAAACAAAACATGCGGAAAAGCAATACAGCGAAGCGAAAATTCATAAGAAAATCAAATCTTTAGTCAAATTATCAAAAGACGAAGGATAACATAAACATATTATGTAAATTGATTATATGATGAATGTACACATTCATTTGACATGACATATATTACAGAGCAAGCTTATCTTAAGCTGGCTCTGTTTTTAGTTGGATTTCGTGAAACCCTTTCCGCGTGGCGGGCGAAAAGCAAGCGGAAGTGACCCGTTTAGGCTTGTAGCACTTTTAATAAGGCTGTTTTCGCAAACTTTGTTGCTCTTGCACTTAAAGAAAGTATAAAATACTTTCTTCAGTATAAGGGCAACTAAGGCTCGACCTACAAAAGGCTTGGTCTCGCCAAGTTTTCTTTAAAAGTCGTTGATTTCCGCTCCAGGATGCTCGCTTTCCGCGGGGCGTACGGTGAGTCCACTCGTCGCCTTGCGACATTGAATGGTCTCACCTGTCCCGCTGATCTCGAAGGAGTCTCGCACCTTGATCTCCAATCAACTGCACAAGGTGATTTTTAAAAAATGACTCAAAAGCAACAATCTTTTAGAAAAGAGCCTTTAGTAAAGAGTACATATATAGACTCCTCGGGAGAAAGGGCTTTGTTTATGAATATCATTATGAAAATACTGAAATACAGCTCAATCATCTTATTTTTCATTCTTTTAGTGTGGATAGGGCGGAATTATGTTGGTTATGACACAAAAAACTTAAGAGACTGGATTATCTCTTTCGGAATCTTTTCACCTCTCATATATCTTGTGTTGTGTTCGCTTCGGCCGTTCATTTTCTTTCCAATGATGATTCTCTCGATAGCCGGCGGACTTGCATTCGGTGTCCTACTCGGGACATTATTGACGATTACAGGAACTTTAATTGGTGCTTCATTGACTTTCATGATTGTACGAAAATTTGGACATCAGTTTCAGGTACAACAATGGAACCGTACACAAAAGCTTCAGAAAAGCATTGATGAGAGAGGGTTCTATTACGTTGTATTTTTAAGGGTTATTCCATTTTTGAATTATGACTTGGTAAGTATCGCCTCTGGTCTTTCTAATGTTGGTTTCCGGCCATACATTGCTGGAACTTTATGTGGAATGATTCCTGGTGTATTTTTATTGAATTTTTTTGGAAGCAGCCTTGCTACTGGGAATATGAAGCAAATCGTCGCTATCTTGACCGTCATTGTCATTATTGCTTTGATTTCGTATATCATTAAAAGATTACAAAAGAAATCCAGATCACCAATCGATCTTGACCGGTAAATTAATGAATGACATTTGTTTCCCAGGATGCTAGATCATAATATCCCGTATCAATCTGGTACTTTTGTTCAAATAAGAGACTTTTTAATGAGGAAGGAATGTCTGGTGACAATGGATGTTCCAGGTCGATTGAATCGTCAGGGGAGTACACCAATACCGAAAATAATTTATGTTGAACCATATCCATCCCGGTAATCGTTAGAAAATTCAATTCTTTTGTGCGAAAAGTATAGAAAATACGATATAATTCCATAAGAAATCACCTTTTTAGTTACCATCATCGCCAATTTTTCTACAGTGCATACCCATTTCACTTCGGTTATACTACCTGTAACCGAAAAAATGAATAAGGAGAGTGTCATGGAATACCAATTTATGTTTGATATACCATACGTAATGGCTGATGAAGCAATGGAGAAACTGGCTGCTGCGGGTTATTTCAATACGTATTACGATCAGCCCATTGCAGTTTCACGAAACGAAAACGGATATCAATATCAAATAGAAGAAACTCAAAATGTTCGTATGCATATCATTAGTGATTCAGTATCACCTAGCGAGACAATTCATGTAATATCCAGGTTGATCAATATTGAAAATGATGCTATTACATATGAGAAATACATACTCCAGGATTGGCAGCAGCCGATACCCGCTATTCCAATCAATGAAGATTGGGAGATCATTTCACCAGAAGATGACCCTTCTACCAAGTATTCAATCATTCTTGATTCGAGGGGAGGCTTCGGAACAGGTTCACATGAAACAACCAGAGATTGTCTCAAAATGATCCTGGATAAAGATTTTTCAAATAAAACTATAATTGATGTTGGAACAGGTTCAGGGGTTCTAAGTGTCGCAGCTGCAATGAAAGGGGCAGTGACAGTTATTGCACTTGACATCGAACCTTGTGAAAGGGAAGTACGACTTAACGCTGAGTTAAATAATATAACAGGTATCCAGCCCGCTCAGAAGGATTTAATCCATGAAAAAATAAAAACCCCAATAACGATTGATTGGGTTTTCATAAATATTGGATCAGAGGAGACAATACGTATAATGGAGAAACAGGATTTCTTTGATCGGAAAGTGAATCATTTCCTTATCTCCGGAATCGTCGAGTGGAGCATGGATAAACTAGTTGATTATTTTATAACGAATGGATATCAAATGATTGACACGAAAAAGAGTAATGAATGGGTGACGATGCAATTCAGTTTAATGCCATAGAGAGTAATGATAGTGAATAGAACTTTTGTAGTTAAGAAGAGGCTGAGCACAATGTCAGCCTCTTTTCCTATTATTCACCGAACCGGTTCAGTTTTTCATAAAATTGTTTAAGGAATTCGAAAAAGATTTTTTCAGAAGGAGCAAGCTCACGATTTTGTGGAATAACGATGCCGACAGTTCTAGTCACATTCGGTTCAACGATTTCTACCGCCTTCCATTCCTGTTCCCTTGACCCGTGGAGTGTAATTTCAGGTAACAGACTTACACCAAGTCCTGCGGATACGAGACCTTTTATCGTATCAACATCCTCACCTTCAAAAGCGATCCGTGGGTTGAATCCAACCTGTTGGCAGGCTCGCATCACAGTATCCCTCAAATTGTATCCCTGGCGAAAAAGGACGAAGGAATCATGCCGTAATTGAACCAACCGGAGATAGGGTTCATCCGCTAATGGATGATTGAGTGGAAGTAAAGCCATTACCTTCTCCGTAAAAAAGATTTGTCCCTTAACATCCACTTGTTTTTTAGGTACAGGGGAAACAAAGGCGAGATCGATATGCCCCTGAATGACCGCGGTCGTCAATTCCGGAACTGTGCCCTGGCGTAATTGGAACCCAATCTGTGGATGTTCTTTTCGAAATGCTGAAATGACCTGTGGCAACGTTTTTGCAGCAAGGCTGGTTGGAAAACCGAGCCGGATTGTCCCCGTTTCTGGATTCAAGAATTCATAGACCTCTTGTTTTGCTTTATCTAACTCAACGATAGCGATCTTCACATGATCCAAAAAGATCCTTCCAACTGGGGTCAACCGGATGTTCCTGCCTTCTCTGAAGAATAACTTCACACCCAACTCTTCTTCAAGATTCGCAATTTGACGGCTGACAGCAGATTGTGCGACGTGTAACTCTGCAGCTGCGTCGCTGACATGCTCCATTTCTGCAACTTTTATGAAATATTTGATTTGTCTAAGTTCCATCATATCAACCCTTGTAAGCGCTTGATCTCAAAATGAGATCAATTCTATCGAATTTATATATTGAAAGCATAACAGAAAACCCCTAATATGAAAACAAACCTTTTTGTCAGAAATTTTCGAAATGAATAGTTGAAAAACAATGAATTATCGGGTATAGATACCTAACATTAAAATAAATGCAGATGGGGTGATACTATGATTCGAACTGGTCTTCCACAAAAACAAGGATTATATGATCCGGATTTTGAGAGTGATGCTTGTGGAATCGGATTTGTCGCAAAAGTTGATGGGGTAGCTACACATCAAACAATTAAAGATGCTATTACAATGCTTTGTCGACTTGAGCATAGAGGTGGCCAGGGATCAGACCCAGACTCTGGGGACGGAGCTGGAATCATGGTACAAATACCAGATCAGCTATTCAGGAAAAAATGGAACAATTTCCTGCCGAAACAAGGAGAATATGCTGTCGGTATGTTGTTCCTTCCGCAAGAGCAGAAGGTACGGAGCCTGATTGAAAGTCTTATTGAAGAAATTACTGAAGAAGAAAACCTTCAATTGATCGGATGGAGGACGGTCCCTGTTAATGAAGAAATCGTTACATCAACCTCTAGACAAACGATGCCTTATATTCGTCAACTCTTCATTAAACGACCAGACGATATCCGCTCAGTTCAAAAGTTCGAGCAACGTCTATATTTAATTCGTAGAATAATTGAAAAACGTGTCCTTGATGAAATAGACGTACAAGACGGCCCATTTTACATTGCTAGCCTGTCACCAAGTACAATTGTTTATAAAGGTATGCTCACATCCTATCAATTGGATCAATTCTACCTTGATCTTGATGACCCTGCATGTACGTCGATGTTCGGTATGGTCCATTCAAGATATAGTACGAATACGTTTCCATCATGGGAGAGAGCACATCCGAACAGAATGATCATGCATAACGGTGAAATCAATACCATCACCGGGAATGTGAACTGGATGAAAGCAAGGGAAAACGCTGCTGTGTCCAATGTGTTTGGAGAAAGACACAAAGAGCTTCTTCCTGTCATTTCAACTGAGGGCAGTGATTCAGGTATGCTCGATCAGGCTTTCGAGTACCTGGTGATGAATGGAAGATCGATTTCCCATACGGCTATGTTGATGGTGCCTGAAGCATGGGATTTCAATGAACAGATGAAAGATCCCGAGCGGGCTTGTTTTGAATATTTAAGCTGTATCATGGAACCATGGGATGGTCCGACAGCACTTGCCTATACGAACGGCAGGCAGATCGGTGCTTCAATCGACCGTAATGGACTGCGTCCAGCCCGTTATTATTTGACAGATGACAATACGATCATCTTCTCATCAGAAGTAGGCGTACTGGATGTCGAACAGGATAGAGTTGTTCAGAAAGGGCGTCTAGCACCTGGTGAAATGATCTTGATCGATCTTGAAAAGAATGAAGTACTATTGAATGACGATGTAAAACGTTCAATCGCAACAGAGCATCCATACAGAAAATGGCTGAATGAATCATTGGTCCAACTGAATGGCCGTATCGACGGCCAGAGTTTCGAAGGTCTGTCAGATGATCAGCTATTAAACTACCAGATCACACATGGGTTTACGAATGAGGAGATCACAAAAAACATCGTCCCGATGGTCAATGAACAGAAAGATCCGATCGGTTCGATGGGGAATGATACACCTCTGGCTGTATTGTCCGATAAACCACAACTGTTATTCAATTATTTCAAGCAATTATTCGCACAAGTAACCAATCCACCGATTGATGCGATCCGGGAAAAAGGTGTTACATCCACTACATCTTACCTTGGACCGAAGAGTAATGTATTGGAGGAAGGCCCGCAGCATTGTAAACGGATCAGACTTTATACACCAATCCTTCGTAAACAAGAATACGAAGAAATCATCCATAACGGACGAAATGATTTCCTTTCGAAGAAAATATCCTATTGTTTCTCTGCAGACAAAGGAGCAACTTCCTTAGAGTCACGTATGGAAGAGATCTTTGAAAAAGTTGAAACGACGATTGCTCAAGGCATCCCGTTGATCGTGCTCACGGATCGAAATATGAACGAAAAAAATGTTCCAATCCCGTCGTTGCTCATGGTAAGTGGGTTACACCATTTCCTTGTCCGGAAAGGGTTGCGTACGAAAGCAAGCATAATCGTAGAAACAGCTGAAGCCCGTGATGTCCATCAATTCTCAATGCTCATAGGGTTCGGAGCAGACATGATTTATCCATACCTTGCTTATCGCACGATCGAAGATTTGATCGGTCAAGAACACATCACTGACTATGACTACGAGGAAGCGGTTGAACGATACAGAGAAGCTGCTACTTCAGGAATTGTGAAAGTGATGTCAAAAATGGGTATTTCAACGATTCAAAGTTATCGTGGAGCACAAACATTTGAAGCGATCGGAATCGATGAAGAAGTCATCTCCAAGTACTTTACGGGGACTGCTTCGAAGTTAAGCGGCATCGGCTTGGAAACCATCGCGGAAGAATCTTTGAATCGGCACAGAAAAGCATTTGTTGAAAAAGATTCTCTATTGGAATCAGGCGGTGCGATGCAATGGAGAAAAAATGGAGAATATCATTCCTTCAATCCTGAAACGATCCATACTCTCCAGCATGCCTGCAGGACGAACAATAAAGAGCTCTATGACCGTTTTTCTGAGTTGGCTTCTAATGAAAGCATCACGTACCTCCGTGATTTATTGGATATAAAAGCAGAAAGTGAACCGGTACCGATTGAACAAGTGGAACCAGCTGAAGCGATTTTCAAACGTTTTAAAACAGGTGCGATGTCATATGGCTCACTAAGTAAAGAGGCACATGAAATTTTAGCGGTCGCTATGAACCGCATCGGAGGAAAAAGCAACTCGGGAGAAGGTGGCGAAGACCCTGATCGGTTTATTCCAGATAAGAACGGTGATATCCGAAAAAGTGCAATCAAACAGGTAGCATCAGGACGTTTCGGAGTAAACAGTCATTATCTCTCAAGTGCGGATGAAATTCAAATCAAGATGGCACAGGGAGCGAAGCCTGGGGAAGGGGGACACCTTCCAGGCAAAAAGGTCCATCCGTGGATTGCCGAAGTTCGTAAGTCTACCCCTGGTGTAGGTTTGATTTCACCTCCTCCACACCATGATATCTATTCAATAGAGGACTTGTCCCAATTGATCTATGACTTGAAGCACGCTAACGCAAATGCACGGATCAGTGTAAAATTGGTCGCGAAGTCAGGTGTAGGTACGATCGCTGCGGGTGTCGCAAAAGGAAAAGCAGACGTCATTCTTATAAGTGGTTACGAAGGAGGTACAGGCGCATCTCCAAAAACGAGCATACGCCATGCGGGGCTTCCTTGGGAACTTGGTTTGGCTGAGGCACATCAGACTCTCGTATTAAACAATCTACGTGATAAAGTAGTCGTTGAAACAGATGGAAAGTTGATGACAGGGAAAGATGTCGTCAAAGCTGCGCTTCTAGGTGCTGAAGAATACGGCTTTTCAACGGCACCACTTGTCGTACTTGGGTGTATCTTAATGAGAGCTTGTCACCTTGATACATGTCCAGTTGGGATCGCAACTCAAAACCCGGAACTACGTAAAAAGTTCATGGGTGAAGCAGACCATGTCGTGAATTATATGCGTTTCATCGCTGAAGAAATTCGCGAAATAATGGCACAGCTTGGGGTAAAAACGATGGATGAATTGGTCGGAAGGACTGACCTTCTGAAACTGCATGAAAAATTCTATCAACATCCAAAGGCGAAGCAGATGGACCTTACACCATTACTGATCCAATCAGACGAAGAATGGAAGAAGAAGGACCGTCCTTATCGAACTGAATATAATGAAAATCACCTAGATCTTGCTGAAATCATTCCAACAGTCGAAAACAACATCATCAATCAGCAACCGATCTCGTTGACACTGCCGATACGTAATACAGATAGAGCAGTTGGTACGCGTTTAGGTTATGAAGTTACGAAACGATATGGCGGTAAAGGACTGCCTGAAAATACGATTGATCTCACTTTTAACGGATCTGCGGGACAAAGTTTCGGTGCATTCGTTCCAAAGGGAATTACGTTGAGGGTCAACGGAGATGCGAACGACTATGTCGGTAAAGGACTATCAGGAGGAAAAATCATTGTCGCTCCAAGTTCAAAATCGATTGTCCGGCAAATGGAAGAAGTGATCATTGGTAATGTATCATTGTTTGGCGCAACTGATGGTGAGGTCTATATCAACGGTTCTGCAGGAGAACGTTTCGCTGTACGGAACAGTGGTGCCCATGCGGTTGTTGAAGGTCTAGGTGATAACGGTTGTGAATATATGACAGGTGGCAAAGTCATTGTACTAGGATCAATAGGGAAAAACTTTGCTGCTGGTATGTCTGGCGGTATCGCTTATATCTGGAATCCTGAACAAAGGTCCGTCAAAAGACTTTGTAACCGCGAAATGGTATTGTTTGAAAAACTCGAGGCTTATGATGAAATCCAACATATCCATGCAATGCTTCTCAAGCATGTTCAATATACTGGCAGCAAAAGAGCCAAACAATTGCTCAGCAATTGGAATGAGTCTGTTTCCCAGTTCGTGAAAATCATTCCTGAAGAATTCAAACGTACACTCACTGAAAATGAGAACAATCGTGAAAAGGTCGCAAAAATACCAAATTAAACAAAAGGGGTCTGGCCAGAACATGGTCAGCCTCTTACATTTAAAATCAGGTGATAAAAATAGAAGGAGGGGTTGATATGAGTAAAGTAAAAGGATTCCTAACGTATCCTCGGAAGAAAAACCCGGAACGTAATCCATTGACGAGGACGAAGGATTGGGAAGAATACACCCTTCGACATTCCGAAAAAGATATGAAAGAACAAAGCGCCAGGTGCATGGACTGTGGTACACCGTTTTGTCATACAGGGGCAGAATGGGGTCGTTCTGCAATCGGGTGTCCGATCAATAATTTGATTCCTGAATTCAATGAGCTTGTGTATCAAGGAAAATGGAAACAAGCACTTGCTCGGTTGGATGAGACCAACAACTTCCCGGAATTCACCGGTAGAGTATGTCCAGCACCTTGTGAAGGCTCATGTACACTCGCAATTAACAGCGACCCGGTGACAATCAAGTCAATTGAGAACGAAATTATTGAGCGTGGCTTTGACAACGGTTGGGTCCAACCTGAACCTCCAACCCACAGGACGGGAAAGAAAGTTGCAATCGTCGGCTCCGGACCAGCAGGGTTGGCTGCAGCTGACCAATTAAATAAAGCCGGTCATTGGGTGACTGTTTATGAAAGGGACGACCGTGCTGGCGGGTTGCTCATGTATGGAATCCCGAATATGAAGCTTGAAAAAGAGACTATAGAACGTAGAGTAAACCTTTTGAAAGAAGAAGGGATCGAATTCAAACTCAATACGGAAATCGGCGTCGATATCAGTCGCGAACAGCTTACAAAAGATTATGATGCTGTTATTGTCTGTACAGGTGCACAGCAGCCTCGTGATCTACCGATTGAAAAACGGGAAAGTAAAGGCGTTCACTTTGCAATGGACTATTTAACAAGTTCGACGAAAGCCTTAAATGATGGATCGGAATTCCCGATTTCTGCAGAAGGGAAAGACGTCATCGTCATTGGTGGAGGAGATACTGGTGCAGACTGTGTGGCAACTGCATTACGCCAAAGTTGTAAAAGTGTCGTACAGTTCGGTAAACATCCGGAACAGCCTAAAGAACGGACAGAAGATAATCCTTGGCCACATTTCCCTTTAACCTTTTCTTTAGAATACGCCTACGAAGAAGCATACAAAAAATATAAGAAAGACCCAAGGGAATACGAAATTTTGACAAAGCGCTTCGAGACGTCAGATGATGGTGCACTTAAGTCTCTTCAAACGGTTCAAGTCAAGAAAGAATTAGTGGATGGCAAAATCGTTACGAAAGAAATCCCTGGAACAGAAAAGGAATGGGATGCGCAACTCGTACTGATCGCCATCGGTTTTACTGGACCTGAAAAAGATTTCTTGGATCAATTCAATTTGAAGAAGACCGATAGAGGTTTAATTTGGACGGATAAATCCAGTTATATGACCAATCAGGAAGGTGTTTTCGCTGCTGGAGATGCAAGACGCGGTCAAAGTCTGGTCGTTTGGGCGATTCGCGAAGGCAGAGAAGTTGCCGAGGAATGTCATTCCTTCTTGATGAATCAGCATAAAGCCGCATATACTGGCTAAAGCCTTAACTACTCCTCACGAGTAAAAACTACTGTTTTAGGCTATCCTTTTAATAAATAATAAAAACATTTATTATGTTCACCTAAAGGAGGTTTAAAGAGTGGGTAGAGGCAAAAATTTCGATCACAAGCGGCAAGGGACGATCAACCGTCCACCAAAAGGCTCTAAAATTGCAAGGGAAGAATTTGCAAGAGATGAACCGATTGATTTAGAGAAACAGGAAAATAAGGAAAAAGAACGATAGACAATATTCTACAAAGCTGGCGATAGCCAGCTTTTTTCATATAAAAAAAGTATAACTACTTTCTGCAAGGCTCTTTTCTTAAAGATTGTTGCTTTTGAGTCATTTTAAAAAAACCACCTTATGCAAGTTGATTGGAGATGATTGGAGAGCGAGTGCGAGACTCCTGCGGGCTCACCGCACGCCCTGCGGAAAGCGAGCATCCTGGAGCGGAAATCAACGACTTTTAAAGAAAACTTGGCGAGACCATGCCTTTTGTAGGTCGAGCCTTAGTTGCCCTTATACTGAAGAAAGTATTTTATACTTTCTTTAAGTGCAAAAGCAACAAAGTGTGCGCAAACAGCCAATATAGTAACTAAGGCTCCGCCTGCGCTAAGGCTTGGCTTTGCCAAGTTTTTTTATTTGGGGATTTGATTTTAGGCTGTTGGTTTGTAAGCAAAAGAGGAAGGGAAGAGTCAAAATAGAAAATAGATATAGGTTAAGAGAGGAGCGAACCCATTGTCCATTACTGAACAAAAATCCAGTTTGTTGTTGGAAAGCTACCAACAGATCAGAGCATTTTCAGATCAACTCACAGCACCATTAGAACCAGAAGATTTTGTCGTTCAATCGATCCCTGATGTCAGTCCTCCAAAGTGGCATCTTGCGCATACGACCTGGTTTTTCGAAACGTTCATTCTCATTCCTTATCATCCAAAGTACAATCCATTCAATGAAACATTCGACTATTTATTCAACTCCTATTATGAAACACATGGTAAACCATACCCCAGGCATGCAAGAGGCCTGCTTTCAAGGCCATCTGTTAAAGAAATTATCCAATACAGACAACATGTAGATGAAAGCATGCTTAACTTCTTAGTGAACTGTAATGAAAATAAGTTGGAAGAAATAGCTCCGATCCTGGAAATCGGATTACATCACGAACAGCAACACCAGGAGCTCCTTATCACAGATATCAAATATAATTTTTCGATCAACCCTTTAAAACCGATCTATCATGATAAAAGAAACGGAGCAGGGTCATCTCGACCAGATATGCAGTGGATCACATTTCAAGAAGGGATTGTTGAAACTGGCTATTCAGATGAAGGATTTTCTTTTGACAATGAAAGGCCGAGTCATAAATCCTGGTTGGACGCCTACGCAATTGCAAATCGGCCAGTGACAAATGGGGAATATCTAGGTTTCGTTGAAGATGGTGGATATCAAGAACCTGCATTTTGGCTATCAGAAGGCTGGTCGAAAATAAAAGACGACCACTGGGAAGCACCATTGTATTGGGAGAGCATCGATGGAAACTGGTACACATTCACCCTATCTGGAATGATGAAGGTGGAACTGGATGAACCAGTCACACATATCAGTTTTTATGAAGCAGATGCATTTGCAAGGTGGTCAGGAAACCGACTGCCTACAGAGACCGAATGGGAACATGCGATGAAAAACGTTGAAATTGGTGGAAACTTTGCCGATAATGAGATGTTTCATCCTAATAGCGACTATCACTCGGACAATCAAATGTATAAGGTTTTCGGAGATGTATGGGAGTGGACATCCAGCCCTTACACGCTTTACCCTGGATCGGAGCCGCTTGAGGGTACATTAGGTGAATACAATGCAAAATTCATGTGTAATCAAATGGTACTCAGAGGAGGGTCTTGCGCAACCCATTCTACCCATGTGAGGCACTCATACCGTAACTTTTTTCATCCTGATAAACGTTGGCAATACAGTGGAATACGTCTGGCTCGAGATGAATAAAAATATGGGTTGAACCTTTAACAGAGTGTCACAATTATTAGGAATATCAAGACACTTATGGGTCAGCCCCTTTTTTACATTTATTGGGACAACTCCCTATACCAATATCCTTTCACTTGAATCTACTAAGAATAAGAGAATTGTGATTTAAGTGAAAAGGAGATAAATGCATGTCAGACCTACAACTGTTTCCCACAAAGATAAGAAACAAGAATGAATTCAGC
The DNA here is from genome assembly GCF_052246725.1 of Pseudalkalibacillus sp. R45. Lineage (NCBI taxonomy): Bacteria > Bacillati > Bacillota > Bacilli > Caryophanales > Fictibacillaceae > Pseudalkalibacillus > Pseudalkalibacillus sp. R45. Next base: position 188,883 of record NZ_JBQQCL010000002.1, on the reverse strand, counting down.
CAAGAAATCCCCTATGGTGTTGAAATGATAAATGCAGAGAAGATGTGGGACCTGGGCTATAAAGGTAAGGACGTTGTCATTGCTGTTCTGGATACAGGCTGCCAAACGAATCATCCTGATCTCAAAAATAGAATCATCGGGGGAAGGAATTTTACTTCAGATCATAATGGGGATCCGAGAAATTATTCGGATAATCATTTCCACGGTACGCATGTCGCTGGTACGATTGCAGCAGAGTTGAATGGAAATGGAGTCGCAGGGGTGGCGCCTGAGGCGAACCTGCTAATTTTAAAAGTCATACGCTCGAACGGTACAAGTTCTTATGATAGTTTAATCAGAGGCATACATTACGCAATAAATTGGAGAGGACCATACAAAGAACGGGTTAGAGTGATTTCAATGTCACTAGGTGGACCAGTACATGATCCTCGTTTACATTCTGCAGTGAGACGAGCTGTTGTAAATAATATCCTTGTCGTTTGTGCAGCAGGGAATTTAGGGGATAAAATTTCAAAATCATTTGACCATACGTATCCTGGTTTCTATCCAGAAGTGGTATGTGTAGGAGCTACGACAGAAGATCGGAAACCTGCACCTTTTACAAATACGAACGATGAAATTGACCTCGTAGCCCCAGGGGTAAATATCTTATCAACCTATACGGGGACAAGATATGCTGAATTATCAGGAACCTCAATGGCCACCCCTCATGTAGCTGGGGCAGCGGCTTTATTGATCCAAGGGTATGAAGAGAAGCTGAATCGTAAACTGACTGAAAAAGAAATATATAACCTTCTTATCAATAATACAGTGAAAATGGATTTCGACCGTGAAACAATCGGAGCAGGTTTACTGGATGTGTCTAGAGGAATAAAGTCAAAAAGATGAACCGATAAGGACTTGCCAGACAAGGTCAGTCCTTATCATTTACATAATAAGACGGATATTCATTCCCCTTCGATATGTGAATCTATGAAAAATGAAGAAGGTGGAATATATACCGATGACGAAAACCATAAAATGGCCGTATGAAATCAATCAATTCCATGATTACATCTTAAATAAATACATTAGGGGGACATAAAACGTGCAACCAATCGCAATAGCAGTCATACATGGGGCCGGTATCCAAAAAGAGGATTTTGCTGAGATCCTTATCGAAAATTTACAAAAAAAGTTGGAGAAATGGATGAAGGATCAAGGTCGTAGATACACAGGTCACGAATTTATCTTCCAACCAATTTACTGGGGGGAGGTGTTCAATCAAAGGGAGAAGGACTTATGGGTGGCCGTCCAGAAAAGTAGTCGCCTCGATTTTTCTATATTAAGGAAATTCGTGATTGAATTTTTAGGTGATGCCATTGCTTACCAGCCGACAAGCGACCAATTTCAAAATTATGAACAAGTACATGAAATCTATTTCAAGGCATTGACCAAACTGAGTGAAAAGGCAGGAGCAAATGCGCCTCTCATTGTCATCGGACATAGTTTAGGAACTGTGATCACCAGTAATCTCTTTTATGACCTACAAAAGACTTCAGATCGTATGACATATATCGAGGAGTGGACGGAAAATGCTACTCCACTGGAAAAGGGAGAAACACTCGCAAGATTCATTTCTCTCGGATCACCATTGGCTTTATGGAGTTTACGTTACACCGATTTTGACCGACCGATACAAGTCCCTTCTCGTAGCTTTTGCGAGCATTATCCAGATGGAAGGGGTGGTTGGTGGAATATTTACGATCGTGACGATATTCTCGCTTATCCATTAAAAACCATAAGTGATGCTTATGGTATGGTGATCCAGGAGGATAGAGAAGTGAATACAGGTAATCTGTTGACGAGCTGGAATCCTGCTTCCCATTTTCAATATGTGAAAGATAAACAGATTCTCAATCTATTGACTGAGCAACTTACAGAATTATTTAAATCGGTCAATAATAACGACACGAATATTGCACCTAAGGAGTGAAGAGGTTGATTAAGAGTATACAAGATACTGTGCGGTTACATAATGGTGTCAGAATGCCACATTTAGGTTTCGGTGTATTTAAAATAGAAGACGGGAAGGAAGTCATCCATGCTGTAAAAGTGGCACTTGAAGCAGGTTACAGAAACATTGATACAGCAGCTATCTATCGGAACGAAGAAGGGGTTGGTCAAGCTATCCGAGAAACAGATATCCCCAGAGATGAACTATTCATCACCACCAAAGTCTGGAATAAAGGACAGGGTTATGACCGAACGATGAACTCTTTTGGAAGAAGTCTTGATAAACTTGGTCTCGACTATGTAGACCTTTATCTTATACATTGGCCAGTTGAAGGGCTGTACAAGGAAACGTGGAAAGCGATGGAAAAGCTCTATAAAGAGGGACATACGAAAGCGATCGGGGTTTGTAATTTCAATGTTCACCATTTAGAAGACTTGATGAAAGACTCAGAAATCAAACCGATGGTGAACCAGATTGAGTTTCATCCACGATTAATACAAGAAGAAGTACGGATGTTCTGTGATTCCAACGACATCCAAGTAGAAGCTTGGTCCCCGTTGATGCATGGAAAACTCCTTGATCATCCTGAATTAATCCAAATAGGGCGCCACTATGGAAAATCACCTGCCCATGTCATCCTTCGCTGGGATTTACAGCATGGTGTCATAACGATTCCGAAATCTGTCCATGAAGAACGGATCTATGCGAATGCTGATATATTCGATTTTCAATTGACGCAAGAAGAAATGGTCATTATCGATGCACTGAATCGGAATGAACGGTTTGGACCAGATCCAGATGATTTTGATTTTTAACTGTCGGAATGGACTGTCAGAATACGGCAGTCCTTTTTTAATTAGTCTCTTTTCTAAAAGATTGTTGCTTTTGAGTCATTTTTAAAAACTCACCATGTGCAAGTTGATAGGAGAGCAAGGTGCGAGACTCCTCGAAAATGAAAATCGCATTTTCTTCGTGCGATGTAACGCTGCCGAAGCTTTCCTTGTCCTGCGGAATCAGCGTGCCTACTACCTGAATAATCTCCTCGCAAGGCATGCGACGAGGAAGCTCGCTTCGACAGGACTTTCTTGTAGACGCAGGAGCACAAATGCTTCATTGATAAGGAGACTCCTGAGGTCGCAAAGCGACAAGTGGGCTCACCGCATGCCCCGCGGAAAGCGAGCACCTGAAGCGGAAATCAACGACTTTTAAAGAAAACTTGGCGAGACCATGCCTTTTGTAGGTCGAGCCTTAGTTGCCCTTATACTGAAGAAAGTATTTTATACTTTCTTTAAGTGCAAGAGCAACAACGTTTGCGAAAACAGCTTTTAATTATCTCGTGTGTAACATCAAGTGTTTCAGATTATTTTCCCATAATCATTGACCACTTGGTCAAATGGGAGTAAAATGGATATTGACTAGGTGGTCAATCACAAAAGGGGGGCTAGTGATGAAAGCGATCGAAATGATCGACCTCACGAAATATTACGGAAAGCATCAGGCAGTTTCCGATCTTACATTTTCTGTTGAAGAAGGGGAAGTGTATGGTTTCATAGGGCCGAATGGGGCAGGAAAAAGTACCACGATCCGAACGCTGCTCAATTTCATCTATCCTACAAACGGTTCTGCTAAAATTTTTGGTAAGGATATCATCACTGAATCAAAAGAAATCAAACAAGAGGTAGGCTATCTTCCTTCTGAAGTCCATTACTATGAAAATATGAAGGTGAAAGAACTGCTGAATTATTCAGCAAGTTTTTACAGAAAACCCACTGCAAAAAAGAGAATCCAGGAACTTTCCGAGCGTTTGGAATTGGATTTGAACAAACGATTTGAAGATCTTTCATTTGGTAATCGGAAAAAGGTCGGGATCGTTCAAACCCTGTTGCATGAACCTCGGATCTTGATCATGGACGAACCGACTGGAGGTCTTGACCCGTTGATGCAGCACACTTTCTTCGATCTCTTACTTGAAGAAAAGAAGAAAGGTGTAACGATTTTCTTCTCCTCACACATTTTAAGTGAAGTACAAAAAATGTGTGACCGTGTTGCGATCATCAAGGAAGGACGATTGATTGCAAATGATACGATTGAAAATCTCACTAAAAACCAGTTCAAGACTGTCACAATTTTATTGGAGGAAGGGCAGAAAGTCGACCTTGGCCTTGATGGAATCATCCAACAAGAACAGATCGGTCATACGTTGAACATTCTGTTCCGTGGGGATATCCATAAACTCATACATGCCTTGAGCCAAGAGTCCTATCGGGATGTAGTGATCGAGGAACCATCCCTTGATGAAATCTTCATGCATTTCTATGAGACAGAGCCGAATGGGGGGACAGACAAATGATTTTCAAACAGGAATTCAAATGGAATTTCCGCGGCTTGCTAATCTGGTCAGTCATTCTCGGCGGGTTAGTATTCCTCATGATGCAGATCTTTCCAGACTTCGCAAAACAACAAGAAAATTTGGAAGCATTAATGTCCGCATACCCTGAAGGAATCAAAAAAGCCTTCAATATGGATAAGGTAAGCCTGGGAACAGTACTTGGTTTCTACGCAATCGAAGGCTATATGTTGATTACATTGATTGGGAGCATTTATGTTGTTCTATTAGCTGGGAATATGGTTGCTAAAGAAGAGGGGGAGAAAACGATCGAATTCTTGCTCTCAAAACCGATAACAAGATCAGAAATGCTCACTCAAAAATTACTCGTTGTGATTGTTAATATCATACTATTCAATGTTTTCGTATCTTTGTTCAACTTTGCTGCATTTATGATTGTAGATGATGGGTCATTTGAATTTGTCCCATTCCTGCTTTTGTCAATCGCGCCGATCTTGTTGCATTTCACGTTTGCATCAATTGCGTATTTACTGTCAACCGTATTGAGAAAAGGGCGACAAATCCTATCAGTAACGGTTGGGTTAGTATTCATCACCTATTTCCTGCAGGTGATCTCAAGTGTTTCTGATCAATTAGAAGTTTTGAAGTATTTCAGCCCATTTGAATATGTGGATCCAGCAGATATCATCAAGAGTGAAACACTCGATGGTTTGTATATTTTGATCATGGCAGGTATCATGTTGATTTGTACGATTGCATCGTTTTTATATTACCGAAAAAAAGATATTGCAGTTTAAGGGTGGTAACACGTTCATGAATCCAGCTTTTGAAAGATTGCCTAAAAAGAAGAAACAGCAGATCATAAATGCCTGTATGGAGGAGTTTGCTGAAAACGGTTTTGAAAATACCTCAACGAATAAAATCATCGAGCGAGCAGAAATCTCTAAAGGATTATTGTTCCATTATTTTAAAAATAAGAAGACGTTGTATCTGTATTTGTTGGAACGCTCTGCACGGCTTGTGTCCGAACAAGTTTTTGATGATTTGGAAGCTGAGCCGGAAAAAGATTTTTTTGAACGAATCAAAAAAGTCGCTATCTTGAAAATGAACTTCTTTTCGAAACATCCGAATGAATACCATATTTTGATCAATGGGTTTTTCAATACACCAAAGGAATTAGAAAAAGACATCACTGTTTTATACGAAAAGCTGTACAAACAAATCATGCAATTCAATGCGAACCAACTTTTCGATTATTTAAATGAAGCCCAAATACGAACTGGTTTGACGAAAGAGTTTGTTTTAGAATATGTATTGAATGTCATGGATCAATTCAATCGGGGGCTATTACAGCAATATAAAGGGAAAGAAGAAGACCTGCTTGAAGATTTCAATCCTTTGCTCAATCGGCTTGAACAATATATTGATATCCTGAAATATGGGGTTTATGCACGAACATGATATAATGTTGAGGTAAATAGATCGGGGTGACCTAGAGGGGGATTATATCCTTTGAGGTCACTCTTTTTCACTAGGTGCTGTTAAAATTGTTGATTTACGCGAAATTCACTCCCTTTCCTCGGGCGATCCGCAAGCCTTCACTTGCACAGGATCTCAACACAAAAATGAAATCATTTTCGTGTCTGCGATGAGAATTCCTAGAAGCTTTCCTTATGCTGGCTTCGACGTTCACCACAAGACGTGGTGGCTGTTAGTCGAAGATCCTTAATTCGCTGTGGGGTCTCGCCTGGCTCGCTGATCCCGCAGGAGTGTCGCGAAATTTTGCTTAATAATATACCAATCAACTATAAAATTTTAATCTACAACGAAATAGTATATCAATTGGAGGTTGACATGAAGTCTTTGGCTAAAAATTTCTTGAATGGGATCGTGACCGTCTTACCGATTATCCTGGTCATTTATGTTGTCATCAAAGTATTTGAATTCTTGGACAACATTCTCGGAAATACGTTCAGAAGAATATTGAAGGAGGATTATGTACCAGGGCTGGGCTTACTAGCATCCATCGTTCTGATTACGGTTCTGGGTTGGCTATCGAGACAATATTTAAGTGGAAAAATTGTAGAGCTGTTGGATAAGCTCCTTGATCGTATCCCGATTGTGAAAAGTTTATATAGTGTCATTAAAGATACAATCCAATCTTTCTTAGGGGATAAAAAGTCGTTTTCTAAGGTTGCCCTGGTTCATATTCCCGGTACGAATATGAAATCAATTGGTTTCGTAACTTCCGAGGATATCGATGCCATCGCTGACCCACTGATTGACCATATCGCTGTTTATGTTCCACAAACATTCCAGGTAGCAGGCATGACCTTTCTCATACCAAAATCAGATGTACAAATATTGGATATGAAACCAGAAGAAGCGATGAAATTCGTTCTTTCCGGTGGTATGACCGTTCGGAAAAAAGAAACTCAAGATACACAAGGAGGAATGTAATGCTTGAACCGATTCCAGATCTACTTGATGATGAGCTGAAAATCGTATTCGTGGGCTTCAATCCTAGTATCCGTTCTGGTGAGACGGGACACCATTACGCAAATCCTAGAAATCGTTTCTGGAACATCCTCCATCAATCTCGGTTGACAGACCGCGTTTATGCTCCGGAAGAAAACAGGCTTCTGCTTACAAAGTTCCGTTATGGGTTCACCAACATCGTTGAACGACCGACAAAAGAAGCTGCTGAAATCACAAAAGCAGAATATAAGGACGGAAAAGAAATGTTGAGGAAGAAACTACAGAGATATCAACCACAGGCAGTTTGTTTTGTAGGAAAAGGTGTATATATTCAGTATAGCGGAAGACGAAATGTAGAGTGGGGTTTGCAGAAAGAACCTGTCATTTCAGGTATGAAAGAATTTGTCGCCCCATCGTCAAGCGGCCTTGTCAGAATGAAAATAGAAGAAATTGTCCGGATTTATGAGAAACTTCACGAAATCGTTGAATGATGCATGAATAATGCTCAAAATACGTTTATCATCGCCTCATAACGGATACAGTATACTAACATACTGATGGAGGCGTAAAAAATGGCTATAGAAAGAGATAGGAACATCATAGAACTATGCCTATCGTGTAAAGACATGTGTGGAGACTGGCTGGAAGAACACAATATTAAATCGCCATCACAGGCTTCCAATGATTGCGAAAAGCTTATGTTGGAATGCTATGATATATGTTCATATACAATCACTGCCCTACAGAGGGAAACACCATTTGCTAAGGAAATCTGCCAGCTTTGCGAGTTGATTTGTGAAGCTTGTGGAAATGAATGCTCTTCAAACGATTCGACCGTAACGCAAAAATGCGCGGATCTTTGTTATGAAGTGGCAGAGAGCTGCAGGATTCGATTATTTTAGGTATGCAACTTCAAGTAGAATGCCATGTGAAATTTTCGGGATATAATTCATAAGATTGCGGAGTCGACCAACTAGAAATCATACCATTTCTAGTTGGTCGACTCCGCTTCTTTTTTTGCAAATCAAGACTCTTTTCAGCCTTTCAAATCAATCGTATGTCCTGACGTAGGGTGTTTGGCTTGAACGGCTTGTTGTGCTTCTGCAAAATCCTTCAACATCACCGTACTCTGTGCCGCTTGAGTTGCTAAATTCCCATCCAACAAATTCATGTTCAAGGTATGCCTTAATTGTTGAAGATTGTTTGCCATGAATGACGATAACTCCATCGTTGAATATTCCACCTCCTGACCTTACAGAATACTCCTATTATCGGTATATTCATGTGGATTTTAAGGAGGCTGCATATCGACGTTGTAAAAAACGCAGACGCAGATATAACGTTATGGCGCCAGTCGTCAATCCTGAGCTTAAGCCGATCCAATATCCAAATGGTCCGAAAGTTGTATGGTTTGCAAGGATATACCCTAAAGGCAACCCTACGACCCAATATGAAATCAGCGCCATCACCAGGGTCATATTGACATCCTTATAACCACGCAGAGCTCCCTGGATCGGAGCTGCAATCGCATCTGCAAGCTGAAAGAATATAGCATAAATCAAGAAATGCGCAATCAACCTCAACACAGCCGCTTCTTTTGTATACAGACCCGCTATCTGTTCATTAAATAACCATAGGAAGGCAGCTGAGACAATCGCTAAAAAGAGTGCAATGCCGATGCCTATAACGCTGTACTCTTTTGCATCTTTCAAACGTTTTGCACCTACTTCAAACCCAACAGCTATCGTCAGCGTCATGGAGACACTCAGGGGCCCCATGTAAAGTAAAGAGGCAAAATTGATGGCTGCCTGATGCGCTGCGATGGTGATCGTATCGAACCTGCTCATGAATATCGTTACAGCCGCAAAAATACTTACTTCAAAAAAGATGGCCATCCCGATTGGTACTCCGATTTTCAATACTTCTTTCCATGCGTTAAGAGAAACAGGGAACCAGTTCCGAAAAATTCTATAGATGGAGAATGGCGGATTTTTATGCACAACGATGATGGCGACGAACAAGATAAACCAATAAGTGATCGCAGATGCATATCCTGCTCCGATCCCTCCCAGCTTTGGAAACCCAAGTTTTCCAAATATAAGAAGATAATTGAATAAGATATTGATAGGAAGAGAGAGCAGGGTAATAAACATCGTCGTTCTCGTTTCACCCAATGCATCAATGAAACTCCTTATCCCTGTATAGACGAACAATGGAAGGATTCCAAAAGATAAACCGATCAGATAATGGAACGCAATATGGCTCACTTGGGCGGTAAGATCCATCGCATTTATGATTGGCATCAAAATGAACATGCCTATAACCACTATTACAAGTGATAGGATTATAGCAAGATAAATTGTTTGAATGACTGAATAAGGCACTTTATCTTTTCTATTTCCCCCGATCAGCTGTGACACGATTGGGGTCAATGCCATGAGAATGCCGCTTAATCCCGTAAAAACAGGAACCCAAATGCTTGAGCCGATCGCAACACCCGCTAAGTCCCCGGCACCCGCTTGCCCGCTCATCAACGTGTCGAAGAAATTCATCGCCAACAAGCCGACCTGGGTGATCAAAATCGGAAAAAGAATGTATAAGAATTGTTTAAGCTTCTGTGTCTTTGTATGTGTTCCGTACATATCGTAAACTCCTGATCCATGTCATCCGGTAATTATATCATAATATCTTTGACACTCCCACGGCTAAAGCCGCAAGCTGAACCTCCGGTCCAGTGGGATTCTCGAATGATTTTCCGTCCTCAGGCCATTTCTGTTTTGGACAACCTTCGAGCTTAGGGTGTGCCATCACCCCTCCTAAGACAGGGCTTATAGCCTCTTAGGCTGGTCGACTTTGACCATCGATCACAGGTGCATGACGAATATTCATCGCCCCCACCCGATCCCGGTGGGTGTGGTAGCCGCACCGGCATTTGTATGAACGGTCTTTACTTTTGTTTCGATTTCCGCATGATGGACAGGTTTGACTCGTGTATTTGGGATCAACATACTCGATTTTGATTCCCATGAGTGCCGCTTTGTATTCGATGAAGGTGGTTAACCGATAAAAGGTCCAGGTGTGAAGGTTCTTTGCATTTTTACGGCTTGTTTTTGCCGTCTGGCGAATATTCGCCAATTGTTCCAAGAGTATGATTGACACCTGCTGTTTAATGGCGAAATCGACAATTTGTCGACTCACCTTATGGTCTTGGTCCTTCATCCAGCGCTGCTCTTTATTATTGAGCTTTTTGATGGCAGTGAGTTTTTTCTTTCGTCCGAGCTGTTGTCGTTTGGATTTGAACATCCGTCGAACATACTTGTTTCGTCTTCCGTTTCCAAAAAATCGTGTCTTCTCGTCTTCGGTTACCGCAACAGCAGGGACTTTCAGACCGAGATCGACACCCATGGTTTTGGTGCCCGTGTTTTGTGGGGTCGCGATCTCTATCGAAAACTGAGCGATCCATTTGTGAGCTTTTTTCGTGATGCGGAGGGTTCCATGTTTGTAGGAAGCAAGTTTAGTGAGGATGTCTTGCGTGAAGGTAGCGTTAATGCGGATACGCTTGGATTTTCCGTCTACCATCAATGGTACTGAAACGGATTCATCATCAAACGTGTAGTTCTGATTGTTCCATAGGATGCAGGGTTTCTTTAAGATGGGGATGATTCGATATTGGGATTTCTTTGCTTTCCGAAAGACACTTTTTGCATCCCGGATTGCCTGGTTTTTGACAGCACTGGGTAGAGGAGCATTTACATGTTTGGAGGTTTTTCGGGTTGGTTCTTTCGCTTGTATCATTTCCGCTACAAGCGCATTGATCGTGGCAATATACGTGGTGCTCGAGCGACTCAATAAATCACTTTGATTTTGATTAGGCAACAGTTTCACTTGGACCGTGACCGTCTGTGACATGTTAACCCCCTCGTTTTTTGTTCTTCGACATCCCGTTGTTTTGGTTCTTTTTGTGTGCCTATATCCACCATTATACCAAACGTGCGTTCGTATCGAAAGAAAAAAAGAATGAGTTATTCGCTTTCATCCCACCCCTAAAGGAGTGGGCTTTCCCGCTCATTAAAGCTGTAAAACCAATCCTCCGACGTTTCAAGCAATCTATTTTATTTCTAACCTCTTGAAAATTATAATATAAGATACATTGTCTTAAAGGTGGGATTGATTATGAACGAACGAACTTCAAAACAAATACGTTTAGCAAAAAGACCAGTTGGAATGCCGAACCACGAGACCTTTGAATGGACAGAATCACAGTTGAATGAACCTGAAAGCGGGGAAGTATTACTTAAAGCATTATATATTTCTGTCGATCCATACATGAGAGGGAGGATGAATGATCAGAAATCTTATGTAGAACCTTATGCTATTGGAGAAGTCATTACTGGCGGTGTGATTGCTGAAATCGTTAACAGTAACAGTACAGAGTTTCAAGTCGGGGATCTGGTCATTGGGAACCTTGGCTGGGCAACCTATCAAACAGCGTCTGAAGAATCGCTTCGAAAAATCGATTCAAAACAAGCTCCTGTCACGACGCATTTAGGTGTGCTCGGAATGCCGGGTATTACAGCGTATTTCGGTTTGCTTGACATCGGGAAGCCTGAACCAGGGGAAACAGTGGTCGTCTCCGGTGCGGCCGGAGCAGTAGGAACCGTCGTCGGTCAAATAGCGAAAATTGCGGGGGCACGCGTCGTAGGGATTGCAGGATCGGATGAGAAACTGGCGTATCTTAAAGACGAACTTGGCTTTGATGAAACCGTCAATTATAAATCTGAATCATTCAAACAACAACTTAAAGAGGCATGTAAAGACGGAGTCGATGTTTATTACGATAATGTCGGTGGTGAAGTCTCTGATGCTGTCTTACGGCTGATCAATAAAGGAGCCCGTATACCAGTCTGTGGCCAGATTGCATTATATAACCTTGAGAAGCCTGACCTTGGAATCCGGGTCCAACCGAATCTGCTTATCAACAGTGCCTTGATGAAAGGCTTCATTGTCTCCGATTATGGTGCCTACTTTGAGGATGCGGTCAAAGACCTGGCTAAATGGCTTCAAGAAGGTAAACTTTCTTATCGGGAAACGATCGTCGAAGGGTTTGACAATATTCCTGATGCGTTCTTAGGTTTATTTACCGGAGAAAATATAGGTAAATATATCGTAAAGGTTGCCGAACCGTCACAATAATTGTCATGGAATAGGGGGCTGCTCGCCTCCTTACCAATCCATTCTGGTATGATAGATACATAGCATAATTGACATTAAAGGGGAAATTACATATGGATTTGAACACGATCAGTTATTTTCTATTTGCCTCTATCTTATTGACCATCACACCCGGTCCAGACTTCATGTTTGTGTTCGCACAGAGCGTTTCACATGGAAAAAAAGCAGGGATCGCAACTGGCCTTGGACTTTGTACGGGACTGATCGCTCATACGTTGGCTGCTGCAGTGGGAATTTCAGCTATCCTTTATCAATCCAGCCTAGCTTTCACGATCATAAAAGTTGCCGGCGCAATCTACCTGTTATATTTAGCAATCCAAGCTTTCCGAGAAAATTCCCAGCCCGAACAGCAAAAAGTAAAACAATACACGTTAATGAATCTTTATCGTAAAGGTATTATCATGAATATCTTGAATCCTAAAGTGTCGATTTTCTTTTTAGCTTTTCTGCCTCAATTTGTAATGGTAAACAATGGAGCTATTCCGGTTCAAATGACAATTCTAGGTTTACTTTTTATCGGCCAGGCTCTTCTTATATTCATTATCTTGTCGATTTCAGCAGGTACAATCGGAGAAAAACTTTGGAGTAACGAGTCAGTTCTACGATGGATCAATCGCTTAAAAGGTACTGTATTTGCATTTTTCTCACTACGGCTATTACTAGAGCAAAAATAAGCAGGGTGTGGTATAGACGATGGCAATGAAATTAGGAATCGGATGGGATGTAGGGGGCTGGATGGGAACAAAACAGGGGATAGCAGCATGCACATTTGATACGTTGACGAAAGATTTTCAATGGATCGGACAACCGAAGAATACGAAAATCTTTGATCATACCCTTTGGACACCGCAAAACATCATTCATCAACTGGATCCTTCTGTTTCGATCGAGGATTTCGACATAACCGTGCTTGGGATAGACGCATCGTTGGGTTTTCCTCTTGAATATAAAAAGTTAGTCAATAATGAACGAACTTCTGTCGAAAAGCCTTCCAAAGAAATTTTCAATCCATACGCCTATCGTGAAACGGAACGGCATGTGTATGAAAGATTCGGCAAAAAGCCATTGTCTGCACCCTTCGATAAACTTGGTAACAATACGACACTTGCGATCACCTATGCTTTGAATTGGCATCATGAACAATCATTCGTTATTCATCCACAGCAAAGGTCGACAAAGGGGAACAAGATCATCATCGAGGTGTATCCAGCATTGATCAAAAGCTATAAAACTTCAAATGTAAAAAACAAGATTCTCTCAATGATACCTGATAACATCCCAGTCCATACAGACGCGTATGACGCAGCAATTTGTGCCCTTCTCGCACTTCTATACGCAGGAAATGGGGAGGTCTTGAAGAATATATTCCTTATAGAGCCTTGTATTAAACTGGAAACTGCTGCACAGGAAGGTTGGATCTATTACCCCGTAGAAAAGGTGGAAGGTTACGACATCTGTTGACTATAGTCTGCAAGCTTTTCCCTTTACATATCCGGTTTTTTGACGAATTTTTTCAATATAGCCGTAGGAGATGTTCAACATGAAAGACTTGATTTCATTTGATGCTTATGAAGAATTGGCAAATTACTATGCTCGATATGTAGATACAAAACCATTCAATGCGTATTACGAACGACCGGGCACGTTATCACTGCTTCCGGATATCGAAGGGAAACATGTGCTGGATGCTGGCTGTGGTGCAGGATGGTACACAGAATGGTTCATTAAACAGAATGCAGCCAAAGTCACTTCCATCGATTTCAGTCCAAATATGGTAAAGTTTACGAAAAAGCGGGTTGGAGATAGAGCGGAAGTCTTACAGTCTGATCTCAATGAACCATTGGACATGATTGATGATCATTCGGTGGATATAATCGTCTCCCCATTGACACTTCATTATCTAAAGAATTGGGAACTGCCGATGAGAGAATTCAACAGAATTCTAAAAGACAAAGGAAGACTCATATTTTCAGTTCATCATCCATTCATGGATTATGTCGAATTCGAACGTGATAATTATTTTACGACGGAATTATTGACAGATCAATGGGACACACCGGATGGGAAGGTTGAAGTCCAATTTTATCGCCGTCCATTGAATGAAATACTTAAACCACTTCATCTGAATGGGTTTGTCATTGAAAAGCTGATTGAGCCGATGCCGACAGATGAATTCAAACAGGCAATACCCGAGAAATATGAAAAACTGACCAAGAAACCGCAATTTCTATTCATACGTGCCCAGAAAACGACAGATTTGAATACATAAAAGAGGCTGACCTAGTCGGCCTCTTTCATTTATCATTTGCAACAACTATCTTCACATTCGATTTTTCAAACAGAGGGAGGAGATCACTTCTTGGGTTCTGATCAGTCACCAAAACATCTAACGCATTAAAAGATAAACATTTAAATAGCTCTTGGGTCCCGAACACTGCTGAATCAGCTAATAAAATTACCTGTTTTCCTCGTTTCGTCATTGCTTTGGTGACCATGCCTTCGTTATCATCAATATAAGTGATACCCTCAGAATCAATACCATCCGCACTGATGAAGACTTTGTCCACAAAATACCGTTCCATATCCTCACATAAGTATGGACCTTGAAGGGACTCATAATTGATATTCAAGCGTCCCCCCAGAAGGTGGAGATCAACATCCTTCCTGTTTGAAAGTATACTTGCTTGTTTCAATGAATTCGTAATAACCACACTTGGCCCAGGCAAAATGTTCGCAAGGTATTGAACATGCATTGATGAGTCGAACATCAAGCTTTCACCAGGTTGAATGAACGTTAGTGCTGCTTTTGCAATTGCTCTTTTTTCTTTAGAGATGAAAACCGAATCCTCTTGGCGACTCCCTTCATGAATTTCAACCTCATTCTTTTCCGATGCTAGCAGTGCTCCACCTCTTGTACGAAAAATCTTACCTTGCTCTTCTAACTTCACTAAATCCCTTCTTGCAGTATCTCGGGAGATACCATATAGATTCATCATCTCATTTACCGTAATTCGTTCATTGTCATTTAAGTATTCCATGATCCTCAATAGACGTTCATCTTGATACATAGCAAAACCTCACTTTTTTTGTAGTTTGTTTTCTAAAAAGTTTGTTGCTAATGGATAAGGAAGATGCTGTAAGATAAAGTAGAAGAAATATGTGAGACTACTTCGGGATAACAAGTTAGCCAATCACCGCAAGCAGACAACTTATGCAAAAACAACCTTTCTCTATTTTCATTATAAGGCACTTAAGTAAAGTGAGCAAAAAGATCTCTTCTTATTACTTATATTTACTTATTAGAAGCAGCCTCGACAATCCTTAATATTACTTAAGATTACTTATGTAGGGCTGTGTGTTTATTATGTTAGGATTTATTGCAATTGTTTCTCTATGTATCAATTAGGATTAGCTTTTTTTGTTTCCGCAGAGCGATAATCTCCTGCGGAGTTGAGAATAACCAGATAGACAGTAGAGTGTATTATAATTATGTAAACAAGTATTTATTGCAGTACGGATAGGAATCCGTGTTTTTTTGTATAAGTATAAGAAGAGGGTAAGAACGTTCAAATTTTTTGTATTCGATGATATCATGAATTGCTTAATGAAATCTAAGTAAAGAATGGTAAACTATTTTAAGCTTAAGTGAAAAAGAGAGGGACGAGGAGAATGGATTTCCGACAATACCAGGAAGCAAGTGGATTTGCTAATAACGCTGAAGCGTTTTTACAGAAAGATGAAGCATTAAATAATCTGCCTCTTGGCATTTTGAATCGTTGTATTCAAAATGAGAAACAAGGAATCAATGCTAAATCAGCTCCAATTTTTGCAACAATTACAGATGATGACCAGAAGCTTGTTCTCGTATTGATCATGACACCACCTTTTAATTTAGGAGTATTTGGGGACAGTTCTCATATAAAGATTAATGAAGCGATTGAACATGCAATTGCAAACCTTAAAGAGATGCCGCTAATCGTAGGCACCAGACACCTGGCAGGAACGTTCGCTGAAAAATGGTGTTCAGACGATAAAATAATCTATGAGACTGCAATGGAACAATGTATTTTGAAATTAACAAAAGTGAATGATGTTCCCCAAAGCCCGGGGTTCATACGTTTAGCTACAATGGAGGACCATGAACTTCTCTCCAAATGGGGACATGACTTTTCATTCGTGACTGAAACTCCATTTACAATTGCTGAAGCGAAAGAAAAAAAGAAGGAGTTCATCCATCAAGAAAGCCTATACGTATGGGTAGATGGTGAACCCGTTTCAATGGCTCGCAAGGCAAGAGGAACTTCCAAAGGGATGAGCGTAAATTATGTCTACACACCGAAAAAGTATGAAAAAAGAGGATATGCTACTTCATGTGTATCTCAATTAAGTCGGATGTTGTTAAAAGAAGGATATGAGTTCTGTACCTTGTATACAGACCTTTCAAATCCTACTTCGAACAGTATCTACAAAAGAATTGGCTACCGGCCAATCGGTGATTCAATCGTGTATCAATTCAAATCAATCTAAGAGAGAGGATGCAACTTAGGTGGAAGTCCTTTTTAAAGAAAACCAACGCTTCACTAGCTGGTATTTCATCCTTATTGTTTTGTTCCTGATAGGAGTAATGTGGTATGGTTTCATTCAACAAATATACTTTGGAAAACCATTTGGAACGAATCCAGCATCTGATACAACATTATGGGTTCTATGGGTTTTATTTGGAATCGCCTTTCCGATATTCTTCTTAACGATTACGTTAACGACAGAAATAAATGAGAGCGGGATCTTTGTCAGATTTCGACCGTTCCATCTTAAGAAGAGGAAATTTATGTTTTCTGAAATGAAATCCATCAATGTGGAGACTTATAATCCTTTAAGGGAATTTTTCGGTTTTGGATTAAGGTTTTCATTAAATGGAACAACTGCTTACAATGTTAAAGGGTCGAAGGGGATCCGTATTGAAATGATGGACGGAAGAAAATATCTTATTGGAACGCAAAAGGCAGAAGAGGTAGAAAAACTTATCCGATCTATTGGCATATAATAAGGATCCAGCTTATGGTTCGCCAGTGGATTGAAATTCGTAGAAATCAAAACTAACAGCAAGAATTTCAAGTGAGGAGGGTTGATGAAAAATCAATCCTCCTTTTTAGTTACATGGATCACAATCTCTATCTTTGTATTCTATTTGTATCGTTGTATGGTTGATATGGAAATTTTCATTTAGATGGTCAGATACCTGCTTTAATAATTGTTGGTGATCTGTTTCCTCTTCGATTGTTATATGGCAGCTCAACGCAATGTAACCTGAAGTAATCGACCAGACGTGAAGATCATGAACATTTTTAATTACAGGGAAGGTTGATAGTGAGGATTTGATTTCTTCTATATTAATATGCCCAGGTGTTCCTTCCATAAGTACATGTACGGCTTCCTTCGTCACTCTCCAACCACTTATCAAAATCAGTAATGAAACAATGACACTTGCGATGGGATCTGCATATGTCCAGCCAAGCACGATGATGAAGATCGCTGCGATAATAGCCCCCACGGAACCAAGAAGGTCTCCTAATACATGAAGGAATGCACTTTTCATATTCAAGTTTCCGCTTGTATCACCTTTCATCAGGATATACGCGACGATCAAATTAACGACCAACCCGATTACCGCAATCGAAAGCATTCCCTGACCAGCCACATCAGGTGGTTCAATGAAACGGTGATAGGCTTCATATAAGATAATGAATGAGATGAAGATAAGGGCAATTCCGTTAATAAAAGCCGCTAGAATTTCAAAACGTTTATATCCAAAGGTCTTATTATCACTTGGCTTCTTACTTCCGTAATGGATTGCTAAAAAACTTAATCCGAGGGAAGCTGCATCACTGAACATATGTCCGGCATCCGAAAGCAATGCCAAACTATTCGTTACTATACCCCCAATCACTTCTACAATCATGAAAAGACTGATCAATAAAAAAGATATTTTCAATGCTTTTTTGTTAGCATGATGATCATGTTGGTGACCCATAAGATTTCCTCCCCTCACACGTCTATTTATCTCTTATAGTTTATACTGTTGTCGCTTTTTTAATGAAATCATTAATAAACGTTTATATGACTAGTGGACCATAAGGAATCGGTTTGAACAACTTTCTTGCTTTAAGCGCCATATTTAACATTGGAAACAAAGATTTTGTATAATAACGATATCGAAAACAAGAGGGGGATCCGCATGAAAGAAATAACTTCTGAACTGGAATTCAACAAACTTATCAATCGACCAGGGCAAACTGTAATCAAATTCGTTACCGATTGGTGCCCTGATTGCAAACGGCTTGATATGTTCCTTGGGGATATAATCGAAGAAAATCAGGATAAAGACTGGTATCAGATCGATAAAGATCAATTTCCGGAAATTACTGAAAAATATGAGGTGATGGGAATACCAAGCTTACTCGTGTACCAAAATGGAGAAAAGCTAGCTCACCTTCAGAGTGCAAATGCCAAAACGCCTGAATCCGTAAAAGAGTTTCTGAATACTGTCAGATAAACCATAAGAGGAGACAACCCACGTCTTCTCTTTTTTTCACATTTAAAGAAAGTAAAAAATACTTTCTTCAATATAAGGGCAACTAAGTCTCAGCCTTCGCCAAAGGCTTGGCTTTGCCAAGTTTTCTTTATTTAATTAGGCATGTGTCCGTATCGAAATATTAATTTTACAATACTGTAATTAGAGATAGTTCATCAGTAAATGCTGACCTGGTATTTCCGGAAAGGAGGGACTATCATGGCAAAGAAAAATAACAAAGAAATTAAGACAAAAAATATAGACAGCAACGAAGAAGAACAAGAAGAGGTTGTAAATCCTTGGGACGCAATGTGGGGTATCGGTGATAACCGAAATGATGAAGAAGTAAGCGATGATGATTCAGATGATGAATACGAAGATGAAACAGATGAAGATGATGAAGATGAAACAGAAGAGGATGAAAACTCAGACCCTTGGTTCAAATGGTAATCTATTCTGGCTGAGATCACACGGTCTCAGCCTTTTTTAAATAAAGGCTTAATTAGGGCATTGTTGATTTTAAGGGGGATTTGCCCTCATTTAGCGTAAAACTAAAAGGCGGATTTCGCAAAGATTGTTGTTTTGGAAATAAAAAGAGCAGCTCCTAAGAACTGCCCTCAATTAATGTATTAAAAAATGATATGTGCCATCAAAACGATGACAGGCAAGGTGACAAGTGTACGTTCTAAGAAGATAAGAACCAGGTCTTTAAAGTTTACTGGTATCTTAGAACCGAGCAACAGGCCACCAACCTCTGACATGTAAATAAGCTGTGTTACAGATAGACAAGCTATGATGAACCTTGTCATTTCACTTTCAATGATTTCTACACCGATCAGAGCTGGCAAGAACATATCGGCAAAACCGACGACAATCGTCTGTGCAGCATCAGCTGCTTCAGGTACCTGCATGAGTTGAAGCAATGGTACGAATGGTTTGCCGAGCCATTCGAAAATTGGTGTAGCTGCCTCAATCCCTAATGCGACAGTTCCAATTGCCATGACAATCGGGATGACCCCCATCCACATGTCAAGAACGTTTTGGAAGCCGCCTTTGACGATGACATCAAAGCTTTTCGTTTTTTGAGCAGTATTTGCTGCCGATTTCATCCCCCAGGAAAAAATAGACATACCTTCAGGGATATCTTCACTATTCCGAACATCTGATTCATCAATATACGTATCCTTCTTTTTTGATAATGGCGGAATACGGGGCAGAATTAATGCTGCTACGAATCCAGCCAATACAATCGTCAAATAATACGGACCAAAGTATGCATCTAATTCCATCTGTTTCAATACGACGATTGTAAAAGTGATCGATACGACTGAGAAGGTAGTACCAATTACTGCTGCTTCCCGTTTCGAATAGTTTCCTTCTTCATATTGTTTACTCGTGAGTAGTACTCCGATTGTTCCATCACCTAGCCATGACGCTAAACAGTCGATCGACGAGCGACCTGGCAGGGTAAAAATAGGACGCATGATTTTTGTCAAAAGTGCCCCGAATAATTCTAACAAGCCGAAGTTCAACAATAACGGCAGGAATAACCCTGCGAACAAGAAGACTGAGAATAATACAGGAATCAGTCCAGTTAATAGTAAGCCGCCAGTATCTGGAGACCAGATCCATTCAGGGCCGATTTCATACAATGTCATAAATGCGAAAATCATACCTAACAATCTCGCAATCAACCAGAATGGCCGTACATGAAATAAAGATTTTAGAAAAGTGTTATTCATGATAAATGCTGGCTTTGCCATGACTGCAATGAAGGAAAAAATGACAGCAAGAGCGATGATCCATGTCATGATTGCAGGGATACTGTCACCAAGTAATCCTTGCAACCAGTCTGCAAGCAATGCAACTGGTATCGTCACTTCTCCCTTATAACTGATTGGAATCATGAATAGGAATATTCCGATCAACGATGGGATGAGGAATTTCAAATAACTTGTTGTACTAGGTTGAAGCTGTGTTTTTTCGTTGTCCATTTGTGCAATTCACCTCGTTGTTAAATAAATTTGGCAATTCCGCCTTTCGCACATATTTTCAAATGATTGACTAATTAAGGAACAGTTTGTCCGCAATTGTATAAACATGTTAAAAACATAGGCTGAAAGAATCGGAGTGAAATCCTGCGAAAGTTTGAAATAGGACCGATCAAACTGTGTATAAAGATGCATTTATAAAAACGAAACAGTATAATTATAACATACTTAAATTTTCAAAAAAAGATGAAATTTCAACTATATGAACCATCGCCAAAGCTTCGTATGTACTCTACCTTCGGATTCCATCTCAATTAAACGAGCCACAGGGAGTTTATTAGATTTTTGGGGAAGGTGGACGATGCTTATAGATGCCTCCGCGTAAAGGAACTGAATTTGCAGGGGAGGAGAATGAAGAGTAGCAGAGCCTACTGAATCGTCCTTGTAATTTATATTGGCGCAGGACGTACTTGTACAGGATGTACTGACTTCGACGTTCACCATAGACACGAATATGATTTCATTTTTGTGTTGAGATCCTGTGCAAGTGAGGAGGCATGCGGTTCGCCCGCGGAAAGGGAGCGAATTTCGTAGAAATCAACAATATAAACGAACAGAATTAATAAAAAAACACAAAAACTTCTCAAAAATATCGCCACTTGTCCCTATCAAAACCTGTACTTCTACATAGTATGTAGTGAAAAGAACATTCTCTTATGGAGAATCGTTTCTTTTAATGACCTGAAGGAAGGAGGATGTCTTTCATGGGTTACGGCTATGGAGCAGGTTTTGCTTTGATCGTAGTTTTGTTTATTCTCCTTATCATTGTGGGAGTAGCTTTTGTAAGCTAATTTGACGAAACCGATCATTAAAAGGTAAGCAAAGGAGTTGTCGGACTCCTTTTGCTGCCTGAAATATCATAGTACATGTTTGTCATTTTAATAAAGGGTTTGACCATATTAAAGTCAGGCCGCTCCAACACGTTGCGAAGTATACATCTTGAAAGATGGCGTGCAGGAGTCTGCCTGGACTATGAAGGTCAGCCCTTTTCACGTATAAAGGGTAAAGGAGAGTAGATATGCCAACTATCATCATTGCACCGATCAAAATTTCCACTGTAAGCGGTGGAACTGTTAATTTTGGGGACTTGTTTTTTAACACACCTGTATCAACTAGTAAAAGTGCTGGTGGGTCTGGGGGAGGGAACACTGGTGATTTCTTGACAGAAAACAATCTATTCAGCGTTTCCATTACAATAGATCCCGATGTTGCTGATAGTAATAATGTCGGAAATGCTTAAATTTAAAATAGGGTTGGCTCGAATTCTTGTGTCAGCCCATATTTAATCTGCATGATACTTTATATCAACCTTCTTTCGTGGCCGATCATCCGTAAGTAACCGATATAACTGGATATACAAGACACCTTTCTGATAATATGCATCAATTGGATCTTCCCTTACGGAGTAAGGCAAAGGGACTTCACGTTCAAATCGTCCTTGAAAGATTTCATCCTGTTTAATCGACATACCATGTATGTGTAATGAAGTATTGCCGATCAATTTGATTGAACTTTTGTATACATATACTTCAACATCATTTACATTTTCTAGACCTGGGAGCGAAATCAAACATAATAGTTCATTTTCTGATTCATATACATTCACTTGTGGACCGGAGCTTTTGTTTTCGTGATGATTGGGGAAGAAACTTTGATTGATATATTTATCAGCCATCTGTTTCCAATCCATCATTTTTGACCATGAATCCATAAAATCTCCTCACAATTTCAAGTTGATCATTATTCTGGTGCAAGAGGCACCAATGGACCTGCGAACGGCATTTCAACAACACCACCGTATGGTTGTTTCAATAGTGGTGCTGGACCGGTGAAACCTCCAGTATTAGCTGCATATGAAATAGGTTTGATTACACCACTGGTGCCGATCTGGAGAACGGAAGAGTTTGATAACCCTTCGATTCGCAACGTCTGGATCGTAATTGTTTGATTTACATACACATTCATCTTCATCCTCCTATTCATAAGGATCGACAGTGAATTGGCGAATGTGCTTGACACGGGAATCACTGGATACAAAATCCGTGTTACCTATTCGAACGACAGAGGATGCAGCAACCCCGATGATATTGATTGAATTAACATGAATTGCGGGTGCTTCATTGACTGTATTCACAGGAATACAGTCATAGCTAAGAGGTGGAAGTGGAGCAGAAAACATCGGATACATGTCAAATGTGTGCTCATCTTCATCATAAATTGATTCCTGCCTCTGGACAGCAAGGGCAAGGGAGGTTGGCGTCAATATTTTCGTATCACCTACTTGAATGACTGAAGAGGTAACTACTGAAATAATATCCAAATATTGTACAACAGATGTTCGATCCATTTTAGAATTCCTTTGACAAAGGCACTAGAGGGGTCCCGATAATCAACGATTCTGGAGGAGTATCAAACATCGATTGACAAGTGATCATTTCGCTGTCACCAACCAACAGCATTGATGAAGTAGAAATTCCACTGACCTGTATATCTCCAACAGACAACTCACGATTGATGACGTTTAGTTCCATTCTTATTCCTCCCTACGATTTTTTCCGTTCATTATTCATATAAATTTCAATTCCCCTCACGATGTCCTTTTTTATTTGTTCCATCAGTCGATCAACCTCTTTATTAGGATTTCGTTGGATATTTTCTGGATCTAAGGACATTACATAATGCGGAAGTCGAATCCCCATCTGTTTTTTGATATCCTCAACAACCAATTTCACCTGTGATTCTTGGAGTTTTATTCCTGCACGTTTTTCTACTTTCTGAATGTCGGAATAAATATCCTTATTTAAATAATGGGCTACTCCTTGATCAATCCAATTATACATTTCATCTGTGAATGGCTTTTGAGTCTCAGGCTCATTTTGTTTATTCACTTGAACCTTTTTTCCGTTCACACCTAGGTCTTCTATATTTTCGAGACCATTACCGCCAGGGGAGAGCCCAATATTCAATGTGCCTTCCAATGTTTCAATTTTAAGCTGATCAAACTTGTATTCAATCGATGTTTGGGGGGATTCTTTCAATTGTGCGATTTCGTTTTGAAGTCCTGAAACGATGGACTCAATTGAATCAGTCCTTGCATGTAATTGTCTAATTGTTTCTTCGAGCTGTTGAATCCGTTGTTCCAGGTAATAATTATTGCTCAAGTCCATCACCCCCTCTTAACTAACCTATGCAAGTTCAAGAGGAATTTAACACATGGTTCGAACAAAAAGAGGGATTTAACCTGTATTTCCAATATTACTGTTATCAATGATATCTGGGTCGACTGTATGGGTGATACTGTATCCATTATTCACTTGTAGATTATCTCCGGTATTGAAGGAGCCTGCCCCGGCAAATGTTTTTGATGTACTGCGAGGCCCGATATGGTAGACATCCCCGATATTGAAGACAGCTGACCCTGACACCTCGTTGATTTTTATTGCTCCAACCATCGCAGGCATAATGAACATCCTTTTCAGGGAGTATTTATATATCAACATATGCGGATACCCATTCCATTGTTAATTAGTTCCACAATCTTCTCATTTGCATACGATACATTAGAAAAGTGCCCATATTAGAAAAAAAGAGGAGTGTTTCACGTGCCATCTGTCATTTTAGCTCCGATCAAAATCAGTACTGTTGCAACGAATGCTACCGTAAACTTTGGTGATACCTTATATATATCGCCAAAGTCGACCTCGAAAGGTGCTAGTGGAAGTGGAGGAGCGAATACTGGTGATTTCATGCTCGTAAATAATTTCTGGAACCTTACGAATACCATCGATCCGGATATTAACGATTCAAATAACCTTGCGAATCTCTAGATAAGGGAAGAGGCATGCAGATTACCTTCGAAAAATGGTGTGACAATTAAAATGAAAGGCTCTTTTTCTAAAAGATTGTTGCTTATGAGTCATTTTTAAAAAATCACCTTGTGCAAGTAAATTGAAGAGCAAGGTGCGAGACTCCTCGAAAATGAAAATCGCATTTTCTTCGTGCGATGTAACGCTTCCGAAGCTTTCCTTGTCCTGCGGGATCAGCGTGCCTACTACCTGAATAATCTCCTCGCAAGGCATGTGACGAGGAAGCTCGCTTCGACAGGACTTTCTTGTAGACGCAGGAGCACAAATGCTTCCTTGAAAAGGAGAGTCCTGAGATCGCAAGGCGACGAGTTGGCTCACCGCACGCCCCGCGGAAAGCGAGCATCCTGGAGCGGAAATCAACGACTTTCAAGAGCAACAAAGTTTGCGAAAACAGCCAAATGAAAAGGGAAGAGGAGAGAGAAATGGATTTTTGGAAAAATCAATTGAAGCATATTTTTGATGACCAGCGAATGGATAATTTCTTGAAGTCCATTGATCAGCATTTGCAAGAATCGATGAAGGAATTCGATAAGCATTTGAACCATTTTCAATCGAATTACTTTTTCGACGTGGACACATCTGAAACAGATCGTGAAATCATTATCCGTGCTAACCTGCCACTTGAAGAGAATGATCGTGTCAATTTGGAAGTGATCAATCATCAATTGCGGCTTTTGATACAAAAATTCGAAGTAGAACAACTCCAAAATGATAAAGGTGAAATTTTGAGGAAAGAGAACTATTCTAAACGTATCGAACGCTATTTGCCAATCCCCCCTAACGTGTCACCGGAAGATATCAAAGCATCTATGGCTGGAAATCAACTTACTGTCGTGCTCCCAAAAACGTCTGATACACGATCGAAAATCATCGATATCGAACCAGAATAAAAAGAAAAGTGATTTGATACAAGTGGGTATGACTCCCCTTTATCAAGTCACTTTTTTTGTTGATTTCATTTTCCATGTTCAATGGGTGGAGGTGGTACCTTCTCTGTATGACTAACGGTTCCGGGGAAAATAAGATTGAAAATAGCCCCAGCATATAAAAGAATAATTGTGCACACCAAGAAGAAGCGTAAGTTAGCAGGGTATCTTTTTCCAGACTTTTTATATAAATAGGTGACATTGACTGACAACACAATCACCATAATTAACAATAGGACTTCCATCATCATATCCCAATCATATGACGGTAGCATCGCCCCAAGCATCACTCCCATCATACCACCCATAATGCCAGCCATCAGACCTTCGATTACGGCAAGGATATGTATCGGTGCACTTAATGTGATACCTGCAAGACTTCCGATCGCCATTGCGATGAAAGTCGGTAAAGCGATCTCATCGCTTAAGAAGTACATCAAGTATAATCCTGAAATCAATCCAATTACCATTCCGGAAGACATCGCTATACTTTTCGCTTCCATCATTGTAATCTGGTTTCGATTTTCAATCATGAGCAATAAGGTATAGATGAATAAATTGAAAGATAATATCGATACGAGTACGAGCACAAATATCATTGCATATCCCCTCAAATAAATTGTCCTAATTCACATGATATGATCACATCTAAGAAATCATGTTACATCAAGCAATTTAAAAGAAGAGTTTGGCTTTATGACATCCCTGAGGGAAAAATTAAAATAGGCATTCCTTTTGAAAAAGGAGTCAATTTCGCAAAAAACATCTATAAGGTGTATAACAAATAAGAAATAAAAAAGGAAACCGATGATAGGTTTCCTTCTACTTGCATTTCTTCATTTTCCATTTAAGTTGAACCATTCACCAAATTTACCGAATGGTTTTTTCTTTTGATTATTCGAATCGAGTGCAGCAGCAACATTAATAACCCCATTTCCGGTGTATTCATCTTTCCCGGGTCTCCCTACATCATCTGTTGAATCTTTAATAAGCTGGATCACTTCACTGTTTTTAAGTTCCGGCTGCGAAGAGCGTATTAATCCTGCCAGGGCTGCAACATGTGGCGTAGCCATCGATGTACCCGAAAGAGAGGCATACTGGTTGTTAATATACGTACTGGCGATATCTACTCCAGGTGCTGCAACATCGATATAGTCACCATAATTTGAAAAATCAGCTCGTTCCAAATTTGTGTTGACTGCCGCCACTCCAAGTACATTATCAAACGCAGCGGGATAACTGATTTGATTTGTATTATCATTACCCGAAGCTGCAACGATAATGACGTCTTTTTCATAAGCATAATCGATTGCTTCTTTTAATGCTTTTGATTCTTTATAATTACCAAGACTGAGATTTATGACATCAGCTCCGTGATCAGTAGCCCATCGTACACCCTGGGCGACATCAAAGGAGGTACCATAGCCATCTGCGTTCATCGTTTTGATCGGCATGATTTTGTTGTACCAGGTCATTCCTGCAACGCCGAGACCATTATTTGTTTGAGAGGCGATGATACCTGCGACATGCGTACCGTGACCATTATCATCATTCGGATAAGGAGTATCCTTCAATATGTTATGACCTTCGACGAGTCTTTGGGCTAAATCCGGGTGTTTCATATCAATACCCGTATCAATGATCGCGATGACCACATCCTCATTTCCGCGTGTGACTTCCCAACCCTTTTCAGTCCGGATCGCAGGGAGGTTCCATTGGTACTGTTGATAAAACTCATCATCTGTAACAATCTCATTTTGTAAATAGATATAATTGGGTTCAGCGTATTCAATATCTTCTCTTGAATTGAAGTAACTGAGTAATTGAGGAGTAGTCAATGATTTAGATTTGAATATATACGTTGAATCCAATTGTTTTGCCACTTCACCATCAATATCATTATAGATGAGTTTTATTTTTTCTGGACTTGGTTTCTCCTTAAACTTAACTGTAGCCTGGCGTTCTTGATAATGACTTTTCACTTTCGTTTTATGCTGGATAACGCCTATAGAAGAGTCGGTATCCAGTTTTCGAACAAGATTTTGTCCATACTTGATTGAATTCAATCGCACAAGATCTTTAGACTGGTTTGTACGTAAATCACCGGGAATAATCCTTTTTTGAGTAAGATTTTGTTGAAGCCGAGGAGCTTCCACATCATTAGCAGGATAAAAGAAATAGACAGCAAAAATCGCCACTAACGAAACAAATGCCACTGTAACCACTTTAAATCTCAACACATAACACCTCCGAATCACACTTCAGTATTTATGTTGTGTAATTGGGAGTGAAATTATTTAGCTCAGAAAAGAGTGTGCCCACAAAAAAATCCCCCTAACGAATAGGGGGAAACGTAGATATCAACTCAACATGTGACTGACCAGACCTAACGTAGAACCTGCTAGAATACCAATAAAAAACAGGCGTAAGCGGAACAACCGGGACCCTCCAAACATATTGGATTTCAAATGGCTTTAGAAACAGAATTGTATTTTATTGCTATTTCTTTTGCCATAAATTTTAAACCCCTTCAAATACTTGGTAAATGACGGGTTGCTTATCAGGTCCAGCTCTAAGTGATAAGTTCTGCTTATTTATCCGATTTTGTATTTGAATCGTGACCAGCTGCCATTCAATTTTGTTTGGGATAATTGGGGCTATTTATTCAACAGAAACATTGTTACAGCCTTTACAATAGACTGAATCCATTTTTATATTCCGGTCTTTAAAAAATTCTTTAACCCGATCAGTAGATAACAACCTTTCCACAATGAACCGATATTGTTCCGGGTTCTTGCGCAATTCTTGGTCGTACGTGTGCAAATTCCAATGATTGTTGTCCACGGACCATTTCATAATCATCGTAAACAATCTTCCTTCATATACAAATGCAAATCTTACTTCGTCCTTGTGGAACGAACGGATGATCAATGATTCCATGGAAACTACCTACTTTCTTAAGAAATTCAATTATCTTGAAGGTATGTGAATGGACGGTGGGCAATAGTTGAGAGTAATGATGTGAAGGGATGACAAGTTACCCTAATGTAACACCTTCTAACGAATTTATAACGACCGGACGAAATAGAGTTAGTTTTCATTATATAGAAGAATTCATTAGAAATAAATATTTCTATCTTAAAATTAATACAAATGTAAATAATCACATCATTCTACCTATTTAAATAGGGGGATGGAAGCCTAATATCTTCGATTGTAGTTGGTATGGATAGTTTATCTCTATGAGGTTGGTGGTAGTGGTAATTAAACAACCTATTTGCGGGAGGATCAAAAAAGAATGGATGAAGAGTATAAAGAATGTATCGAAGAATGCTTATCATGCCTCGTAACGTGTAATCATTGTTTTGATTCTTGTTTGAAAATCGAAGACCCTAAGTTGAATGAGTGTCTTCGTCTCACGCGTGAATGTGCCGAAATTTGTGAGTATACAGCGGTTGCAATGAGTAAGAGCAGTCCATTCATTGATCAATATTGCCATCTATGCGTAGATGTTTGTATGGCTTGTATAAAGGAATGTGAAAAACATGAGCTCAGACATTGTCGGTTGTGTGCAGAAGAATGCAGGAAGTGTGTAGAAACTTGTCATGCGTTCCTTAATTAATTGAAAAAAGACGACCTAGTTGATGTATAAAATTTGGATCAACCTGAGGCCGGAAATAGCTTTGAATACACCCAAGGAAAGGGAGTGAATTTCGCAGAAATCCATTATGAACTAAAAAAGCTATCCTTTACGGATAGCTTTTTTAATCAAGAATACATTGTATCGAGTTGTTTTTGGATATCTTTATTTTCCAGATATTCATCATAGGACATCTGCTTATCCATAACCCCGTTGTCTGTCAATTCGATGATACGATTTGCGATCGTTTGAACGAATTGGTGGTCATGTGAAGCGAAGATCATAGAACCTTTGAATTTAATCAATCCATTGTTCAAGGCTGTGATGGATTCTAAATCCAGATGATTGGTCGGTTCATCCAGCAACAGTACATTTGCATTGCTCAGCATCATCTTCGATAGCATACAACGAACTTTTTCTCCTCCAGAAAGGACGCTCGCTTTTTTCATAACTTCCTCACCAGAAAAGAGCATACGGCCAAGGAATCCTCTTAAGAATGTATCGCTATCATCCTCTGGAGAGTATTGACGGAGCCAATCGACAAGGTTCAAGTCACAGCCATCAAAGTATTCCGAATTGTCCTTCGGGAAATATGCTTGAGAAGTTGTCACTCCCCATTTGAAGGTTCCACTATCTGGTTCCATTTCACCCATCAAGATTTTCATCAAGGTCGTCTTCGCGATTTCATTCTTTCCTACTAAGGCGATTTTATCGTCTTTATTCATGATGAAGCTTACATTATCAAGCACTTTCTCTCCGTTGACTGTTTTAGAAAGTCCTTCTACACGCAGCAGGTCATTACCGATTTCCCTTGCTGGTGTGAATCCGACGAACGGGTAACGACGGGAAGAAGGTTTGATGTCGTCTAATGAGATTTTCTCCAGCAATTTTTTACGGGAGGTAGCCTGTTTCGATTTAGACGCATTAGCACTGAATCTTGCAATGAAGTTTTGTAGCTCTTTGATCTTCTCTTCTTTTTTCTTATTCTGTTCTTGTGCCATCTTTTGAGCTAGTTGACTTGACTCATACCAAAAATCATAGTTTCCTACGTAAATTTGGATTTTACCGAAATCCAGGTCAGCGATATGTGTACAAACCTTATTCAAAAAATGACGGTCATGGGAAACGACTATCACCGTATTTTCAAAATTGATCAGAAATTCTTCTAACCAGTGAGTGGCTTGTATATCCAGACCGTTTGTCGGCTCGTCAAGTAGAAGGACATCTGGATTGCCGAATAAAGCTTGTGCAAGCAATACTTTGACCTTTTGTCCACCTGTCAGATCCGCCAACTTCTTGGTGTGAAGTTCTTCTTCAATACCTAACCCTTTTAAGAGGACTGCTGCATTCGACTCTGCTTCCCAGCCATCTAATTCAGCGAACTCACCTTCAAGTTCAGCTGCTTTAATTCCGTCTTCTTCGGAAAAGTCCGGTTTAGCGTAGATCGCATCTTTTTCCTGCATGATTTCATAAAGGCGCTCATGCCCCATGATGACGGTGCTTAGTACTTCATATTCTTCATATTCAAAATGGTTCTGTTTCAACACTGCCATACGTTGACCAGGAGGGAGATGGACGTCTCCTTTTTGAGGTTCGACCTCACCTGATAAAATCTTCAAAAACGTAGATTTACCAGCACCGTTTGCACCAATCAGTCCATAACAGTTACCTGGAGTGAACTTTATATTGACATCTTCAAAAAGCTTGCGATCTGCAAAACGCAAACCTACATTTGTAACAGTAATCATTCTTAACATTCCTCCATAATTCAGCTACTAAGAGATTATATCATTTTCTAGACTACAGGGCGAGGTAAGAGGCAGAAACATCTGTACTGGTATGATTCAAAGTCACTCTATTTCAGATTAAAAAGGTTCATTAGCAACAAATTTTTGAAAACAGTTAAATCCAATTACCCATTTGAAAAATAGCTTTATTCTGTTATAGTTGTTAATAAAATATCAACACGATAAAAATTGATGATTTTGTATCAACTGTTATTGTGAGATGCTATTATTTGTGAGGTGGTTTAATAATGTCATGTGTATGTATCGCTTGTGATGTAAAACACTCAAGACAATTGGATAAAGAACAGCTTCAAAAAGCTTTATTGAAATGTGCTGAACACTTGAATGAAGTATGGAAAGAGGAGTTGTTAGTACCGTTTGACGTTCGAAATGGAGATGAGCTGCTCGGTGTCCAGAAGAGTTATTCGGCTGGGTATCTAGCTATAGAAGAAATCAGCACAAGATTGGCAGCCGATGGGATATATGTGTATGTCGGAATTGGTTTAGGTGAGCTGGATACAACTAATTCTACCATTCATACGATGAATGGATCAGCGGTTCTTAATGCACTAGATGCACGTGATCAGTTTTTAAAAGACAATCACGCTGAGGCAAAGTATTGGCATTTTAATGAAGAAAACAGCTCATTCTTTTTCTATTCTAAAGATTACCCATACCAATCTTTAAATGCTTTGATTTTTTCCATCTATGAAAAGATCATCAATCGCAGTGATAAACAGAAAGAAGTCATCAAACTAGTTGAAAAGAACAAGAACGCCACTTATGAAGAAATCGGCAGAGAGATAGGATATAAGTCCCCGAAATCTACTGTTTCATATCTATTATCCAGATCGGACTATCACACAGTCAATAGAATGAAGTCTAGTTTGATTGAACTTTTAGATTTTCTACAAGAGCCCTATAGGAAGGAGGCAAAATAATCATATGTTTCAGCTACTCCTACTATTTATCTTAGCCCATTTCATTGCGGATTTTTTACTTCAGAAAAATTCTATGATCCAACTGAAAAAAATACAATTGCATAAAGGCTTATTTAGACATATTTCCACACATTTCATCGTGACGGTGTTCGCAGGATTAATCTATATCATTGTAGTTGGAGGACTTACAGAGGTATCATTATATAAAATTATTATAAGCATCGTTTTCATTCTGATCACACACTATTTCGTTGATTGGACGAAAGAGTCAATCAAAAAGAAAAACGACAATGTGATCTTAAATTCAACGTTATTTTTAATCGATCAACTCATCCATGTACTATCAATCATCGTGATTTTGAATATGACAGGCTTGATTTCTTACTCTGCAAATGACATTACATCTGGAATCTTACAGTTTTTATTTGAAGGAATGGAAACGGATCATTTTTCGAAGTTTCTCTTCATTAGTATCCTCTTCATCCTGGTGACATGGGGTTCAGGTTATTTCCTTGGGATATTATTGAGGGATCTAGGTCCCAATCCTACACTATCAAAAGATAAATATAGTATTTCAGACGAAAAGACAGAAATAAAGACCTCTTATAATGAAAAAGGGGAAGAAGTAAACGAAGTAACTAGAATAAGAACCGAGCAGTTCTTTAAGGATTCCCCTAAAAATGTGGGAAGGTACATCGGAATGGTTGAACGTGTATTGATCATCATCTTCATCGTCCAAGGAATTCCGCATGGTATGACATTCCTGATCGCAGTAAAATCATTGACTAGATTCAAGCAATTTGAGAACAAGGCATTCTCAGAATATTATTTAATTGGGAGTCTGCTTAGTGCTCTTATAGCAATGGTAATGGGGTATCTGGTCATACGGATACTATAATCGGAACACAGGCACTTGGATGTTTTTTGTCCAAGTGTTTTTTATTTCTAGACCTTTTTTAGTGTATTGTTTATTTGAAAGGCTGTTTTCGCAAACGTTGTTGGTCTTGCACTTAAAGAAAGTATAATATACTTTCTTCAGTATAAGGGCAACTAAGGCTCAACCTACAAAAGGCATGGTCTCGCCAGGTTTTCTTTAAAAGTCGGTGATTTCCGCTCCAGGATGCACGCTTTCCGCTAGAATTCAACTATAAAAACAAAATCAGTAGAAACTTATTCAATACTGAGACGTCCAATTATAGAGGACAAATTATAAAATTTAGGTGAAATCATGAAAAACAATCCAATCCTGCAACTGCAAAATATACATAAATCAATTGGTAAAAATCAAATTCTTTCGGATGTTGAGCTGGAAGTGAATCATGGTGAAATCATGGGATTATTGGGACCGAATGGTTCAGGTAAAACAACGATGATCAGGATCATCGTTGGATTGATGAAGGCAGATAAAGGACAGGTTATAATCCACGGACATGATTTATACAAGGAATTCACCCAATCCATCAAGCATATCGGAGCGATCGTTGAAAACCCTGAGTTCTACGAACACTTGAGTGGACTTCAAAATTTACAACAATATGCAGCAATGGATCCGACGATATCGAAAAATAGGCTGAAAGAAGTGGTTGGGATCGTCAATTTAGGTAAGGCCATAAATGATCGAGTCAGCACTTACTCTTTGGGGATGAGACAACGCCTTGGAATTGCCCAAGCTATTTTACATCAACCTAAATTGCTTATCCTTGATGAACCGACTAATGGTCTGGACCCTCTTGGAATGAGGGAGTTTCGTGAATACATAAGGGCATTGAGCAAGACAGAAAATGTGTCAATCATTATTGCAAGTCATTTACTCCGTGAGATTGAAGATTTATGCGATCGGGTGGCCATCATTCAATCGGGGCGAATATTGAAAGTCAGAGAATTAATTGATGTGAACCCACAATCGAGCAGTATGTTCCGTTTTGAAGTGGATGCAGCAGATAGAACGAAAGACATCCTTAGAGATATGAATGTGGAAGCTGAAGTTGCTGGTCTTAGTGTAGATGCAATAGTATGTAAACATGATGTTCCTAATGTTGTAGAAACCCTTGTGCATGAAGGTATCAGGATATATTCTGTAACAGCAAAGAATCAAACGCTTGAAGAGGCGTTCTTTGAAGCAACGGAGGAACCTTCCAATGATGTTTAATTTGATCCGTAACGAACACATCAAAATTTCCCATAAAAAGGGATATCAAGTACTATTTTTGGTTTTTGTAATCGGGTGTCTTTTGCTTGCCTTAATGACGAAGAACATCTTATCGACCTCTGGCGAAAATGAAAGCTTCGCTGATTATTTCATTTTCAGTACGAATTTCTTGTTCTTGTTACAATTCGTATCTGTCATCATTGCAGGATCAATTGTTGCAAATGAATATGATTGGGGAACGATTAAATTTCTTTTAATAAGACCTGCGCAACGATCCAAAGTCCTGTTATCCAAGTACTTGACTGTTTTACTAATCGGTGTTTATCTATTGGCGTCTTATTTGATATTTGCTTTGTTGTTCGGATTTATCTTTTTTGGGATTTCTGATGTCGCAGGAGATTTTGATAACGGGAGGTATATCTTTTTACGATTCATGACGACTTTCGTTGAGGTTTCAGTCATGTCAACATTTGCCTTCACAATCTCCACCGTATTCAGAAGCAGTGTCATTGCGACAGGTACCTCTATATTCTTGATTTTGACAGGGAGGACTTTTGTAGAAGTGCTTGCTCATTATCAGATTAGCTGGGGGAAATACATCCTTTTTGCAAATACCAATCTTACTCAATTTTTCAGTGGAAACCGTCCATTGTTCAGGGAAATGACTTTTACAGGTTCCATTTTGATCCTGTGTATATATTTAGGGGTCTTCATTGCTGCATCGTGGTACTCGTTCATAAAAAGGGATGTCGCTTAAATAATAGAAGGAAACTGTATTTAAAATGAATATATGTATAATTTCGGTTACAGGTTTCATCCTAATACTAACCCTATTAAGGAGGAATCAGCATGCCACATAAACGAAATCAAAACCAACAAGCTGTAGAACGCACAGCTAAGAACATCAAAGATGGAGCGGATACTGCGTTTGATAGTGTAGAAAATGCAATTGAAGCTACTGAAAGTACTGCAATGAATGCAGTGGACAAAACAGCCGATGCCATCAACAAACAAATCGAACGAAATAAATCAGAATAAAGAACATTTGGCAAAGCCAAACTTCCAGCACATGCTGGGGCAGGCTTAAAGGTCGATGAAAGTAAGAATGGGACTGATCCAGTTATTAATTGGCAGTCCCATTTCACTTGGTAAACTATTGGTTTACATACGTTGCGAGTGCTTTTTGTACATCATAAATGCTCTTATCCTTGCGGAACTGTTTAGAAATCGGATGAGCCGTACTGGATATGAATATTTTCAATTCTGCATCCATATCAAATGTACCAGCTGTTTCTACACTATAATGAGTGACGCTTCGGTAAGGGACAGAATGGTACTCGACCTTCTTACCAGTCATTCCTTGTTTATCAATCAAAATGAGGCGCTTATTGGTAAAGACAATCAAATCACGAATAATTTTGAAGGCTTTCTCTACCCGTTCATTTTCCGTGACGATATTTTCCAGGTCTTTTTCAACTGCTTGCAAATCTGCTTCTGATGCATTTCCCATCAGGCCATCTAAAATTCCCATAGGTATTTACCTCCTCATATCATCTTCCTAAATTAGTTTTCGGTGAAAAAGTTGTTTTACCTACCAATCTTAACACCCTATTTTCCCCTGGCATGTTGATTCGTAGCCTTGACTGCTTCTTTAAGGATATTTTTCATATTATGTTTTTCCAACACCTCAACACCTGCTGCAGTTGAACCGCCTGGGGTTGTTACCTGATTTCTTAATGTTTCTGCAGACGTCCCTGTTTCAAGCATTGAAGCTGAACCTGCAATCATTTTGGTAACTAGCCGCTGAGCTTGTTCACTTGTTACTCCATAATTGACCGCTGCTTCTTCTAATGCTTCAGAATATAAATAGAGGAAAGCAGGAGCACTCCCTGTAATCGCAGTCAAATCATGGACCTGATCTTCTGACAATTCTTCATACTCTCCAACTGCACTTAATATCTGTTCAATCACATGCCGGTGAGATTGAATGACATTCTTCCCACATGCGAAAGTAGTCATTGATTTTCCTACTAAAGCTGCAGTGTTAGGCATCATCCAACAGACAGGAGTTCCGGCGGGAAGATGGGCTTCCATAGTAGAAGGATCGATACCCGCGGCCACTGTGATAACTAGTTGGCCGTTCATACAACTCGATAACTCGGAGAACAGGTTGTCATGTGCATCTGGAGGAGCTGCCAACAGGACTACATCAAACGATGACATTGATTCTTTCCAATTTCGAGTTATTTCAACCTTGTATGTAGAAGCTAATTTGTCCAGTCGTTGCCTGTCAGATCGATTCGCAATTGTAATGGCAGAAAAAAATGGTTCGTTTGTAGATTTTAAACCGGAAACAATCGCTTCAGCCATACGACCTGCACCGATCACTAATAACCTGGATGGAATCATTCATACACATCCTTTCTATTTCAACCATCTTAAAGGTATCAAAAAGAAAGGAGTATGAAAAGGAAATCAACACTTAATTGGAATTTGTAACCTTTTTTTAGTTACATACGTCTATAGGTAAAGCTGTTTTCGTATAGATTGGTGTTTTTGGAAATAGCATTTAGCACCTTCCTTAACAATGGAATAGCAATAAACTTATAGAAAACAGCCTTATGAAAAAAGGGGGTAGACAGATGAAAAAGTGGTGGTTATTAACTGGTGTGGTCATAATAATCGGAATTGGTTATTTTTATTGGGCTAACCAACCTAAAGTATTGAACGCCTGGGATGAGAATCAAGAAACACCCGTTGTATTGCAAAATAAAATTTTGAAAATCAACTTTTCCAAGAAGATAGATGTTCAAACAATCAAAGGGGATACGATTTATGTCACGGATTCTGAAGGCAAGAGACAAAATGTATCTCTAACTATTGATGATGATCAACGAACTGTTCTGATCCAGCCACCTGTAACTGGTTACAATCTTTCGAGCAGTTATTTTACACTCCATATTGAAAATGGTATTCGTTCAACCCAGGGGAGAAAAATAAAAGATATCCCACCTATGAAATTCATTGTAGAACGAACCCTACCAGTAATCGGAACGAAGGAGAAATTGAACGACTATTTTTTGCAAGCTATCAAAGAAAATAAACAAAAGACACGTTTATTCTCCCGTGGAGATGCTATTGCTACAGAAGACTCTTCGGATGCAAGTGCCAACCTAAAAGCTGATAGCAGTGGATCTGGAGATTTCTCGGAAACGAATGTTCAAGTAGATGGGGTGGATGAAGCCGATATCGTTAAAAATGATGGCAGATATGTATATCAAATCCTCCAAGACCGTGTTCTCATCACAAAGGCATACCCCGCCAGCGAAATGAAGAAGGTGGCGGCAATCACCTTCAAGGAACATGAGTTATCCCCTCAGGAATTGATACTATATAAAGACCGTTTAGTCGTTATCGGCCACAGTTTCAAAGAAATGCAAGCAATCCGAGAAAGTGGAACATCTGCTAACGACTCTGCGTTATTACCGATACATCATCACACATTAAAAGCTAACATTTATGATATAAAAGATCGATCTAAACCTGTTTTAGAAAGGGAAGTGGAAATTGAAGGATCCTATTTAACAGCACGCCGATCAAATAACTATTTGTACTTAATTTCCAATCATCATCCTAACTACTGGCCATTAGCAGAAGAGAAGGTTAAGGGTAAAGATATCGATCTCAGACCAAAAGTGAAGGATAGTGCGGATAACGATGGATCAAAATATATCGATTACAAGAAAATCAATTACTTTACCGATTCAAAAGATACCAACTTTACAATCATTTCATCAATTCCTATTGATAAACCAAGGAAAAAAGCACGGTTCACCACTTATTTAGGAAGTGGAAATCAATTGTATATGTCCAAGGAAAATATTTTTATTGCAGTCAATACGTATCCGGATCTTACAACCGATACAAGAGTTGAATTTTCTCCTGATACCTCAGTTTATAAATTCACTTTCAATGAAGAAGTTGTTGAATTCAAACATTCGACTGAAATTGAGGGTACGGTTTTAAATCAATTTTCAATGGATGAGTACAAAGGTAATTTCCGAGTTGCTACTACAAGTGGGAATACGTGGAATGATGATAATCCATCATCCAATCATTTATTCATATTTGATGAGAAATTAAGAAAAATAGGGGAAATAACTGATCTTGCACAAGGTGAACGGATTTATTCTGCCCGGTTCATGCAAGACCGCATCTATATCGTCACGTTCAAACAAGTAGATCCTTTGTTCGTCATAGATGCGAGTAACCCAACAAAACCAAAAGTGAAAGGTGAACTGAAAATTCCAGGTTTCAGTAATTATCTACATCCATATGATGAAAATCATCTTATTGGATTTGGACAAAATACAAAATTAGTTGAGAACTCTTCTGTTAGTGAACCATTCGTTCAAACGGACGGCATCAAAATGTCGATTTTTGATGTGAGTGATATGAATAATCCTATAGAAACACACACAGAAATCATCAAGGGAAACGGAACGTATTCACCACTGAACTATGATCATAAATCGCTATTATTTGATAAACAACGAAACATTTTTGCTTTTCCTATCCATATCTACAATTACGAAGAAGGAAGAGCGCAAATTGAAAATTCCTTTCAAGGTGCAATGGTCTATACCATTGACATGAAGGATGGTTTTAACTTGGCGGCAAAACTCTCTCACACGCAAACAGAAGGGAAGAAACGATTTGAACAATGGGAAACGGAGATCCAACGTCTGCTGTATATCCAGGATACGATTTACTCGTTATCAAGGAGTAAAATACTTGCTCACGAATTATCTACTTACGAAAAAATCGGGCAACTCGACCTGAGAGAGTGAAATATTTCTATGCTCTTTTCTTAAAGAATGTTGCTTTGGGGTCATTTTTGAAATGAACCACCTTGTGCAAGTTGATTGGAGAGCAAGGTGCGAGACTCCTCGAAAATGAAAATCGCATTTTCTTCCTGCGATGTAACGCTGCCGAAGCTTTCCTTGTCGTGCGGGATCAGCGTGCCTACTACCTGAATAATCTCCTCGCAAGGCATGCGACGAGGAAGCTCGCTTCGACAGGACTTTCTTGTAGACGCAGGAGCACAAATGCTTCCTTGAAAAGGAGACTCCTGAGGTCGCAAGGCGACGAGCGGGCTCACCGCACGCCCCGCGGAAAACGAGCATCCTGGAGCCCAAATCAACGACTTTTAAAGAAAACTTGGCGAGACCATGCCTTTTGTAGGTCGAGCCTTAGTTGCCCTTATACTGAAGAAAGTATTTTATACTTTCTTCAGTATAAGGGCAAGAGCAACAACGTTTGCGAAAACAGCCTATCTCCAAAACATTTCACATTTGACTTGAATACATTTATTATAAGTATATCACTCATATGTGAAAGGTCGGATTTAAAATGAACGAGAAAAACCAAGCAATACCAAGACCGTTAGTGCGAACAAATCAATGGGTTCTATTTTTATCTGTTTTTAGTGTATGGATCAGTGGCGTAGAATGGATCCTTCTAATACCACTCTTCAGTGGAATATCTGGACTGTTGCTAAATTTTAATCCAATCATGGAATTTGCTAAATTGTTCCTTAAACGTCCATATTCAAAGTATATTGCTGAAGACAAAAAGCAACAAAAATTCAACCAATGGATCGCGACAATACTTCTGACAATTGCTTTCGGAGGTTATCTTATTGGAACGACTATTATTGGCCACATTGCATCATTGTTGGTCGCAATTGCATCGTTTGTAGCGATATTAGGATTTTGTGTAGGTTGTTTTATACGCTATAAATGGAGTCAATACCAATATAAAAGGTTGCAAAAAAATTTATGAAGACTTTATAGAGGCTTATCCTTTCGAGGAGCCTCTTTTATGTGAGTTCAGGAGATATCCCCAAATAATTTTGAATTATTACGAATTCTCTAAAAGCCAAAAGGACTTATGTCCTACGCCTGTAATTTTTTCACCCTAAATTACTACCTTCAATATTGTAAAGTGAACCTTGCTAACTATTGATATAACAAGAATAATTAGGGGGAGTCCATTTTTTACCTCTTTATCCTGTTTGTAGGATAATGCAGAAAATTGTTGCAATATTTTTACCTTGAACATATAATTGGTCTTGAGCAAATATTCAGAAAAAATAAAAAATGAAAAGGGGTTAGGTAATGTGTTAGAAAGTATCGTAGGAACTTTAAACGGTTATTTATGGGGGTATGTTCTGATAGCTGGATTGCTCGGCCTAGGTCTTTATTTCACGATAGCTACAAGATTCGTGCAATTCCGATACTTAGGTGAGATGGGACGAGTCCTATTTGAAAAATCCACAATTCAAGATGGAAAAAGTATTTCTTCATTCAAATCTTTCTGTATTGGTGCAGCGACAAGGATCGGAACAGGAAACTTAGCCGGTGTTGCAGTTGCAATCGGTCTTGGAGGTCCAGGTGCTGTATTCTGGATGTGGATCGTTGCACTTGTTGGTGGAGCGACGAGTTTCGTTGAGTGTACGTTAGCACAAGTGTACAAAGTAAAAGACAAAACAGCTTTCCGTGGTGGACCAGCCTATTATATTGAAAAAGGTCTAGGAAAAAGATGGTTAGGTATTATTTTTGCTGTTTTGATCGCTGTAACATTCGGACTTATTTTCAACTCGGTACAAAGTAATACGATTTCAGAAGCATATGCAAATGCATTCGGCTTAAATGGAACTGTAGTCGGAATCATTATCACAGTTCTTACAGGATTGGTTATTTT
This sequence comes from Pseudalkalibacillus sp. R45, assembly GCF_052246725.1. NCBI lineage: Bacteria > Bacillati > Bacillota > Bacilli > Caryophanales > Fictibacillaceae > Pseudalkalibacillus > Pseudalkalibacillus sp. R45. The sequence continues at coordinate 148,134 of NZ_JBQQCL010000002.1, read as the reverse complement.
CGGAGGGGTACAACGTATTGCAAATGTTTCTGCAGTCGTCGTCCCGATCATGGCAGTACTTTACATTATCATTGCACTTATTGTTTTAGCACTTAACATCGGACAGATTCCGGAAATGTTTGCACTTATCGTAAAAAGTGCTTTCGGAATTGAACAAGCTGTCGGTGGGGGAATTGGTGCAGCAATCATGAATGGTGTAAAACGTGGTCTATTTTCTAACGAAGCTGGTATGGGTAGTGCACCGAACGCTGCAGCTACAGCAAGTGTTTCCCATCCTGCGAAACAAGGATTCATCCAAACATTAGGTGTTTTCTTGGATACAATCATTGTTTGTTCCGCTACAGCATTCATCATCTTGATGTCTGGCATCTATCAAAGCGGAGATACTGCAGGAATCCAGTTACTGCAAGATTCACTCGGTGATCACATCGGTGGAGCTGCAAGCATATTCATTGCTATAGCAATCTTCCTTTTCGCATTTAGTTCGATTATCGGAAGCTACTACTATGGTGAAACGAATATCGAATTTATCAAGGAAAGTCGACCAGCCATTTTCGTATACCGTTTAGGAACAATGGCTATGGTAATGGTCGGGGCAGTATTGCCGTTAGCTTTCGTTTGGAGCCTTGCTGATCTGTTCATGGCCTTTATGACATTGATCAACCTGGTAGGAATCGCTTTGCTTGGTAAAATTGCCTTCAAGGTCCTTAAAGATTACGAAATGCAACGTAAGGAAGGTAAAGATCCTACTTTCAATCCTAAGAAACTTGGTATTCATAATACTGAATGCTGGGGAGATCAAGATAAAAAGAAGGACGAATTAGTAGGTTAAACGAAATATACAAATATAAAAAGTCGGGATGAAAAAGTCCCGACTTTTTATATTTAAAGAAAGTATAAATACTGTCTTCAATATAAGGGCAACCAAGACTCAGCCTGCGCTAAGGCTTGGCTTCGCCAACTTTTTCTTAATATTTTGTACGTGATAATCAGAAAAATTTTTTCTTGTCGAAGCATGAGAAGTTTAGGCGAATGGGTATTATTATTTTGGACTAACCTACATACTAGGATCATAAACAACTTCTTCAGAAATATATCCTATTTTTCACAAATATTCTACAAGAATGATGTTGTTTTGTATGTCAAAGTATGGATGTGTGAATCGAGTATGGTAAATGATTTTGTCCAGTCCAATACCCGAAGGAGATGCATGGATCACCTTGATCTATTAGGCGTGGATAAGAAAGTGAAACAACTTGTATCCATGTACTTGGAACTAGCATATCACGAAGGCGAAAGTAATAAGGAAAAAGAACTGAATGACCTTAAACTGAAAGTATGAATATGAACCATTTGGAATGTGAACGTTCCAATGGTTTTTTTATTGACTTTCTTTACACTTTAATGTTGATTAGGAACGATAAAAATTTACATATTGCAAATAATAAAGAAAAAGAACCAAAGGAGACTTTCAATGAACATTAAAGATGGAACCGTTTATCAAATCATGGATAACGCATCAGGTAATTTCAATTCTGCAAAGACTCTCAAGATCACCTCTCATCATAGAAGTGTCGTTTCTTTTAATCTCGGGAACCAACAAGGCTATGGTTCTATGCCTGTCCAACATTTAAGATATTTATTGAAACGTAATTACCTCACTGAATTATCGGATGAGAGAAGAGCGTCAAACTAACTGTAATATGAAAGGTTCGATCATTCAGTACGTAGTAGTTGAAATAAATCCGACATGTTTAGTACGATTTGATTATTATTAACGTTGGAGTGAATGCTGATGTGGGATGTGTATGAACCTTTTATCAAAACAAAACGACAGAAAAAATTATTCAGGCTATCCGAACAACTTGCAGTTAAAATCCATAAGAGAGCTTCGGAAACGGACAGGAAAGGAACCTTCTCGTCTGAGAATTTGGAGGATTTGAAGGAATCGAATTATGTAGCTTTGTCCCTCCCGAAAGAATTAGGAGGAGAAGGTCTTTCCCTTTATGAATTCGTCCTATTACAAGAAAAACTTGCTGAAGGTGATGGCTCTGTAGCACTGTCTATTGGATGGCATCTTGGTATCATAATGGAAATTCGAGATGAAAGTCTGTGGGAGGATTCTGCATTTGAATGGTTATGTTCGGAAGTCGCAAATCATAAGAAAACCATCAACCGTGCAGCAACTGAACCAGCAACAGGAAGCCCAACTAGAGGTGGCATTCCTGAAACAAAGGCTGTAAAAAGTGCAATCGATTATACGATCAATGGTCGTAAATCATTTACAACGATGGCGGATGTTTTAGATTATTTTCTCGTTTCAGCATATATTGAAGAATCCGATGAAATTGCATGGTTCCTCATTGATAAAGCACAACCTGGAGTGTCTGTCGATCATACCTGGAATACGCTAGGGATGCGGGGGACAGGAAGCGACGATCTTGTACTTACAGATGTCCAAGTCGACCCATCCAGACTTGTAGAACGAAAATCAGACAAACAAAGAATCCCTGTACCTAAAGGCTGGTTATTGCACATACCTGCATGTTACCTGGGCATTGCCATTGCAGCCCGGAACGAAGCTATTGAATTCGCGAAAAATTATCAACCTAACAGTTTGCAGACTACCATTTCTGAAGTCCATCATGTAAGAGAAAAAATCGGACAAATGGATCTAGAGCTGTTGAATGCCAGACACTTCATGTATGCTATAGCAGAGAAGTGGGATCGATATCCAGAGGAACGAATAAAGCTTGGACCAGAATTAGCTTCTGTAAAAACAATTGCAACAAATGCTGCTAATAAAGTTGTAGATCTAGCAATGAGGATCGTTGGTGGGAGAGGGTTATTGAAGTCCTCAAACTTTGAAAGATACTATCGGGATGTACGTGCTGGTTTACACAATCCGCCTATGGACGATGCTGTGATCGAAACCCTTGCACGAAGAGCACTTAATGATCAATAGCCTTTATACCATCACAAGGACTTGCCCGCAAAAGTGTGGCAAGTCTTTTTTATTAAGTTTGGAAAGATTAAGCAAGCCTTCTGTAAACGAATGATAATTAATTTCATTAGGCTCTTTTCTTAAAGATTGTTGCTTTTGAGTTATTTTCAAAAAATCACCTTGTGCAAGTTGATTGGAGAGCAAGGTGCGAGACTCCTCGAAAATGAAAATCGCGTTTTCTTCGTGCGATGTAACGCTGCCGAAGCTTTCCTTGTCCTGCGGGATCAGCGTGCCTACTACCTGAATAATCTCCTCGCAAGGCATGCGACGAGGAAGCTCACTTCGACAGGACTTTCTTGTAGACGCAGGAGCACAAATGCTTCCTTGAAAAGGAGAGTCTTGAGATCGCAAGGCGACGAGTGCGCTCACCGCACGACCCGCGGAAAGCGAGCATCCTGGAGCGGAAATCAACGACTTTTAAAGAAAACTTGGCGAGACCAAGCCTTTTGTAGGTCGAGCCTTAGTTGCCCTTATACTGAAGAAAGTATTTTATACTTTCTTTAAGTGCAAGAGCAATAAAGTTTGCGAAAACAGCCTTTCACTAAATCGACTAATGTACACTAACAGAGCTATTCTGTTAAGTAGCAGTGCCATTTGAAAAAATGATCAACCTCTTGTAGAATGGAAAATTGTGTGCACCTATCTAGGTAAATAAGCCCATAATAACATCTTAATAGATATCCAAACGAAGGAAGGAGATAACAATGTCATTAACGCTACGACAACCATTTTCTAACGAACGTACAATGGATCCTGAAGAACTGGAATTTCAAGTATTCCGGATGCAAGAAGATATGAAACGGATTGCAAAGAAGTGGGATGTAGTAGGAATAGATCAAACAAAAGAAGAGAACTTAGTCATCGTCTATAAATCGGAAGAAAAGAAACGATGCAACATCATGTTGAATGATTGTGAGAGTGCATTTAAAGGGGTGTGGGACTTTTCGGTTCAAGCCTATTATCCCGAGCATGATCGAATCCATATTGGAGATATTAAAGGACCTGCCAACAAAGGGTATGGTTCCATATGCTTGAACTATTTAAAAGAAATGGCTAAAGATCATAATATCCCTTATATTACTGGTGATATTGCTGAAAGGGATTGGGACCATGTTGATCGTCTGTTGCACTTTTATGAAAAACACAATTTTCATGTCGATTTGGACTATGAAAATAAATCCGGGAAAATCCTTTGGAATCATGGTTATTGAAATGATGCGGATATTGAGACTGGCTCAGAAATGTAACCGACTTCCAATACGAATGGGATGAGATACATTAGAGTCAGTCTTTTTGTCGTATTTAAATGTACATATAAAATCACTGTTTTATGAACTTTGATTCACATACCTCCACGTCCTTTCTAGATTGTCGAAGCCAGCAAAAGGAAAAGTTTCAAAGACTTTCTCATCACAGACAAAAATAATCCAAAAATTTGAATTGTTATCAAGGTCTCGTCGTCTAATGTATGAACCGAATAAAAAGGATGATCAGATTTGGAAAGTATAATGGAACAGTATAAGTTAAAACAAGTGGATAAAGAAGATGTTCTTACAGAAATCATGAATTTGTACGGTAATGATCTTACACGATTAGCTTATTCGTATGTGAAGGAGCAAGCTCTAGCAGAAGATATTATGCAAGAAGTCTTTGTCAAATGTTATATGAAATTGGATACATTTAAAGGAAAATCTTCTGTGAAAACATGGTTGCACAGGATCACAATCAATAAATGTAAAGATCAATTGAAGAGTGGCTGGCGAAAATATATTCAATTTGATCTCCCCATCTTCAAAACTCCTAAGACAAATACGACGCCTGAATCTGAATTGAATAAACAAGTAGAGCACGATGCTTTGACAGAAGCTATTTTGGACTTACCAATGAAATATCGTGAAATCATCATACTACATTATTTTCAAGAACTGTCTACTAATGAAATCAGCCTGCTGTTAAATATGAAGGATACATCAATACGTACCAGGCTTAGAAGAGCTAGACAGTTATTAGAAGATGAATTGAATAAAAGGAATGATCAAATATGATGAAACAGTTATCACGTTTTAGAAAAGACAGTTCATTAAACCAGCTTCACTTTCCAAAAGAAAAAATGGAAAATGTAAAACAGAGAGTTAAACCAATTAGAAGTAAAACGTTCATTTTCAAGAAAACCCTGAGTTTTGCAACATTATCGATTCTTCTAGTGATTATAGGGTCTTTCGGTTATCATTCCTTACAATCTGAAAGGACTGACCAATCAGAAGGAAATGAATTGACAAAACCATTGGAAGAAGGAGAACAAGATCCAATTGAGCTTAAAGAAAAGGATGCAGAAAATCTTACAAAACAATTCATTTCTGTATTGGTCCAAGAAATAGACGAACCCGGAAACAATGTAATCAAGTATCACTCAAAAAGTGCTTTGCTTAAAGATTTAGAACCTTATGCATCAAAAGAGACAGCATCAAAATGGGTGGATTCATTTTATGAAGAACGTGACGGGGAACTGCATATGTATCGATTACATGGAATCCCAACCATTGATTTTGGAAATGAGTATGACTTCACTAAAGAAGACGAACGGTTTTATACCTTGTCCCAAGAAAAGCATAATGAACTGAATGGTACCCATATCGTCAATATCCATTTTAAATATACAGATAAGGAATGGCTCATTTCAGAATATGATATTGAATATATAAAAGAATAAACTTTTACCAAGGCTCTTTTCTAAAAGATTGTTGCTTTAGAGTCATTTTTAAAAACCACCTTGTGCAAGTTGATTGGAGAGCAAGGTGCGAGACTCCTCCGGGATCAGCGGGACAGGTGAGACCATTCAATGTCGCAAGGCGACGAGTGGGCTTACCGCACGCCCCGCGGAAAGCGAGCATCCTGGAGCGGAAATCAACGACTTTTAAAGAAAACTTGGCGAGACCAAGCCTTTTGTAGGTCGAGCCTTAGCTGCCCTTATACTGAAGAAAGTATTTTATACTTTCTTTAAGTGCAAGAACAACAAAGTTTGCGAAAATAGCCTTTACCAAAGAAGAGGTGGATTCATAAGTGAACAGCCCTGCTTATTTTCACATATAACCAATTGGGAACCTTCTTTTATCCCTCATTCACTTCAATAGCTGCCCTTATACCTGATTCAATTGCACCTTGTATCCAACCATGGGGGAGGGAGGTATGTTCACCCGCAAAATGGACTTTACCTTCGGGTGAAGATAAATATGGCATTAGTTCTGTTTCTTGTTCAGGCTTGAATAAAGTGAATGCTCCGGATGCATATTGATCCATTACCCAGCTGTGAGCTGCTCCTGTTTCAAATTCCTTGATAATGTTTCTTCCATGAATTTCTGCCAGGTCTTTCAGAGCAGCATGAATCCGTTCTTGTTCACTCATACCTGTCCAAATTAGTGCGTCATCTTCCCAAGTATAACTTCCTAAGATAACCCCACTCTTACTGTTAAAATCATGACTAGGATAATGGGCTAAACGTATCGGTAGATCAGTGACTGTTTTTCCACCGTAAAGTCCTTGTTTCTCCCAAAATCGATCTTTGAACTGTAAACCGATTTTCGTTGATGGAACATAGTGCAACTCACGAATTGCTTTCCATTTGTTGTGGGAGAAGGAGTTTCGCGGCTGGACATCGACGAAGTTAAGGACAGTAAACGGCAAGGTGACGATTGCTGAATCTCCTTGGACTTCAGTTGATCGCCCGGTTTTCGTATCCAAGCAAGAAAACATGACCTGGTTGGTCGTTTGATCTATTCTTCTAAGTTTCTGGTTGAAATAAATGTTTTCATTGAGTTGTGGAAGAAAAGAATTAGGAAGACGATCCAGTCCCCCTTTAATCTCATAAAAAGAAATATCTTTGCTGAATAAGATCACGTATTCTCGAAGGATTTCAAGAAAGGACAATTCCGGTAAGCCCTCAACAATCGAAAGGACTTTGATCATTTCAATTGCTCCATCAGATAACTTAGGACCGGCTGGGTTGTGGCGAAAGAAAGTTGAAAATGAATACTGTTCCAATAACGGGACCACAAATTTCCAATTGTTAATAGGATCTTTTTCGAGAAAATGAATAAGGGGACTCATAATGGATTGAGTTAGTTGCATATCTGTTTTCCCTTGTTCCCCTGGTCCTACAGGATACCTTAATACATCTGGGTGGTTTTTATAAATAAAAGACCGTGTCTTCACGCCATTAGCGTAAATGAGGTCGAGCGGTGTTGAATTGATGAATGGGTTGATTTCTAACCCAAACTTCTTAATATATTCAAAAACTAAAAAATGCGTATTAGGAATACGCATTGCTCCAGCCTCAAAATAGTTGCCGTTAGTAAATGGTTTTCTGATCGTATAGACTCGACCACCAATCCGGTTTCGAGCTTCAATTATCTTTACGGTATGACCAGCTTGTTTTAGCAATGAGCCAGCCACAAGACCAGACATGCCAGCACCAGCGATAATGACCGTTTTAGGTCTTTGCGGCTTAGGGATACCATTCCTTATCCATGAGATCAATTGTGATGGTGTGTAATAGGGAGGCAGATAATTCATCATGATTCCATCACCCTTCCAACAGTTGCTAATAGCAAACCATCTTCATAAAACCAAGATATTCAATCCATCATTTCTTAATGCATGGAACAAGCTCTCGATGATGGTTATTATTGGTACTATTTTTCATTTGTAAGAAGGAAAAGTGGTTGTTACTGTTTAAAGTGAAAGGTATAGACTATTGTAAGAAATGGGTGACATAGATTTGAAGATCATTCTCAGCAGGAAAGGGTTTGATTCATCTGCAGGAGGGTATCCAAGTCCGATATTGCCGAATGGTGCGTTGCTTTCATTACCGATACCTGATCAGGACAGCTCAATTACATACGAAGATCTTATCATTAATGAAACATCCTTTTATAAAAAAATGCACACAATGAAAAAGACGATAAAGATAGGAAAGAAGTGGAGTGAACTAAATCCACAGAGCTGTTGTCATTTGGATCCAGATATAGATGCAAATGTCATGACTCGAACGGAAAATTGGAGAGGTACCTTTGGTCAAAGCGGCGCAGCGCAAAAGCATTTGACAAACCAGGGAGTAGAACCTGGTGATGTATTTTTGTTTTTTGGGTGGTTTCGTAAAACGATCCAAAAGGAAAACAGGATTGTCTTTGACCCCAACGACCGTAATGGCAGACATATTATTTATGGGTACTTGCAAATTGAAGACATCATTCGAGTAAACCCCACCACTCGAGTACCTGATTGGCTGAATAGGCATCCCCATTGTACACACCTAAAAAGGAAAAGCAAAGGGAACACGATTTATGTAGCTGGTCAAAATCTTAGCTGGAATAAAAGACTTTCTGGATATGGAACGTTTATATACGATAAAAGACTGGTCTTGACGAAAGAAGGCATGACCAAATCCTGTTGGGCACTGCCTAATTGTTTTAAAGGTGTGGACATAAGCTACCATAAACCGACAAGTTGGAAAGATCAGTACTTCCAGTCTGTTGCCCGGGGTCAGGAATTTGTCATCGATTGTACCGATGACATCGTTCAATGGACAAAGAAAATTATTGAAAGGTAAAAGGGAAAATGGCGCTTGATCCGACTAATAGGCATAAAAGTTTAAATCCAGCTGATAAAGGTGTACAATAGCAATAAGTAACTTACCATTAATAAGTGTATAAAGATTGGAGTGTTCTAAATGGACCGAAAACCTTTAAAAGGAATTCATCACGTATCAGCAATCACAGGCGATGCGAAAAGGAACTATGAATTTTATACGAAAATCCTAGGTATGCGACTTGTTAAAAAAACAATCAACCAGGATGATCCCTCTGTTTATCATTTGTTTTACGCAGATGAAAGGGGAAATCCGGGCACTGACCTCACCTTTTTCGAAATTCCGATGGCTGGAAGCACATATCCTGGAACAAATAGTATTTCGACGACTTCGCTACGTGTACCCAGCGATGGAGCATTAGAGTTCTGGAAAAAACGATTTGATGAGTTTGAAGTCGAACATGATGAAGTAACAAAAGAGTATAGTCGTGCAACATTGGCATTTCAAGACTTTGAAGGTCAACGTCTCTTGTTAGTATCAGACGAAAATAATGATGGGGTGGCCGCTGGGAAGCCATGGGAAAAGAGCCCTGTCCCATCAGAGTATGGCATTCAAGGCCTTGGTCCGATTTTTTTGACAGTACCGAAACTGGAATTATCTGAAACGCTGTTAATTAATGTTCTTGGATTTTCAAAAAAAGGAACCTATGCATCTGGAAATAATAATGATGTCCATGTGTATGAAACAGGGGAAGGTGGAACAGGAGGAGAAGTCCATCTAGTCCATCGCGATGACTTACAGCCGGAACGTCAAGGACGGGGAAGTGTGCACCATGTTGCTTTCCGCGTCGAAAATGAAGAAGAATTGAAAAAATGGATCAACTACCTGAAAGAATTACGTATTCCAAATTCTGGTTTTGTAGAACGCTACTACTTCAAATCTTTATACTTCAGAGAACCAAACGGTATTTTGTTCGAACTAGCAACAGATGGCCCCGGATTTGAAGGGGATGAGGATTTTGACCATCTTGGTGAAAACTTAGCCCTGCCTCCTTATTTTGAACAAGATCGAGCAGAAATCGAATCCCGGTTAAAGCCATTGGAAACGAAACAATAAAATCCGCAAATGGAGGTTGATCATGGAACATGTCTATATAGAGGGAAAAGATAAACACGCCCCGACACTTTTATTGTTACACGGCACAGGAGGGAACGAAAGGGATTTGTTGCCTCTTGCTGATATGATCGCCCCTAGCGCTTCGATTTTAGGGGTGAGGGGAAATGTCTCAGAAAATGGTATGCCCCGATTCTTCAGAAGACTACGTGAAGGTGTTTTTGATGAGGAAGATTTGAAGTACCGTACAAATGAATTGAAAGTATTTATAGATGAGATGGCTTCAAAATATGGTTTCGCCAGAGATAATGTTGTTGCCATTGGTTATTCGAATGGTGCGAACATTGCTGCAAGTCTGATGTATCATTATGAAGATGCCTTAGCCGGTGCCATGCTTTTCCACGCGATGGTACCGCTCAGGGATGTACAGCTACCGGATTTAGAGGGAACACCGGTGTTCATTGGTGCAGGAGAGAACGATCCTCTCATCCCGATGGACGAAACGAAAGAATTGGCGGAAGCCTTACGAAATGTCAATGCCGATGTCACCGAGTTTTGGACAAAAGGCGGACACCAGTTGATGAGAGAAGAAATCGATGAGGCCAAGAGTTGGTACGCGGCCAATTTTCAAAAGTAAAATCTTGTTGAGTGACCTTGAATGGTTGTAAAGACCTTCCTTTCAAGGTCATTCTTTTTGCTGTTTTCGATAGCAAAGGCGCCCCCGTATCACCACGTTTAGAAAGGATTTTCGTATCAGCTCTGAGCAGAAAAGCCCCATTTAAGTGGATAATGGTGTAAGATGGTACAAGTACCTATTTAGAAAGAAGGCATCACAAGTTATGAAGAACCAGTCTCATCTACAAAAAGATAAAATATGGACACGTGATTTCGTATTCGTTTGTTTATCAAACTTTTTCATTTTTGCAGGGTTCCAAATGACCTTGCCGACATTACCCTTATTCGTCAACGAACTTGGCGGAAAAGATGAGATGATTGGAATGATCGTTGGAATCTTTACATTTTCTGCACTTATCATCAGGCCATGGGCGGGGCATGTTTTAGAGACTCTTGGTCGTAGGTTTGTCTATTTGATCGGTTTGGCAGTCTTTGTTGTTTCAGTCGCTGCGTATTCATTCACCTCGAGTATCTTGCTATTATTTTTACTGAGAGTAGTACAAGGACTTGGTTGGGGAATGTCTACCACAGCAGTCGGTACCATAGCCACGGATTTGATTCCGCCTAAGCGACGGGGAGAAGGGATGGGTTTCTTCGGGCTGGCTGGAACTCTGGCAATGGCATTCGGACCAGCTCTAGGTTTGATGTTGGTAGTTAAAGCGAATTTCTCAATTACATTTGCAATCGCTGCTTTCTGTGGGCTTGCATCTCTGATTATCGCTGCGCTTATCCATTATCGACCAGGAGAAAAAAGTCATGCACCTCAAAGGAAATGGGATTTGTATGAAAAGACTGCGTTGGTCCCAGCGTTATTACTTTTCTTTATTACGATGGCTTTTGGAGGAATCACCTCATTTCTACCATTATATGCGGAGCAGTTGAATATAAGCGGGATAGGGTGGTACTTCACTGTATTTGCGTTCTCATTAATGATTGTCCGCCCATTCTCCGGGAAGCTCTATGATCGTTTAGGTCATAAAGCTGTATTTTTGCCAGGAACCTTTTTAATATTGCTTGCGATGATTGATTTATCCCTACTCGCAAATGAATGGATGTTGATCGCTGCAGCTCTCTTTTTCGGTGTAGGATTCGGTTCTGTCCAACCAGCGCTTCAAGCCTGGGCTGTACAATCCGCACCTAAGAACCGTAGAGGGATGGCTAATGCTACATTCTTTTCATCCTTTGATTTAGGGGTAGGTACAGGGGCAATGTTCTTTGGGGTTATCGCCTCGTGGTATGGTTATAGTGAAATTTACATGGCCTCTGCGATTTCAGTGACAATTTCGATGGTACTGTATTTGTTCATAACAAAAAATATGAGTGTTGGAAATGAAACAAGTGCAAGCCAGCTTACAAGGTAAGTAAATTTGGGTAGAGGGCTTCGGTGAGGCGCTTGATCTCCTAGAAATGCGAAAAATATGAAACTACCTACAGGATTAAAAAATAAAAAACCGTATCTGTCCTTCCGATATTAAAAGGTACAGAATACGGTTTTTTACTTAGGCTCTTTTCTAAAAGATTGTTGCTTTTGAATCATTTTTAAAAACTCACCTTGTGCAAGTTGATTGGAGAGCAAGGACCGAGACTCCTCGAAAATGAAAATCGCATTTTCTTCGTGCGATGTAACGCTGCCGAAGCTTTCCTTGTCCTGCGGGATCAGCGTGCCTACTACCTGAATAATCTCCTCGCAAGGCATGCGACGAGGAAGCTCGCTTCGACAGGACTTTCTTGTAGACGCAGGAGCACAAATGCTTCATTGATAAGGAGACTCCTGAGGTCGCAAAGCGACAAGTGGGCTAACCGCACGCCCCGCGGAAAGCGAGCACCTGAAGCGGAAATCAACGACTTTTAAAGAAAACTTGGCGAGACCAAGCCTTTTGTAGGTCGAGCCTTAGTTGCCCTTATACTGAAGAAAGTATTTTATACTTTCTTTAAGTGCAAGAGCAACTAAGTTGGCGAAAACAGCCTTTACTTATTAACTTCTGACTGCCTTGGCATCAAACACGAAAGGACCGAATGGAAGCACAGACGCCAGGATTCCAAGTGCAGCTTTTGGAATGGACCAATTTTGATTGAACTTCAAGTAAACAACCATCATGCAATAGAGGACGAACAATCCACCGTGGATCGCGCCGACAACAGTGACCGCCATCGGATAGTCTAACATATATTTTAAAGGCATTGCGATACCAAGCAACAGCAGAAAAGAAACTCCCTCAGAGTATCCAACTACACGAAAAGCTTTCAACATATTCATCACATGGTTCAACTCCAATTATTCATTTTCTCACAAAGCCATTATAACAGGTATAAAACAACTATATACCGTAGTTTTTATACGATTTATGACAATTCAGGCTCTGTGTATATTTTTTGGACAATTCTATAGGCTCTTTTCTAAAAGATTGTTGCTTTTGAATCATTTTTTAAAAAACATCTTGTGCAAGTTGATTGGAGAGCAAGGTGCGAGACTCCTCGAAAATGAAAATCGCATTTTCTTCGTGCATGTAACGCTGCCGAAGCTTTCCTTGTCCTGCGGGAGCAGCGTGCCTACTACCTGAATAATCTCCTCGCAAGGCATGCGACGAGGAAGCTCGCTTCGACAGGACTTTCTTGTAGACGCAGGAGCACAAATGCTTCCTTGATAAGGAGACTCCTGAGGTCGCAAGGCGACGAGTGGGCTCAACGCACGCCCCGCGGAAAGCGAGTATTTTCCAAACTGTAAATCAACTTTTCAAATAAAAGGGTCAACTGAAAAAACAATTGACTTTCTCCCCTTGACAAACACTGTACTTCTTAATAGTATAGGTATAAGTTTTTAATAGATAATTAGATTAGTTGAGATGAGATAAGAGTAGAGTTGAGGCGAGCTAAGGTACGTTTTACAAGTGACGATTCCTTGGGCACCCTTATGTCCATGGGATTTTTTTATTATCAGTAGGTTTTTGTTAATCGTTATTGTTGATTGCTTAAGGAACAATTCGATAAAGAATACTTGGCAAAGCTAAGCCTTAGGCGTAGGCTGAGCTTTAGTTGCACTCCGGTGTAATCAACAATTAAGAATAACAGAGCCTATTCAATAACCTTCATAACCTATACCTCAGCTCTATCAGTACTCCATTATGAGGAGCGTGATAGAGATGTCATTCAATAACCTTCAAATAAGAATGAAATTCATCCCACCTTGAACTTCTTTTGGTCCACACGTTTGCCAAAAACACGGATCGAAAGGAGACTACAAATGATTAAAATTCAGTTGAAAAAAGCGATGGATGGTGAAACCTTTTCAGAAAATGAAGCCAAATCCATCATGGATCAGATCATGACCGGACACGTTACGTCAAGTCAAATCGCAAGTTTATTGACAATTTTAAAAATGCGTGGAGAAACAGTTGATGAATTGACTGGTTTCGCAAAGTCGATGCGTAACCATGCAATTGCTTTCCCGGTCAACTTGAACGATACCGTAGATACTTGCGGAACAGGAGGGGACGGCTCCGGTACATTCAATATTTCAACTGCATCAGCAATTGTCATGGCTTCACAAGGTGTGAAAGTCGCAAAGCATGGAAACAGGTCTTTTTCTTCTAAAAGCGGAAGTGCAGATGTGCTCGAATGTCTTAATGTCCCTACCCAATCTGGTGTTGATGAAGCGATCAAAGCATTGGAAGAGCATTCGATGAGCTTTCTATTTGCACCGCTGTATCATCCAGCAATGAAGCATGCAATAGCTCCGCGAAAAGAAATCGGATTCCGTACCGTCTTCAATATATTGGGCCCCTTATGCAATCCAGCTGGGTGTCAGCGGCAATTGATCGGTGTCTATGATGCAAAATTGGCTCGTAAAATGGCAGAAGTGGTTCAACGATTAGGCATTAAGAAAGCAATGATCGTTTCGGGTGATGACGGTTTGGATGAATGTTCAGTAATGTCATCCACAACGGTCCTTGAAGTTACTCCAGATAAAATCAAGACTTACAAAATTCATCCAGAAGATCTTGGTCTTCAAACAGGTAATATAAAAGATATCCAGGTGGATTCACCCGAAATGAGTGCTGACCTCATACGAAAGGTTTTCAACAACAGCTCGAATCCATCAGCCAAAAACATCGTCATGCTGAATGCAGCTGCAGGTCTTGTCGCTGCAGACCGAGCATCCGATTTTTCAACAGCTATACCGATCGTTAAAGAAGCGATCGAATCAGGACAGGTAGAAGGTCATTACCTTAACATGACACATGTGCAGGTGAGGTCCTATGCTTGAACAGATTGTAAAAACCAAAAAGCAAGAACTATCAAATTATCCTAAGACCTTTGAAAAGGTACCATACACGCATCGTTCGCTGAAAAAAGCGATGTCAAACAGCAATCGAAAGCTTGGGCTGATCGCAGAGGTGAAAAAGGCATCACCTTCAAAAGGGATCATCCGCGAAGATTTCCATCCAGTCGATATTGCGAAAACCTATGAAGCAGCAGGGGCAGATGCCATTTCTGTCTTGACTGATAAAACCTATTTTCAGGGCCATCCTGATTATTTGACACAAATAAAAAAAGCAGTTGATCTACCGGTATTACGGAAAGATTTCATCATTGATTCCGTTCAGGTCGAAGAGAGCAAATCGATGGGTGCGGACGCAATCCTGTTGATTAAAGCTATCCTTGATCCAGTGCAAATGAAAGAGTTGTATCAATATGCAAAAGAACTGGAACTCGAGGTTTTACTGGAGGTCCACTCTAAAGCTGAGGTTGAAGAGGTTTTCAATCAATTCACCCCGGAGCTTCTTGGTATCAACAACCGGGATTTGAAGACTTTTAAGACTTCGGTCGCTCATACAAGGGAAATCGCTTCCGTCATTCCAGAAGAGGTCACTTTTATCAGTGAGAGTGGTATCAAAACCTCTGAAGATGTAAATCTGGTTCATCAAGCTGGAGCGTCTGGCATTTTAGTCGGCGAGACGCTGATGAGGTCACAGTCGATTTCAACTTGTATTGAAAGCCTATTCCAGGAGAGTTGAGCCATGCCTTATTTGAAAATTTGCGGTATCCGTTCTCAGGAAGATTATGAAACTGTTCGAGAATATGGTGCTGATTATATTGGGTTCATTTTTGCGGGCAGCAAGCGTCGCGTCTCACCGATAGACGTTAGCAAGTGGATTGAACCTCATCATCAAATGAAACATGTCGGGGTCTTCGTCAATCCTGATCTTTCCGAAATCGAGGAGACACTTTCACATGTCAAACTTGATGTCATTCAGCTTCATGGCGATGAATCGAACTCGTTCATCAATGATTTACGGAAAAACGTCAACATTGAAATATGGAAAGCGTTGCCCCATGGGGAAGGGACACTCCACCAATTAGATGAGTACAACAATGTCGATGGTTTTGTCATCGATACGAAAGTGAAAGGAAAATGGGGTGGAACAGGTATCAAGTTTGATTGGAACGCTATCCCTGCTTATACCGAAAAAGCCATGATGATGGATCAAGATTGCTTCATCGCAGGAGGGATCACCCCAACCAATGTCGAGGAGTGTTTATCGTATAATCCGATGGGAATCGATCTATCAAGCGGGGTTGAGGAGAACGATCGAAAAAGCCCTCAACTTATCAATGACCTTATAGAGAGGATGAATGTTTAAATGCAAGCACTTTACCCAGATACAAAGGGACGGTTCGGCCAGTTTGGCGGTCGTTATGTCCCCGAAACCTTAATGTTTGCACTTGAGGAATTAGAAGTAGCATTCAACAAGGCGATGGAAGATGAAGATTTCCAGGAAGAGCTTGATCATGAATTGAATCATTATTCAGGAAGACCTACGCCACTGACATATGCAGAAAACAGTACGAAACGATTTGGCGGAGCACGAATTTATTTGAAACGTGAAGACTTGAACCATACGGGTGCTCATAAAATCAACAACGCCATCGGGCAAGTGCTGCTCGCAAAACGTATGGGGAAAAGTAAGGTTGTTGCAGAGACAGGGGCTGGTCAGCATGGCGTAGCAGTGGCTACAGCTTGTGCAAGATACGGTTTGAGTTGCAAGGTATTCATGGGTGAAGAAGATGTCGAACGACAGTCGTTGAATGTCTTCCGTATGAAATTACTTGGAGCTGAGGTGATCTCCGTCCAAAGCGGAAGTAAGACTTTGAAGGATGCAACAAATGAGGCCATCCGGTACTGGGCAGGAGCTGTACAGGATACATTCTATTGTATCGGCTCTGTTGTGGGGCCCCACCCGTATCCTTATATCGTCCGTAATCTACAACGGATCATCGGTGTTGAAACAAAGCAACAACATAGCACTTTATTAGGAAAGTTACCTGATAGGATTGTCGCTTGTGTTGGTGGAGGAAGTAATGCAATGGGCATGTTCCATCCATTTATTGAAGATGAGGTTGAGCTTATCGGTGTAGAAGCTGGCGGACATGGAATTGAAACCGGTGAACACGCAGCATCGATAACCACAGGGTCCATCGGAGTCCTCCATGGATCGATGACATTCTTGAATCAGGGTCTGAATGGCCAGATCATCGAACCTTATTCGATTTCAGCAGGACTTGATTATCCAGGTGTCGGTCCTGAACACGCTTTTCTAGCAGATTCGAAACGAGTCACCTATAAAACTATTACAGATGATGAAGCAGTAGAAGCGTTGAAAATTTTATCAGAAGAAGAAGGAATCCTGCCTGCTATCGAGAGTGCCCATGCACTTGCACAGGCGTATAAAGAAGCAGCAGAAATGGATCTGAACCAATCCATCGTCGTCTGTCTTTCAGGACGAGGAGATAAGGATGTCGGAACGATCATGAAAGTGATGAAGGAGGACCAACAATGAGTGCACGTTTTGAAGAATTAAAGACAAAAGCGAAACCACTGTTCATCCCATTCATCATGGCAGGGGATCCATCACCTGAAGAAACAATCGAGTTGGCACTTCTTTTACAAGATGAAGGGGCAGATGTATTGGAGCTTGGCATTCCTTATTCAGATCCTCTTGCAGATGGACCTGTCATCCAAGAAGCTGCCAAACGGGCGAAAGGAATGACGATTGAGAAAGCTATGCAGCTGGTAAAACAGATGCGAGAGCAAGGGCTTGAAATTCCAGTTCTGATATTTACCTACATCAACCCATTTCTGCAATTGGGGGAAGAGCGGTTTTTCACCCTGGCAAAAGAAAATGATGTTGATGGATTGCTGATACCGGATCTACCTTTTGAGGAAAGTGAATCACTTAGACAGCGTTGTCGAGAGGAACATATCAGTTACATTTCTTTAGTTGCACCAACCACATCTCCAGAGCGGTTATACCATATCGCTCAAGAATCACAGGGCTTTTTATATTGTGTATCTTCTCTCGGTGTTACTGGGGAACGGAAGGATTTCCATCCAGAAACGAAGCGCTTGTTAAGAGAAGCGAAATCATTTACAGACATTCCGGTTGCATTAGGATTCGGTATCTCAACACGTGCACAATTCATTGAAGTCGGTAAGGTCTGTGATGGCGTCATCATCGGAAGCTCGATCATCCGGAAAGTTCATGAGCTCCGTATGGAAAACCCAAAAAACTGGAAAAAAACATTCGGATCCTATATTTCTTCATTAACGAAAGAAAAGGCTGGCGTATAGTAAAGGATACAAAAATCGAGATGAGCTGAGCAGAGACAGGATTAGACAAACAGCATGATTCTTTTCCATGTCTCCTTTCAAAAGGAGGTAGCGTTTTGCAACGACTTTCCAAATCAAATCACCAACCGGAAGAAATTAAAAATTATGATACAGCAGGCGGCATTCAGATTACCCGTACGCAAATATCACTTGATCCAGGCGAGGCTGTATCAAGAATCTTAAAAGATATTGACCACTACCAGGGAGCCCTTTATTCAAGCCGATATGAATACCCAGGTCGATATTCTAGATGGGATGTCGGTTTCATCAACCCACCTCTAGAAATAAGAGCGAAAGGACTGGACTTTACGATCAATGCTTTGAATTATAGAGGTAAAATATTACTTCAAATGATCTCGGAGCGATTAAGTACACGTAATGAAATCGGCTCGTTTGAAAAAACCGACTCACAAATCAAAGCTTCAATTGTAAAATCTAATGCAGTTTATCCTGAAGAGGAACGCAGCAGACAACCGTCTATTTTCAACGTTGTCCGAACACTTAAAGATTTATTTTATTCAGATGAAGATACTTTTTTAGGCCTATACGGAGCCTTTGGCTATGACCTGGTTTTTCAATTCGAGTCGATTGATCTTAAACAACAGAGAGGTGCCAATGAAGAAGATATAAAACTCTTCTTACCCGATGAAATCGTAGTGGTGGATCATCAATCTGATCATGCTTACCAGTTATCCTACGATTTTAGATTCGAGTCACTCAAAACGGAAGGATTGAAACGGAACGGTGCACGTAATCCCGGCCAATCAATCACCGCTACAACATTTAATGAGTATCAACCAGGTAAATATGCCCGATTAGTGGATGAAGCTCGAAAACGGTTTAAACGGGGTGATATGTTCGAAGTCGTACCTTCACAAACCTTATATGAAAAATGTGAAACTCCACCTTCAGAAGTGTTTGAACGACTACAGCAAATCAATCCTAGTCCATATGGGTTCATCATCAATCTAGGCGATGAACATCTGGTCGGTTCTTCACCTGAAATGTATGTACGTGTTGAAGGAAACCGGATCGAAACGTGTCCGATTTCTGGCACGATCAAACGCGGGAAAAACGCATTAGAAGACGCTGATCAGATCCGGAAACTATTGAACTCGAAAAAAGATGAAGAAGAACTGACAATGTGTACCGATGTGGACCGGAATGACAAGTCGAGAATTTGCTTGCCAGGATCGGTGAATGTCATCGGCAGAAGGCAGATCGAAATGTACTCACACCTGATCCATACTGTCGATCACGTTGAGGGGTATTTAAGGCCAGAATTTGATGCATTGGATGCATTTTTGACGCATATGTGGGCTGTAACCGTAACCGGTGCTCCGAAAAAAGCAGCAATAAAATGGATCGAAGAACACGAAGATTCTCCAAGAGGCTGGTATGGAGGCGCTGTAGGTTGGTACAGTTTCAATGGGGATTTGAATACTGGATTGACGTTGAGAACAATCCGGATAAAAAATCAGACCGCTGAAATTCGGGTAGGTGCAACATTACTTTATGATTCGATTCCCGAAGATGAAGAACAGGAAACACTGACAAAAGCAGCAGGACTTATAAAAGCGATCCGTGAACCTATCAAGACTGAGGATGCTCGCGACAACCAGTTGCCAGGAGAGTCGAAGAACGTGTTGATTGTCGATCATGATGATTCATTTGTCCATACATTAGCGAACTACTTCAAACAGACTGGTGCGCATGTGGTCACCTATCGAGCCGAAAAAGCGAGAGAGATGCTGCGATTCCAAAACACTTTTGATCTGGTCGTCCTTTCTCCTGGGCCGGGAACCCCTGCACAATTTGATATGTGGTCAACACTCCGCTTATGTATCGAAAAAGAGATTCCTATCTTCGGT
Organism: Pseudalkalibacillus sp. R45; assembly: GCF_052246725.1. Lineage (NCBI taxonomy): Bacteria > Bacillati > Bacillota > Bacilli > Caryophanales > Fictibacillaceae > Pseudalkalibacillus > Pseudalkalibacillus sp. R45. The sequence continues at coordinate 128,218 of NZ_JBQQCL010000002.1, read as the reverse complement.
GTATGTCTAGGTTTTCAAGGAATCGTCGAGTATTTTGGAGGGAGCTTGGAATTACTGGATTATCCGCAACATGGAAAAACCTCAACCATTACTCAATTGAATTCAAGCAAGATGTTTGAGGGATTGCCGAATCAGTTTCAGGCGAGCCGCTATCATTCAATCTATGCAGAACATATTCCTGAAAGCCTAATATTGACTGGATTATCCCAGGATGATATCCCAATGGCGGTCGAACATAAATCTCTCCCGATAACCGCCGTACAGTTCCATCCAGAATCAATTGTCAGTTCTGATGGAGATGTCGGTATCCGCATCATCTATAACGTGATGAAGGAACTGGATAAATCACGGGAAAAAATTTCAGTATGACGGAGGAGGTTGTCCCAGGGGGCAGCCTCTTTGGTTTTCATGGATGTTCTGAACTCGTAACGGACACCAGAGCCGTTATTTGTGAATAAATGGGCTGATTTACTAAGATTTTTCCGAAACTGTTTTAGCAAGGAGACTTAAGAAATATGAAGCAACCTCTACCTTTTGATAGCAGGATATCATTGACCTACTATTGAAAGTATCTAGGAATAAAAAGAAGTCTCCTTTCTATTTGATAAGATAGACTTATTTAAAAGCTAATTTGAATATAGGTTGTTTTCACAATTATGAAATTCAATCGCTTTCCGCAGGAATCTCGTATAATTCAATTCTAGCGGTTTCAATTCGTTTCCTTATCACAATTAACAACAACCTATTATAAACAACCTACTTAAAAGGAGGGGAAAAATTCAGAGGTGCAGCCATTTACTGAAAAAGTAATCACGATCATACAAAATATACCTGCGGGTAAAGTAATGACATATGGACAGATTGCAAGACTAGCCGGGAGTCCACGGGGAGCAAGACAAGTCGTGCGCATCCTTCATACAATGAGCCAGGCATATGAACTGCCATGGCACAGAGTCATCAATGCAAAAGGAGAAATTGCAATAAAGGATGAACAACAAAGAAATCTCCAACTTACTGCCCTGGAACAGGAGGGAATTAAGCTGTCTGCCCAAGATAAAGTGGATCTATCTGTATACCGCTATGAACCTGACTGGAATGACGTTGATATCATTTAATGCATTAATTAGGTAAATAGCCTATTTTAATTGAAATAAGTTTAAACTCTTATGATTTTGTGAACGGTGTTATAACACAAAATGTAAGGGGGGACTGTTATGAAATGTTGGCTATCCTTTTTACTCGTAATTATCGTATTTGTAATTCTCAACGCATGCGGTGTTGATAATGATGAGGGCAGTGATTCAGAAGATACATCATTAAGCGGAAAAGAGAATGAAGGGAATACTAGGGATGAAGTCGTACCTATTTCAGTCGAACTGAAGAATGGAGAAGGGGAAAAAGTTGGGACAGCTGATTTGGAGCAACAGTTTTCAGGCGTTGTGATCAAGATTAAAGCGTCCAACCTATCACCTGGCAAACATGGTTTTCACATTCATGAGAAAGGAGTTTGCGAAGAGCCGGATTTCAAATCAGCTGGAGATCATTTCAACCCTACTGATGTAAGTCATGGTGAGCAAGAAGATGGTCCACATGCCGGAGATCTTCCAAACCTTCAAGTGGGAGAAGATGGAACGGTGGAAACGGATATAACCACTGAGAAGGTTACACTTAAAAGTGGTGAAGAAAACTCATTGATTGGATCTGATGGCACCACATTGATCATCCATGAAAAAGCAGATGATCATAAATCACAACCTTCAGGAGATGCTGGAGATCGATCAGCATGTGGTGTAATCAGTCACGGTTCGTAAATTACCTCTTTCGTTTGGTAAAAACACTTCCGCTGAAAAGCCGAAGTGTTTTTTCTATGTAAAAGCTGCCACAATTGTCCCCATTATTGTAAGGGAAACAACATGATACCCTGCGCTTATGAAGAACAGCACAGTATTACGCCCTTCAAATATCGTAGGGGAGATTTCTCGTACGACAGAAAATCCTATTCCCGCCAAGAATCCAAGTGTTGCTCCACTCCATAATGTAATTGGATCAAAAAGTTGTATAAGTAGTGACAGGACGTATGCAGATATAATGCTCCCTAGAAAAGTAAGCAGGTAACCTAAATTTGCGCTAGATGAAGAGATGTCTTCTCTGGTTTTCTTGACCGTTTCCATCCAGATATTCGCAAATAAGAGAGGAGAATACCAAAGTGCACCGATCATTGAGTTCGCTACTGCAGCAAGTGCAATTCCAAGAATACTGATATGTGCTATGTCCAAATGATCATACCTCCTGCATAAATAGTATATTTGTACCAACATCTTACTAGTATTATAGCACGAACTTTGTCTATTCAAATGAATATTTTTAGAATATTCTGCATAAAATTCACCACTCACCTTTTTCATTTTTTAAATCTGAAAAGGAAGGAGGAGTGGCTGATATGGATGGGAATCTCACATATTTTGCAGCTTTAGTTGCTGGTTTCCTCCTGTTGAAATTGTCATTGGATGGTACCTTCTTAGAAAGCTTCGACCCGGCATTGGACATTATTGGAATTATAACTGTTATCGTTTTTGCTGCAGTCCTCATATTCAAAGCTGTCAAGTTGCTGGTAAAAAAAGCATAACGCTTGCGTCAATCATGAGAGGCAACCATAATTAAAGTGGTTGTCTTTTTTTCTTTTTTTGTTGAGAGTGTTGTTTTCTACAAATGGGAAAAATACTCGCTTTCCGCTGCTGGACCAGGATTCATACAATTTCTTGTCTGCCTGCAATTAGCAATAGACTTTTAGAAAACAGCATTTTTTTACTTTTATTTGAGAGGAGTGTCCACAATTTTGATTAAACAAGCTACTTTGAATGAGCTGGATAAGCTTGCTGAACTTTTTGATAAGTATCGTGTCTTTTATGGTAAAACCGCTGATATTGAAGGGAGTAGAACATTCCTGCGAGAACGGATAAAAAACGAGGAGTCAGTGATCTATTTAGCAATGAAGGATGATGAAATTGACACCCTTATGGGCTTTGTACAATTATATCCGATCTTTACATCTGTTGGTTTGAAAAGACAATGGTTGCTGAATGATTTATACGTCGAACCGGCTTACAGAAGGAAAGGGGTCGGTGAAAAGCTGTTATCAAAGGCCGAAGAATTATCCCTACAGACTGCTTCAGCTGGGATTCTTTTGGAAACCGCTCACGACAACACAGGTGCGCAGCAACTTTACGAGAAATACGGATACAATAAAGATAAAGATCATTTCTTTTATTTCTTGAGTACTTGAAAGAATTGTAAAGAAGAACAAATTATACTGATTTGCTAAACCATGTACATGAAGGGAATTAAACGGATGTGTGTGTTATTTTTCGCTTATAAAAAGCACCAAGAGTATCCATTAGTCATAGCAGCGAACCGAGATGAATTTTATGATAGACCGACTGCTCCGGCGCATTTTTGGGAAGATGAACCGATGATTTTGGCTGGGAGGGATTTAAAACAATTGGGAACATGGATAGGGATTACAAAGAATGGTCGGTTTGCTGCGTTGACAAATTATCGTGATCCTTCCGAATCCGTAACCAATAAAACTTCAAGAGGACACATCATTCGGGATTATTTATCCTCACTCTACGCTCCAGAAAATTTCTTACATAGATTAAAAGAAAAGCGTGACAATTTTCAGGGGTTCAACCTGATTGTCGGAAACACAGATTCACTATGGTATTATTCTAATGTCCAGAATGAAATAAAAAGACTGATCCCAGGGATTTATGGACTTAGCAATCATTTATTAGATACACCGTGGCCTAAAGTAGAGAAAGGGAAGTTGGACATGGAGGAATGCCTAAGGAAAGCAGATGACATTGACAGAGACTGCTTGTTTGAACTTTTGAATAACCGAGATCGAGCTGTCCGGAGTGAACTACCTGAGACCGGAATCGGAATAGACTGGGAAGAAAAGCTCTCATCTATATTTATCCAAACCGAAAAATATGGGACACGCTCTTCTACAGTTATGACTATTAATAAGAATCAACTGATGGATTTCAGGGAACGCAGTTTGACTGCTGGAGAAAAACACAACGTTCATCTTACCTTTCGCATACAAGAATAGAAAAAGTGACCGGACATGGTCACTTTTTCTTCTTTTCATCATTTTCATTCAACAGATCGTCATCAGAGGGGGAAAATTCCTCACCGACTTCAGTTGCATATTTTTGAACATCAACATCCGCTTTTGACGGTCGCAAAGGGTTGGTGACTTCGATGAAAATATGATACACGAATTCAGAAATTGCTATAAACAGGGCAGCCAGTGCAGCACCCCAAAATTGGTTGGCCGCTGTATCGATATAGGGATCCGCAAAAAGCCAGAACACAATGAATACCAATCCGAAATCCACAATCGTGGCAATGAAATTACCAAGTCTCTTCAATACATATAAATCCCCAATGACATAACCGACTGCTGTAATCAGCACTGACATCCAAAGAATATTTCCGATCGGTACACCAAAAAATACGGTCAATGTGACATAAGCAATACATATGATTATCAGGAACTTTGAAAGTACAGCTACTATATGTCTTATGTTCAATTTGATTTCTCCTTTATGACAAAAATTCACTCATCCCTATTTTTGCCAAAAGGATATGTATTATTTATGAATTTTCAATTATGTTCATTTTTTCTTTCCTGATGCCATACTCCTATTGACACTTATTAAATAAGAAAACCCCTTATAAAATAATAATAAGAGCTTAGTTTGATATCGATTCAGGTCGCTCTTTCATGAAATGACCCGAACCCAGCCACGCTGATAATGCAAACATGAGGTAGATGGCTTGTGTGGGATGGTTACCCTGAAGCAATAATTGTAAGCCGACTCCGATTCCTAATGAAGGGATCACGATCAACAATGTGCGCATGATCCGTTCAAATCCTTTATTGCGCGGGAGCGGCCAGATTCTGGAGAAAATCACTCCTAGTGCCACACCGAGTGCGGATACGATGATGATTTGGAAGATTACGGCCGGGCTAGGGAATGGCCAATCTGCGAGGAAATGACCGATCAGATAAAACAACTCTAAGAATAATGCAATCCCCAGAGCCTTACGTATGACTTTCAAATCCAGGTATGGTTGAAACATATATAACCCTAAAGTTACAATTCCAAAGAATACTGTCATTGAAAATCCTCCTCTGAAAAGTGACTTTGCTAAACCGTTTATTTTATTTAAGGGGCAGACCCAAAACCTCAAATCTATCAATGTTTGGGTCAGCCTTTTTGGTTTACATGGACTTTCTTGAATCGAAACGGACATCAGGGCCAATCTCTGTGAACAAATGAGATGAGATACTACGATTTTTGGTAAAAATAAGGTTTCCTGTGTCCGTTAGCGGTCTTTCCGAAACAGTATGAGCAGCACTTATCAAATACATCATCCAGTCTTGTCCATCACCTTCGGAACGCGGATATCTTCCACCATCTGTTGGATTTCTTCTGGTGGTGCAGCTGTGCGTCTCGATACAATGAAGGAGATGATGAAGTTCAAGAGTGCTCCGACTACACCGATTCCTTGTGCGGTTATACCGAGGAAGCTCTCGATTACTGGAGTTTCAGTGCCAAATACCTGAGGCGAACGCATTAGTAGAATCATGATGACTGTAAATGCTAGACCGACTGAAATTCCCCAAATCGCTCCTTCACGATTCATCCTCTGATCGAAGATTCCGAGCAAGATTGCAGGGAATAGACTAGCTGCTGCCAGGCCGAATGCAAACGCAACAACTTCACCGACAAACCCTGGTGGATTGACACCGAAATAGCCGGCAACGATGACAGCAAGGAAAATCATTATCCTCCCGACTTTAAGACGTTGTTGTTCACTCGCATTCGGTCTGTAGATCCGATAATAGATGTCATGTGAAACGGCACTAGACATCGCAAGCAAAAGCCCCGAAGCAGTAGAAAGCGCAGCGGCAAGCCCTCCGGCTGCAACAAGCGCTATGAGAATAGGCGCTAGCTCAGCAACTTCCGGTGTAGAGAGCACAATGATATCCGGATCAATCGTCACTTCATTCGCTGCGGCATCGGAAGAAAAGGCTAAAACACCATCACCATTCTTATCTTCCAGTGTCAGTAGACCCGTTTCTTCCCATTTCGTTACCCAGGCTTCTTCACGGACTTGTTCGATTGACTGATCATTGAAACTGTTGATCAGGTTATATTTTGCAAATACTCCGATTGCCGGAGCTGTTGTATAAAGAAGGGCAATGAAAAGCAATGCCCAACCGGCTGACCACCGAGCTGCACGGACATTTTTTACCGTATAGAAACGGATGATCACGTGGGGCAGACCGGCTGTCCCAATCATAAGAGCAAGGGTGACCGCGAATACATTCAGTCCTGACATATCCGTAAATGGTGCAACGTATTCTTTCAAGCCGAGTTCGACCTGTAATACGCTCAACTCTTTTGCGATGTCACTGAATGTAAGGGCTAACTGCGGCACAGGATTACCTGTCAATTTAAACGAAATCGCAATGGCTGGAATCAAAAAAGCGACGATCAGAATCGAATACTGCACCACCTGCGTCCAAGTGATACCTTTCATACCTCCAAGCACAGCGAAAAATGCGACAATTGCCATGCCGATGAGGACGCCGACAACAATATCCACTTGTAAATATCTACTAAAAACAATCCCCACACCACGCATCTGACCTGCTACGTATGTTAGGGAGATGAAGAGTGTCGCGACAGCTGCTACTGCCCGGGCACCGTTGGAATAATACCGGTCACCGATAAAATCCGGCACGGTGTACCTACCGAACTTCCGTAGATAGGGGGCAAGAAGAAGTGCAAGGAGAACATATCCACCTGTCCAACCCATCAGATAAATCGTGCCGTCGTAACCTAAGAAAGAAATCAGACCAGCCATCGAGATGAAGGAGGCGGCTGACATCCAGTCTGCTGCAATTGCAGCACCATTGGCTGCTGCTGGTATATCTTTTCCGGCTACGAAAAAGTTACTCGTATCTTTTACTTTGGAACGCCAACCGATATATAAATAGATGGCAAATGTAAGGATAACAAGGGTCAACGTCAGAGCTTCTACACTCATGTCGATACCCCCTTGTCCTTAGACGAAGATTCTTCAGTCAGGACCACTTCCTGAACATCATACTCCTTGTCTAGTTTGTCCATTCGTATTGCGTAATAAAAGGTCAATATCAAGAATGTGATGATCGAGCCTTGCTGTGCAAACCAGAATGCCAGAGGAACACCGAAGAACTGAATCTCACTAAGAGGTTTTGCAAGAATAATGGCAGCCACTAAAGAAACAAGTGCCCAGATCACTAGCAAAATTCGGATCAAACGAGTGTTTTTCTTCCAATATTCCTTTTGCTTGTGCGACAAATCCTGCTGTGTTTCTTTCATTTCCAGCACCTCCATAAATGGTTCCGTGACAAATCGGACTTGTTACCACCGCTAAAAGATCTCGCATGAATCACCACCTTTCAGATTACACCACCCTGAAAGCGTCTCCATCTCTCTATACCCAAGATTATACATCAGTTATTTGAAAGTTCAAAATATTAAAAAACAATAGATGAGAATTAGTATTACGTTCATATTTTCAAGTTTCACTTCAATTAAGAGATTCCTCACCAAAAATCAGCATGTATCTTATAAACAGTCAATATAGTAGAAGTAGATAGGCGAATTAAGCAAAAATACGAGTCAGCGATTTTCGTAGTAAAGGAGAGGTGTCAAATGCTGCATATCGTCGCTTGCATCAAGCAAGTGCCTGATACGAAAATCATCAAGATGAACCCTAAGACAAACACGATGGATCGGGCAAGTGCGCCAGCGATTTTGAATCCATATGATGCACATGCCGTTGAGGAAGCAGTACGAATCAAGAACAGATATGGGGGTACAGTTTCGGTATTGACGATGGGACCGCCGCCAGCTGTAAAAGCGATCAAGAAATGCATCGAGATCGGTGCTGATGAGGGGTACATGATTTCAGATCGGAGGTTTGCCGGTGCGGATACATTGGCAACCAGTTATGCCCTGACAAAAGCCCTGGAGAAGATCCAGAAAATCAAACCAGTGGACCTGATTCTATGCGGGAAGATGACAATCGATGGTGATACTGGACAAGTCGGACCCGGAATCGCGAGACGTCTTGATATTCCTCCGTTGACCTCAGTGAAAAAGGTGGAGGAAGTCAACCAAGATGCAGGACATATCATCGTTCATCGAAAAATTGAAGATGGACATGAGGTGATCGAATCCAGCCTTCCATGTTTGTTGTCAGTTGAAAAAGAGATCAATGAAGTTCCTTACTCTCCGTTCCCGAATTTGATCAAGGCAGCAAGATATGAACCGAATATCTGGTCCGTGGATGATCTGGAAGATGTAGATATCAAACAGCTCGGATTGAAAGGGTCACCAACCATTGTAGCGAAGGTTTGGGCACCACCGAAACCTGAAGGCGGGAAAATGCTTGAGGGAAGCGTAAACGAACAAGTCGATCAAATCCTATCCGTTATTTTAGAAAAGAAGGAATTATTTGAAACGAAGGGGGGATCTTGATGAATCTTGAAGATTACCATGGTGTTTGGGTTTTTATCGAGGAGCAGGAAGGAACGATTGCTCCTGTTTCCCTTGAATTATTAGGAGCAGGAAGGCGATTGGCGGATAAAAGAGGTGTAGAACTCGCCGGCGTAATCATAGGCAATCAAGTGAAGCCACTTGCATCCACTGTATTCGAATATGGTGCAGACGTCGCCTACGTCTATGACCAAACTATTTTCAAAGATTATCGAACTGAATCTTACATGAAAGCCCTTCTTCATTGTTGTGAAACGTATAAGCCGGAAATCATTCTGTTCGGGGCAACCTCCACCGGAAAGGACTTGGCGAGTGCAGTAGCGACTGACTTGCCGACGGGATTGACCGCGGATACGACTGAATTGGACGTAGAGGAAGATACGGGACTTTTACTGGCCAGCCGTCCTGCATTCGGTGGGAATATCATGGCGACGATCCTGTGTAAGAAATACCGCCCTCAAATGGCTACCGTCCGTCCCAAAGTGATGAAAGCGTTGGACATTGAACCGGGCAGGACCGGAAAATTAGTAGAAGAAAAGATTGATATAAAAGAAGAGGATATCCGTACGAAGGTATTGGACATCGTTAAAGCGACTACCAAAAAAGTCCGGATCGACGAAGCAGATATCATTGTCGCAGGTGGGAAAGGCCTCGGCAGTGAAGAAGGTTTCCAGTTGATCCATCGCTTGGCGGAAACGTTCGGTGGCGCTGTAGGAGCAAGCCGTGATGTGGTTGAAGCCGGATGGATCGAGCACCATCATCAGGTTGGTCAGACAGGGGTCACTGTTACGCCAAAGATCTATTTTGCAATTGGCATTTCAGGAGCGATCCAGCACCTCGTCGGTATGAAAAACTCCAGTATGATCATTGCGATCAACAAAGATCCAGATGCTCCGATTTTCGAAACTTGCCATTATGGAATCGTAGGAGACGCCTTCGAAATCATACCACTATTCATCGAACAGTTCAGCCATGCATTGGAAAAAGAGGAGGTCAATCATGTCGGAGAAGTTTGATTGTATTGTTGTCGGGGCAGGACCTGCTGGAATCGCCTGTGCCTATGAGCTTGCCAAAGGCGGGGCGAAAGTACTCCTCATCGAGCGTGGAGAATATCCAGGTTCCAAAAATGTAATGGGTGGTGTTTTATACCGTCAAATGATGGAGGACGTCATTCCGGAATTTTATAAAGAAGCCCCTTTAGAGCGCCCAATTGTTGAACAGCGATTTATGATGATGGATAAGGAATCTGCCGTCACATTTGGATATAAAGGATTGGAATGGGGGAAAGAACCTTACAATAACTTCACTGTGCTGCGCGCAAAATTTGACCAGTGGTTTGCATCTAAAGCCGTGGAACAAGGCGCTTTGCTCATCAATGAAACGGTTGTGACGGAATGTATCGTTGAAGAGGGAAGAGTTGTTGGTGTCCGAACCGATCGACCTGATGGGGATGTATACGCCGATGTCGTCGTGCTTGCTGATGGTGTCAATTCCTTATTGGCAAAATCGCTTGGTTTCCATAAGGAGTACCGTCCGGATGAAGTAGCCCTGGCGACAATGGAAATTTTGAAATTGGATAAAAAAATCATCGAAGATCGTTTTAACCTTGAACCGAACCAGGGTTGTACCATCGAACTGTTCGGTGATGCGACAAAAGGAATCCTAGGTACAGGCTTTCTCTATACGAATAAAGATTCGTTAAGTATTGGCGTCGGTACGTTATTATCCGGGCTTATCAAGCATAAAATCAGACCATATGAATTACTTGAATATGTGAAGAACCATCCGATGATCCGACCTTATCTTCAAGGAAGTGAGCAGCAGGAATATTTGGCTCATCTCATTCCTGAGGGAGGTTATAAATCAATGGGCAAGGTCGTAGGTGATGGCGTCATTGTCGTTGGTGATGCGGCCCAGCTCGTCAACGCAATCCATCGAGAAGGTTCCAACCTTGCTATGACATCCGGCAGGATCGCCGCAGAAACCGTTCTTTTAGCGATGCAAGCTGATGATTTTTCAGAAGCGTTGTTGGATCGGTACCGCGTCAAGTTGTTGAATAGTTTCGTTGGTCAAGATATGAAGAAATACAAAGATTCGACCCACCATTTCGATAAGTTCCCGCAGTATTTCGATCAATATATTCCGATGGTGAATAAGGCTGCAAGTCAGATGTTCACGGTCGATGGAAAATCAAAATGGGAGAAGCAAAAGAAAATCTTGAAGGACATCGGATCGCCTCGGGAAAAAATCAAAATCGCTCGAGATGTTTATCGGGCTTGGAGGGTGATGAAATAATGAGCGAAGAAAAGAAGAAAGGACAGTCCATCGAGGAAAAGCAGTACCTCGTCCGTTTCAACGCTGACACGAAATCTCATCTCCATGTAAAAAATCCAGAGATTTGTATGACAGACTGTCCGGATAAAATATGCACGATCTTCTGCCCAGCAGAAATTTACAAGTGGGAAGACATCCGGATGCACATCGGGTATGAAGGCTGTCACGAATGCGGAAGCTGCAGGATCGGATGTCCCCATGAAAATATCGACTGGGTCTATCCAAAAGGCGGCCATGGAATCATTTTCAGATTGGGGTAAAGTTGCGTTAATGTAATACAAGGTGTGGGAGCGTGAATGTAGCTCTCACATTTTTTGTGCACCGAAATTGTTCGATCTGTATAATTTGCCGCTGGCTGCAATTCCGAAACAATGTAGAGTACTCCAATTTTGTAAAAACAGCAAGTAAGTTTGTAAAAGTAGAGACTCGGAAAAATGAGGGGGATGCAGAAGGGAGAGAGGAGAATTTCTTATTATGTATCAGTGTTTCTTTGTACATTGTTTCACATATGTGTTCAAAAAGAGAGGGAAATCATCATGATTTTTCTCTTTTTAATTGGCGATCATGCATAATTGATCTTCTTTAGCTATTTTTTCAAGCTGGACGGTGAAGTCAATCGCCTCGTGGATCGATCGGAAGTATTCCGACACATAATACGGTTGCTTGTAGTCGAATCCTCCGCATTTTTTTGATGGAAAGACAACAACATTCCATTGGTATGCGCCAGTCATTTTATCCATTTCAGTACCTTCAAGCGCGATGAGCCAATGGGTGTATAGATCACACTTGGATTTTTCCTGCACAGAGAGCAAGTCAGCATTACCAATAACCACAAGGGACCTTTGATAAAACTCACCATAATTTGGGGCGTTTTTCATCGGCAGCACTCCTTTTCATTTCTATAACCTGTCTGATTTCACAGGTACAAGTATGATTATTTGATATTACTATCAGTATATGTTTCAATTTCCATAAAGATTTTAATTTTTTATAATTTTTAAAAAATTATTCTCTTTTGTTGTTTTCTGCACCATTCACTCCCTTTCTGCTGGTGATCCACAAGCCTTCTCACTTACACAGGACTTGTTGTTTAGTTGAAGAACCTTAAATTGCTGCGGGGCCCCAGGGTTGCTATTTCCTCAGGAGTGTGGGGAAGTTCGCATAAAAGAGATTGTATTAGTTTAGCTTTTAAGCTACTATTAAAAATTTGCTTCAAAGGAGTGATTTCATGCTTTTAGAAAAAATGCCCTCGGTACAACTGACAAACATGGATGGAGAGGAATTTTCGACCGATCGATTACGTGGTAAAAAAGCGCTCATTTTCATGTGGGCTTCCTGGTGACGATGCCGAGAACATCTGCCTGGATGGCAGAACTTTTATGAAAAATATCAAGATGAAAACTTCGAGATATTATCAGTCGCTGTCGATCTACAAGGGCCTGAAGTTGTCAAGCCGCATATCTCAGGAACGACTTTTCAGACAGTAGTCGATACGGACAATACGCTTTCGAATCTATTCGATTTCAAAATCGTGCCTAATGGGATTTTTGTAGATGAAGAGGGAACAATCCGTCTTATAAAACAGGGATTCAAGGTTGGCGAACAGGAACACGTACAAGCAATTGAAAAACTGATCAATAAGGAAGTTGAAACAGTCGAATTGGAGGACATCTATTACGAACCGAAGTCCGCTCAGCAACATTTGCAACTCGAGCTCGCAAAAACGAAATTCAAGCTTGGAATGGAATACTTGAGTCAGCAAAAAAAGGAAGAAGCTTTGAGAGAGCTAGATGAAGCGATCCGGTTGGATCCCGATAACTTTCTAATTCGTAAACAACGCTGGTATATCCGTTATCCTGAGAAGTTCAAAGACCCGATTGATGTGGAATGGCAGCAAGCTCAGTTGAAACAAGAACGAGAAGAAGAAGCGAATTGTGGTCCGGACGGTTGTGAAATTCCAGGTACAGATCAGAAATAATGTGAAAGCTTTTCCGAAAAACAAAAAGAAAATAAGAGAAGATGAAAGGCTGACACTCGTCAGTCTTCTTTTTATGTGAGAATTATATCTACAACTGAGAAGTAGACTAATTCACAACAATAAAGGAAGCTTGGCAAAGCCAAGCCTTTAGCGCAGGCTGAGCCTTAGTTGTGCTTATACTTTCTTTAAGTATCAAAAAGGACCTTCTGCTACAAAGGTCCCCCCAAAATCTATTATTCTTCAAATCATTCAATCCTAGTAGCCATATCCTCCGTCGCAGCATCCACCATAACCGCCGCCATGACCGCCATGGCCGCCATGACCGCCGTAGCCACCGCCTAATGCTGTAGCCCCGATGATTACCAACAAGATGAATAACACAACAATCAACGCAAACGTTCTTCCGTGGCCAAAGCCTTTACCGTCACTCATTTTCTCATCCTCCTAAAGTTAATCGACACAATAGCAATATATGTGGACGGAAAATGAAGTATACAAAATTGGACGAAATTGGACAAAAATAGGCATCAGGATACTTGTCCCTTAAACGTATACCTAATTTGGATAGGTTAACAGCCTATTTGGTGATTTGTCCTCATTCCTCTTCAAAAAGCTTTTCACCTTTATGGAGTCTCATTGCAATTTGGGCTGTGTGCGGCATTTCTCTGGCAGTCGGAGCATGCCCAGCAAGATATCTTGTAATTGCTAGAATCATAGTTTCTTGTGCTCGGTTTGCTAGTAGTGAACGCTCATCTGCCCAATAATCATGTTCAACGATTCCGGCTTCATACATCTGGAAGGAATGGAATTCAGCATCTTCCCTTAACAATGCATGACCGAGTGTATTGAAGAGGGGAGCTTTTTCTCCACCTTGAGACAAATAGCTAATCACCCATCGTGCACTTTCTGTTACCTGTTGCTGTTTGTTCATGAGCTCCAGCAATTCGGAAGGATTTTGAGGTTTTGTAATTCCTTCCACAGGTTTCGGTTTTCTAGCTGCTGGCATATTCAAGAACCGGTCTAGATAGACACTCATTGCACCATGGAAAACACCACGTGTCAATTCGGCGGTTGTTGAACGACGTAAACTTTGGTGTACGGCGTGTGCATGTGTGAACGTATGCAGGACCGTGATCCAATCACTGAAATCATTCTGGGTGTGAAAACGAGCAATTCTTTCCGCAGCCGCCAAGGCAACTAATTGTGAGAGGCGTACGGGAGAAACTCCAGCTTCCAGCGCCTCCAACATCATTTCAACAGTTTTAATCGGTTCATCGGATAATAACTGTTCCAGCATTGCTTCTTCGTCAAAAGTTCCTTCAACTTTCGAGGCAGCCTCCAGGATACACGGCAGTTTTTCAAATGCTTCGTTCAAAGGGGGCACAAGGTTTACAGGGGATTGCCAACTGTGGGATTCTTCACTCCGAGAAACATCGGATACTCCTGGAAGCAAGGATGTCAATACATACGAACGATATTCTTCCCCTACATGATCAAGCACCTCGAAGGCTTTATTATGGAAGTCGAGGGTATGGCCGGTATTGATATAAAAGTGGTCCGTTATTGCGGCCATCATCATATCCGCAAGATCATCATCCGACCAACCAGATTCGATGGCTGTCAAGAGGACCCGTTCCGCACCTTGTGAATCACGGACTTCCACACAATGACGGTACCATTTCTTCAACGTGTCAACAGACTGATTTTCCATCTCCTCTGTTACCGGGAGGGAACCAAGTAAAAAGCGAGTCCCCATTCCCGAGCTTTCTCTGGCAACGTGCACAAGTCCTTGATACAAAGCAAGGATTTTACCCGTTTTATCTAGCTTCGGTAAAATATTCGTCATTGCAGTCAAGATCGTGAGACCTGAACGCCATCCACTTTGCCGATGCTTCGTACCGAATTCCACACCTACTTTTGCGATTTCTCCAGGGGAGACGCCTGCCTCCATCAGACCGACGACTGCTTTCCCAATGACGAGGCTGAGGCTCTGTTCGAGACCTTCTCGAAGGCGTTGTTGTAATTTTTTCACGGTCACTTTATGATGGGGGACCGGTTCGACCCAGACCTCGCCATCCTTCACTTGTACAGGATAGGTCGGGACATCATCTGCCCAAGGGTCTAATGTTCCACCACTTTTCACATCAAACCGCGCATGATGCCAGTGACAGGTCAGAATACCATCACAGAGACTCCCCATGTGGAGAGGAAAGCCCATATGGGGACAACGATTATCAACTGCATGCAGTTCTCCTTCATGAAAAAACACCGCAATACCATGCTTACCTTCTTTGACGATTTTTGCTCCATCTTTCTTTAATGACTCGAGTGGCCCAACAAGAATAGAATCAGACATGAACACTCACTCCTTATAAAGATTACGAATCTTTCACCTTCTACCATATATTACTGAAAAACCATCGTAATCCTTCATAAGTTGAAAGTTTTCTCAGTCAAAAGGCTGAGATTGGGATCCGGTTCACAACATATTCCGCTCTGTCCATCTGTACAATCCCCATAACACGAGAATGAATACCATATATCCGAAGAAAGAATAGGCGTGCGACCAGCTAAGGCTATGTGCTAACAAACCTAGATGTTCACTAATTATTTCAGCGAGCATCGCAACAAAAGAGATAATCAGGATGAAAAAGAGCCGAAGTAAATTTTTTGATATTATTGTCAAAGCATAAATGGCTGCCATTGTGAAAACCGGTATGACGATCAGTGTGAAACGGATATCAATCATAAAGATATGGGGGAAGGGCCGTTGCAAAAAAGTATAGAATCCCAGTCCTGAAAAGAACAATTCCATGTAGGTGCAGATAAGCACGGAAGCAAGTATTGCAACAACATAGGGGAGTCGCTTTTTACCCATTTCGGAGGAAGATCGCTTTCTTCGCAAACGTCGTAAAAGCGAGTTTTTCAAGTGATTTACAATAGGCATGCTGAATCTCACCATCCACATTTTTCGGATTCTCAATTAGGTAATCGACGACATTAACATTGTTGAACCAATCTTCTTGTAATGGCTCATTATGCAAAATGTCTTTCCATGCAAATTGAAGCTCAGGACTATACAAATGAACGGCACCAGGTTTAAGTCTGCAATTTTTTACTTGAGGATTATACAACCGACCAGGGAGGGTTTCTTTTACACATTTAAAAAGTTCAGGCCAATAATCCGTTCTCGATCCCGTATGGGGTGTTCTCTGTGCCCATTGGAACAACCGCTTATATCTTTCCAGATTGGAATATAATAATGCGTACATTCGTTTACCAAGCTCGATTCTCTCATGAAGAGAAGTAAAATGGTGAAGGGTTTGTCCGGTCAGTTTTGTTTCTCCAGTTTGATCATAGGGGAACAGGATATGATTCAGGCTTAACACATCCTGTAAACTGAATTCAATCGTCTTTAAGATCTGGTTCTGTTGTTCATTGATCATCAATTGTTTTTCCAGATAGCTTTGCTCGTTTATGATCAGCGATACTGTCAACAAGGGTCGGTTTCCTGTACGCCAAAAGAAATTCCAAACCGACTCCATGAAGGTAGAAACTGAAAGGCAAGGCAATAAATGAAACAACGGCTGCTTTAGCTCCAGGCTTATTTCATATAATCGTAATTGGGGAAAGACATCCTGAAAAATCAACCAGTTACCTCGTTCGAGGAACATGAAAAACTTTTCCTGCTCATCCACCGTAAGAAGTTTTGAAAGGAATTCTCCTTTCAGGTCCGTCATATTCCATCCACCATTCCGCGACACCATATGGCCCAGAAAGGCCCAGTGGATGTCAGGATATTTTTTATAAAAATCGAGATATGCTCTCGTTCTAGTGACGTTGTTTATATTCAATTCCTGGGTCATATCAGTGATTTCTTCGATCAGATTCCTTTCAGTTGCAGTTAACGAAGGTGAATCTGCATAAGAACCCATGCTCAACTTTTCCTGAAGCTCAATTTTTAGTTGAAGTAGTTCTCCAGAAATTTTTTCTGGTTTTGTTTTTGGCTTGGTAATCTTGAAAATCCTCATCCGCTCCTCTCTTACGAATTGGAACTGATACAACCGAATATGTATTGGTATAGGGGAGGTAGATGACCTTGAAAGATGGAATCGATCGTGAAATCAATCGGATCATTTCGATTTTAATAAAAGACCAGACGCAAGACGGTTCGTGGGATTACGCCTTCGAAACGGGTATTGCAACAGATGCTTATATGATCATTTTATTACGTTCGTTTGAAATAAATGATGAAATGTTGATACAGGCCGTCGTTCAACGGATAACAGGAAAACAAGAGGACAGCGGTTCCTGGAAGTTATTCCATGATGCGGAAGAGGGAGATTTATCATCTACGATCCAGGCTTATTACGCGTTATTATACTCAGGATATGTCAGTAAACAGGAGTCCCGAATGCGTGCCGCCAAAAAATTCATTCTTGAGAAGGGTGGGATTGAAAGAGCAGAAACGTTTACGAAGACCTTGCTAGCAATAACAGGTCAATATCCTTGGAAATCACTTCTACCTTTACCAATTGAAATCATCCTGTTCCCACTTAGTGCTCCGCTCAATTTCTATGATTTTTCAGTGTTTGGAAGAGCGAATATTGCACCGCTCCTCATCCTTTCTCATTTTAAATACACAAAAACCATATCCCGTACTCCTGATCTCAGCGATTTATTCGTCCATAACACGGACACAGACCTTGAAAAGCGGAATGAAGATTGGCGAAATCTATTAGCCTCTATGAAACATCAATTTCAAAAAATGACCGATAAACCTGCTGATTTAAAAAGGAAGGCAGTGAGGGGAGCCGAACAATACATGCTGAAACGTATCGAACCCGACGGAACGTTATTAAGTTATTTCAGTTCGACCTTCTTGATGATATTTGCTTTGAATGCGCTGGGATACACTTTGAAGAATCCAATGATGGTAAAGGCAATCAATGGATTAAGGAACATGGCCGTTCAAATTGGTGATGATCTTCATATGCAATATACAACCGCGAATGTCTGGAATACGGCTTTACTATCACATGTCCTACAGGGTGCGGGAGTACCTCAGTCTCATAATGTGATCCAGCGGGCCAATCGTTATCTGTTATCACGCCAGCACACCCAATTTGGGGATTGGGTCCTGAGAAATGCAAATACGATGCCTGGAGGATGGGGATTTTCGTCTATCAATACGATTAATCCAGATGTCGATGATTCTACCGCCAGCCTTCGATCCATTTGTGAGGTGACAGAGGAGCAGCCCATCTATCAACAATCCTGGTCCAGGGGGATCAGATGGATCTTATCGATGCAGAATGACGACGGGGGTTGGCCTGCTTTTGAACGCGGTGTCGATAAAAAATGGCTTGCTCTTGCTCCGATCCAGGGTGCTGAATATCTATTATTGGATCCATCTACAGCAGATTTGACAGGAAGGACGTTGGAGTTCTTCGGTAATTACTCTTCAATGAACAAAGATCATCCCGCGATAAAAAAGGCGCTAAAATGGCTAAAAAACAACCAACGAAAGGAAGGATCCTGGTACGGTCGCTGGGGGATATGTTATATCTACGGGACGTGGGCAGCATTGACGGGAATGGCTGCATTCAGAAAAACTACCACCGATCCTTCTATAAAAAAAGCTGCAGATTGGCTACAATCTATCCAGAATCCGGACGGGGGATGGGGGGAGTCGTGTAAAAGCGATATCGAACGGAAATATGTTCCTCTCAGAGAAAGTACCTTGACGCACACCGCCTGGGCTGTTGATGCCTTGATCGCTTATGCCGATAATAGTACACAAGAGATTGAAAAGGGTATCGCTTATCTGATCGATCAAGGAGAGAAAGAAGACTGGACGACTACTTACCCCAAGGGACAGGGGATGGCTGGTGGTTTCTATATCCATTACCACAGCTATAGATACATCTGGCCGTTACTCACACTGAGCAATTATCGTAGAAAGTTTTTAGAGCAATGATCAAGGTTGGATGAAGCAGATATTATCGAATTGAGTGAACCCGTTGACAAGCGGGTTCACTTCGCATTACATCTACCTGAGGCAGATTAGGTCTAATTTACTAAATTGCTCAAGATTACACCAAAATTGCTCAAGTTCCCTACAAATTGCTCGATCACCACCTATGTTATTAAATCGTTTTCAAAAGGACTCCGCAAGGGTCTTCTGATTGTTCGAGTCCAATATTGCTGATGTGTATTTCTAAAATTTCTGTCCTGTTACCAATTATCGCTTCAATCGGGTCGATTTTTTTATTGAAAAGACGCTTTAAATCGTTTTCGAGACCAGCTTGTGCACAAACAATTTTCATTTTATCAATTGTAGAAGTATCTTCCTGTGCGTCAATGACGTCACGATGGGTTTGAAGTTCTATGGAAAAGTCATAGGGTGTAGATATGAACGTACGTCTTTCCCCAGTTTTCACTGTCCACTCCATGATATCGGCTTGCTGACATAGTTGATCATGTTCATCTTCTGTAACCAAAAATCCAATATGGTCAAAGGTGCTCCGTTTTCCATATCCGAATGTAACATTCACATTTCCTTTTTTCATTTCGATGATCCTGAATAGAATACCCTTATCCTTGAAATCTTCCCAGGTCAACGGGGGATTGAATGAATCGAATTTACCATTCAATTTTCCATTTCGTTGATGGACCCGAAATCCTAGTTTCAGATAATGATTTTCCATTTGTTCTAAATTTGGCGTCCAGTAATGATAATGAAATAACATGTAATCCTCCTAAACATGGCTTTGTGCTAGTATATCGAAAAATTGTCTATCTACCTTCCTTCATAAGCAGTAACTATACTCAAACTATAGTCTGACAAAAGGACTGTCACAATTCTAATACATTTCCATTACACCACATGCAGTAGATAGTGTTATGATAGATAGGAAAATACACAATGGAGTGAACAATAGAAATGAAAAAATTAAGTAGTTTATTCTTGGTATTTATCCTTAGTATTTCGCTTGTGGGTGCATGTTCCAATGATGAGCATAATGAATCTCAAGAGTCTCATGGTGAAGTGCATCAATTAGCAAATGGTGACTTGCGTGAAAAAACGGCGTCCACAGAAGCTATCCCGACATTTTTAAATGATAAATCTGAAGATATGCAGAATATTTACAGAGCAGCAGCAATGCATCAGGATCTCCTTGAAAAGATTCCTTGCTATTGCGGTTGCGGTGAGTCAGCAAACCATAAGAACAACTATGATTGCTTCATACATGAAAATAAAACGGATGGCTCACTCGTATGGGATGATCATGCAACAAGATGTAAAGCATGCCTGGATACCGCGGTGAAGTCGATGCTTGAATACAAAGATGGGAAATCAGTAAAAGAAATCCGAAACATGATCGATGAACAATATAAGGACGGGTACGCTAAACCGACCCCTACACCAGAAGTTTAAAAGCTCCCTTAGTGGGGCTTTTTTATTGAATTTCGCGACCCTCTTGGAAAACTGAGTGAGGCGAGAACCCACAGATGATTCGCTGTTTAAATAGCGTGAATTACTTAATTTCATAAATTAACGGACTTCAGAGACGTTATTTGTGACAAAAACGGTCTTTCAGAATTTATAACGGACACCAGAGACGTTATTTGTGAACAAAACAGCTGATTTTCCCGATAATTACGAAATAAGGTCTCTCATGTCCGTTAGTTTTGTAAAATCATAGTGATTTGGTCAAATAAGGTCTCCTGTGTCCGTTAAAGGTTATCCGACAGTGAAGTTTCGCAGAAATCAACAATAAAAACTAAACTATAAATCTAACAGAGCTTTCTCTCAAATAAGCTATCATCACTTCGATTTAATGAAACAATGCCTTTATAACAAAAACTTTTCTGAAAAGTCTTGCCTATTGATTATAAATGTAGTGTATAATCAAACATAGCGGAAAATTTCATAGTTTTACAGAGTTGGTGTCTTTTTTTCAAAGACTTAATAGGGAAGTTGGTTAGAATCCAACGCGGTCCCGCCACTGTAATTGGGAGTCAGCTGCATTAAGCCACTGTAGAAAATAAACTACGGGAAGGCGCAGCGGACGATGACCATGAGCCAGGAGACCTGCCAACACTGAAACCACTGACAAAACCTACGCGGATAGGGGGTGTGTTACGAAGTTCGATCATTCTATCAACTGATTCGAATCTAACAGCATCTTCATATCACTTATGAAGATGTTTTTTTATGCAAACACAACAAACAGGAGGCTTCATGTAATGAAAAAATTGATCTTATTTGTATTTACGTTATTAATGTCGATCGGATTGATCGCTGGATGTGGCGGAGATCAACCACCAGCTGACGAAAATACATCCAACCAAGAAAGCTCTGAAAGCAATCAAGGTGATTCCTTTCCAATTACTATAAAGGATGCGCTTGATGAAGAAATTGTCATAGAAGAACAGCCTGAAAAAATCGTATCACTCATTCCAAGCAATACAGAAATAGCTTTTGACTTAGGACTTGGTGAAAATATCGTCGGTGTTTCAGACTTTGATAATTACCCTGAGGAAGCAAACAGTAAAGAAAAAGTTGGCGGACAAGAACTGAATATCGAGAAGATCATTTCCCTGAAGCCTGATCTTGTACTTGCCCATGCGTCCAGTGCACACAACTCGACTGAAGGATTCAAACAGTTGAAAGATGCTGGTATTCAGGTTCTTGTTGTTAACGACGCACAAAACTTCGAACAGGTCTATGAGTCTATCGAAATGATTGGAAAGTCAACTGGTAAACAAAAAGAAGCTGATCAAATTGTAAGTGAAATGAAAGAAGAAATCGATGCAATCAAAACGAAAACACAAGAAATATCTGAGAAAAAATCAGTATTCATCGAAGTTTCACCCGCACCCGAAATCTACACACCTGGGAAAAATACTTTCATGAATGAAATGTTGACGATCATCAATGCTGAAAATGCAGCCGCTGATTTGGACGGTTGGGCGAAGATCGATCAAGAAGCAGTTGTTGAGAAAAACCCTGATGTCATCATCACAACCTATGGATATTATACTGAAAATGCAGAAGAACAAGTCTTCTCCAGAGAAGGATGGAAAGATGTTACAGCTATAAAAGAGAAACAAGTCTATGACGTCCATTCAGATCTTGTAACACGCTCTGGTCCACGGCTTGTTGAAGGAGTAGAGGAACTTGCAAAGGCGGTTTATCCAGAAACATTTACAGAATAATAGAATACTAGCTTACCTTTCGGCTTTCGCTTTTCTGTTCATAGCTATCATTTTAGGTATATCAGTCGGTACTGTTTCTGTGCCTGCGTTAGCAATCATCCAAATCGCAGGTCATGAAATTTTTCCGTTCACATCCATCGATCATATCGACTCGATGTACACAAGCATTGTCATGAACATCAGACTTCCAAGAGTCATTCTTGCTGGTATTGTTGGTGCTGCTCTCGCGATTGCCGGAGCAGCATTCCAAGGTCTATTGAGGAATCCTTTAGCAGATCCTTATACGTTAGGGGTATCTTCGGGAGCGTCTGTAGGGGCAGTCATCACACTTTTTTTCCAATTGTCGATACCAGTTGTGGGATCCTTTACACTTCCTTTATTGAGCATCCTATTTTCCTTCATCACGATTTTTCTCGTCATCAGTTTTGCACGGAAAATTGAACGTTCAATGAGAGTGGAGACAATCATTTTAACCGGTATCATTTTCAGTTCTTTTCTTGGAGCTGTCATTTCCCTAATGATTGCATTGACGGGAGATGAATTGAGACAAATCATTGGCTGGCTTTTAGGAAGCGTTTCGATGAGAGGATGGGAATACATCAAAATCATTTTACCGTTCTTCGCCATCGGTTCTGCTATTCTCCTTATAAACGCAAATGAATTGAATGCGATGTCTTTCGGGGAAGAAAGAGCCCATCATCTCGGTGTAAATGTCCATCGTAGGAAAATGGTCATTTTGACAGCTGGTTCGATATTGACAGGAGCAGCTGTGGCAGTTTCTGGAACGATCGGGTTCGTCGGATTGGTAATTCCGCATTTGACCAGGTTGTTATGGGGACCTGATCATAAGCACTTATTACCCTTATCCATATTAACCGGAAGTGGGTTCCTGATTCTTGCAGATCTAGTTGCAAGAACAGTGATTTCGCCGACAGAGCTTCCGATTGGTGTCATTACAGCTCTAGTCGGAGCACCGGTATTTGGACTGATCTTAATCAAACGTAAGACGGAAAGAAGTGGTTAAATGCTAAGCGTAGAAAACCTATCTGGTGGTTATGGCGATGCACCGATTTTAAAAGAAATAACCTTTAAGGTGGAAAAGGGAGAAATGTTCGGTGTCTTAGGACCGAATGGCAGTGGCAAAACGACCTTACTCAAGATGATCAGTGGAATTTTGACATGTCAAAAAGGGCAAGTCTTCATCAATGATAAACCGCTTGAAAGCTTTCCATCCAAGGAGTTGGCAAAGGTTGTTGCTGTCCTTCCGCAACACTCTGACCAGGGTTTTTCTTATACCGTAAGAGAAACGGTTTCCCTCGGGCGATATGCACATCAAAAAGGTTGGTTCCAATCGTGGAGCCAGCAAGATGAAATCATTGTCAACAAAGTGATGAATCAAACGGGGGTAACAGCCTTTCAGAATAAAAATATCCAGTCTTTATCAGGTGGGGAACGCCAACGCGTATTTTTAGCTCAAGCATTGGCACAGGAACCCGATATCTTGTTGTTGGACGAACCAACGAACCATTTGGATCTTTCGTTTCAAAAAGAGCTGTTGGACCTGTTGAAGCAATGGACGAAGGAACGTGGGCTGACGGTCATCTCGATTTTCCATGACCTGAACCTTGCGGGATTATATTGTGATCGGTTATTACTATTGGATAAAGGATCAATCAATATCCAACAAACCCCGAATGAAGTCTTACGAGAAGAGCGGATCGAAACCGTTTATCAAACCACGATCGAAAAGCAGCCACATCCGAAGGTACCCGCACCACAAATGGTATTGCTGCCGAAAATGTTGACCAAGAAACCAACTGAAATCCAGATCGACTCAATGAATTTGACAGTGTCCGATGAACGGATCGTACTACAAGCACCAGTGCCGTTACGGACGATGTCATCAGGTGTAATCGGCTCAGGAACAGGTTGGCACCAAACATTCATCAATAGACATGTCGATCTTGACTATAATTGCAGTGACCACAAACAAGAAATGGCTGAATATCTAAAAGAACATGGGTTTGAACCCTCTGATTCTGTTGGCATGATGACCGCAGTTCACCTGAAAGACGCAGCGTTCCACTCGTATGAAGGAGATGGTTTTTCCATCTTTGTCATCGTCACTGCCGGAGTAGGAAATGCAATTGATGCTTCAAAAAGTATACTTCACGATTTTGAGATGCAACCCGGAACGATCAATACTTGGATATTCGTCAATGGAAATATGACAGAAGAGGCATTCATCCAAAGTGTGATGACAGCGACAGAAGCTAAAGTCAAGGTTTTGCATGATCAAGAGATAAAAGATGAAGCGAATGGTACATTTGCGACTGGGACGTCAACTGACAGCGTCATGATTGCTGCTACACAATCTGGGGAAAAGCTCGGTTTTGCTGGATCAATCACACCTCTCGGAAAACTGATCGGAAAAGCAGTGTACGAATGTACGACCGAAGCGATTCTAAACTATGAAAAAAGGAAACGGAAATGATCCTGTTTCATTTGTGCGCGATTACACTCGCATTCGTTATTGATGCATTGATCGGTGATCCGCCTAATTGGCCTCATCCAGTCCGATGGATGGGTAGATTGATAGCCTTTCTAGACACAAAATTGAACAAAGGTCGTTTCCGATTACAAAAAGGAGTCTTCATGATCCTTTTTGTTGTATTACTTGTCGGGTCAATTACAACCTTGATCGTATGGTTTTCTTATCAAGTGCATCCTTATATAGGCATACTGGCAGAGGGGATCATCATCTCGACTACAATAGCCCGCAAGAGTTTGAAACAAGCTGCAATGAATGTCTATCAACCTTTAAAACAAGCAGATCTAAGCAAGGCTCGGAAGGAACTTTCCTACATTGTCGGACGTGATACCGAGAAATTGGATGAAGGTGAAATCACCCGTGGTGTGGTGGAAACAGTTGCTGAAAATACAAGTGATGGAATAACAGCTCCTATGTTCTGGTCCATGGTTGGCGGAGCACCAATCGCAATGGTCTATAGGGCGATAAATACCTGTGACTCGATGGTCGGATACCGCAATGAAAGATATCATCAATTCGGATGGTGTTCAGCAAAAATGGATGATATCGTCAATTGGATTCCCAGTCGATTAACTGGATTGGTAATGATGATTTGCAACAAACCGACACACCTCAATAGGAAAAACGCCTTGAGGATTTGGAAACGTGATGCGAAAAAACATCCAAGTCCGAACAGTGGATGGGGTGAGGCAGCCGTTGCTGCTTTGCTAGGTGTTCAACTTGGCGGAATAAACTATTATGACGGGGTCATTTCTAAACGATCAGTGATGGGAGATCCTATTGTGCCCTTGGGAAGTAATCATATCAAACAGGCGAATTCAATCATGCAAAACACCGTAACAGGATTTCTATGCTTGTTATGGATAGGAGGGATGTTGTATGAACTGGCCACCTCATGGTTCTAATCCTAAATATTTATACGAAGCAATCGATATCCCAATGCCAGAGGAGATCATTGATTTCAGTGCAAACATCAATCCGTTGGGACCGCCTTCTGAATTGAAGGAACAATGGATGGATATGTTTCATAGAATCATAGATTATCCTGATCCACATGCAACTTCTCTAAGAAGGAGCATTGCTGAAATTGAACAAGTCGATCCGCAGTCCATTCTGATCGGAAACGGTGGTGCCGAGGTGATCAGTCTCGTTTCAAGGCTTTTGGCGGGTAAAAATGTACTTATTGTCCAGCCTGCGTTCTCAGAATATGAAAAGAGCTGCCGCGTAAATGAATGCAACATCAGCTATCATCAGCTCGAGGAACCTTTTTGGACATTGGATATCGGTAAACTTTTACACAAAATTAAGAAAGCTGATGCACTTTTTCTATGTCATCCAAACAATCCGACCGGCGTACAGTATCGGTTTGAAATGGTTTTGGCATTGATAAAAGCTTGCAAAGAAGCACAATGCCAAGTCATCTTGGATGAAGCCTTTTATGACATGTTGGATGATTACCGGACGTTCATCCCATATGTCGAGGAATTCGAAAACCTGACCATCATTCGTTCGATGACGAAAATGTACGCTGTTCCAGGACTGAGATTAGGTTATATGGTGGCTCCTCCTGAAATCATACGTCGAGCTGAGAGGTTCCAAACACATTGGGGTATAAATTCACTAGCGCTTGCTGCGGGTGAGGTTTGTATACAAAACACTGACTTTTTACAGGAAACAAGAAGATATATAAGTGAAGAACGTCAAAAACTATTTGCGTTTTTCAGTAAAGAAGGGTACCAATTCTCTCCTTCAGAGGTTAACTTTTATCTTTTTCGAGATCCTGATTGTGAAGATCAACTACCGTTATTTCGGCATTTTCTCGAACAAGGGATTGTCCCAAGGCATACGTTCAATTTCTCAGGTTTGGATGGAAATTGGCTTCGTTTTGCCATCAAATCTTCAGGTGAAAATAATGAGTTGGTCAAGGTGTTAAAAAAATGGAAACAACCTCACACATGATATTTATAACGGGTGGTGTCCGAAGCGGTAAAAGCAGTTTTGCCGAGAAGATGGCTATGGAAAAAGCGATTTCCAAGGGTGGAAACCTTCATTACATTGCAACAGGTTTGCCTTCAGACACAGAGATGAAACTGCGGATTGAAAAGCATAAACAACAAAGACATCAATGTAACCAGAACTGGAAAACTTGGGAGCAGTCCAAAAATATTGGTCTGCTTACTGAAAACTTTACGAACAAAGACATCTTGCTACTCGATTGTTTGACGACGCTATTGAATAATGAACTTTTCGGTGATGAAACTGCTCAAAATAACAGGATGATGGGTTCCATTTTAAGTGGAATCGGACGGTTAAGGAAAAACTGCCAATCGCTGATCGTTGTCAGTAATGAAATCTTAAATGAACCACTTCAGGCGAACGAGCTTGTTCTTTCATATAAAAAAATGTTAGGACGTTTGCACCAAGAAATCGTGAAACAGTCGGATCAAGCGTTTTTAGTCGAATCTGGTGTTCCGGTTTTGATGAAAGGAGGAGCAGATGAAAGGAATCATGGTTCAAGGGACAGCTTCTGATGTAGGCAAGAGTTTGTTGACCACAGCTATTTGTCGTTTGTTTGCAAATGAAGGGTGGAAGGTAGCACCCTTCAAATCACAAAACATGTCTAATAATTCTTATGTCACCATTCATGGAGAAGAAATAGGGCGTGCTCAAGGAATTCAGGCTGAAGCTGCAAGGACGGAAGCATCTGTTTGGATGAATCCAATATTATTGAAGCCGCGATCTGATCAGCATTCTGAAATCATCCTTCTTGGAAAATCGCTCGAAACGATGTCTGGAAAAGGATATCGGGATCAGTTTTATGACAAAGGGATAGAAGTGGTTCAATCTGCCCTTGAGTATTTGGAGCAACAATATGATGTCCTAGTCATTGAAGGGGCAGGCAGTCCGGTTGAAATCAATTTGAAATCCCGTGATCTCGTAAACATGAAAGTGGCTGAAATGGCTGATGTGCCAGTCGTGCTGATCGCGGACATCGATCGAGGTGGAATATTCGCAAGTATAGTTGGGACGCTTGAGTTACTGGCACCAGAAGAACGGGAGAGGGTCTGTGGATTGATCATCAATAAGTTCCGAGGAGATATCCGTTTATTCAATGATGGGATTCAATGGCTTGAAGAAAAGACAGGGGTCCCTGTTCTAGGTGTCATTCCCTATATCGACCATCATGGGATTGAAAGTGAAGACTCCTTATCGTTACAGAATCAACTACCCAAATCCCAAAACAGAGAAATCGATTTGGTCGTCTTGCACTTACCTTATGTCTCAAATTACAGCGACATCGAACCGTTCGCTTATGAACCGGATGTGTCTATCCGTTGGGTCAAACATGGGGATGAGTTCGGAAATCCCGACGCCGTCATCATTCCTGGAACGAAAAGCACAATTAATGACTTAGATTACTTGAAGTCCGTTGATCTCGATCGTCAAATAAAAGATTTTACCCAAACAGGCGGGTTTCTGATTGGGATTTGTGGTGGTTTTCAGATGCTTGGCAATTTCATTATTGATGAAGCTGGATCGGATACTGGGGTCATTGGCAAAAAAGTAGAAGGATTGGGACTTATTTCTGCTCAAACTGTTTTTCATCCGGTCAAAGACACGAAAAGAGTAATAGGGTCGATACTCTCCTGTAACAAAAGAGGTTCACTATTGGTTGAAGGTTATGAGATCCACTTAGGAAAGACAACACACGCTGAATCAAAACAAAATTTCATTGAACTTGAAAATGGCCGAATGGAGGGGTTCTGCAATGAAAATGGAACCATTATCGGAACCTATCTTCATCATTTGTTCCATAATGATGATTGGAGAAATGAATGGTTGAACCAGATACGTGAACATAAAGGATTAAAGAATAGATCACCTATCTATGCTGCTCATCTGAAGGAAGAACGGTTTGATTCCCTTGCCGAACGACTAAAAAAGAACCTTGACTGGACTCTTTTGAAAGCAATCATCTTTGAAGCGGAGAGCAATAAATGAAGTATTTGTATGGTTTTATTATCAATTTTCAATTCTTTACGATGATTCCCATACCTGTGGAAATAAGTATTGATGATGACCACTTGAAAAAAGCAGTAAAAACCTTCCCGTTGTTAGGGTTGTTTCAAGGTTTTATATATGCTTTAACTGTCTATTTTCTCCTTCAATGGACACCGTTTTCAAATCTTGCAATTGCATTCATAATCTGGTTTGTAATGATCCTTTTGACGGGCGGGATCCATCTTGATGGCTGGATGGACACGAGCGACGCTTATTTTTCCTATTCCAGTATCGAGAAACGGCTGGAGATCATGAAGGATCCGCGCACCGGTGCATTCGGAGTACTTTCAGTCATTGTATTATTAAGCGCAAAATTTTTGTTCATTTATGAAATCGTATCTGGAATTACATTTACATCTTATCTATTGATCATCATTCTACCTTTTTTAAGTAAAGGGATAATGGGGCTGCTTCTTATGACAGTACCACTAGCCAAAGAAGAGGGACTTGCTTACCATTTTCGAAAAGCTGGAGACTCTTCAATACGTTTGGTTTATTTAGTCTTTTGGATAGGGCTCACCGGGCTCGTTGCGTTGATTGATTTTAGGACGTTTTTTCCTATTTTGATCATGTTCATCGTTGTCGTGATTTGTTTCATTTTCCTACGTTCAAAAACAGTCAAATGGTTTGGCGGCATTACTGGTGATGTGCTAGGAGGATCGGTTGAAGGAGTTGAATTGATGTTATGGATGACAATCTGGTTGTTGCATTATTCCGTCATGGTATAACCGAAGAAAACAAACGGAGGGCTTATCTCGGCTGGTCCGATTCACCTTTATCGATAGAGGAAGCATTGTCCATACGACCAATAATACAGTCCTACGATCTTTATTTCTCAAGTGATTTGAGGCGTTGTATTCATACATCAAAACTTCTCTTTCCAACCAAAGATCCGATATATCTATCTGAATTTCGCGAGATGAACTTCGGAAAGTGGGAAAAGAAAACCTATCCACAACTGAAAGATCTCAGTGACTACCAAAGATGGTTATCTGATCCGTTTACACATTCACCACCTGATGGCGAACTTTTTTCAAACTTTCAATGTCGGGTTCAAACGGGTTGGAACAAGATTGTAAATCGAATGTTTGATGCCAATTGTTCACGTGCTGCTGTCGTAACACATGGAGGCGTGATCAGACTGTTATTGCGTGAATTTGCTCCGATTGGGAAAGAGTTCTGGGAGTGGACTGTACCACATGGAATTGGATTACAGCTTATTTTCGAAAAAGAAGCATTGAGGAGGGGAGAGCGATGCACTTTGTTACGGGAGGTGCCTATAATGGCAAAAGGGCATGGGTGAAAAATCTGTACGACCTTCCCACTATTGATAATTTCCATTGGGTTTCAGCGTATGAGGGCAAAAATCTGCTGGAAGATCCAATACAAATCAGGTCTCAACTGCTGATTCTTGAGGGGGTTGAACTTTGGATCAAAGAAATGATTTTGCAAAGGGATATCGATGAAACCAGAAGTAGCTGGAATAGAAAATTAATTCAATGGCAGAGATGGGAAAATGAAAATCAGAAAAACAGAGTCATTCTGATCGGAACGGATATTTCTAAAGGAATCGTCCCTTTAGAAATAAGTGTGCGGACATGGCGGGATGTAACAGGTTGGTGTTATCAAGATACGGCTACAAAAGCTGATCGAGTCGATCTGATCTGGTATGGCATCCATCAACGAATCAAATAGGAGGAGAGTTGGAAGATGAGAATTTATACACGAACAGGTGATAAAGGTCAAACAAGTCTGATTGGAGGAAGAGTCGATAAGGACGATGTCAGAGTAGAAGCCTACGGGACAGTTGATGAAGTGAATTGTTTTGTTGGACAAGCGATGACAGAATTAGATCCAGCTGTATTTCAAGATGTTCTGGAAGACCTTGAAAAAATCCAGCATGAATTGTTTGACTGCGGTGGTGACTTGTCAACCGTTTCAAAAAAGAGGGAACTCAAACTTACAAAGGGTGCGATCACATACCTTGAAGAGAAAATCGATTCATTCATTGAAGAAGCTCCTGAATTGGAACGTTTCATCCTACCCGGCGGTTCAAAACCTGCCGCAACAATTCATATTGCACGTACAGTGACAAGAAGAGCAGAAAGATTGGTTGTACGTTTGATGAAAACAGAACAAGAGGTTCCAAGTATACCGTTGCAATTCTTGAACAGGTTGTCAGATTACTTTTTTGCACTTGGACGAGTCATCAACTTCCGCTTGAATGTCAATGACGTAGAGTACCTTCGAAGTGCGAAGGTCTTTAAAAAAGGGAAGCGCAAGAGTGACGAAACATGACCAGCAAGAAACTTAGTTTAATAGCATTATTCACAGCCCTATCCGTTGCTGGGGCTGCGATTAAAGTACCAGCAATCATTGGAAGTATCGCTCTTGATGCTTTTCCGGCTTTAGTTGCTGCTGTTTTGATTGGTGGTCGGACTGGGGCAATCGTTGCTTGTTTAGGGCATCTCTTTTCGGCATTATTTGGCGGAATGCCGTTAGGTCCTTTTCATATCATGATCGCTCTGGAAATGGCAATACTAGTGCTTCTCTTTTCAAAACTTTATCAGAATGGAAACAAGGTGTTGAGTGCACTCATTTTTATAATGGGGAATGCACTTATTGCTCCATTACCATTCATGTTCCTAATGGGTGAGCCATTTTATGCATCCATTGTTCCTTCCTTGCTAATCGGATCAGTCCTCAATATAGCGATTACATTTCTCCTTGTACCTCGTATACAATCCTACTCAGTTAAGGCTAAGGGGCAGGAGATAGAACGATGAGAAACGCAATCATTATCCCTTTTGATAAAGATGAAAAGCTGATCATCACAAGTGATAATAGTGGAGCGATAGGCGAAAAAGACATGGATGCAGTAAAGGTTGGTTATGATATCGTCTCCTATTACTCGTTTCGAGTGGCCGTAATGGAATGTATGGCTGCGGGAGGAACCCCAATATCAGTACTATTACATAACTTCTGTGGTGATGATGAATGGGGAAACCTTGAAAAAGGAGTATGGGAAGGCTTATCAGAGTTAGGAATGGAGCATGTATCAATCAGCGGCAGTACAGAAAGTAATTTTCCTATGGATCAGTCAGCCGTTGGGCTTGTCGTAATAGGAAAAGGGAATCCTGCCCAAAGTATGTTACTTGATGGCTTCGAAGTCGCTGTTATTGGGGTTCCATTAGTTGGACTTGAAGTGATTGAACAAAGCCAAAAGATTGCTCCTCTTTCTATTTTTAAAAGGCTCCTTCAATTAGACGGTGTTTCAGTTTGGCCAGTAGGTTCCAAAGGGATCTTGTACGAATTGAAACAAATCAATCCCCAATGGGAGGTACAGATAAGTGAACACATAGACTCAGATGTTAATTTAAAAAAACCTGCAGGACCATCAACATGCTTCATCGCAACGTATCCCTCAGAACTCAGGAATTCCATAAAAGAATTAACCGGTACCTTATACCATCCATTAAATCTAATGACCTGAATCATGTACCAAATGATTTCAGGTTTTTTTAGCTTTTCTGAATTGTTGATTCTGTGAAATCCCCCCTAATAAAACAGTATAATACCCTAATCTCTTGTCAGGAAAAATTTGCATACATTCCCCTTTAATTGAAAACGATATGAATTGAAGGGGTTTTGTCTATGAATATTTTTAAACAAAAGGGTTATAAAAAAAGGAAATATGAAAAAAAGAAAGAAACGGAAAACTCCGATTATCTTTATAGATGCTTGAAAGACAACATCAAGTTTATCGAACAAACGCTAGGAAACAGCATGGATGTTGTCATCCACGATTTTCTGATACAAAAGAAAGTTCCCGCTGTCCTCATTTATACGAAAGGATTGTCAGACAAACATATACAACAAGAGCTTTTAGAATCTTTGATGCTAATCAGAAGCTCAGAAAATAATCAAGAATCGGTTACAGATATAGAGAAGGTGAAACGGACCTTATTGACTATAGGGCATGCGGAAGAAATTACAACGTTTCAGGATGTTTTTGAGGAAATCCTCTCTGGTGATACAGTCATCCTGATTGACGGAAATGCCCTTGGAGTATCAGTAAGGACAAGAGGGTGGAAGTCACGCGATGTTTCAGAACCGGTCACACAATCTGTCGTCCGCGGTCCACAGGAAGGTTTCACTGAAACACTAATTACAAACACTGCTCTCATCCGAAGAAAAATAAGAGATGAAAACCTTTGGATCGAAAGTAAAAAGATTGGTAAACGGACAAAAACGGATGTTGCGATTGTGTATATCAAAGGTCTTGTAAATGAATCGATTCTAAAAGAAGTTAAAAAACGTTTGGATTGCATCAACATTGATGGCATATTAGAAAGCGGGTATATCGAAGAGCTCATCCAGGATAAGACCTTGACGCCTTTTCCCACCATTATCAATTCTGAACGTCCGGATACGGTAGCTGCCAATCTTTTAGAAGGTCGAGTAGCAATTGTAGTAGACGGAACACCTTTTGTATTGATTTTACCTGCTGTATTCACCCAGTTCTTCCATGCAGCAGAGGATTATTACAACCGGTCCGATTTTGGACTATTACGTTTACTACGTCTTATCGCTTTTTTCATTTCATTACTAGCACCGTCGCTTTATGTTGCAATTACTACATTCCACCAAGAAATGTTTCAAACGACATTGCTGATTAGTCTTGCTGCTCAGAGGGAAGGTGTCCCATTCCCGGCATTCATCGAAGCTTTACTGATGGAATTTACTTTCGAAATATTGCGTGAGGCAGGCACACGGCTTCCGAGAGTTGTCGGTTCAGCCATTTCTATCGTAGGGGCGATTGTATTAGGTGAAGCTGCATACACTGCTGGTTTAGTTTCACCAGCTATGATCATTGTTGTGTCGATAACGGCAATATCGAGTTTCGTCGTACCTGCTTTTTCTATGTCCATCTCCATTAGGGTTTTACGCTTTCTTATGATGGGGCTAGCTGCAACATTCGGATTATATGGCATCATTATGGGATTATTCGGTCTTACTTTACATCTTTCCAGCCTTAAATCATTTGGCGTTCCTTATATGTCACCATTAGGACCAGGGAACATTAGCGATCAAAAGGACACACTAGTACGTGTACCTTGGGGGTCCATGAAAAATCGCCCACAATTCCTTAATACACAAGACGACCAAAGAGAAAGCACAAATCGGCCCCAAAAAAATTCATAAATAATCATGGTGGTGTAAGCATGAGACGACGACAAGGATTGCTATTGATTATATGCCTTCTATTCCTTCCTGGGTGCTGGGACGTACGAGAGTTGGATGAATTAGGGATTACTCTCGCATTAGGTTTAGATATGGCTGGCGAAGAGTTCAAAGTTTCTGTCCAAGTGGTGAATCCAGAAGAAATATCTACGCAATCAGGTGGAGGAGGGTCTAGGAAACCTGTAATCGTATATGAAGAAACAGGGGAGACACTGACAGAAGCCCTACGTAAAATTCTGAGGTCATCCCCAAGAGAAATCTACTTATCACATATCCGTATGTTGGTCATCGGGGAAGAATTAGCAAAAGAAAGCATGAAATACGTCCTGGACTTTGTCTCTAGAAATCATGAATTCCGTACTGATTTTTTTATTATCGTTACTAAAGAAACTGAAGCTGAAACTGTTTTGAAGGTATTTACACCTTCAGAGCCTGCACCTGCAAACAAAATGTATAAATCATTGTTAAAATCAGAAGAATTGTTTGCACCAACGAAAGCAGTCACCCTCGATATCTTGAAAAGTG
This sequence comes from Pseudalkalibacillus sp. R45, assembly GCF_052246725.1. NCBI lineage: Bacteria > Bacillati > Bacillota > Bacilli > Caryophanales > Fictibacillaceae > Pseudalkalibacillus > Pseudalkalibacillus sp. R45. The sequence goes on along the minus strand of NZ_JBQQCL010000002.1, from coordinate 93,672 downwards.
ACCTGCTTAGTAAAGGAAAACAGCCTGTTTTATCTGGGATCGAATTGATTGGAAACATCGAAAAAGCTGGAACTGAGCAAAATGTAAAAGATCTAACGGACATAGGAAATCTTATTTTTGATGATTTAGCCGTTTTTCAAGATGATAAACTAATTGGCTGGTTAAATGAAGAAGAAAGCAAAGGATACAATTACCTGACTGATCACGTTAATAAAGCAAATGGAGTAATCAACTGTCCTGGTGAGGGGAAAATAGGCATGAATCTGATCAGGACTTCCACAAATATAAAAAGTGAATTTAAGGGTGAAACTCCAGTTATCAGTGTGTTTGTAAAAGGCGAAGGAAATATTGACGAAGTCAATTGTAAATATGATATTACAAAGCAAGACAACATTTTAAAGTTAGAACAAGAATGGAATAAAGTTATTACTTCCTCGATGGAAAAGTCTGTGCAAACTGTACAGGAGGAGTTCGCTGTCGACATATTCGGTTTTGGAGAAGTGGTGAATCGGCAACATCCACGGAAATGGAAAAGCTTGAAGGAGAATTGGGACGAAACCTTCAAGGAGTTGGAAGTAAACATAGACGTGAACCTTAAGATCCGTCGAATTGGTACAGTCGGTGATACGATCGTTAATGAATTGGAGTAATGCTATATGGTAATAAAAACATTAGGAGTCATGTTAGTAGCTTGTTTGATTTATTTCGTTGAATATAGAAATCTCAAAGATCATTCAAGTTCGAGAGAGCGTGGAACTTTTTTCAGCTTATTGTCAATTGGTGTCATCATGAGTATCTTAGAGGTGGCAGATGTTAAAATACCAAATCCTTTATATCCAATAGAAGTGATTTATAAACCTGTCCATACGTTCATTTTTAATTTGCTGTCATAGAAGGAGTTGTGCAGAATGATCGAAAAAGGGAAAATATCAGTTGCACAATTTGCTCTTCTAATATTCATGGTGACTGTAGGTGACTCCATTCTAGTTCTGCCTGGAAGCGTTGCTGTAGAAGCAAAACAAGATTCCTGGATTTCCGGCATTTTCGCAATGATAGTAGGAATGGGTCTTGTGATGCTTTTTTATCAAGTAAGTAAACTTTTTCCAAATCAAACGTTTGTGGAATACAGTGAGATTCTATTTGGGAAGTTCTTAGGCAGGATCATCGCATTATTCTTCATCTTCTATCCGTTTCTTTCAGTTGCTTTGCTATTAAGAGAATTGGGTGATTTCTTAACAACTCAAATTTTACCTAACACCCCAATCGAAGCAATCACTACATTATTCATTGTTTTTGTAATCTACGGCTCAAGGCTTGGTCTTGAGAATTGGATCAGAACAGTCCAAATCCTTTTTCCATATTTTATTTTTCTAGCGGTATTATTCTTTATTTTTCTATTTCCTTTATTCAACTTTGAAAATATCCAACCTGTTCTAGGTGATGGTATTAAACCTATGCTTAGAGGTTCTTTGACATTCATCGCTTTTCCTTATATGGAAACATTGATTGTCTTACTCATGTTCTTTCCATACGTTAATATAAAAAAATCGAAAGAATTACGAAATGCCATGTTCATCAGCCAATTCTCTGGAGGTTTATTGTTAATGTTGTTGATGTTATGTTCGGTCCTTGTTTTCGGAGGAGAATTGGTTGCTCACCAACAATATCCAACTTACGCCTTAGCCAAAAAGATCAGTATTGGTGAGTTCTTAGAACGGATTGAAGCGATCATCGCGATTTTATGGCTCATCACAATATTCATCAAATCAACCTATTATTTTTACGCATCTGCTCTCGGTCTTGCTCAGCTATTCAAGCTGAAAGACTACCGCCCATTAACGTTCCCGATGGGGTTGGTTCTTATTGTACTTTCATTGTCGGTCTCACCAAGTCTTGTTTATTACAATGAAGCCATCGGGCAATATTGGCCTATGTATGATTTCTCAATCAGTCTGCTGTTCATTCCATTAATTTTAATCTTGGGATGGCTTAAAAAGCGCAAATCAAAGGGAACAAGATAATGGCAAGCATAATGCCCTCACTCTTTGAATAAGAAAAGAATACAATAGTATAAGCCATAAATAATATCGGTCATGTTCGGTTATTTTAAATAGGACAAGAAAACGACAAAAGGAGATGGATGCAAATGAATGGGCGTTTCTTTGCAGACCAGCCGATGACGTTTAAAAACTTGACATACTCCCATCTGACCTTTGATGAGGTATTCAGTCATATTGTAACCTTCATGAAAAAGGAACCGATGGGTAACTATAAGCTGATGATCGGAACAGATTCCCACGTCTATCAAAATGAAACGATTTTTATTACAGGATTGGTCATTCAAAGAGTTGGGAGAGGGGCATGGGCATGCTATCGTAAATTACGATATCCTGAAGCAATCCGTAACTTACATCAGAAGATTTCAATTGAAACGTCACTAACAGAGGAAGTTGCATATCTTTTCAATGAACCATTAAAAAATAAATTGGTCCAAATCGTTTTACCACATGTGTATAAAGGGTCGAGCTTTACAATGGAAGGACACCTGGATATCGGAAAAGGAAAGCGTAATAAAACGAGGGAATTCGTAGCAGAAATGGTCGCAAGAATAGAAGCGCATGGAATAGAAGCGAAGATCAAACCAGAATCCCTGGTAGCATCGAGTTATGCAAACCGCTATACCAAATAGATATTAGTTTTCCATATAAAAATAATTTAATGGTTTCAAACAAAAACAGGTTCGATCCACCGAAGCTGTTTTTTATTGGCTGTTTTCGCAAACAGCCTTTTATTAAAAGAAATTCACCACAAAGCCGTTGACAATGTTCGACGACTTTCTTATTTCCGAATTTCATATGTAATAGGACCTACTTTAAATTGTCAGAATACCTTTAATTTTAAAATAATGGTTCTTTTAAACTATTTTGGAAATTAGTGATATCGCTCTATTTTTCCAAATCTTTCTTTCAAGTATAATTGAACCAAGAACAAAAGGGTATTTTTTCCTAGACAAAATTTTCTCTTTAACACGAATTACAAGTGAATGATAAAAGGCAAACCCGTTCGAAAGTCGGGGACGCAAAGCCGCGAATCTAAACCATTACTAATGGCATGACCGTCGGGCTGCTCAAAAACACTTGTCTTTTTATGTCTTTTTTTGTAGACGCCGACTAGTCGCATTTTCTCACTAATTTCTTGCCAGGATGGCTTTATGCTGGAATTTCACAATTTTCGTTTTATAAGTATGCAGATAGATTCTATTACATTTTAAGGAGGTCCAAATGCGCATCGGTGAACTTTTGATAATGAATGGTTTGATAACAGAAGAACAACTGGAAAAATCACTTCAATTACAGAAACACTCATATAAGAAAATCGGTGAAATCCTTGTGGAAGAAGAGATGATTACAGAGCGTCAATTAGTAGAAGCGTTAGAATTTCAACTCGGCATACCTGTAATCAATATGGATGAAGCTGCCCCGAGCAGTAACACCTTACAGCTGATCCATGAATCAGTAGCTCGGAAGCACTGCATGATACCAATTGAACAAAAGGATGGAAGAGTGAAGGTCGCGATGGTCGATCCATTGAATCAAGAAGTGATCAAAGATGTTCAAGTGGCTTCTGGTATGGTGGTGCAACCGTGTTTGGCTACACGGAGTGAATTGGAAATGGCGATTATCGATCATTATGGTTTATTGGATTCTGTGAAAGAATTATCCGATATCATTGACTATGGATTACTACAAAACGCAAGTGACATCCATCTTGATACTGATAAAGAGGGCCTTGTGGTCAGGTATCGTATCAACCAGATGCTTGAAAAACAAAAGATCATTCCAAAACAGTTGCAAGAGGCCGTGATTGCAAGAATCAAAACCATATCAAATATGGATACATCCGAACGAAAATTACCTCAAAGCGGATACATACATAAAGACTTTTATAACAATGACTTTGATATTCGTGTTTCAACAGTTCCTACTATTGATGGTGAAAGTGTCGTCCTAAGTTTATTGAAGCATTCGGAAGACTTTTTCAAACTGGAAGATTTCGGTTTTACCGATATGAACAAACAGAAATTAGAAGATTCGTTGGACAAGGGGAAAGGCTTGGTCTTGATTGCAGGACCTGCAGTCAGTGGAAAATCAACTCAACTCTATGCCATATTGAACCATATGAACATCGATAAGCGAAAAATCGTTTCTTTAGAAAGTCCGGTGGAACGAAGGATAAATGGGATCATGCAAGTACAGGTTGATGAAGCTCTAGGCTTCACGTTTCCATACGGAATGAGGACAATCATGAATCAGGACCCGAATCTCGTCATGGTCAGTGACATTCCCGATTCAGAGACTGGTGAAGTTACAACAAGGGTAGCTTTATCCGGCAGACTAGTTGTTGGATCGATTCACGGATATGATGCGATTTATACCATCAGGCGGTTATTGGATATGGGAATTGAACCCTATCTGATCGCCTCCTCACTTTCATGTATTGTAGCCCAACGTCTCGCACCGCGTGTATGTAAAAGATGTGCAAAGAGTATGCCTGCTTCTGATGAAGAGTCGAAGCTTTTTGAAGCCCATGACTTGATAGATTTAGAAGACCAAAAAGAAAAAAGCAAAATCGGTAATTTCCGCTCCTTCGTTACTACGAATAAAAGCTCTAAAGTAGCAGTAGTTCGAGGTGACGGTTGTAAACTTTGTAACAATTCCGGTTATAAAGGATTCATCGGGGTCCATGAAGTCTTGACGATCGATGATGGACTTCGCGAACTGATCCTCCAAAAGAAGCCGATTGAAGAATTCAAGAAGTACGTTAAAGAAAATGAGTTCAAAACAATGTTGCATGACGGCTTGTCAAAAGCACGAGAAGGTCTAACAACAGTTGAGGAAGTACTAAAAGCAGTCAATTGAAGCCTGCACGAATAAAATTCAGGGGGAATCCAAATGTCTTATACGTTTCTAATCGTCGATGATACCAGTTTCATGCGAAAAATGGCAGCAGATTGTCTTAAGCAATATGGCCATACCGTAGTTGGGGAAGCAGTCAACGGAAAAGAAGCTGTACATAAATATAAAACCATCCAGCCTCAAGTAGTCATGATGGACCTTACAATGCCTGAAATGAATGGGATTGAAGCCATCAAAGAAATTTTGAAAATTGACGCTGAAGCAGTCATCCTTGTTTGTTCAGCCAGTAACCAAAAAGATATGATCCAGGAAGCTTTGGATGCAGGAGCAGTCGGATATTTGATGAAGCCTTTCAAACCGGATTACATGAGTGAAATCATCAAAAAATATGCTGAGCCCCATTTGAAGAGTGTAGAAGCTGAAATTTCCGAAGAAGCAACAGCTAACAATTCAAAAGAAACCGAGGAAGTTAAATCAGAGATCGCAGCTACCGTTGAAACAATGGAAGAGGAAACTGAAGAAGTGGAAACTGAGGCTTCTGTTAGAGAAACAGAAGCACAAACTAAGGAAGAAGGCACACGCCCTGTGGAACAACCTGAAACATATAAAGCATCTCCAGAACGTGTAAATGAATCAAATCATGAAATACCAAAACCAGCACCCACCAGAAACAGTAAAATTAAATTTCTAACGAGTTATATGTGCAATTGGGAGGAAGAGGTACAAGGTGAAACAAAGAGTTTTGCTTTCACGTATACAGAAAATGATCAGAACGTCTGTTTAGAAATGATCGATGCATCCAATGAAAAACAATCCATCCGTCTATCTCTCGATGGTTTCCGTGATCTTCATGGGTGGCTTGAGCAACGACTTGAAGAAGGGAAGAATATGAGTTAAAAGTTTATGACTACATCCTGTGACAGGGTGTAGTTTTTTCTTTGACCTTGTTAATTTGTACTGTTGCCAGATGGCTCCCATAGCATGGAGCGGGTAATCAGCATACAGATCACCCGTAGAATTTCGCTAGAATAACAGAGATTTGTAAAGGGCTTTCCTATTTTTTGTAGAAAAGTAGATAGACTGGTTTTTTGAGGAGGGAAGCAAGTGCTGAAAAATGAATCACTGATTGAAAACACATTAAAACGAATCAATAGCATTGAAGATTTTTCCGGTGTCGTTCATATGGAAAAGGATAAAGAGACTCTCATTCTTACACAGGCAGGGTATGCTAATCGAGCAGAAAAAATTGCAAATAAAAGAGATACCCGATTCGGTATCGCTTCAGGGTGTAAACTTTTTACAGCTGTAGCGATCTGCCAATTAGTAGAAAGTGGAATGCTGTCTTTTGAGACAAAAATAACGGAATGTATGGATTTTGATTTCCCAAACTTTGATTACAATGTAACCGTTCACCATCTTTTGACCCACAGCGCCGGAATTCCAGATTATTTCGACGAGGATATAATGGATGACTTTGAAGAACTTTGGATCAACAAGCCTATGTATCTTTTAAAAGAATTGAAAGATTTTCTCCCAATGTTCCAAAACAAAAATATGGCCTTTAAACCTGGGGAAAGATTTCATTACAATAATGCGGGATTCATCCTTCTTGGCTTGATTGTCGAGCAGAGGACTGGAGTTGGATTTACCGACTATATAGAAAAGAACATTTTCAGAAGATGCGGCATGGATGCGTCAGGTTATTTTTCATTAGATAGACTCCCTGATCATACAGCCCTGGGATATATTGAAGAAAAGGATGGAACTTGGAGGACAAATACATACTCCATTCCTATTAAAGGCGGAGCAGATGGAGGTGCATACGTTACTGCACCAGAGATGAATAAGTTCTGGGATGGATTATTCAGCTATAAACTTTTAGATGAACCGACTACAAACATGTTATTAAGTCCTCATATTGAGGTAAAGTCTGATGTCGATTATGGCTACGGGATTTGGATCAATAAAAAAGCAGATGATGTATTCAAATATCATGTTATGGGGTATGATCCTGGAGTCAGTTTCCATTCTGCGTTCTATCCGAATACAAAAATCAAACTCACTATCCCTTCCAATAAAAGTAATGGCCCATTCAAGATCATGAAACTGCTTGAGGATGAACTACTAACCAAAGGATAAGGCAGGAAAAGAACTTTAGAGAAGAGTTCTAAACCTTTTAAGTAAAGATAAAAAGAGAGCTTGGAACGCAAGCTCTCTTGGTTTTTAAACAATCGTTTCTCTTAATTATTTTTCTTCCGTTTTTCAATTTCCTCTGTGATGACAAAAGCAAGATCTTCGTTACCGAACATTGATAAGACACCGAGTAATGTCTGATCACCGATTTCCCCAGCTTCTTCTTTTGATACAGTAAGATCGAATGCCTGTTTAAGCGATGGATTGGAAGCTTGTTTTGGATAAGCTCTCTTATAAAGTTCTTCAGGATCAAGATCATTGTTTACACACCATTGCGCAAAAACAAGAATCATCATCTGTTCATCCCGTTGATAATTTTCGATTATCTTTTCTTGCATATCTTTAGAATTCATCTAAAATTCCCCTCTGCATTCACTTTACGATATGATCCATTATATCGAATACCGAACCAAAGTGAAAAGGGGAAACACTATTGTTTAAATAAAAGACTGTTTTCGTAACTTTGTTGCTCTTGAAAGTCGTTGATTCCGCTCCAGGATGCTCGCTTTCCGCGGGGCGTGCGGTGAGCAAATCTACAGTATTATTTATCACACCAAAAAAGCGTATCCTGCAAAAATTACAGGACACGCTTCAGTAAATCCACAGTCATCTAATCTTTATTCAAAAAAGCAATGAACTCACGTACAATTTCGATATCTCCCGTGACTAAGAGAGCAGGGAGGAGCATTATGAATCCAAATACTGCAAGGTTTGAAAATACAATGATCCGGAGTGCTTTTCTGAAAGCTTTCATTGTTTTCACTTCCTTACTTTTGCTTTTTCACTAACATCAATACTCGGATTCGATATAGTTTCTGTCCAGATAGGTTTCAACAAGCTCACTAATTTGATAGGATACTTGAGGTAAATCATAATTCTCGAGAGCATGTTCACAACCATTTTTGTAATTCATGGTTTCATCATAGTGTGCCATATGTCGGAGGATTGCAGCCTCATCATCTTGCCGTTCTTGTTGTCGTTTGATGACAGTGTCTCGATCTGCATATATGAAAATCCGAATGACGTTTTCTCCGTACATATGCTTCAGTTTATCTGCACCTTCAGGATTCAGTGCTAGATAAACTAATTTATGGTTCTTGAAAGTATCCACAATGTCCTGTTCACGGATACCATAGCGGAAACCATCTATATCGACACATTCTAAAAATTCATTCTGCTGCTGCATCTTTTGAAAAGTTTCATCACTTACAAAATGATAGTCTTTACCTTCTTCTTCATAATGACGGGGCTCCCGTGTCGTGTACGATAGCACCGTTTCCATATCAAAAACAGTAGCAACCATCTTCGCTAACGTTTTTCGACCCGAACCATCTGGACCCGTGTAAATGAATATTTTCTCATCTTCTTTTACTTGATACATATAAAACCTCCTTTTAAAGTGTTAGAAATTTCAGTTATTTTATTATACCATAAATTAGCAACATTCGCTTATATTGTGTTTACTCTAAAACCTTGCCGGGTATATTGAAAGTGCACCAATATTAAAAAAGGAGGCTAATGATGTCACACGAAAATCACCAATCTTTGATCAACACCTTACATGAATGCATGGTAGCATGTAACCATTGTTATGACGCATGTCTGAAGGAAGATGACGTAAAAATGATGGTTGATTGTATCCGTATGGATAGAGAATGTGCAGACATGTGTTCTTTTCTTGAACAAGCATTAGGAAGAGGGACTCCTTTTACGGCAGAATTAGCTAAAGCATGTGCAGACATTTGTGAAGCCTGCGGTAATGAATGTAAGAAGCATGATCATGACCACTGCCAAAAATGTGCAGAAGCATGCTTCAAATGTGCTGATGCTTGTAAGAGTCTAGTAGCTTAATGAAAACAGGGGTTTGGGTACATACAACGTATCCAAATTGGCAATAGATTGAGGCTGATCCAAAAGAAGGTGTAAGAACCTCCAACACAAAGCTTTTAAGGAGGAATTCAAAACACTTATGGGTCAGTCTCTTTTTAGCACTCAAGGAAAGCATAAAATACTTTCTTCAGTATAAGTGCACAAGCTGGCGGCTTCGGAAGCAATACACCGCACGAAGGAAAAGCAATTGCTTTTTCGAGGAACTAATGGCTAAGGCTTGGCTTTACCAAGTTTTCTTTATATTCGATCATGAATAATTGAACTGCGAAAGGTAAAAAATGTGGGGGTGAAGTTCTGCTTCTAAATACTGGAGAATGATGGAGAAGAGAATATGAAAGAGAATAAGTTAGCTCTGTTTGCTTTAGCTTCAATTCCACTGTTGATGACCTTAGGCAACTCGATGTTCATCCCAGTTCTTCCAATCATCGAAAAGGAAATTAACATTACAGCTTTCCAATCAAGCCTGATCATTACAATTTATTCGGTCATCGCCATTATCTTCATCCCTATTGCCGGTTATCTATCCGATTATTTCGGTCGAAAGAAAGTCATCATTCCCAGCTTGATTCTGGTCGGAGCAGGGGGTGTCATTAGTGGATGGGGAGCCATATTTTCAAACAATCCATATGCTTGGATCATGTTTGGACGTCTCTTGCAGGGAGCAGGGGCAGCTGGTGCGTTTCCAGTGGTGATACCAACAGTAGGTGATCTTTTCAAAAAGGAGGATGAAGTTAGTGCCGGACTTGGCCTAATCGAAACATCCAATACATTTGGAAAAGTGCTCAGCCCGATATTAGGAGCTTTACTTGCAATCTGGGCGTGGTATATCCCTTTTTGGTCTGTTCCGTTTTTAGCTGTAATCGCGGTTATTTTGATGTTGTTATTTGTAAAACCTCCAAAAGAAACCCATAAACCTAAACCATTCGCTGAATTTTTTAAGGTGTTGAAACAGATTTTCAAAAAGAACGGCCGGTGGTTGTACGGGGTTTTCATCATTGGTGGTTTCAACATGTTTGTTGTCTTTGGTTTTCTTATTTACCTATCATCATCATTAGAGAGCCGATTCGATATTACAGGAGTCATGAAGGGAATTTATTTGGCCGTTCCTCTTCTTACACTATGTGTGGCTTCTTATATTACTGGCAAAAGGGTAGGCAACGATAAACGAAGTATGGATCGTTTGATTTTGATTGGGAATTTGATTTCTACTGGTGCATTGTTTTCATTGTTGTTTATGAATTCATTAGGTATGATCATTTTATTTCTCTCTGTTTCCGGGCTAGGTATCGGAATTGGATTACCTTGTTTAGATGCATTGATTACAGAAGGAGTCGAGAAAGAAGAGAGGGGAACGATTACGTCATTTTACAGTAGTATGCGATTTATTGGTGTAGCTGCAGGCCCCCCAGTCGTTTCAGTTCTACTAACGTCTTCAGATAACCTCATCTTTCTAACACTATCTTCTGTCAGTCTGCTGGCTGTCACCGTAACTCTTTTTACCTTACAACATAAACCAGGAGCTTTAGGAGAGCAAATGTAATGTAAACTTAGCTCAGTAAAGCCCTGGGCGTTGCTTAAGTACTTTAATTGTAAACAAGGAGCGACTCTTGGATGGTCATCCATAAGTCAGCTCCTTGTTTATCGCTATTATTTTTGTCCGTTATTTTTCAACAGTACTTTAAGGCCTTCACCCATATCGGATGCAAGGATATAATTCCTGTCTACAAATACCCCCCAGATATATGCTTGTTCGGGAACATACTTTCCGATTTCAACCGGTTCGGAAGGATCTGTGATATCGACTGCTCGTACTCCTCCTGCATAATGGGATAGATATAAGGTGTTTCCTTGTACTTTCGGATCATGGACCGTATTCGCAAAGGTGACACCATCCTCTATATTATCAACAAGATCAGTCTTGAACGTACTTAACAATTTAGGATCTTTTTTATCCTTGATATCGAAAATTCTAGTATAACCATAAGATTCTTCGTATCCTTCTCTAGAAGGAGCATAAACTTCCCGCGTTTCAATCAAGACATTTCCACCCTTTGCAATAGCTGATGAGTGTGCTGACCCTTGAACATCTGGGGCAAAGTCCGTACGTCCTAGATATTCTACGTCGTTCGGATTCGAAATATCCAACATGATGGTTCCGAGATCCCAGAATGACAGGAATGCAGTCTGGCCGTTTTCGTCAGTCATGGTACTGTGATTGAAGACCGGCCGTGTTTTTCCGTCAGGAGACTCCCAGTGATAACCATTGAAATCGTCTGGTACTTCTTCCAATATCCTTGGATCAAATTCATACAGGGTATTCGGGTTAGCTGGGTCCGAAACATCCACTAATGCAAAATCCTTTTGCTCCCCGTGTGTGTAGTAATCCGCATATGGATTCGCAGTCAAGACAAGCGGCTTATTCCCTTGAACCGTTAGATACAACTCATGGGTGCCTGGAACCCTTTTATCAAGTTCCCAAAACCCTAAACGTTCAGGTTCATATGGGTCTGACACATCATATAGTAGGAATCCACCCTTGGAAAGTGGATTATCACGGTTTAGCTGCTGAATGCTTACTACGGCTAAATCACCCTTAAAGTAAGGCGTGTTTACAGTTTTTACGATAACTTTTTCTTGCCAGGTTCCTGGAATTTCTTCTGCAAATCTGGACACTTCAACTGGGTTGGATGGGTCCTGGAGGTCAAAGACTCGGACCCCGCCATTTCCACCACCTGATGTATGAGTTCCTAGATAAGCGAAGCCTTTATACGCATACACATCTGCAGTTGAATTCTTTTTCCCATTATACTCTTTGAGTGGAACTGCTGCCGCTTCATTCCAATGATCCAAGTTCTTTGCTCCATCTAACATCGGAATTTCATTTAAATCTGCCTCGTGAGAGCCTTTTTCAATCGAGATGTCATCCAGGGTATCGTGTGCTGAAACACTTGGTGCTAATAATGAAAAACTCATCAGTCCGGCTAATGCCGTATGTAGGACTACTTTCTTATTCAATATAATTACTCCAATTCAAATGGTTTCCAACAAAATAGCACATGTTTTCTCAAAAATCAGCAATTTTCTTATAAATAAGCTGAAAGGCAGGGGCTAAAAGTTTTATATGCCATATACAGCTGCCTGGATAACCTGAAAAACTACTCCAAAAAACAAATGAACAGTGCGGATAGTCACGGATATGAAACAGTACGACAGTTTGAAATTTTCTTCGTAGTGGAACGAATAGGTGAAAGGGGAAGACTAGTAAAATTCGAGGTGTCTTACTATGAAAAAATTAACGAACGAACTGTTGGAAGAGCTCGTAACGGAATGTAGACCGTATTCTCGAGATGGATCAGTTGTAAAAGATATACCGGGACAAGGTGCGATCGATCAAAATAAATTAGGTGTCTGTATCATCGATATGGATAATGAGGTATTCTCAGCAGGTGATACAGATGTGAAGTTCACACTCCAAAGTGCATCTAAAATTGTCAGTCTGATGATGGCACTGGATGACTTCGGAAAAGATGAAGTATTTCAAAATGTCGGGATGGAACCGATGGGGGATTTCTACAATTCAATCAGTCATCTTGAATCACACGATGTAACGAAGCCTTTCAATCCGATGGTGAATGCTGGTGCGATCGCCGTTGCTGCAATGATCAAAGGAAAAGATCTGGAAGATAAATTCAGTCGAGTCCTTAAGAGATTAAGGCAGATTACAAATAATAATTCCATTAAAATGAACGAAGAGGTCTATGAATCTGAAAAATTGAAAGGAGATCGAAATCGTTCACTCGCTTATTTCATGAAAAGTACTGGAGCTATTGCTCATGATATAGATGAAACATTGGATTTGTATTTTCGTATCAATTCAATTGACGTTCACACAACCGATCTTGCAAAGCTCGGAGCATTTTTTGCAAATGGGGGCAGGTCACTGAAAACAGGGGAACAAATCATTCCGATGGAACACATCAATACGATCGAGGCGATCATGATGACGTCCGGAATGTATAATGAAGCAGGAAAATATGCAGTTGAGGTCGGTTTCCCAATAAAAAGCGGTGTCAGTGGATGTATCATCGGTTCAGTCCCTGGTCGATGCGGAATCGGCATCATTGGTCCGGCCATCAATCAAAAAGGGAACAGTACCGCAGGGGGAGCACTTCTCCAAAGAATATCCAGTAACCTAGAACTTAACATATTTTCAGTGATTCGGAATGGTTGAAAACAACGATGGTAAACCTATACAAAGAGAATGTTCCTAACTTTATAGGACGTTCTCTTTTTTTGCTGCTTTTACCTGAGTATGGATAAATTAAGAGGAAAAATCTATAAATTAATTCACAAAACTATAAAAAACATCATGTAGTAAAATTTCCTTTCATTTTGCATAGTTTTCTATCTGATTTTATGCTAATTTAGAATACGGGTTTTTACTATTAGAAGACTCATCTCATTAAATTTGGGGTATACCATAATACAGGATATTTTAGGCATCGTTTCCTCAATTTATGATGCTCCGAAAAAACTTTGATTCTCATGTACACTTTATTTGTACTAGAGGCATGAAAACGATACACTAATAGCAGCAAATTTCTTTAAAATACCCAACGAGATTACAAAATTCATCATTAGCATTTTGGAGGTATTAACAAATGAGTACTAACCGATCAAATAAGGGACAACCTTGGGAGGGGTTTGATGGCCCCAATCTTGGCTATGCGATCGAGCTTTATGATCAATATTTAGACGCTCCCGAGTCTGTTGATCCAGAAGTCAAGGAACTTTTTGAGACCTGGGGTGCACCACCGGTGTCTGCAGAAAGCGTAACAGGCTATCCATCTGATACATCACAATCTATGAGTGATGCCACGACCATGAAGAAAGTGGTCGCTGCTGTCAAGCTTGCGGACAATATACGGACGTATGGACACTTAGCCGCAAAAATCAATCCTCTAGATGAACCACAAACGGATGCATCATTCCTCGACCCAGGTCAGTATCAACTCAGAACTGAAGATTTGAAAGCGATTCCTGCAAAAGTCGTTTGGGAAGATGCACCTGAAAATATACAAGACGGTTTTGAAGCAATCGAAAAGCTAAAGCAAATCTATACAAAGTCTTTGGCATTTGAATTCAGCCATGTCCATGATGATAAGGAACGAAAATGGCTCGACGAAATGGTGGAGTCTGACGCAATCTATCCATCACTTTCACCTCAAGATCGAATTGAGCTTTTACATCGGTTGAGCGAGGTGGAAGGTTTTGAAAAATTTCTACACCGGACGTTCGTCGGTCAAAAACGGTTTTCGATCGAGGGTCTGGATACAATGGTGCCGATGTTGGATGAAATCGTTCACGCAGGTGTACATGATGGAGCACGCAATGTCATGATCGGTATGGCTCACCGTGGTCGTTTGAATGTGTTAGCCCATGTATTAGGTAAGCCTTATGATAAAATCTTTGCTGAATTCCATCATGCACCGAATAAAGACCTTGTTCCTTCTGAAGGGTCGATGGGAATCAACTACGGATGGACAGGTGATGTGAAATATCACTTAGGTGCAGACCGTGAAATTGAAGAAGAAAATCATGAACCTGCTTGTATCACATTAGCAAACAATCCAAGTCATCTTGAATTTGTGGATCCAGTAGTTGAAGGATATGCTCGTGCTGCCCAAGAAGATCGCGGTTCAGCCGGTTATCCAAAGCAGGATGTTTCTAAATCGTTTTCAATCTTGATTCATGGTGATGCGGCTTTCCCTGGTGAAGGTATCGTTGCTGAAACATTGAATTTAAGTCAGCTTCCAGGGTACAAAACTGGTGGGACCGTCCATATCATTGCAAACAACCTTTTAGGATTCACGACTAAAAGCAGTGACTCCCGCTCAACAAAGTATGCTAGTGATCTTGCAAAAGGTTTCGAAATCCCGATTGTCCATGTCAATGCTGATGATCCAGAGGCATGTCTTGCTGCAATCAGTTTTGCGTACGAATACCGGAAAAAGTTCCAGAAAGACTTCCTTATCGATCTGATCGGTTATCGACGATTTGGACACAACGAGATGGACGATCCTTTTGCGACGAACCCGCAGCTCTACGATAAAGTGAATAATCACCCAACAGTGCGTCATCTATATGCAGAAGTTTTACAATCTGAAGGTGTCTTGACAGAAGACCAATCCAAACAGATAGAAAAGGAAGTTCAAGACAAACTAGACGATAAATATGGAAAAGTTTCGAAAAATAAACATGATGAAATCGATGAGATCCAAGCTCCGGAACAGATTTTCAATGGGTTGTCTGACATTCAAACTTCCGTGCCTTTGAATGAACTTCAGGAAATCAATTCCGATCTTCTGAAGTGGCCAGAAGGATTCACTGTATATCCGAAACTTGAAAAAATCCTGAAACGTCGTGAAAAAGCCCTTGCTGATGATGGCGGTAAGGTTGATTGGGCATTAGCTGAAACGCTAGCCTTTTCGACGATCCTGAAAGATGGAACACCAATCCGATTGACAGGACAAGATACAGAACGTGGTACATTTGCTCATCGTCACCTGGTGCTGCATGATCCGAAAACCGGTGAAACCTTCTCGCCATTACACATGCTGTCTCAGGCAAAAGCCTCTTATGCCATCCATAACAGTCCGTTATCTGAAGCGTCAGTCGTTGGATTTGAATATGGATATAATGTATTTGCGCCTGAAACGCTTGTACTATGGGAAGCACAATATGGAGACTTCGCAAACGCCGCTCAAGTCATTTACGATCAGTTCATCTCGGCCGGTCGTGCGAAGTGGGGGCAAAAGTCAGGGCTTGTCCTATTACTGCCACATGGTTATGAAGGACAAGGACCAGAACACTCCAGTGGACGTCTTGAACGGTTCTTACAATTATCTGCAGAGAACAACTGGACAGTGACCAATTTGACGACAGCTGCTCAATACTTCCATATTTTAAGAAGACAAGCGGCGTTGACAACAAAAGATGAAGTAAGGCCGTTGATCATCATGACACCGAAAAGTCTGCTTCGTAACCCGCGTGTTGCTTCAACTCCTGCTGACTTCAGCGAAGGAAATTTCGAAGCAGTATATAATCCATCCAATGTCGGAGCGAAGAAAGCAAACGTCAAGCGCTTGATTCTTTGCAGCGGAAAAGTAGCTATCGATATCGATACAGCGGTCGAAGCCAATGATCAAGATTGGGACTGGGTTGACATCCTTCGAATTGAACAGCTCTATCCGTACCCGGAAAAAGAGATGGTAGAATCACTTGATCAATATAAAAATTTAGAAGAGGTCGTTTGGGTCCAAGAAGAACCGAAGAATATGGGGGCATGGTCCTATATCGAACCAAAGATCAGAGCTTCAGTATCCGATGACATGAAAGTGACTTATATAGGACGTCCTGAACGTTCCAGTCCAGCTGCTGGAGAACCTGATGTCCATAAAAGGGAACAGGAACGTATCGTAAATGAAGCTTTGAAATTGAAAAAGACAGACACAGTTACCACTGAAGGAGGAAATGTATCGTGAGCGAAATCAAAGTACCAGAGCTAGCAGAATCCATCACAGAAGGGACAATCTCAGAATGGTTAGTCGAGGTTGGCGATAAAGTCACAAAAGGGGATTACCTCGTCGAATTGGAAACTGATAAAGTCAATGTCCAGGTTAGTGCTGAAGAGGATGGCGTAATCACGGATTTGTTGAAAGAAGCTGGCGATACAGTTGAAGTTGGTGAAGTGATTGCAAAACTTGGTGAAGGTGATGAAGCACCGAGTGATGAAGCACCAGCTGAGAAAGAAAAAGAAGAGCCTAAAGAGAAACCAGAAGATAAGAAGGAAGAGCAACCGGAAAAAGGAGAAAGTCAAACGAAAGAAGAACCGAAAGAAACAGATCGTCCAGTCGCTTCACCTGCTGCTCGTAAGCTGGCTAGAGAGCTAGGAGTTGATTTGAACGAAGTGAAGTCCACGGATCCGATTGGCCGTGTAAGATCAGAAGATGTGAAAAATCATGCCGATTCTCCTAAGAAAGAAAAAGCTGAACCGAAGCAATCTAAGCCTGAAAAACAAAGCAGCCAACCTAAACAAGGCTCTGAAGAAAAGGATGATAAGCCGGTTGAACGTGTCAAAATGTCCAGAAGACGTCAAACAATCGCGAAAAGACTTGTGGAGGCTCAGCAAACTGCAGCAATGCTGACAACTTATAACGAGGTCGATTTGACAGCAATCAATGATCTTCGTAAGCGCCGTAAGGAACAATTTTTACAGCAAAACGATGTAAAGCTGGGGTATATGTCCTTCTTTACAAAAGCAGTTGTTGCAGCATTGAAGAAGTTCCCTAGAATCAACGCAGAGATCCAAGGGGACGAAATGCTTCTCAAGAAGTTCTACGACATCGGTATTGCGGTAGGGGCTGAAGAAGGCCTAGTCGTACCTGTTGTAAGAGATGCAGATAAATTGAGCTTTGCGCAAATTGAAAAGGAAATCAAGTCATTGTCTAAGAAAGCTCAAGATAAAAAGCTGACAATTAACGAGCTTCAAGGCGGTACATTTACAATTACGAACGGTGGCGTGTTCGGTTCACTCATGTCATCTCCAATCTTGAATACTCCGCAAGTGGGTATTCTGGGGATGCATAAGATCCAATGGCGCCCGGTCGCAATTGATGAAGAACGTATGGAAAACAGACCGATGATGTATATCGCGCTTTCCTATGACCATAGAATCGTCGACGGCAGTGAAGCAGTCCGATTCCTGGTCAAAGTAAAGGAACTATTAGAAGATCCAGAATCCTTGTTGTTAGAAGGATAAATTATCTAATAGACCCAAAAGGCAGTTTGTGCCCTTTGGGTCTTTTTTGTTCGGAGGGCATGTTTTTGTAGATCATTCCAAAAATCCCCGTTCTTAAGAAAAAGAATAGAATACAACGCGGTCGTGAATAATGAGGGATGATATAATTAATCTGGAGGTGGCACGATGAATGAACGAGTGAGGGGTGCATTTCTACCAATGACATCCGTTGCAAGTGGGAAGGGACATCTCGTCATACCTGATGTTTACTGTTATACCAACCAAATCGTCAATTTATGTTTTGTGATGAATGATAGAGACGATTGGGTCCTAGTTGATGCTGGAATGCCAAAATCGAAAACAAAAATCTTGGAAGCTGTTCAGAAGCAGTTTGGTGAAGACAAGCCTCCAAAAGCGATCATCTTGACACACGGACACTTCGATCATGTTGGAAGTGTAGAAGAACTTGCAGAATATTGGAGAATCCCTATTTATGCTCATCCCCTTGAATTCCCTTATTTGACTGGACAAGAGGATTATCCGAAAGGAGATCCGAAGGTGGACGGAGGGATGGTCAGTGAAATGTCACCACTCTTTCCGAATCACTCGATCAACATCGAAGAGCATTTGAAAAAACTTCCGAATGATGGTTCAGTACCATTTTTGACAGATTGGAAATGGATTCATACGCCTGGGCATACTCCAGGGCATATTTCATTATTCCGTGAATCCGATCGAGCGTTGATCGTTGGAGATGCTTTTGTCACAGTGGATCAGGAGTCTCTCTATAATGTTTACACACAAAAACAAGAAATCAACGGCCCGCCTGCCTATTTTACAATGGATTGGGAAAAAGCTTCAGAGTCAGTAAAATTACTGGAACAGCTCAAACCTTCCATTGCAGTCACTGGGCACGGTGTACCGATGTCAGGTAACATGCTTGAAAATGAACTGAGGTATCTCGTCAATCACTTTGACAAAGTTGCTTTACCGAAAATCTATCAAAACAAAGCCAATTAAATACGGATCAAGTGCTGATCGAAATGGTCAGCACTTTTTGTAAGGTTTTTTCCACCCCTTTTGAGAAGATTAGAAAAAATTACTTCAGGGAATGGGATGATACATTCAAAAAATATTTTCGGGCAGAAGGAAGGAGAGGTTCACATGTCAATTAACGCCGTTGTATTAAATTGCTCCTTAAAATCAAGTGAAGAAGGGTCCAATACACAAGCGTTATTAGATGAAGTCATCCAAATTTTCAATAAAAATGACGTTCATACTGAAATTTTCCGCCTGGCAGACTATGATATTCACTTCGGTATTTCGGAAGACATGGGTGAGGGGGACGAATGGCCATCCATTTTTCAAAAAATCAAAGAAGCAGATATCTTATTAATAGGAACACCATTATGGTTAGGAGAAAAAAGCAGTATCGCCTCCCTTGCAATCGAAAGATTATATGGTGGTAGCAGCCTTACGAATGAAAAGGGTCAAGGGATCTATTACAATAAAGTAGGTGGAGTGGTGGTCACCGGTAATGAGGATGGTGCGAAGACCGCTTGTCGTTCCATCCTTTATGCGATGTCCCATATTGGTTTTACCGTACCACCAAATGTCGAAACCTATTGGGTCGGGGATGCTGGTCCAGGACCTTCCTATATCGAAGCAGAAGGCTATAAGAATGAATTCACGCAAAAAAACGCAACGATGATGGCGTATAATCTTATTCACTTTGCTAGATTACTTAAAGAAAATCCGATCCCAGCTGAAGGGAACGTTATGGACTCATAATGGAAACCAAAAGATAAATCAGAAAAAGGCTTACCCTGAAGCATCGACGGGTAAGCCTTCATTTTAAAAAGTGTGGGGTCTCGCCTGGCTCGCTTTCCCACAGGAGTCTGGTATATTTCTACCGCTTACAGTATTTCAATAACAACAATCTATTAGAAAACAGCCTAACAAAAAGTATCTTTCGGTTTTGGTACGGACATTCCGAACAGAGGACGAAGGTAGAGGGCTACAAATGTTCCAGCGAGCGCCATCACCATCCACACCCATCCATGAAGACTGAACGAAGCGATACCACCGAAATAAGCACCTATGTTACAACCAAACGCAATTCGGGCACCATAGCCCATCATCACGCCTCCGAGAATTGCCGCAGCTGCACGTTTCGCTCCAATTTTTGTAAGAGCAAACGCACCGCCGGCTGCAGAAGCAAGAAATGCTCCCAATATAACACCGAAGTTCAATACACTCGTTGAATCTGCAAGGACCGATTGATTTAGTTCGGCACCTTTTTCTCCAGACCAGTATGCCCACTGAGTCACATCGATTCCAAGTACCATTGCTGTCTTCGAACCCCATAAAGCAAATGCTGAAGTTACACCCCAAGGATTCCCTCTCACAATCAAAGTGATTGCGTTAAGTACAGCCAATAAAATCGCCGCAACCCAAAGCGGCCAAGAACCACGAAGGACTCGTGCAAAGCCTTTACCACTAGGTAATGGCTTCATAGAAGGCGGACGACGTTTTTTACCGATAAGGATCGTAGCTCCAAAAATGGCAGCGAAAATAAAAATTTGAACGACCCATGCTCCGGTATAACCAAGACCTGTGCTAGTTGCTAGTGAAATGGCTTCGAAAGAAGGGGTCTGATTCACCCAAAAATCCCAATGCCAGGCACCAAGGACAGAACCAACAATAAACGCAATCAACGTAATGAACATCGCAGAGCGTCCGCCACCGACTGCATACAACGTACCAGACGCACAACCGCCTCCTAGCTGCATGCCAATACCAAAGAGGAAAGCCCCGACTACAACACTCGTACCAACAGGAGACACATAGCCGGCAGGTGTGTTACCGAACATCCCAACTCCCATACTTAAAATCGGTGCAAACAACGTACATGCGACAGCCATCATGATCATATGTGCACGTAATGCTTCTCCATTACCCACCGCAAGCAGGCGCCTGAACGCTGAAGTGAAGCCGAACCGTGCATGAAATAATGTATAACCTAATAAAAGACCAATCCACATCGTCATACTTTGCTGTAGACCTGCTGAAGTAAAGATTGCAATACTCAATGCTAGTGCAGTGATAAGGCCCCCTGTAATTAGCAGAGTTTGGGGGGATGGGAGACCAGTAGAATCTAATGGCTCTCTGTTCGTTTTTATGGCTGGTTGTTGCATCGCCATAATATTACCTCCATTTCCTATGAGTTTTATCGGAATTAAATACAGTATATTATAATACGAGGTAGAGGTGAATGTAAACCCATATACTTCACAAATTGAAGGCGGGTGTTAACAGTTAATAGAATTTCATCAACCAAAAAGAAGTTGCCACTTTAATGACAACTTCCCAGGGGTTCCTATTGCGTTTTCGGTGAATCATAAC
This sequence comes from Pseudalkalibacillus sp. R45, assembly GCF_052246725.1. Taxonomy (NCBI): domain Bacteria; kingdom Bacillati; phylum Bacillota; class Bacilli; order Caryophanales; family Fictibacillaceae; genus Pseudalkalibacillus; species Pseudalkalibacillus sp. R45. The sequence goes on along the minus strand of NZ_JBQQCL010000002.1, from coordinate 72,468 downwards.
GCCCGAACCAATCGTACCGATTTTTTGAAATCCACATATAGAGAGGACTGAAGATTTTATCCATGAAAGGTAAGTATAATAGTAGACTTATTGGTAATGAAATGGGCAAAAGCGTTAAAACACGTCTGACCGTGTCAAAACCCTTTAAAACTTTTCCTTTTGATGTGATCATATGAATTTCGTCATACACGTTTCGATTCTGAGTGATGAACGATTTATACTCGGTTTTTTCAATCTCCTGGAGTGGGATCCAATAAATCCTTTTAAACCAATCCAACCTTTCAATTACCCTTCTGGCATTCGAGCATAGGGGACACGCTGCATCATAGAACACCACATGCTTCATTATTAATCACCCTCGAATTCATATTATATTTCTTGTATTCCCGCTAGATATCAACCTGCAAACTGTTTTTTTAGGCTCTTTTCTAAAAGATTGTTGCTTTTGAGTCATTTTAAAAAAATCACATTGTGCAAGTTGATTGGAGAGCAAGGTGCGAGACTCCTCGAAAATGAAAATCGCATTTTCTTCGTGTGATGTAACGCTGCCGAAGCTTTCCTTGTCCTGCGGGATCAGCGTGCCTACTACCTGAATAATCTCCTCGCAAGGCATGCGACGAGGAATCTCACTTCGACAGGACTTTCTTGTAGACGCAGGAGCACAAATGCTTCCTTGAAAAGGAGACTCCTGAGGTCGCAAGGCGACGAGTGGGCTCACCGCACGCCCCGCGGAAAGCGAGCATCCTGGAACGGAAATCAACGACTTTTAAAGAAAACTTGGCGAGACCAAGCCTTTTGTAGGTCGAGCCTTAGTTGCCCTTATACTGAAGAAAGTATTTTATACTTTCTTTAAGTGCAAGAGCAACAAAGTTTGCAAAAACAACCTTTTTTTAAAATAATCATAATGTTAGAGAAAATACGCACCGGGGTACACATGTATAAGGATGCCTTATTAAACAATGAGATATGGGAAAACTATTGACTGGATGGAGGCGATAACATGGCATTACAACCATTGACAGTGAAAGAACTCGTAGCAAAAATTTTAGATAAGGAAGAAGTATTTCTCCTTGATATACGTAAGGAAGAGGATTATGAAGATTGGTCGATCGAGGGTGAGACTGTACGAAATATGAACATCCCTTACAATCAGTTGAAAAATGGTGTAGAGGATGTAAAAAATCGACTTCCCGAAGATCAAACTATTTACGTTATCTGTGCAAAAGGAATTTCGTCACAGGATGCTGTTGAAAAGCTGGAGGAAGCCGGGAATGAGAAAATAACCTATGTAGAAGGCGGAATGACGGCATGGAGCGAGCATCTTGAACCGATTGAAATAGGTAAGACGAATAAAGGAGGAACCATCTATCAATTCCTCAGAATCGGAAAAGGATGTTTATCCTACCTAATTGAATCCAATGAGGAAGTGGCGATCGTGGATTCCAACCGGATGATTGATGTATATCAGAATTTTGCAGATCAAAAAGGATGGAAGATCAAAGCTGTCATCGATACCCATCTTCATGCCGATCATATCTCCGGCAGCCCTCAGTTAGCTGAACAGAATGGTGCATCCTATTGGTTCCCGCCTAAGGATGATGAGGGTGTCCAATTTCAGTATGAACCGTTAGAAAATAATCACCCAATCAAAGTCGGTGACGTAACGATCGATCCACTATATTCACCAGGACACACCATTGGCAGTACCAGCTTAATTGTTGATGAACAGTACCTTCTTACTGGAGATATCCTATTTGTCGAATCGATCGGGCGTCCGGATTTAGCAGGAAAAGCTGACGCATGGGTAGATGATTTAAGAAATACGCTATACGAACGGTATCAGAAACTTTCAATGGATCTAACGGTATTACCTGCACATTTCAGCCAAATGGATGAAATGAAGGAAGATGGAAGTGTCCAAGAAAATTTGGGCAGCCTTTATGAAAAGAATAATCGGTTAAATATTAAGGATGCGGAAAAATTCAATCATATGGTCACAGATAATCTCCCTCCTCAACCAAACAGCCACGAGGAAATACGGAAAACCAATATGGGGAAGAAAGATCCAGATCAAGAAGAAGAACAGGAAATGGAAGTCGGACCAAACCGATGTGCGGTAAGCTAAGTTGGTGTAGCTATAGTAGGTGAACTGTACCCTCCTTACATGAGTAGGGATACAGTTCATTTTTTAATCCACACTAGAAATAAGAATAGCATTGTGTTTGTAAATCTTAAGTTCTGAAAAAACAAAGTGGCTCAGAAAGGAGTGGAACAATGAATCATTCCGACCATCATTCTAATCATTCAAATACTAAAGGAGAAGATAACGCGGGGCATGCCCATCGTCATAATGACGACCATGATGGGCAGAGCAACGGTCATGATCACCATGATCATCACACCCAAATGGTTGATGATTTCAAAAAAAGGTTTTATATCTCATTAGGGGTTACAATTCCGATTTTGATCCTATCCCCGATGATCCAGGAGTTTTTGAATTTTCAAATCGATTTTAGTGGTGATATGATTTTGCTTTTCCTCCTTTCCACATTCGTATTCTTTTATGGAGGATGGCCATTCTTAACTGGGATGGTAGATGAATTTAAAGACAAGAATCCAGGTATGATGACTTTAATAGCCTTAGCAATTGTAGTCGCATATGGATTCAGTTCCCTTGCTGTATTTGGACTAGCTCAAAAGAACTTCTTTTGGGAACTGGCTACGTTAATTGATATTATGCTCCTCGGACATTGGATAGAGATGAAGTCTGTCATGGGAGCATCCAAAGCTTTAGAAGAGTTAGTGAAAATGATGCCTTCAGAAGCTCACTTGGTTGAAGAGAATGGGGACACGAAAGATGTACCTGTATCTGAGCTTGAACAAGGAAATCATGTACTTATAAAACCAGGTGAAAAGGTACCAGTCGATGGAGTCATCGTAAAAGGGCAATCCTCCATAGATGAATCCATGTTGACCGGTGAATCTGTTCCAGTTGAAAAGAACCAAGGAGAAAATGTGATTGGAGGTTCAATCAATGGAGAAGGATCCATCACCGTTAAGGTTGAGAAAACCGGAGATGAAAGTTATCTGTCCCAGGTAGTAAATATGGTGAAAGAAGCGCAAGAATCGAAATCAAAGACACAAGATTTATCTAATAGGGCTGCCAAATGGTTGTTCTATGTTGCCCTGGCCGCTGGTTTTTCTACGATTACCATCTGGCTGTTGATCGGTTATGAATTTTCATACGCTCTTGAAAGAATGGTGACTGTCATGGTAATCGCTTGTCCGCACGCTCTTGGACTTGCTGCTCCGCTCGTTGTCGCTAGATCAACAGCCCTTTCAGCTAAAAAAGGATTGCTTATAAGGAATAGAGCAAGCTTTGAAGGAGCGAGGAACTTAGAAGCGATCGTTTTTGATAAAACCGGGACATTAACTGAAGGGAAATTCGGTGTCACAGATATTATTATAGAAAGTGATTATACCGAAAATGAGGTTCTTCAGTTGATTGCTTCCCTTGAAAATCAGTCAGAGCATCCAATTGCAAGAGGAATTGTGGAGGAAGCTAAAAAAAGAGAGATTTCGATAAAACCTCCAGAAGAATTCGAGTATTTGACTGGTAAAGGTCTAGTTGGAAAGGTAGAAGGTAAAGAAGTGAGCGGAGTAAGCCCAGGCTATATTAAAGAGAACAATATCACCTATAATACTGCGAAATTTGAAAGGATGTCTGAAGAAGGTAAAACAGTGATTTTTGTACTGATTGAAAATAAATTAGCAGCGATGGTTGCTCTGGCAGATCAAATAAGAGAAAGTGCCAAACGTGCAATTGAAAAATTGAAAGAAATGGACATCCAATCAATCATGTTGACAGGTGATAATCAAAAAGTTGCGCAATGGGTAGCAGAACAGATAAGTATGGATGAAATATATGCGGAGGTCCTACCAGATCAAAAAGCTGACAAAATAAAAGAAATAAAAGCGAAGGATTTAAAAGTTGCAATGACAGGGGACGGTGTAAATGATGCTCCCGCTCTTGCTAATGCAGATCTCGGAATTGCTATAGGTGCTGGTACTGACGTTGCAATGGAAACGGCAGATGTTATCTTAGTGAAAAGTAACCCAGAAGATGTTGTTTCTATCATCGAACTATCAAAAGGGACATATCGGAAAATGATCCAAAACCTTTGGTGGGCAGCTGGATATAACATTATTGCACTCCCCCTTGCAGCAGGAATATTATATCCGATTGGAATTGTATTAAGCCCAGCTGTGGGAGCAGTATTAATGTCGCTTAGTACAGTAGTCGTTGCAATAAATGCTCAACTCTATAAAGGATGATTAAATAATAGGATATTGTAAAAGGAACTTCCATATTCAGCGGATGTTCTTTTCCGTATTCGAAGTCGTTTAGCATGAAATCCATAGGGTTAATTGATAAACTTGTTTTATTCCCATTAGAAAAAGGAGCGGTTCAACTTGCAATATGTGACACTGAATAATGGAGTAAAGATGCCACAGTTAGGTTTTGGAGTGTGGCAGGTTGAAGATGAAGCGGCAGTTCCAGCAGTGAAAAAAGCACTTGAGGTTGGCTATCGTTCTATTGATACAGCTGCCATCTATGGAAATGAACGTGGAGTAGGAGAGGCTCTTAAACAAAGCGGCATCCCTCGGGAAGAGTTGTTCATTACAACAAAAGTGTGGAACTCGGACCAGGGGTATGAAAATACGCTTCGTGCATTTGATGAGAGTCTTGATAAACTTGGACTTGATTACGTCGATTTATATTTAATTCACTGGCCGACTCCCGAGTTTGATGAATATGTAGAAACCTATAAAGCACTGGAAAAATTGTACCATGATGGTCGTGTAAAAGCGATTGGCGTCTGTAATTTCGATCAGGATCATTTACAACGTTTGCTAGATGAATGTGAAGTTACACCCGTACTGAACCAGATTGAATGTCATCCGTTCTTGGCCCAAACAGAACTTAAGAAATTTGGAAGTGAAACTGGTATTTATGTAGAAGCTTGGAGCCCCCTCATGCAGGGTGGAGAAGTATTGAAAAACGAAATGATAGGGGAGTTAGCAAAGAAATATGATAAGACTCCCGCTCAGATCATCATTCGCTGGCATTTGCAAAACGATACGATCGTCATTCCAAAATCTGTAACACCATCTCGTATTAAAGAGAATTTTGAAGTATTTGATTTCGAACTCAACCGAGAAGAAATAGAGAAGATCAATTCGTTGGATCGCAACGAACGAAAAGGTCCAAAACCAAGTGAAATGAATGTGAGATAATGTATATTTCACTGAAAGAACTATCCATTTTTGCTTATGGATAGTTCTTCTCAATTTTCAGCCTCGTTTTTGTTGATAATAGGAGTTTGACCGTTCTCTTTTAATAAAGGCACAGATAAATAATACTGTTGATTTCTAATTAAGTTTGATTTTACCGAAATTCACGACACTCCTGCGGAAACTGCGAGCCAGGCGAGACCCCACAGCAAGGAACTCGCGAGGAGCCTTGCAGATCGCCCGTGGAAAAGGAGTGAATTTCGTAAATACCAACAATAAAAATGGCACCTTCCATTTTGGAAAGTGCCATGTTCCTAAATATCATTTAACTTCAACTGTCCATTCGTTGCGGTCTTCAACCTTTCCAATTTGGATACCGGTGATTGTATCATACAACTTCTGGGATAACTCACCTATTTCGTGATTGTTGATCACCATTTTCTTTCCAAGCCAGTTCAATTCTCCGACCGGTGAAATGACAGCAGCGGTTCCTGTACCGAATGCTTCTTCTAGTTCTCCATCTTCGTGATGCTGGTATAATTCTTCAATTGATATCCTTCTTTCCATAACCGGGACATCCCATTCTTTCAACAACTCGATGACGGACATTCTTGTGATTCCTTGCAGAATGCTTCCGTTCAAAGCCGGAGTGACAACTTCACCATTTATTTTAAAGAAGATATTCATGCTCCCAACTTCTTCAATGTACCGCTTTTCAATTCCATCAAGCCACAGAACATCCGCATTGCCTTGAGTGTACGCTTTCGCTTGAGCCTGATAGGCAGAAGAATAATTCCCGGCAGTCTTTGCCATACCGGTACCACCTTTTACAGCACGAGTAAACTTATCCTCGACAAGGATTTTCACTGGAGTAAGTCCTCCTGAAAAATAAGGTCCGACCGGAGATAGGAGGATCATAAATTTATATGTTTTAGATGGAGCGACAGAGAGATTAGGTTCCGTTGCAATGATGAACGGACGGACATATAGTGAGGTACCTGGCGTCGATGGTACCCAGTCTTTTTCCAATCTGATCAATTCTTTCAAGTATTCCATTACTTGCTCTTCATCAATCAATGGAATGCTCAAACGTTCACTGGAACGATTGAGCCGTTCAAAATTTTTCTCTGGACGGAACAGTAATATACGATCGTCTGCCCGATAGGCTTTCAATCCTTCAAATACGGTTTGTCCGTAATGGAAAATCATTGCCGCTGGATCCAATGTCAGGGGCTCATAAGGAACGATGCGCGGCTCATACCAGCCTTTTCCCACTTCATAATCCATGATGAAAAGGTGGTCAGTAAAGTTTCTGCCGAATCGGATTTCATCGGCTCTCGGCTTTTGCTGCAAGTGTGTGCTTTTTACAATGGTTAGGTCTTGACTCATCATGAAAAACTCCTTTGTCGTTTTGTAGGGAAGTGGATAGATTATGTAACATTGTACGCAATAACTATACTTATTTAAAGTGCTAAGTCACTAAAATGGGAGTAAATTTTGTAGAAGCAACAATAAAAGTCGACTTCATGTTAAATACTGTCTGCTAGAGATTTAGATACATCTTCGTATTATGTACATTTCCCAGCAATACTTAAACATTTTCCATAGTATATGTACATAAACGCTTTTATCAACATTTGACTTTATTCGACAAAACCGTCTATTCATTTAAATAGGAGTAAAGCCAGGGGTTACCTAGTTCGAATTGGTGAATTCCTTCTTTGTTTGTTTAATGTATCAGAATACGTGGTACAAAATCTTGCAAAACCCCTAGTTAATTAGAAAGGTGGATATCATGAAACGACTTCACTTATTTAGTTTCATTCTAGTCCTTGGACTATTCCTTGGAGCTTGTGGATCAGAAGAAAACCAGGAAAACAACAATGACGCTGAACAAAGCCAAAATGAAAGTGGCGATAAAGAAGAGAAAAAAAGCGAAGACAGAGAACCTGATAAGAAGTTGAGCTCTGAGGTTGAAAACTTCATCGGTACAGTAGAATCCATGGAAACAACTCTTGACCAATCCTCTGATGATATCAAAAAAATAAATGAAAACGGAAAGACAATTGAGGAAGAATGGGATCTGATTGAAAAGACAGTTGAAGAAAATCATCCGGACCATTATGAAAAGGTCGAAAAAAGCCTGTATCCACTAATTAATGAATCACAAAAGGATAAACCCGATGTTGAAAAAGTGAAAGAACTCACCAAGTCAACCATAGATAGTTTGAAAGAATTACAACAAAGTGTTGACGAAGGATAAATGAAAACAAATTTTATTAATACCAAAGCCTGCCATAGGGATATTCCTGAAGGGCAGGTTTTTTTATGATTAAACTAATTGAAACTCCTAAGAGATTTATTTGCTAAAACGCAGATATCAAATATAAAGCATGTGCTTCTTTGTGCAGAATTTTTATTATTTTCAAAATTTAATCTAGACAAGGTTATGTGGGTAAAAGTTATAATAGGGAAAATAATGCCATGATCAAACAGGGTGAAAACGTATTGTGAAAAGGAGGATAAAGAATGAACCATTTAACGAATTCCAGAAAGGGAAAAGGCGAAGTAACCATCCTGGATGTTTGGGCCGCAAAGAAAAGAATTTCCTCTCTCATTCATAAGACCCCGTTACTTGAATCGCAAATACTCTCTGACAAATTAGGACGCCCTGTTTATTTAAAACTTGAAAATGTACATAATACAGGATCTTTCAAAGTAAGAGGAGCAGCTAACAAGATATTACGTTTAAATGAAAAGGAGAAAAAAAGAGGAGTTGTCACGTTTTCAACAGGAAACCACGGTATGGCTGTCGCTTATGTTGCAAAAAAGTTAGGTATTGAAGCTGTCATATGTATTTCCAAACGAGTACCCAAATCGAAAGTAGATTCGTTGAAAAGTCTCGGTGCCCAAATTGAAATTCATGGAGAGAGTCAAGATAGGGCAGGGGACCGTTGCTATGAACTAGAAAGAGAAAAAGGAATGACAGTTATTCCACCATTTGACGATCCACATGTCATTGCCGGTCAAGGAACCATAGGTCTAGAATTATTAGAAGAAATTCCCGACCTGTCAAATGTCATCATCCCGCTATCAGGAGGTGGTTTGCTTTCGGGAATCAGTATGACACTGAAATCAAACGATCCTGGAATCAAAATCACTGGCGTTTCGATGGCGCATTCAGCAGTCATGTATGAAAGTTTGAAAGCCGGGAAGCCTGTGCAGTTGGATGAACAAAATACACTGGCAGATAGTTTGCTAGGCGGTATAGGTTGTGACAACCAATATACATTCCACATGGTACAGCAATATATGGATGACCTTATCCTTATACCTGAAGAAGAAATCGCTTATAGCATGGCCTTCATGATGGATCATCACCGCTTGATCATGGAAGGAGCTGCGGCAACGGGTATAGCAGCCCTCCTAGGTGATCATGTTGCTCAACAGAATGGTGCGATTGCCGTCATTATTAGTGGTAACAATGTGGATCTATCTGTACTTCAACATATCATCCAAGATTATAGTAAGAAGGACAATTCAAAACACCTCTGAAAAATAAGAACAGAGGAGGTCAAATGTGAGCTTGACAGTCAAGGACTTCATAGAACTAGATATCATGGAAAGTGCAAGGGTAAGAACAGGCCAAGGAATCCTAAGTGAACGCTATGTTCAATGGATTTCAGCGATTGAAATGCCTGTGGAAAATTTTGTCCGCAAAAATGAAGTTGTCCTAAGTACAGCTATTGGCTGCGGGCAGGATCTAGATTCATTAAAACAATTTGTACAAGACATCATTGATTCTAAAGCATCTACTCTCGTCGTTGCCTTAGGACGACACATTTTCGATATTCCTCAAGAAGTCATCGAGTTAGCGGAAAAGAGGGATTTCATCATAATCGAAATTCCCTGGGAAGTGCGTTTTGCAAATATCGTTGAAGAAGTTATGGCGATACTGAACGGGATCAATCGGGAGGAACGACAAAAATCAGAGAAAGTCCAGCAAGAGCTTTTGAATTTGATTTTACAAGAAAAAGAGCTGCCGTATATTTTGAGTTCGATTCAAAAACATACCGGATACCCCATCCTATTGACGGATGAAGCAGGAGCCATACAGGGGAAAAGCGGCAATTATAAAGGATTAAGCGAAACAAGAGGAAGAGGTTATTTTTTGCCTAACGGAATGACAGGTAAACATCCAGAACAAATAGTCACTCACGACCCTATGTATCAAAAGTTCCAAATGTTTGAAATCGATGGGCAATCGGTATTGAGATTACCGATTTTGAAAGTTTCAGGAAGTCCACAGGGATACTTATTTGTTTCAATTCCTCATGATGCTTCTATTGAATCTTTATTGACAGAATTCAGGGTTAATGTTTTGGATCATGCAGCAACAACGATTGCCCTTTGGCTTGCTCGCAAAAATGCTGTAGAAGATACCAAAATGCGTCTCCGGAGTGATTTTGTTCAAGAGCTGGCAAAAGGAGAGTTCCACTCTTTAGACCAAGCGAATTCCAGGGCACAATTATTGGGTTACAACCTCAAGGTTCCTTATATTTGTATCGTCGGACTGCCAGAAAATCTGAAAACTCTCTTTGAAAAATGGAAAAAAGAGTATCATTCCTATGAACATTGGTTTAAAAGTATGATTCGTTATATAGAAGAGGAAATTGTATATGCTGGACAATCACTAGCGCGGGAAGTAATGATGACCTATCAAGGTGAACATTTGATCATTTTTCTTGAATCAACGGGAGATGAGATAAGTGAGAACCCTGCGGATTTCTTGGATCTCGTTGATCGGCGATTGCGCAACCTGCTTCCAGGTGTAGTGATTTCATGGGGGAGTGGGGACTATCAACATGATTTGAATGGGTTTAAAGAGAGCTATCACCATGCTCAGACTGCATTACAGATTGGCAGAAGGAAAAAGGGAATTGGCCAGCGGATGAAGTATGAGGATACACGAGTTGACCGGGTACTTCTAAGTCTTTCCCAAAACAGCGAAATGAAGCAGATCATCATGTCAACGATCGAGCCATTGGTCCAGTATGACGAGAAAAGAAACATGGATTTGATAGGGACGTTCAGTACGTATAACCAGTACCAAGGAAATGTAAGCAAAACATCAAGGGCATTGAATTTACACAGACAATCACTACTATATCGCCTGCGAAAAATTGAAACACTGACCGGTCTTTCCTTAATCGATCCGGATAATTTATTTTTACTGGATTTAAGTATCAAAACCTGGAAAATCGGCTTATCAAAAAATCTTTAAATATAAAATGTTATGAATCAAAACCTGGTTGGAGTCCTAACTCCATCCAGGTTTTTCTGTCCTGTCCAATTTGTTTGCTGCAAAATTGACTAAGACAGCTTCGAAAATTTCATACATTTTTGCAGATGAAATTTTCATCTCTTATTCACTATAATGAAACAAAATCACAATATTCTAAAAATTAAAATAACTACAGAGTAAAAGGGGGATGCCCTCATGTCATTCGGAACAGAAGAGTATAAAGATCGGATTCGGAAAACCAAAGAAAAAATGGCTTCCAATGGTATTGAAGTATTGCTCATCACCGACCCTGCAAACATGTATTACTTATCTGGATATAACGGGTGGTCATTCTATGTTCATCAAATGCTTGTGATCATTGATGATGAGGATCAACCGATTTGGATCGGTCGAGGACAGGATGCAAATGGTGCTAAGCTGACCACCTGGATTTACCATGAAAACATCATTCCGTACCCCGACGATTATGTTCAGTCAGATTCAAAACATCCGATGGATTTTGTAGCTGAAATTTTAAAACAGATCGGGCAGGAACGTCGCTCGATCGGGGTGGAGATGGAGAATTACTATTTTACTGCCAAATGTTACGAGCACCTGAAGAAAGGATTACCTTATGCTTCTTTTCAAGATGCCACGTTACTTGTTAATTGGGTTCGAATAATAAAATCCGATACTGAGATCGAGTATATGAAACGGGCTGCAAAAATCGTAGAAAATGCCATGATGGCAGGGATTGAGATGATTGATGAAGGTGTAAGGGAGTGTGACGTTGCAGCAAAGATCTTCCACTCTCAAATTTCCGGTACCTCTGAATTTGGTGGTGATTATCCGGCAATCGTCCCGTTACTGCCTTCCGGAGAGAAAACATCGACTCCGCATATGACGTGGACAGATGAGCGTTACAAGAGAGGTGATGCTGTCATTTTGGAACTGGCAGGGTGTTATAAACGGTATCATTCTCCTCTTGCAAGAACACTGAATATCGGTCCGCCTACAGTAAAAGTCAGCGCACTTTCAGAAGTAGTGGTTGAAGGATTGAACGCCTGCCTCGATATGATCAAACCCGGCATTTACTGTGAGGAAATCGAAGAAACGTGGAGAAGGACCATCGTGAAAAGTGGAATCATCAAAGAGTCTCGTCTCGGTTATTCTGTCGGACTTAATTATCCGCCAGACTGGGGTGAGCATACAGCAAGTATTCGTAAAGGGGATAGAACGGTGCTTCAGCCTAATATGACCTTCCATCTGATTCCTGGCATCTGGTTGGATCATTACGGGTTTGAAGCTAGCGAAGCCTTACGGGTGACGGAGGACAGTTGCGAGACATTCGCATCGCTTCCACGGCAACTGATCATCAAAGATGGATTGCTTACAAACTACTAATACATGTAAAGGAGTTGAGAGTACATGCTTATCCTTACTGAACAGGAACTTAGAGATCATGTCCAATTGAATCTAGAAGCGATTTCGATTATTGAAGAAGGATTCGTAAAATTGTCAAACGGTGATGTCACGATGCCGCCGATCATGCGAGTCGATCTTCATGACCAAAATGGGGAAGTGGATGTAAAAACAGCCTATGTGAAAGGAAAAGAAATGTTTGCGATCAAAGTTTCTTCAGGCTTTTTCAATAACTATAAGCTTGGATTGCCAAGTGGAAACGGACTGATGATGCTGATCAGCACCCAGACGGGAATTCCGCAGGCACTTCTACTCGACAATGGTTATCTGACACATATCCGCACGGCAGCCGCAGGAGCGATCGCAGCTAAATATCTTTCAAGAGATAACATTGAAACAGTGGGTGTCATAGGTGCCGGAGACCAGGCAAGATATCAAGTGCACGCCTTGAAGCTCGTGCGGAATTTTAAGAACGTGCTTGTATATTCCCGCTCACTCGATCGTGCAGCACAATATGCTAAGGAAATGTCTGTTGAGCTTGGATTAGAAGTCCAGGCGGTTAATAACGCAGAAACTGTTGTCCGACAAAGTGATGTTGTCATAACGACAACACCTGCAAACGACCCCGTTATCAAAGCGGATTGGCTTTATCCGGGTTTGCACATTACCGCCATGGGATCAGACGCCGAACATAAACAGGAAATAGAAGCAGAGGTTTTAGCACGAGCCGATCGATTGGTATGTGATACGAAAGCACAATGTGCAAGGTTAGGTGAACTGCATCATGCACTGGCCAGTGGTGTTCTGAAAGACGATTCTGCCGTGATTGAAATCGGTCAATTGACGTCTCAGCAAATCATAGGGCGGGAGGATGACAATCAAATTACGGTGTGTGATCTGACAGGTACCGGTGTTCAAGACACAGCGATCGCGCTGTTCGCTTACAACCAATTGGTTAATCAAAACAAAGGCTTGAAAGTTGATAACAAGACATTCGCATAAAGAAAACTTGGCAAAGCCAAGCCTTAGCGTAGGCTGAGCCTTAGTTTCCCTTATATTGAAGAAAGTATTAATACTTCTTCAAATGTAAAAAAATCAATAGGAGTGTGATCTTATGGAAAATAACAATATCAAAGCAGGAACAAAAGCGGTTTGGGCAGGCGAAAAAGACTATTTGGTACATGGAGCGACCCAAGTACCTGTTGTCCTAAGTGTCGCCTACGGATATGACGACATGGATGAATGGTACGATGTAGCGATTGGAAAGAAGAAAGGCCATATCTATGGACGCAACACAAATCCGACAGTCCAAGCTTTTGAGGATAAGGTTAAAATTCTTGAGGGAGCAGAAGCTGCTACAAGTTTTTCAACAGGAATGGCTGCGATCAGCAATACCCTATCAACCTATCTAGTGCCAGGTGATCGCATTGTTTCGATAAAAGATACTTACGGAGGAACGAATAAAATCTTTACAGAATTCCTTCCAAGACAACAGATCGAAGTCGTACTCTGTGAAACAGGAAACCATGAACAAATCGAAACGGAAGTCGCCAAAGGCTGCAAGATATTATATTTGGAGACACCGACAAACCCTACTGTAAAAGTATCAGACATCCAGCGCTTGGCGAGAGCCGGTCGCGCTGCTGGAGCACTGGTCGTTGTCGATAATACGTTCGCAACACCGATTAACCAGAATCCACTTTCGTTAGGTGCAGATCTCGTCATTCATAGTGCAACAAAATTCTTAGGCGGTCATGCCGATGCACTGGGCGGAGTCGTTTGCGGACGGGAAGAGCATATTGAACAAATCTATCATTACCGTGAAATCAATGGGGCGACAATGGATCCCATGGCAGCGTACTTGATGTTACGTGGAATGAAAACGCTCCACCTCCGGGTCCGTCAGCAATGTAAAAATGCGATGGAACTTGCCACCTATCTTCAAACAAAAGAATTAGTTGAGGCCGTTTATTATCCAGGTCTTAAAACACATCCACTACATGATGTTGCAACAAAGCAAATGAAAGATTATGGAGGAATGCTCAGTTTTGCAGTCAAAGGTGGTGTGGATACCGTCCGTCATCTTCTCCCGAAATTACAGTTCGCCAATCGTGCTGCTAATCTAGGTGCCGTTGAAACGACTGTTGGTCCGGCACGTACGACGAGCCATGTCGAATGTACCCCTGAAGAACGAGCGGCAATGGGTATTCCAGAAGGGTTGATCCGAGTTTCTTGCGGCATCGAGGAAATTGAAGATATCATTGCAGATTTCGAGCAAGCTTTCAATCATGTTGGAAGTGCCCTCGAAGTTTGATAGATACAAAGCCAAGGCAGGAGGTGAACGTTCACATGTCCAATAAACATCTGATCGTGCAGCATGCTGACAGGATGTTAAGCCACCTGATTGACTGGCGCCGCACACTTCATCAACACCCAGAACTCAGTTTTCAAGAGTTTTGGACCTCTCGATTTGTTGCGGACACCCTTTCTCAATTCCCAGGGATGAGGGTCGAAAAAGGAATCGGAGTTGAAACGAGCGTTATCGGAACATTGACTTCAGGTGAAGGTCCGACCATCGCGTTACGTGCGGATATCGACGCATTACCGATTCAGGAAAGGAACAATACGAGTTATCGCTCTCAAAACGAAGGCGTCATGCATGCATGTGGTCACGATGCCCATACCGCCATGTTACTCGGAGCAGCCGCTGTCCTGTCGGAACTTTTCCAAAATGGAAGTATAGCAGGCACGGTGAAGTTCATTTTTCAACCAGCTGAAGAATGTACGGATGAAAAGGGTCTCTCTGGATCACCTTATCTAGTGAATGCGGGAGCCTATGAAAATGCTGAAATTGCAATCGCCCTTCATGTCTGCCCATGGCTCCCAGTCGGTAGTATCCAAATGAATGATGGCTATAGTATGGCGAACGTGGATGTGTTTGAAGCGAAAATTTTCGGTACAGGAGGCCATGGCGCTTATCCTGAGCGTGGAACAGATCCGATCTGGATGCTTGGACCTGTCATGCAAGCACTATACAGCATCCCCTCGCGAAAAATATCGACATTAGATGCCGCTGTAGTGAGCATCGGGGAAATACATGCTGGTACAGCAAGTAATATCATTCCAACTGAGGTAGCCATTACGGGCACATTACGCAGTTATGCTCCTGAGGTACGTGATCATCTTGGAATGGAACTTAAGCGAGCATTGTCAGTAGTTGAACCACTTGGTGGAGAATTCTCCTTATCAATTGAAAAAGGTGAACCTGCCTTGTTTAATGATCCGCTCGTGAATCATTTGATGAAGGAAGTCATTGATGAAATCTATCCACAATTCAGGATTACAGAACGTCCATTCGGATTAGGGGGAGAAGACTTCGGTTATGTGACACAAAAGATTCCAGGAGCAATGTTATTTCTAGGTGCAGCGCCTTCAGATGGGCTTCAAAGGGAACTTCACACACCAACATTTGATATTGATGAATCTTGCTTACCGATCGGAACTTCGGTTCTCGCTCAAACAGCAGTAAAAGTTCTAAAAGGAGAATCAATCGTTAAACGTAACGTGGAGGTACAATCATATGAAACATAAACTCGCATTTATCGGTTTCGGTGTAGTCGGCCAGGGGCTCGCTGAAATATTACGGGATAAAAAAGAAACGTTAATACGTGATGAGGGATTAGAGCCAGTCATTGTCGGCATTTCGGACTTGATGAAAGGTTCGATCTATCATCCAGAGGGTCTGGATATTGATTCGATTCTGCAAGTCTTGAAAAACACAGGAAACCTCGAAAATTATCCCGATACTCCTGGACTTGTCACTGGTTGGGATAGCTTTAAAATGATCCGGGATTCAAATGCAGATTCAATCATCGAAGTTTCATACACAGATGTCCAAACAGGTCAGCCAGCAATCGATCATTGCAAGGCAGCATTCACGAGTGGTAAAAATGTCGTCATGACGAACAAAGGACCTGTAGCGCTTGCTTACAATGAACTTTCCAGGATGGCTGAAGAGTGTAAGGTCCATTGGGGATTTGAAGGAACGGTAATGAGCGGAACACCAGCCTTAAGGATGCCTCTCGAAACATTAGCTGGAAATACAATAACGGAAATACGAGGGATTTTGAACGGAACAACCAATTACATTCTTACGAAAATGGAAAAAGCAGGCGTCTCTTATCAAGAGGCTCTTAAAGAAGCGCAGGAACTTGGCTATGCAGAAGCTGATCCTACGAGTGATGTAGAAGGCTATGATGCCAGGTATAAAGTCGCCATTTTAGCCAATCACGTGATGAACATTCCACTGAGAGTTGAAGATGTATCATGCAGTGGGATAACTGGTATCACACAAGAGGATATAGAAATTGCAAAAAGGGAAGGGAAACGCTGGAAGCTGCTTGCAACACTTCGGAATGAAAAAGGCAGGACGGTTGCCTCCGTTTCACCGGATAAAGTCCATTTAACAGATCCGCTTGCCTCAATTAATGGGGCTACCAACGCATTGACGTATGAATGCGACCTTCTTGGTCCGGTCACATTGAGTGGTGCAGGCGCCGGAAAAGTTGAAACAGGCTTTTCACTGTTGATTGACTTGATCCATATTCATCGGGAAAAGAAGGTTGCCACGATCAAATAAAAGAGAGGCGGTCATTTCTATGAAAATTAAATTTGCTGGTCGTAAAATGCTCGTAGCGGGCCAATGGATGGATCGTGAACGTGTCATCGAAGTAAGAGATCCACAGGATAACAGTTTGATTGATACTGTGCCTGCTGCTTCAGTCGACGACATGCACCAATGCATAGAGGAAGCAAAAGAAGGAGCGAGAATAGCCGCTTCAATGCCTGTTCACGAGCGAATAGCCGTCATCAATAAAGCTGCCGATCATATTGAAGCGAACAACGAAAAATACGCGTATACGATTTCACGTGAAGGCAGTAAAACGATTCGTGAAGCAAGAGGGGAAGTCACCAGGTGCATCCAAACGCTCCGGATCAGTGCCGAAGAAGCAAGAAGGATACATGGGGAAACGATTCCTTTTGATCAGAGGCCAGGCAGTGAGAATCGGGTAGGATATTATTACCATGTTCCGATCGGTATAGTTGGAGCCATCACGCCATTCAATGATCCATTGAATCTTGTCGCACATAAAGTTGGTCCGGCTATTGCTTCAGGTAATGCCATCATTGTAAAACCGGCATCCGCCACACCACTTAGCGCATTGTTGCTTGCGGAAGCATTTGCCGAAGCAGGGCTCCCTTCCAAGATCCTGTCGGTCATCACAGGTTACGGCAATGAAATTGGAGATGCACTTGTCACTCACCCAGCCATTCGGATGATCTCTTTTACAGGAGGGTTGGAAGCAGGGGAAGAGATCACTCGTAAAGCTGGCTTGAAAAAGATCAGCATGGAACTAGGATCGAATTCACCGGTCATCGTATTGGAAGATGCTGATTTGCAGGAAGCAATCGAAGCTTCGGTTTCTGGAGCTTTTTCAGCAGCCGGCCAAAACTGTCTGAGCGTACAGCGGATCTATATTCACGAGAGTTTGATCACCTCCTTCCAAGAGGGTTTTGTAGAAAGGACAAAACAATACTCGATCGGTGATAAGCAATCTGAGCTGACAGACATGGGACCGCTTATTAATGAAAAAGAAGCAATCCGTGTTGAACGACTCGTTGAGGAAGCCATCGAAAAAGGAGCTGTGTTGTTGGAAGGCGGGATCCGCGAGGGAGCCTTCTATACGCCAACTGTTTTAACGAATACTCCTGAGGATTGTACGATTGCAAAAGAAGAAATATTTGGTCCAGTCGTTCTATTATACCCAATAGCTGACCTCGAGAGCGCCATCGAAAAAGCGAATGAGGTTAACTACGGATTACAAGCAGGAATTTTCACCAATGACGTAAGGAAAGCTCACATGGCAATCGAAAAATTGGATGTTGGCGGAATCATGATCAATGACAGTAGTGATTACAGAATCGATGCAATGCCATTCGGAGGTATGAAAAATTCTGGATTGGGCCGTGAAGGCATCAAATTCTCCATCAAGGAAATGACCGAACCAAAAGTCGTTTGCTACAAATTGTAAAGAGTCTCAGGTAAGAAAGGGGAAGACCGAACGTCAACCCCTTTCTAAATTTATCTCACTCACCAACCATGTTGCTCCTACTTGTTTCTGCAGATTTATGAAAAGAAAACATGATTACAAACAATCAAATAAAGGGTGATTTATTTGAAGAAGAATCGAAAAGAAAAAGCTTCATATAACAATCCTGTTTTTAAAGTATCTGCCGTTGTCATTGCGTTTTTTACAATTTGGGGAGCACTTTCACCAAACAGTCTCGCAAAAAATGCCCAATCCGTTCTCGATTTTACAAGCTACTCCTTCGGTTGGTTTTATCTGGTTTCAGTTGCAGGCTTTGTGGCATTCTGCATTTTTCTTGCCGTCAGCAAGTACGGGAAGATCAAACTCGGTAAAGATGATGAAAAACCGGAATTTTCTCTTTTTACATGGATAAGCATGTTGTTCAGTGCAGGTTTTGGCGTAGGAATCGTTTTCTGGGGTGTCGCCGAACCGTTGACCCATTTCACTAATCCACCACTTGCGGGTGTTCAGCCGCAATCTGAAGAATCCGCACGACTAGCGATGCGGTATTCCTTTTTCAACTGGGGAATCCATCAGTGGTCCGTCTTCACGATTGTCGGATTGGCGCTTGCGTACTTCCAGTTCCGGAAGAAGAGTAAATCTCTCGTCAGTGAAACACTTGAGGGTATTCATATAAAAAGAGGAAAAGAATCGCTCAAAAAGTCCGTCAATATACTTGCAGTCATTGCTACTGTCATAGGGGTTTCCACCTCGTTGGGCATGGGGATTTTACAAATCAACGGCGGTTTGAACTATGTCTTTTCAGTCCCGAACAACGCTTGGATGCAAACAGTGATCGTCCTGATTTTGCTCGCGCTTTACCTTGCATCGGCTACTACCGGTCTACATAAGGGAATCAAATTTCTTAGTAATACGAATATGATCCTGGTCATGGTGCTGATGACATTTTTCCTATTTAAAGGTCCGACAGTTTTCATCATGGACAGTCTTGTGCTAGGGATTGGGGACTACCTTCAGAACTTTGCGGAAATGAGCTTTTTCATGACCCCTTATAGTGGAGATACATGGGTTCAAGATTGGACTGTCTTTTATTGGGCATGGGTGATCGCCTGGTCGCCTTTCGTCGGATCGTTTGTCGCTCGGATTTCACGAGGAAGGACTATTAGGGAGTTCGTCGTTGGTGTATTGGTTGTGCCACCAGGCATAGCGTTCATGTGGATGGCAATCTTCGGGGGAACAGGACTCTATATGGACTTGTTCCAAAATACAGCCATTGCTGAAGCAGTTTCGAAGGATGTAACGACAGCAGTCTTTGTGTTGCTGCAAGAATTTCCGTTTTACTTTTTCTTTTCGATCATCATTATGGCTTTGATCTTGATCTTTCTCGTCACATCAGCCGACTCAGCCGTTTTTGTTCTCGGTATGATGACTTCAGGTGGAAGTTTGAATCCGTCCAATACGGTAAAAATGATCTGGGGTGTATTGATGGCAGGGATCACAATCGTTCTCATCATCAGCAGCGGACTGACTGGCTTGCAAGCTGCATCACTTGTCTCAGCACTACCATTCACATTGATCCTGATTATGATGTCGCTATCGCTTTACCGATCGCTGAGGAAGGACCGTGCAGAATCACAGCTTGAAATGGAAAATTCAGAACAAATGCATGAACTCGAAAGAAAAGCACAATGAACAAGAGGGAAGGGAGGACATGCTCCTTCCTTTT
This sequence comes from Pseudalkalibacillus sp. R45, assembly GCF_052246725.1. Classification (NCBI taxonomy): domain Bacteria; kingdom Bacillati; phylum Bacillota; class Bacilli; order Caryophanales; family Fictibacillaceae; genus Pseudalkalibacillus; species Pseudalkalibacillus sp. R45. Next base: position 52,631 of record NZ_JBQQCL010000002.1, on the reverse strand, counting down.
TTCATTGCTTTAGACTTATTTGAAAACTTTTAGATTTAAACTTGAGTTTTTAGACTTTCTGAAGGATTTTTAGACTTATCCATAGATTATTAGACTGACACCTTTCATTTTTAGATATAGAGGAGAGTGTCAGGAAAATGCTTTGTGTTCCACGACTGTCGTTAGCTTCAGAAGGGTTGATGGTTCCCCATAAACCAACGCAGCATCGATGAATTCCTCGAGATTAGCAACCGATTCGGTTACGACTTTAACTAGATAACTATATTGACCAGCTAAACGATGGCATTCGCATACGATTGGGTGTTTTTCACAAAACCCTCTGAACTGTTTGCCTTTCTTGGTATCGAACAGAATGAATGCTGTGACAGGTTTTTCGAGTTTCTCTGGATCAATGACAGCGCGATACCCGGTTATGATCCCTTTTTCTTCAAGCTTCTTCACTCGTTCATTTGTTGCCGGAGTGGAAAGTCCAACTTTTTTCCCGAGCTCCGTCATTGATATCCGCCCGTTCTCTTGCAGAAAAAAGAGGATGTTGCGATCGATATCGTCCAAAAGATTCACCTACCTTTAAAAATATAAGTTTCTCCTTATAATTACAACGATTTTTAAACAATATGAGGTGAATTCCCTTACTATGTTTATGTACTCGAACCTTAGTAATTCATAAAATAAAAGTATTAAAACAAAGTGGAAACGAGGGACAGAATTGTACTTACATGGGAGCAGCACAATCAATCACAATGGCCATCTCGAAATCGGCGGTGTCGATTCCGTAGAGTTAGCAGCTCAATATGGAACGCCGTTATTTGTGTATGATGTGGGGTTGATCCGAAAACGAGCAAGAGAGTTCAAATCTTCATTTCAAAAAGCGAATGTGAAAGGGAAAGTCTCCTATGCAAGTAAAGCCTTTTCTTCAATCGCGTTGATCCAAGTAGTACATGAAGAAGGATTATGTTTGGATGTGGCCTCCGGCGGGGAGCTCTATACTGCGGTTGCTGCAGGTTTTCCAGTTGACAAAATCCACTTCCACGGCAACAATAAAAGCCCTGAAGAATTAAGAATGGCCCTTGAATTAGGGATTGGATGTATTGTAGTCGATAACTTTCATGAAATAGATCTACTGAAGAGGATTTGCAGAGAGCTGGATATTAAAGTGAGCATCCTCATAAGGCTTACCCCTGGTATAAAGGCTTATACACATGATTACATTGCAACAGGACAAACAGATTCCAAGTTCGGTTTCGATCTCCATAACGGCCAGGCTGAAGAAGCAATCAAACTCGTGTTAAATTCAAATTCTTTTGAGCTGTTGGGGGTTCATTGTCATATAGGATCGCAAGTCATCGAGACTGATCGTTATGTCGTTACTGTTGATGCTATTTTCGATCACATCAAGCGTTGGAAAGAAGAAGTTGCCTTTGTCCCCGATGTTGTCAATTTAGGCGGCGGGTTCGGTATCCGTTATACAGATGAGGATCCCGTACTATCTCCACATGTGTATGTCGATAAAATAATTGAAGCAGTAAAACGTAATGTCCACGAATTAAATATTAAGATGCCTGAAGTCTGGATTGAGCCTGGTCGTTCTCTGGTCGGTGAAGCTGGAACCACATTATATAAAATTGGTTCGCAAAAAGAAATTCCTAACATACGGACCTATCTATCAATAGATGGAGGGATGAGCGACAATTTAAGACCAGCCCTTTATCAAGCAAAGTATGAAGCGGCTATTGCAAACAAAATGACAGCAAAACATGATCGGAAGGTGACTGTCTCCGGAAAATGCTGTGAAAGCGGGGACATGTTGATCTGGGAGGTCTTGTTACCAGAAACGTGTCCGGACGATCTTTTAGCTGTTTTCTGTACAGGGGCTTACGGCTACTGCATGGCCAACAACTATAACCGCCTCCCGAAACCAGCAGTCGTTTTTGTAGAAAATGGAGAAGCACAACTGGTGATTAAACGGGAAACATATGAAGATCTTCTGCGCCTGGATCTGTCATATACTACGGATACACGAAAAACCTTAGCCCAGGACATGGACTAAGGTTTTTTAATATGAAAAGAAAGGAATCTCTTTATTCTGTTAAAATTTCACTTCATCCTGATTTGCAACGACTAAGAGTGTTTTTCCTTTATCTAATTCTTCTTCAAGTTTTTGCGCTTTAGACTGATCGAATCCAATTTCCTTCATTTTTGAAATTAGTTTATCTGGTTTTCCTCTAAATACGTTTTTAGTGGCCGTGCCGATTCCGGTCACTTTGACCCCGATTTTATTTGCATCGTTTTTCTTTCGTGCACGTCTGTCATGATCATTATCATGCGCAAGCATATAAATGTCGTCATCTCTGACACCATCTTTACGTAGTTTATCGATGGATTCACTCAAATGTTCGTCATTATGGAAAATCTTATAGTTAGGTTTCAAATGAATCGCCTCCTTAAAAGCCGAAGTACCCTATATAAATATAGTTTAAACAAAACACTTGAGAACAGAAACGTTTGTTCGTATAATAATAAAGAAGGTATAATTTGGAAAGGTGTGATTTCATGTCCAGGGGTCCAAAGAAGAGGACTTTAGAAGTTGAAGAAATCATCTCTCTTTATAAAAAAGGGGAGAGCACCACAAGAATAGCTGAACTTGCAAATGTCTCATCACGATACATAAATAAATTACTCTTAAAGCATAACGTGGAAAGGAGACCAAGAGGGCATTGGAAACGTAAATACCATTTTAACGAAGATTATTTTAAAACATGGTCTGGAACGATGGCGTATATCTTAGGGTTGTTCACTGCAGATGGATTCATTTCACAACAAGGGCAGACTGTCTCAATTGCACAAAAAGAGAAAGATATACTAGAAGAAATCAAAAGAGAATTAAAGACTACTCAACCCTTGTATAGAAACAAAAGTACTGGAGTATATATGCTTTACATGCATAGTAAAAAAATGAAAGATGACCTAATGAATCTACATGGCCTAAATCCGTGTAAATCTAATAATGTTGAGTTTCCATATGTTCCACAAGAATATCTCCATCACTTTGTTAGAGGATACTTTGATGGAGATGGCAGCATAAATTTTAAGGGATATACTATTGTTTTTGTAGGTGGCTCATATTTGTTTATGGATACCTTACAAAGAATCCTTAATGATAAGCTTAATATTGATACAAACTTAGTAACAGATAAAACTAATTACCGATTGTTTCTAAGTGGAAGAAAAACAATTCAAGTATTTGCACAATGGATTTATAAAGATAAAAATTTATTTTTAGAGCGAAAATACTTGGAATTTATGAAAGAAAAAACGCCACTGGACTTACTTGAGGATCGAAAATTTAGAAATACTAAAAATGCAGTTAAGTTAAGAAAACAAAAGTTTTTGGAACAACTTACAAAAACAAACTGTATTGAAAAAGCTAGCTCATTAATTGGAATAACAACTAACACAAGTAAACAATGGTTAGAAAATGATTCTGATTTAAAGGAAAAAGTAAATATATTATTAAACAACAATAAATAAAAAAGGGTGGAGTTCATTCATTTGAACTCCTTTTTAACTTACTTTTATTTTGTTTACATAATCTTTCTTATAGGCCTCTGATAATAAAATAAAATATTCCGTCTCATTACAATAGTATACTCTTGATAATGAGACAGAATAATTTTTAGAACTAGCTGTCTGAATTGCAGGTTTTTAACCGATCACAATCATTATGATAGCCATGCTTGCAAACATTAATGCTGGTACAGCTTTTGTAATTGGGTCGTTCACTCTTAAATGAAAAATTACTGCTGCTACCATAATGATTCCAAACCATATACCAGAAATAAAAATAAATTCCGGAATCATGTAACCGATGATCAAACCGATCACACCTAATAACTGCATCCATCCAGTCAATACACGTAACCATTGCGGAAGGTTCAAATGATTAAACGCTCTGATTTGCTCTTGTGTCCCAAGTACTTTTTGGAAACCCACAAGTGCAAACACCGAAACTAGTATACTTTGTAAAATAATCAGAACAGTAGCCAATTTACTCTTCCTCCTTGATTCTTTAAATCACACAGTCGATTTTCTTACTAGAATGAAAGACACAAACAGGTAAATTACTAGTAGTGGTATCGACCAGATCGCCAATTCGAATGCTGTGTGATTAATGAACCATCGGCCGATCTCATCCCACCAGTTTTGGAATTTGATGAAGTATAGAACTATGCTGACTAGGATGATCATGAACATAGCAAGAATGGCCATTCCAATAAGCCCAAAACGACGACTTATACTCGTTATAACAAATCCAAGGAAATACATCTGCAGCATCAATAAAAAAGAAATAATGAATTGCTCCACTATCGTCCCATCATGTAAATATGGTAAATCAAAGAAATGGAGCTCCACACTCCAGAATCCAGTCTTTTTTTCAATCATGGATAGGATTAGAAGTACAATTGCCCACGCTGCGCTCACAACAGAAACAACCATTGTCGTTCCTATGAAGAAATCCGTTCTCCGAATACTGAATCCCAGTGCAAAAGGAAACGTTTGGACCAAAGAAAAAACTCCGATGACCAGCATATAGATGTAAATCGAAGCAATCCCGCCTGTATAAATCGGCTCTTGACCACTTGTTAGAGTTCCAATTAACAAGTTCACTCCAAAACTGCCCAGGAGGATCATCCATGGAATCAACACCCAGTTCCATTTATCCAGTAAATGCATTCTCATTACGCTTTGTATTCGATTCATAAGGAAATATGTTCCTTTCTTTCAGAAGTATCCCCCGTCAAATGGATGATCAGTTGCTGGATGGATATCGGGGCAGGTTCCAATCCTAATGCTTTTGCATGGTCCCGATCTTTTTGTTCCAAATTACCTAAAAAAGTAGCTGAGACCAAACCACCAAGTGTTTTTTTATCTAAAATATTCTTTCCCTGGGAGAATTCTTCGATTTTCGAAGATACACCGGCTACAGTAAATGCTCTACCGCGGAGAGAATCAGCATCCTCGTTTATGATCAACTTTCCTTGATCAATCACCATTACGTGCTCTAATAGCTGACTGACCTCATCAATCAAGTGTGTAGATAAAATGACCGTCCTTGGATGCTCAGCGTAATCCTCAATCAATCGATCATAAAATAAACTTCTTGCCACTACATCCAAACCCGTGTATGGTTCATCGAAAATTGTGAGTGGTGCTCTGCTTGCAAGTCCCACAACGATTCCTACGGCTGATAACATCCCTCTCGATAATTTCTTCACACGCCTATTCAATGGTAATTTGAAATCCTTAATCAGCGATGAAGCGTAAGGCTGATCCCAATCCGGAAAAATGAACGAAGCGACACTCAAAACATCGCTTACACTAAAATGGTCCGGATATTTTTGACTTTCTTTTATGAAGCATATTTTAGAAAGTACATTATCGTTTTCAAATGGAGCCTCCCCAAAAATGCTCAAATCACCAGTTGTCGCATATGACTGTGCTGTGAGGATATGCATGAGTGTCGTCTTCCCTGCTCCATTCCTACCGAGCAAGCCATAAATCTTCCCCTCTTCTATTGAAAAACTGACATCATCAACTGCTTTCACTTTCCCGAATGATTTTCTCAGATGATTGACTTCAACGATTTTATCCATCCGTTTGATCCCTTCTTTCAATCATTTCTTTCAGTTGTGTTGTGGTGATACCCAATTTATTAGCCTCTTGCATCATTTTTACGACATACTGCTTGTAAAATTCGTTCTTTCGTTTTTCCTTCACTTTCGTACAAGCGCCGGCAGCTACAAACATCCCAATCCCCCTTTTTTTATATAGAATCCCTTCATCCACCAACAAATTGACCCCTTTCGCTGCAGTTGCTGGGTTGATCTGATAAAAAGAAGCAAATTGATTTGTAGATGGAACCTGTGATTCCTCCGGTAAACTCCCCTCTAAAATGTCATTTTCGATACGCTCGGCGATTTGCACGAAAATAGGACGACCATCTTCAATAAAAAATCCCATATTTACATCATCCTATTCCTTTTTACATAATTGGTTAATTACTTATGTAACTAACCATATAACACAAAAGATTGACTGTCAATATTTACATTTAAATTGGTCTGAAAAGTTTCCTTTTCTTCTGAAACTCAAATGAAAAATTAGCGGAAGAAGATTATCACCTGGAATTTATAGCATAGTTGTACTACAAACACCCAAAAGAGCATATAAGGGTTTTGCGTTCCATAGCAACGGGACTTGAACCCTAGAGTATGTACACATGCCGGGCGCACATATAAAAAACAACCTGCTTTTTAAAAACAGGTTGTTCCTAAAATCCACTCATTTTAATTTGATGTTCTTCATGATGAAGCAGCTATTTGGCAATGTTGGCATTTTTGAAAGGCTGTAGCTTAGATCTTGTTCAGGAACCTCATAATCGATTTTGTTTACGATAAAATCGAGGCTCGTTTTCATCACTTCAACGGTGATCCCTTCTCCTGGACACCGGTGGCCTTTTGCTGGATCTCCTCCACCTTGAGGAATGAATTCAAATAGGGCTCCGTCCCAGTCTTCAAAACGCTCTGGTCGAAATTCATGAGGATTACCCCAAATCCTGGGATCATGATTCGTTCCATACATATCAAGCAGGACAAGCGTACCTTTCTTGAATTCACAATCGTTCCATATAAAACTCTTTTTCACCCTTGCACCTACGAATGGGCCAAATGGGTAAAACCGACGAACCTCTTGTGCGAACATTTCAAGGAATTGCTCGTCACCTTGCTGTAGTTTTTCTTTATACTGTGAGTTTTCATGTAATCCTAATGCAGAAAAAGTGATGAAAGTTGCAATCGCTACAATTGGTCGCAGCACATTGATCAGTTCGATCGCAGCCATTTCTGTATCCAACTTTTTGCCATTAAGCTCACGGTGGAATGCCATTTCATATAAAGCAGACCCTTCCTCTGCCTCAAGACTGCCGTTTCGAACATCTTCAATGACTGTTTGAATCCACTTTTCGGTTTTCTTTCTTGCTTTTCTTCCTTTTCTGTGACGAGGACCGACTGCTCCGAACGCATCAACCATATCACTGAAGTCATCTGCTCGTTCTTCAACCTCTGATTCCTTTAACGGTACACCTGCCCATTCACAAGAAATCTTGCATAACGTGTTCTTTGCCTCGTCGAACAAAACGATCTTTCCGTCTGTTTCCCATTTATGTGCAGCTTTTTCCCATTCCACCTTCATCAGTCCAGCCAGCCTCTTTTGATGGGGTGGCGTCATCAAGGACATGAAAAGAAGTTTCCGGTGTATATGTTTCTCACCATCCATTGATTGTACCGCATTTTCACCAAACAGCGATTTTTGAACTCTTTTCGGAGCAGCTCCCTTTCGCTGAAACCGATCGGTGTCATAAAAAATCCTAGCTGCTTCTTTCCCGCTCATGCAAATCACTTTTTCTCCTAATAAGCGTGTTTCAAACAGGTCTGATTGATACGCATCAATCCGGTTTCCGATAAATCGATATCCTTCTTTCATCAGAGCAAAACTATTATCGATACTCTTATCATGGGGGACTTTTGCATGCGATGACATAATGATCTGCTCCTTTTCATTTCAAATTTCGATAACATGAGTGACGTCATTCTTATTAAACCCATTTTCACGAAAATAAAACCTCTTAAACATTTTCATACTGATAATGAAAAACAACGAAAAAACCGTCCAGGCGAAAACTGAACGGTTCACAAGATATTATACCCACCACATTTCTGATGGTTTTTCTTTAATCAGCACTGATTTCAAATTGGTTACTGCACGGTTGAATCCTTCGTCGATCGACATGATCGGATCTTCATGCTCAATACTCACGACATGGTCATAGCCATAAATCCGTAATGCGCTTATGATGTTCGACCATTCTTCTACACTGTGACCGCAACCTACTGAACGGAAAGTCCAGGCCCTTGTCCTCACTTCACCGTATGACTGCATGTCCGTCAGTCCATACATGTTGACGTTGTCCTGGTCAATATACGTATCCTTCGCATGGAAATGATGGATGGCATCCGCTTCACCAAGTATTTTGATTGCAGCAACTGGATCAATTCCCTGCCACCATAAATGGCTCGGATCCAAATTTGCCCCAATCGAATCATTTGTTGCTTCCCGTAACTTCAGCATCGTGTAAGGTGTGTGTACCAGGAAACCGCCATGTAATTCGAGGCCGATTTTCACCCCATGTTCTTCTGCCAATTGACCGATTTCCTTCCAATAAGGTATAAGCTTATTCTCCCATTGCCATTCATATACGTCCCCATAATCACCTGGCCATGGGGTGACTGGCCAATTCGGATGTATAGCACCATCATGATCCCCTGCTACTCCGGAAAAACAGTTCACCACAGGAACATCCATCAATGCAGCAAGCCTGATCGTTTTACGAAGTGTTTCATCAGATTCTTGTGCGAAATTTCTATCAGGTGATATCGGGTTTCCATGACAGCTGAAGGCACTGATTGTCAAATCCCGCTCCTGGACCTTCTGGAGATATTGTTTCCGTGCTCCTTCATCTTCCAGCAGTTCATCTAAAGGACAATGCGAACCCCCTGGGTAACAGCCTGTCCCGATTTCTACAGCATGTAATCCGCTCTCTTTTACATGATCAAGCATTTCTTCGAATGATTTTTCAGCAAATAAGACTGTGAATACTCCTAGTTTCAATGTTCTACACCTCTACTCTTCAGAAATTTGGACCCATCTTTTTGTCTCATGGCTTTCAAGGATCGCCTCGATCAACTGCATGATCCGATGACCTTCAGCAAGGGAAGCGAAGGATGTTTCATTTTCCAAATCAACATTGTCTTCCTTTTGATTGATTGCTTCATAAAAATCCAGCATCAAGTTCTTCAATCCATCCGGCCACCCCTCCTGATGTCCACCTGGATAGTGGGCTAGGCTTGCCGCTTCTGGAGAAAGGAGAGCTGGATCTTTCACCAGTTCCTTGTTCGGCTCGTTCCGCTGACCGATCCATAGCCGGTTCGGCTGTTCCTGATCCCAGGAATAAGTTGCATGAGCTGTCGCGATATCAAAATAGAATTTATTTTTACGTCCAGGACTGACCTGGGAAACGGTGAAAACCCCGTGGATGCCATCTTCAAAATGGACAAGGACACTTCCGTAATCCTCCGTGTCGATCTGGACTTCCTCTGTATCGACGGAATTACTTTTGCCAAACGTCTGTACTTCCGCTTTCGGTCTTTGACGGGTGGAATGAACTGTCTTTAAATCAGCGAATACTTCTACGATTTTCTTACCGAGGATATATTGGACAGTGTCACACCAATGTGAACCGATATCGGCTATTGCCCGTGACGGTCCGTTCTTCTCAGCATCCATACGCCAGCTGTAATCTGTTTCATATAAACACCAGTCCTGTACATATCCGCCGTAAACAAGATGCACTCTTCCTTGCTGACCTGAAGAGAGATCATCCTTCATCTGTTTGACCATCGGAAAGTGGCGGTAGTTGAAACATACGCCTGCTATAAGATTATGTTTATTCGCGAGTTCCTTTAATTCCTTCGATTCTTCACTGCTCATCGCAAGCGGCTTTTCAGAAAGCAGATGTTTTCCAGCCAGCAGGATATCTCTATTAAAAGGAAAGTGTAAGAAATTCGAAGAGCAATTGTGAATGACTTGCACCTCTGGGTCATTGATCAAATGATCCACATCATCATACGCCTGATCGATATGGTATTGATTGGCTACTTTTTCTGCTTTAGAGAGTTCGCTTGAAGCGATTGCGACTACCTCAACGTTTGGCAGTCTTTTCAACGCTTCCAAATGAGACATTGCTGAAAAACCTGTCCCTATGATTCCAGCTTTGATCTGTTTCATGAGCTCCCTCCTTCTGGAACAGTTGATTTGATCGATTGAAGGTTTTTAAGATTGATAGCCAGACTTTCGTATGGGTCCCTCTCAAATTCCTCTTGCTCAACTGTAAGCCAATTAATGCCATACTCTTCAGCCGCTCTAACGATAGCGTTAAAATTCAACTGTCCATAACCGACTTCTGTCCCTTTTTTATCTCCATTGACCATTTTCATGTCTTTAATGTGAAGTGAAACGATTCGATTTCGGTGTTTGTCGATGATATTGTATGGATCATGGTTCGCAAAAGCAGCCCAATAACAATCAAGCTCCATTTTTACGAATGAAGGATCCGTATTTTCAAATAACATGTCAAACCCTGTTCGCTCTCCGAAGCTATTAAACTCGAAATCGTGGTTATGATAACCAAAGGTAAAGCCTTCTTTCTTACATATCTCACCAATCTGATTGAACGTCTCAGCGATAGCTTTATAATCATCCGCTGATTGACGTTTTTCCGCAGGGATCCCAGGACAAATGATCAACTTGTTACCAAGCACTTGCTGATAGTCGAGCGTCCTTTTTAGTTCATCATCCTGTAGTTGATCCAAAGCGATGTGAGCACCAGCACTTACAAGACCATTTTCATCCAATACCATCTTGACATCACGCGCTGACGTTTCGAAAAAACCTGCAAATTGAACACCTTCATAGCCGATCTCGGCAACTCTCTGTATGGTCCCAAGAAAATCTTTTGCTATTTTCTCATGAATCGAATACAACTGTAAACCGATTTTACTCATGGATACCTCCCTATAACTTGTCTATCAAACTGATATGGTTCGCTTTAACTTGACTGCTTCACCTTTTTCCGCAGACTCGTATAATCCATTGATGATCTGTTGTAGATAAACGCCTTCTTTAGGCGTGCTGATCGGTGGAAGTCCTGACAGACATGACTCGACGAATCGTTCAATTTCCAACTCGTGATACCCTTTCCGAGGTAAAAAGGATGGAGTGGTGTCAATGAGTACATCATGTTTCTCCTGGTAGATCTTGAGTGGGAAAACATCAGCACCGCCTTGATCACCCATTAACGAAACATTCATTTCATCATGCTTTTCCACATTCGCTGCAAATGCTGAATCCAAAAGGATCGAAGCTCCATTCTTAAAGGTAATCATGCCTCGGGCCATATCCTCTATAGTGAAGTTCTCCCAATCCCAATCCCCCATCATTCCGACACCTTTTCGCTTTCCGAGTTTCTGATAAGTGACGCCGAAAACAGTATCCGGTTCTGGGTAGCCCATTAGATAAAGAGCGGTATCCAGCATGTGAACACCGATATCAATCAGAGGCCCGCCACCCTGGAGTTCCTTGTTCGTGAAGACGCCCCAACCAGGAATACCTCGACGCCGCATCGCTGTTACTCTAGCTGCGTAAATATCCCCTAAGTCATCATTATCGATGAAACGTTTCAATGCTTCGACTTCTGGAGCATGCCTGAAATGGAAGCCGAAGGTTAAAATCTTTCCTTCTTTCTCTGCCGTTTCAGCCATATCAACTGCCTCATCTACAGTCATTGCCGGTGGTTTCTCACATAAAACGTGGCAACCCGCCTTCAGCGCAGCAATTGTTGCAGGATGATGGAATTTATTCGGTGTACATATACTTACAGCATCGATCTCCACGTTTTCGAACATTTCGTCATATGTAGAAAAAGCATACGGTGCATTGACCTCAGCTGCCAACTCCTTCGCTTTTTCCTTGACGACATCACAAACGGCAACCAACTCGACTTTTTCTCCACATTTCAAATAGCTAGGAATATGTACTTCCTTAGCAATCCCACCCGCACCAATGATTCCTACCTTCAATTTTTCAGCCATAACCTTCTCCTCCTACTTGATTTGTTCTGTTTCATTCATGATTTCTTTTATTGCGACCCTGCGTCCCTCTTCATCGGAAATTTTCGATGCTTCATTGATCAATGTCAGACCGAGGACATCCGATTCGGAAATCGTAGTCGGTTCGTTATTTGCGATTGAACGTACCCATTGATCAAAAGGAGAATGATGGGGTTCTGGGAGAGATTCTGGTATGACCCATTCTCCATTCAGTTTACTGCTTTTCATACGGATTTGTTGATCTTCAATTAATAGGGTTCCTTCTGTTCCATAAAGCTCTAATTGAAACGGACTGCCGGTGGATAAAAATCCGGTTTCGAGGACGCCTAGCGCACCAGAATCATATTCAATCAAGGCGACTGCATTATCATCGACGTCATGGCCCTCCGTTTGTTGAAGGCGGGCGGAAACCGAATCTGCTTTTCCTGCAAGACGGTTTGTCAAATAGATCGGATGGGCACCAAGGTCAATCAGTGCACCTCCCCCACATTCCTCCTTATTGAAAAAGTGCTCCGGCAGCCACCCAGTTGATTTCCCTTCGAGTGGGACTGCACCGTTATGAGCCAATCTGCATCGGATTGTGGTCAGTTTTCCTAAAAGGCCTTGATCAACGACATCTTGTGCATAGAGATAATAATTTTCTGTAAGGCGTGGTAAAGAAACCATAAGCTGTACATTGTTTTCCTTCACCGTTTCATATATTTCCTCACAGTCTTTCACAGTGAATGCGAGCACTTTCTCTGTAAAAATGTGCTTTCCATGTCGTGCCGCTGACAGAATGATTTCTTTATGGCGATTGGTTGGTGTATCTACAATCACCGCATCGATTTCTGGATCAGCCAGCACCGACTCGAGCTGGCTCGTGAATGGGACCCCAAGCTCCTCAGCCCATCTCTTACCTCGCTCCGGATTTTCATCCCAAACAAGTTTGATTGAAACGTTTTCATTTTCATGCGCAAGTTTTGCATAATCATCTGCATGGACGTGCCATCTGCTCAGCAGGGCAACATTAATCATTTAATTACCTCCTCAGAATCTATAAAACGTATGACGTTAGAGTATTTTAATATCATAAGGTTGTCAAGATTTCGAATTTTCAAATCAAGAAAAGTCATCCGTAAGAGTTTAACGTTCGTCGTGATTTTCCTCTATAATTCCGAAAAAACGGTAAAAAAGACCTAACCGTTCTCACACCGGCAGATCTTTGTCTAGAATCTATCAGTTCACAGCCATTTTCTCAAACGCTTTATATAGCGTTTTGATTGAAAGAGCAGCTCTGTTTTTATGTACTTAGGAACATCAATTGCATTGATTGATTTTACAGAAGGATAGACACCATCTTTGTTGAACATGACATCAAAGGTCCCTCTATAAATGGTTTTTCCCGATTGTTTGTCCAGCACTTCAGCGTCGACATTCGCTATTTTATTTACGAGTTGTTGATTACCCGAGTCCTTCTCCAACGTTTCTACCTCCACAACCTTGAATAAAAATTGCGGCATCCGGACCATCCTTCCCAACGTCTTCTTCTATTCATCTTATCACGAATGAAGGATAGGCAGATGAAATATGCTTGATTCAGAAGTTAGAATGAATAAACAAAAATTATTACCATACGCTAAAGGATGACGAACGTACTCCGTCGAATTAACTAGTATAAACTAACAATGGGGGTTGTTAGATGTATAATCACCGTAAAGACATACCATTTGATCAGGTGCCGGTTTTTGAAAATGTAAAGAATGATAATAAGTTGAATGATTCTGTACTTGATTATCAAAATGGAGCCGTGCATTCAGAGTCATTTTCCTATGACTATTCTATGTCTATTCCATTGGATCAAGTTCCCTACAAACCGCATGATGAATGAAAAAGGATGACCAATAAGGTCATCCTTTTTCGTGAAATTAGAATTTTGTTGCAAATTGTTTTGCTTCTTCAATCGCTTTCGATTTGATCTCTTCTGCCTTGTCTGGCATTGCTGCCTGTCCTTCAATAATGATGGACTCCATGTCTTTTACTCCCAGGAATCCCATAACATTGCGGATATAACGGTCGCCCATCTCCAGTTCAGCAGCCGGACCCTCTGAATAGATTCCTCCGCGTGCCTGGATATGGAGGGCTTTTTTATCATCCAACAGCCCTACAGGTCCATCTTCTGTATATTTGAACGTAGACCCTGCGATTGCAACACAGTCAATATACGCTTTCATTTTTGGAGGGACACTGAAATTCCACAGTGGTGTGACGAACACATATTTATCTGCATTCTTGAACTGTTCAGTTAGCACGTTGATACGTCTCACTTTATCCTGTTCATCAGCGCTTAATTGATCATAAGCATGTCCTTGCTGCAGCTTCCCCCATCCGCTGAAAACATCAGTATCAATGTAAGGGAGATCATATTCATAAAGATCCAGACGAATGACCTCATCATCAGGATTCGCCTCACGATAAGCATTGATGAATTCCTCACCTGCTGCTAGTCCAAATGATTCTTCTGCAGTCTTTGGGTTTGCTGTGATGTACAATACTTCTGCCATTTGTATTTCCTCCTGTAGTTTATTAGGTTACTTTTAATAAGTAGCTCCTTTTTACATAGTGATGATACCACGTCAGTTGAACAATACAAAATAGTTTGCTCATAGTTATTATTGAATGATGCAAATGAGTGCAAAAAGAAAAAGCTGGTACTCCCAGCTCTCTAGAATATAGGCAGACCGTCCAAGTTATTGTCCCTTCGGTTATCAGGATTAGAGCGGATATACGTTTCTCCATCCTCTTCCCTTACTACACTGACACCTTCAATCATCTCATCATCGACTTCTTTGATCGCGTCTTCATATGATAATTCTCTGCCTGAGCTTGTTTGAAACATTTGGATCTTGCCATTTTCATTTTTACGCACTCCAGTGAAATGTTCTTTATCCATTACCAAAACCTCCTTATATTACCTATTGTTTTCGAGATTCAGAATAATATTCGCGGGACAATGCTCATAACAAAACCGCTACTGATCAATCAGCAGCGGTTTTATGATGAATTTAAATCGTAAACATGATGGTCGCTGTCATCACCACGAATGCCAACAACAGTCCAATAATGGTCCCCACGATGATCGATTTCTTCGTATATCCTCTAAAAGCTTCTGAAGTAACAGGACGATCAATCTTTCTATGTTGGAACCATAACCCTGCGTTTACAAAAAGAAAAAGCATGACAACATACCAGACCATGAACGTCCAACCTGCTTGAAAAGAGGGAGCTTCTGCATCACGCATAAAGTATGATTGAAAGAACATCCACCCAGACATAACTTCCTGCAGGACGAGCTGTGATTTATACTGACGATCCCATTCTCTCCCCATTTTTTCTCTCTCATATTTCGCAACTTTTTTAAAATAGGGATCCATGAACTTGTTTTACCTTTGAATAGCTTTAAAATGACTTGACTGAGAAATATCAATCCTACAATGAAGGACAGCAACGATAAAGTGACGTCAAATAGTTGCAACATGATGACGAACAAGAATAAAGTACCTGACATGATTATATTAATAGCTATGAATTGTTTTTTCTCATCTGTTGAACGTGATGTTGTTCCATGTCAATTCTCCTCTGATTTTGAACGATTATTCATACAGTCAAAGCATATGAAAGTACCTTCATTATGTAAATAAGCTTTGATTTCAGTCATTCCTCTCACCTTGGGATACCTTAATTTTACAAACACTTCTTCATTCGATTTTATATCTTTTTCACATTTCGAGCATTTCGGTTTGATCAAAAACACGATTTGTTATCTCCTTCCGTAACTTAACATTAATTACGAATGAATTGAATTAAGGTTTCACATGTTGAGATCTAGATGGGGGTACTGTGATGAGTATGGAGTTATTGGCACGTAAAATTGGCGATGTAAACGGTGATGGAATACCTGATCTCGTTTACCTGACAGGGACGCTGCCTTTTCCTGATAGTCCTTTTCGAGAGAATATCACATTATGGATTCAGGATGGCAAGACCAGAAGAATATATCAATTACCGTTAAAAACATCCATGGGTTATCAGCCATCCCTTTTCTTAGGTGATTTTACCGGGAATAAGATTGACGATGTCTTTATCAATATGTTTTCAGGGGGATCCGGTGGGATCACCTACAATTACGTTTATTCGTTTGTGCAGAACAACCCGAAAATCCTCTTTGATTATGAGGTTTTCAATGACTCGTATCATTATAATGTTGATTATCTAGACGGCTTTAAGGTGAAAGTAACAGGGATTGAAACAGGAAGTTCATTTATAATAGATATCCAGTATAAAGGCAAGGAATATTTAGACCAACTATACTATGAATATGGAAAGCTCAAAAGACCTGTTGAGGGTTCTGTCAATGCACTTGGTGGGTTATATCCAGTTGATTTTCAAGGAATTGGTGTTTACGATCTGCTGGCTTATCAACGGATTATCGGACTATATAATGCGGATGGATTAGGTTGGTTGAATACGTACTTGAGGTGGACCGATTCTTCTTTTTCTCCATACAACCAGACAATCCAGATCTTTTAATGGTTTTTCTAAATGTTAGTTGTTAATAAATCCCTTTTTATTATAAAATGTTTTAATGAACCTTTCTTAGGTAATAGATACTTCATGATTCCTATTTATTTAACATCATAGTACTCGTTATAAAAGGAGATTGAATATGCTGAAAACAGAGAGCCGTTATCTACTAACAAAAGAAGCTATTGAAAAGGGGACCGATCTCCCTGAATGGTTATTAGAAGAATATAATACGTTCAGCCAGATTGTTAACGATCCGACATTCCCCTGTTATTTCGGCAGGACTGCCCAACGCAAAGGGGAACTGCGCTATTCTTTCATCGAACATAATAAATGGGATCACTTGCCAGGGGCTGTCGAGAGTTTCTTAAGCTTATTCGAGGAACCTGATCCGAAAAGACATGGGCTTTTCATTTTTGTGGAACCAGAAAGTACAGAAAAGCCACTCGAATACTACCGCTCATACTTCTGGGATATCTTGCAGTATTTGCATCATAACGATCGTTTTCCATGGCCGCACAAAGCACCAAAAGACCCTGACCATTTTTTGTGGGACTTCCATTTCGCTGGTCAGCCAATCTTTACCTTTGGCAATGCGCCTGCCTATAAACAAAGGAAAACGAGGAATTTAGGGAACAGTTTGATTCTAGGCTTTCAACCTCGTGCAATATTCCAGGGACTCGAAGGAACAGAAAAAGGTGGTATCATGTCACGTGAAAAAGTGAGAGCACGAGTGGAAAAATGGGACGGCCTTCCAAAACATCCTGATATCAGCCATTACGGCGATCCTGAACATAATGAATGGAAACAATCGTTCATTGGAGATGATATTGAGCCTATGAAAGGAAAATGTCCTTTCCATCATAAAGACAGTTAATCGCAATGAATTTCGAACAATAAAATAACATGGAAATCGAATCATTCCGTGGGTTTTGCGATATTGGACAAAGGGAAATGTACAATATCGTCGAGATGGAGGTTATGGATATGAAGGGAATAGCAATAGGAAGCAGTATTCATTGCAGCACAGAATATTCAACGCTCAAGAAGGTACTAATGGTAAAGCCATCTTATATGGAAATTAATGAAGCCATCAATGAAACTCAAAAACACTACAAAGAAACCATTATTGACACCTCACTCGCTATACAACAGCATGAAACGTTCGAACATGAACTGAATCAGCATGGAGTGGAGGTTACCTTACTTCCTGCTGAACCGAGTTTACATGAACAGGTTTTCACAAGAGACATCGCATTTACAATTCACGATCAGCTATTCCTGGGTTCAATGAGGGAAAGAGTCCGCAAGGAGGAAACGACAATATTGAAAGACTGGCTTCAAGAGAATTCTATACCTTTTCAAGATAGGCATCCTGGATCTATTGAGGGCGGTGATGTTGTTATCGATGGTTCTACCATTTGGGTGGGAAAAAGTGGCCGAACTTCACTTGAGGCAATTGAGCATTTTCATAAGCGTCTCCCTTCTTTCCGTATTGAACCATTAAAGCTCAGGAGTGATATTCTTCACCTTGATTGTGTGTTCAACATCATTAGTGATCATACAGCACTTGTTTACCCTGAAGCTTTTGCACCGAAGGATTTAAGAAAAATCAAATCAAGGTTTGAGATCATACCTGTAACGAAGGAAGAGCAGTTTCACATGGGACCGAACGTACTTTCCATAGGGAATAGAAAAATCATCAGCCTCACACAGAATGAAAGGTTGAATCATTTGATGGAATCTAAAGGGTTCAAAATCATTCCGGTCGATTTTTCTGAAATCATTAAATCAGGAGGCTCATTTCGATGCTGTACACTCCCACTGCAAAGAGAATAATAAAACACAAGATAAAGGGTTGTCTCAATTAAAGGGACAACCCTTCTTTTCAGAATAACGCATTAATTGAAGTCATTTTTTAAGCATGAATACATGTATAAATCATCAAATTTTCCACATGTATATTCGTAATGCCGAAGCAAGCCTTCTCTAATAAAACCATGTTTCTCCACCAATTTTTGTGAGGGGAGATTGTCAGGTTCGATCAAAGCCTCAATTCTTTCCAATCGAAAGTGATCATACCCATATTTCACCACAGCACGCAAGGCTTCACCAGCAATCCCTCTTCCCCAATATTCTTTGCTTAATTCGAATCCAACTTCAGCACGATGGTGTTTGGAAACCATATTAAGAAATCCGCAGCTTCCGATGACCTTCCCGACATCTTTAAGGGTAATCCCCCACCTGATACCGGTGCCTTCTTCAAGAATAGAGGTATACCACTTGATTTCATCCATTACGTCTGCAATAGTCTGAGAAAGTGGTAACCCCATATGTTTCACAACTTCTCCATCAGATAGATAATTGAACATATCTTCAGCATCATCTGATGTTACTTGTCTTAATATCAATCTATTTGTTTCTATTATCGGAACTTCTTTCACCATTTCTTTCACTCTCTCTATTGACTAACATGAATACTCTCTCAAATATTGAAGGTGCTCAAATGCTTTTTGTAAATCAATATCTTGCTTTATATGATCAGGACTCCAAGGAATATAAATGTTAGGCTGAATACCAACCCCACTCATCCCTTTGCCTTCATCGACTTTTGATAATTTAGTGGTTGGATACCAAAGCTCGAATTTATTATCCCATCCCATCACAGCAAGGTTGGAATAGTCATTCAAGCCTAATGTCGGCCGCCCCATTAAAATAACTTTTGTTGAGTTTTTACAGATCTCTACAAATGAATCGCCTGAACTTCCACAATACACATCTGTTAATAAAATAATATTTTCAGGACCAGGTTTTGTTTTCAATAATAAACTTTCTTCCATATCACTGAAATCCAATTCAACAAACCCTTTACCCTTATTCTCTTCTAATGTATTGATCATCATATTGATTTGATTTCGTGTCGCCGCATCTTCAAGAGTCGAGAAAGCATTCTTAAGGAATTTCGTTCTTAGTTCAACATTACGGTTTGTACAATTCGTCAACATTACACCATCATCAAAGCTTTTTAAATCAATGACTTCTCCATCAAATAGATAAGGAAGCAATTCAAAGTAGGCTAGATCACTTCCACCTTTGTTTACCCGCACATCGATAATGAGGTTTTTGCGATTTGCTAAAAGGAACTCGTTATCACTGATTAATTTTAATAGTGCATCATGATTCATAAAGTCTGTGAGTTTTAATAATAATGTATCCTCCGTTATCTCTTCTAGTGAATACTCAGGTTGGAATGGTTCTTTTTCATACTTTCCAAGATCAATATCGAATCTGTTCCCAGCTTCATCCGTTATAGAAGCACTGTTGTACATTGAAAGTATATCATTCCAGTTCTCTCTTTCAGCTTCTTTTTCCATCAATCGTCTTTTATGGATCCCAACCAAATCAGTGATTGCAATCCCATCTAATGCTGTAATAGCGTCCCCAGGTTTTACTCTATTCTCCTTTCCAGTGGCTACTATATAAAGCAAATCATTGTATCTTCTGACCGTAAATCCGACATCATAATGGGTATTTTTATTTTCCCCAGTATATTTGAAACTCATATGTAAGTCTTTAAAATCAAGCAAGTAGTCTTGTACAATTTGCACAAACGTTATATCACTATTTTCTTCAACGTTCAATTTCTTAATCTGATCCCGAAAAAAGGATGGGTTGTCCCATCCCTCTTTATCAACGCATCCAGAATAGTCATTATGAAGAATACGAACAACTTCATCAAATATTGTCAGATACATCTAATTCCTCCTTATTGAAGCAATGTCTTTACTATATGAAACCGGATTTTTAATAATAATTCTCTACATTAAAAAATGTTATCTGGTAAAACCAAACATTACCCTTCACCATAAAATTCTGCAAAATGGAGAAAACCAATCTTTTTAACCAAATAGTTTCGCAATTCACTCTGGGTAGCTTTTTCAATCGGAGGGGTAGTCAAGGTATAAGCTTTCGCATTCAACTGGTCAAACCTATTTATATCTATTTCATTATGAAAATCATCTTCAATAATTCCTGATGTAATCGCAGCCTTTGGGTAGCCCATTAAAAACACTTGTGTCAAAGTTGGTGTTGAGTGTAAGAGTAGGAACACAACTACTATTACAACCATAACACTTATCGATTTTTTCAATATCCCACCTACCTCAACAATTATATCTTTCAAACTACACTTCCTTACCTTTGTTGGAAAACGTAAGAATAATATATTAATGGATGAAAAGAAAGAGCCTATCAGCGTTCATTGCCCCTCTTAAAATTACCGGTTACCTTCGCCATTATTAATTGTTCTTCCTTTTCATTTTCAGCAGCGTTCATTTTCTTTAAAAACTTCTCTCCATCTTTCCCTTTTAAGGTTTTCACTTGTTTTCCATAATACTCTATAAAAACAGTATTATTTTTAGTGACCCGATAACTGAAAGGTTCTTCATCTAGACGACTTCTTCTATCAATATTGCCCATGTCATCCCCCATATTCTTCGACTAGTGTAGCCGCTTATCTAATTTTCATTGCTGAGCATCACTTTATCTATCTTTAACCGATAAGACAACATCAGCGTAGAATTCACCATCTAAAACTACTTCATATCGCCATATGCCACCCTTGGGCATTTCAAAATTGGCTGTAAAACGTTCTAAACTTGAATATCCTGGAGATGGTTTGTCAACCGTTTTAGGAGAGACTACTGTCAGCTTTTCATCTGTCTCTTTGTGGTAAGCATGAATCGCTAACTTTTTTCTTTTAAAAGTCTCAAATGATTCAGTGAAAGAAAACAAATACCCAAATGGTTTTCCTGCTACTAGGGATTGGGCTGGATGTACATTTAAGAGAACCTTACCATCTTTTTTGTATTCCTCCCGAACTTCCCAATCTTCTTTTACTGGCAATTTATCTAATTCAGGTATATTCGTAACAGGTTTGTCTGGAATCGAGTGCTTAACCTCGGGTTCACTTTCCTGCCTAATTTGTATAGCCACATCTTTAACAAGGTTAATAAAAATAATAAAGACCAAGCCAATAACAACAAGAAATATGCTTTTTTTCATGGTCACCTCCCAAAACCAATCAGTCCGCAAACTTGCCTCTATTAATCAACAAAGAAAACAATTTACCTTTTTAAAGTTTAACATATTTTTCCTTTAAGTTGGTTTATATTTCGCTTAAAGAAAACGTGGCAAAGCTTAGCCTTAGCGCAGTCTGAGCCTTAGTTGCGCTTATACTGAAGAAAGTATTAAGTATAAAAAAGAGGACTGTCCAATAATTTGGATCGGTCCTCCATAATACCTTATGCTTTCGTCCTGTACGCTACATTATGTTGTTTCAATGTTTCGTCTTGACCAAACAAGAAGTGTTTCTCCATATTCGGTGAGTATTTTGAATTCGGAGCCAAACGCCCGACTGCTTCAGTAACTGCTCGGATCATTGCCGGAGAGGCTCCGCAACATAACCCGATGAACTGAATATCTGTTTCATTATGAGCTTTCTTTGCCCATTCCGCCAATTCATAACGATTGTGATAAAGCGGGTCCAAGGATGTTGGAAAAGTTGTTTCTGTTGGTAGCGAGCAACTGCATCCACCATCAGGCAAGTTGAAAAAGGTAGGGTGCTCTTCAGTCGTCCTGTACGGGAGCGGAAGTGCTGCAAGATAACCTTCTGTGTTTTCACGAATCTTTTCAATGTGTGGCTGCATCGTATCAGGTCCTCTGAAGCAGTTCATTTCTACAACCAGCGCACCATTTTGCTCAAGAATTTTGCAGGATTCTTCCACTGTGAAATCATCCCGAAGGACACCTTCACCCATCAATCCTAACGAAATCACGGCATCAAGCCCGCCTTTTTTTATTTCTTCAAGTGCGATCAACGCTTCCTCATGATAGTAGAACGTTTCACCTAAGATGAAATCTACACCTTCATCGACACACCAATCCACCATTTCAGCAAACATCGCCCTGACCTCATCCTTGGACGAATCATCCTCGGGATCGAAAACATTCGTATTCGATATGTTCCCTGCTACCAGTGCAGTTTCCTCAGGGTGCTCTTCCGCAACTTTTTTTGCGGAACGGATGGCTTGCCTGCTTAAGTTTTCAACCAGATCCTCTTTCCCGATGATCCGCATTTTTTCACGGTGAGCATTATATGTGAAAGCGACGATGACATCAGATCCAGCGTTCATGAAATCACGATATGACTGCTCCAATGCCTGTGTATTTTCTAAAGCAACCTCAGGAACAAATGAACCTGCCTGAAGGTAACCACGTCGTTCTAGTTCGAATAAGTAGCCTTCTCCACAAATCACAGGTCCGTCTTCCAGGCGTTGTCTTAATGTACGTTTCTCTCCACTCAATGGTACTCACCCCTTCAACTTTTCTTTTCCCAGGAACTCGTGCATTCTTCTAGCAGTTTTTGTTTTTCTGGTTCATTTAACGTCATCCGCTTGATTTTTTGACGGCAGTCGAATAGATGATCCATGTATTCCTCATATGTTGCATCATAGGTCTGTGCTAGTTCATCTCTTATTCTTTTTGCTATTATTGGACTAGCACCGCCTGTCGAGACGGCGATGGTCAGTCTGCCTCTTGATAGTTTTGCAGGAACATGGAAGTTTCCAGTGCCTGGGTCATCGACCACATTGACTAGTTGATTTTTTCGAGTTTGTGCAGCAATACGCTGGTTCACATCAGGATCATTTGTTGCAGCGATTACAACAAACGCGTCCTGATAGTCTTCAGCTTCCGCTTGTTTTTTTATCCAGTTTATCTGCTCTCGCTGCACCAGCTTTTTTACATTATCATTCACATCAGGACTTACAACCGTTACCTTCGCCCCGGCTTCCACGAGTGACCTGATTTTACGATTTGCTACCTTTCCGCCTCCAATGACGACGGCGTCTTTACCTTTGAGATCCAGCATGATCGGGTAATGGCTCATACGCCAACACCAATCAATTCCTGGACCCGTTCGGAAACTACTTCCTGAAGGTTCGGGTGATAACCGAGGTAGTCGCATAAAATAAAATCCTGATTTTCTGTTGTCAGTTTTCGGATCGTCTTTTCCATGCTTTTCATCAAAATTCCTGTAAACAAGAGATAGGGAACGACCAACACTTGTTTATGACCATATCGCATTGTTTGTTCAAGTCCTTCTTCAAAGCTTGGCTCAGCTGCAGCTAAAAAGGATGTTTCAACTCTTTTGAACCGATGCTTTTCAAATAATCGATCTGCAATCTCTCGTAAATCCCTTTTCACGTCCGGATCACTGCTGCCCCTTCCAACTAAAAGGACCATTGCATCGTCAATCGGTTTTGCCTTATCATAGATCCGTCTGATTAAAATATCAATGATTTTCTCATGTACTCCGAACGGACGGCCATAAGTGATTGAGATAGTTGGCCACCGGCTTTGCAACCGTTCAAGTTCCATAGGGATGTCCTTTTTCGCATGCCCAGCTGTAAGCAACAAAATCGGTACAATTGCAATGCTGGTTGCACCGCGCTCAACACAACGCTTGAAACCTTCTTCGATCGTAGGGTGTGCCAATTCGAGAAAGCTGATCTCCTGAATCGGAGTGGACTGGTGTTCCATACTCTGTTTCATGAATTGAGCAGCCTGGTTCCTTGCTTCTTCAACTCTACTCCCATGACCGACGTATAAGATTGCTTGCATCTCTTTCCTCCACCTTAAAAAGCGACTTTCTTCTGCAATTCACTTTCTGGTTCAATCAAGCGTTCGAACCAATTGAGCTTATCGCGGAGACGGACGACCTCCCCGACGATGATCATACTCGGGTTTTTAATTTCATTTCGTTCGACGACATCGACGATCGTGTCCAATGTTCCAGTTACGGTCTGCTGTTCTCCAATGGTTCCCCAGTGCACTAAGGCGACAGGCGTCTCGCTGGGACGTCCGTGTTTTGTAAGTTGTGCACAAATATAAGGCAGGTTTTTGACTCCCATATAGATCGCGAGTGTATCAATCCCTTTTGCAAGGCTTTCCCAGCGCAGATCATCCTCTTCTTTATCCTTACGGCGGTGGCCAGTCACAAAAGCGAACGTTGAACTATGTTCACGGTGTGTAACCGGTATGCCAGCATAAGCAGGAGCGGCAATCCCTGAAGTGATTCCAGGGACGATCTCGAACTCCAATCCGTGCTTCGCCAACGCTTCCGCTTCTTCACCACCTCTGCCGTATACAAACGGATCACCGCCTTTCAATCTCGTGACGGTTTTCCCTTTCAGACCATTCTTTACGAGAAAATGATTGATTGTTTCCTGTTTCATCAAATGATAATCTGGCAGTTTTCCGCAATAAATCAGTTCCGCATCCTCTTTTGCATAATTCAGCAACTCTTTATTGATAAGCCGATCATAAAGAATGACATCTGCTTCTTCTATGCACTTCATGCCTTTAACCGTGATCAATCCTGGATCACCCGGCCCGGCACCTACTAGATAGACTTTACCCATTTCATCCTCTCCTTCACGTGGTCAACTGCCGCTCAAAATCGTTTCTTGCTCATGCAGGACAAACCCGTTTCCCTTTCGGATTTTCTTCTTCTCATATAGTGAAATATCATCCACTTCTGGTAATCTCAAAAAATACTTTTCAAGTTCGACTTCTACAAGCCGGAATGCCGCCTCGTCATTCTCCGCGGCAATGATGACCGGAATCACATCCGTCTTCGTCGTCACTTCAAACCGGTATAAATCCACTCTATATCACTCCTATCATGAAACATTCGCTGTCACATTTCCTAGAATCCTGTCCAATTCTTCTTGAAGCGGCTCGATACCAAGTCGTCCAACAAATTCATAGAATGATTCACCTGGCAGTTTTTCCTTTTTAAAATAGGTAAGGAATTCTTCTAGAACCGCGGGAAGGTGTTCGCCGTCAATCTTACCTTTCAGCTTTTCATTAAACTTTCCGCCGTGGTTTAAAGTGCCGCCGACATAGATTTCAAACGCTTCGATCAAACCGCCTTTTTCCTTTGATTTCATTTTGATGCCTTGTAATCCGATGTCAGCAATTTGCCGTTGCCCGCATGAATTCGGACAACCGACCATATGAAGCCTCACAGGGACATCTACCCTGATCTGTTCATCCAAATATTCCGCAATCCTCCGCATCCGCTCTTTTGTTTCCACTAATGCCAGGTTGCAAAATTCAATACCTGTGCATGATACAGAATACGCGATGAAACGCTTCGGCTCGATCGTGATCCTTTCAAATATCTTTTCTTGTAAAAGCGCATCGACTTTCTCGTCCGGAATATTCGGTATGATGATATTTTGAGAGTTGCAAGTTCGGATCTCCCCATTGCCGTATTGTTTAGAAATAGCCGCAATCTCTAAAACTTCATCTGCGTCTAACCTTCCCACCGGTACGTTGAAACCAATATAATTCAGCCCGTCTTGTTTTTGTTTATGCACACCGTAGAAGTAGCCGGCATTCCAATCCTTCTGGACATCCTCACCTTTTGAAGGCAAAGGACCCGTTAACTCTACTAATTTTTCCTTGAATTCTTCAGGTCCCCAGTCAGCTACTAGGAACTTCAGTCGAGCACGGTGACGTTTTTCCCTGTACCCGAAGTCTCTGAAGATCGTCGTAATCGCAATTGCAGTCTCTTTCACGTTTTCAGGTCGTATAAAGACATCCAATGTTTCTGCGAGATATGGTCTTGCTGCCAGACCACCGCCGACTTTTACATGGAAACCTTTAATCTCTTCCCCATCGATTTCTTTCACAGCCGGGGTAAAGGACAAGCAATTGATTTCAGCATTCGAGGCATTGTGGACATTCGTACTGATCGAAACCTTATATTTCCGCGGAAGGTTTGAAAAGTCCTTGTTGTGCTGAAAATACTCATAAATTTCTCTCACAATCGGTTCTGTATCGAACAACTCATTCGGATCGATACCGGCAAGCGGATTGCCGACAATATTACGTGTGATATCACCGCAAGCACCTGCAGATGATAACCCTGCCTTTGCCAGTCGGTTAAAAATATCCGGGATATTCTCGATTTGCAGCCAGTGGAACTGAATTGCCTGCCGAGTCGTTACATCGAATACCCCTCGACCGTAATCCTTACAGATCGATGCCAGCGTTTCTGCTTGTTCATAATTCAAGACCCCAGACGGAACATTGATCCGCATCATGAAATAGCCGTCTTGTTTAGGCCGTTGTAAGTACAGGCCAGCCCATTTGAATGAATCCCACTCTTCCTTCGGGATCGATTCAAAACCATTTTCAGCGTAATACGGAATATCTTTAAAGATTTCTAGACCGTCTTTCTCAAGCTTCTTCAACTCTGTCTTATTCAGCTTTTCATTGTCTGCCCAGAACTTTTCGTATGCCATTCGAGCATCCTCCTCTTTAAAATAAGTTCTTTTCTTTTAAATAGCCGATTACCTGATCAGCACATTCTTCCACGGAAAATCGGTTTGTTTCAATGACCAGTTCAGGAGCTTCTGGTTCCTCATATGGGGAGCTTACACCTGTGAACTCCGGTATCTCCCCTTTTCTTGCCTTCTCATATAGTCCTTTTGGATCGCGTGTTTCGCATTCGTCTAATGGACATTTCACATAGACTTCTATGAATTCATCAGATTCGACCATTTCTCGAACTCGATCTCGATCAGCCTGAAAAGGTGATATGAAAGCTGTGATGGCAAATTGCCCACTATCGACAAACAGTTTCGCTACTTCACCGATCCGACGGATATTCTCCTGCCTGTCTTCTACTGAAAAACCGAGTCCTTTGTTCAAGCCGTGACGGATGTTATCTCCGTCCAATACGTAACTTCTTAATCCTTGTTCATGAAGTTTCCAGTCGACCGCGTTTGCGAGCGTCGACTTGCCTGATCCTGATAATCCTGTAAACCAGATAATACTGCTTGTTTGTTTATTTAAATGCCGGCGATCATGTTTCGATACAGCCGCTTCATGCCATGTAATGTCTTGAATTGCCATATATCTCACTCCTTCTGTTGATCATGTTGTTATCGGTTCTCGTTGTAATCCTTTGATCAAGACTTCAGCTACTTCTGGACGGCTGAATGTACTCGGCGGGGTTGATCCATTTCGGAGCAGCTCCCTCACCTTCGTTCCCGACAACACGACATGATGTTCTTTGTCGTGCGGGCAAGTTTTCGTCGAAGCCATGTTTTCGCATTTTTCACAGTAAAAGCTGTGCTCAAAAAACAATGTTTCAATTCCTAATTCTGATTTTGTGAAATGACTGAATATCTTTTGGGCATCATAGGTGCCGTAATAGTCACCGACGCCCGCATGGTCCCTACCGACAATGAAATGTGTACAGCCGAAGTTCTTGCGGACCAATGCATGGAAAATTGCTTCTCTCGGACCGGCATACCGCATAGCTGCAGGGAATACTGCTAAAAACACTCGATCACTTGGATAGTAATTTTCAAGTAGGACCTCGTAACTTTCCAATCTCACATCCGCTGGAATATCGTCCGCTTTTGTTTCTCCGACAAGCGGATTCAGGAACAGACCATCTACCGTTTCGAGAGCGGATTTTTGAATATATTCATGTGCACGATGCACAGGATTCCTTGTTTGGAAACCGACAACAGTTTCCCATCCTAGGTTTTCAAACTGTTCCCGCGTTTGTTTCGGGTCAAGATAATAATTGGAGAATCGATCTTTGACTGGGCGTTTGACGAGATGGATCGGGCCACCTATGTATACATTAGGCCGCTCAAGTAGTTTTTTCACACCAGGATGAGCAGTTTCTGCCGTCTTGTATACGTGTACAGCCTCCCGTAGCTTATCGGGAACGTACTTTTCACTGACTTCGATCACCCCATATACAGTTCCATCTTTCACGAGCTTGACCCGCTCTCCGACTTGTAATTCTGCTGCTTTCTCCTCACTGACAGGTAGTGTAATCGGAATACTCCAAGGCAGACCGTTTTCAAGTCTCAAATTATTGACGACACTTTCATAGTCTTTTTCTCCAAGAAAACCTTCGAGTGGACTATACGCCCCGATTGCGATCAACTCAAGGTCACTCAAAGCGGTTGCATCTAATTCGATCTCTTTTTTCAAAGTTCCATAATCAAAGGCGATATCGATTCGATTGATCAATTTCCCTCCATGTGGAATGCTTGTGCTCATACTAAATTCCTCCTCCTTGTTCATGTATGGTACGTTTTTCTGCTTTGATCGTTTTGATCAGACTCAGTGAACCGACTGTTGCGATGAAAACACTTCCGATCACACTGATTGTGTAGAAATCACTATCTAATAGGACCTTGACCATCCCGTAGGCAATCACAAGTGAAAAGACTGGGGAGACGACCCAAACTTTGACCATTTGCAAAATGATGTTCTTTTGCAGGAACGAAAATCCATTCTGTCCCGTTCCGATCCCGATGATGGCAGAAGTTGTGATTTGGGTTAGCGGGACGGGAATGCCGAAAATGGATGCTATGATGACCAATCCGGCACCTGTGCCTGATATCGCACTTCCTTCTAAAAGTGAGAATTTGGTAATACGTTTTCCATTGGTCTCCAACACCTTCCCTCCAAAGAAGATGGCCCCTAATGCGATGAATGCACCTCCGAGCAATGTTCCATGTGAGATTGAGAGCAATCCAGCTCCGACCAGGGGACCGATCGCATTGGCAACATTGTTCATCCCTGCTGAAAAGGCTTCAAGAAAACCCATGATGATCAACAATACGGTTAAACACTTCTTCCATCTCCCCTCAAGGAAAGCACCATATCTTTCTTGAATGATTTGGATCAACTTCCCCATTACCAACGCAAACAGGAAAGCGATGATTGGAATCAGGATCCAGAACATCACCACGGTCATTAGGGATTCCACATACAGAGATTGGTAAGCCAAGCCTACTCCGACAACTGATCCAACAGTTACTTCACTTGTCGATAACGGAATCCCGATAAGATTTGCAATCGCCAGTGATATGGTTGCTGCCCCAAGAATGATGACGGCCGTTTGAATCGTGATGAGCTCAGAAGGTACAATTCCTGAACCGATCGTTTTTACGACCTCACCTCCACCAATGACCGCTCCTAGAAAAACACCTGTTCCACATATGGCCAATGCAATGATTTTCCTATTGATCGCACCTGACCCGTAAGAAACACCCATGGAGGCAGCAGCCCCACTTGCTCCCATATTCATGGCGAAAAAGAAGGCGACGATAAACGCGATCACTATCATCTAAGAATCCTCCTCATCAGGATAGATGAAGACCACATTCAGTCTTTTTCAAATTCGTCCATCGCCCCGCCCGTAAATCTGCTCCATCCTCCGTCGGCAAGGTGCATTTCTCACAGCCGATGCTTGGATAACCCTGGTCATGCAGGACGTTATAAGGGAGGTCATAGGTATGAATGTATCGCCAGACATCTTTCCAAGACCAGTGAATCAATGGACAAACTTTGATAGCTTGGAACTTTTCATCTTTATTGATGAATTCCGTGTTTCTTCTCGTAGGTGATTGCTCTCTTCTAAGCCCCGATATCCAGGCTTTGTGGCCAGACAATGCTTGTGTAAGTGGAACAATCTTGCGAATATGGCAGCATCGGTTCGGATCTCGTTCCCATAGGCTTTCTCCATATGCTTCAGCTTGTTCTTCCACTGTCAGTTCAGGTTTTTTCAGATCAATTTGTAATTTGGGATAACGAGCTTTCACCCTATCAATCAATTCATAGGTTTCTGTGAAGTGAAGTCCTGTATCAAGGAAAACGATTTTCGCCTCAGGATTCACCTTCGAAATCAAATCAATCAATACGATACCTTCAGCACCAAAACTGCACGCATAGATGATATCCTCTCCATACAAGTCATAAGCCCACTCTAAAACGTTTAAAGCCCCTTTGGTTTCATTATCGATCGAGATCTCCAGGTTGTTGTCAGACCATGTTTCATACGATAATAATTGTGCCAATTTCAATCCCTCCAATCTCTTCTGTGAAAAAGAAAGAGGCAACTCTAACCTGGTCAAAGGTTAAAGTTGCCTCTAGTTTGTCTAGTCAGCAGCCTTTTCGTTTCTTTAAATCTTTACTTTGTTATACTTTATTGTTGATTTTCCGGAAATTCGCTCCCTTTCCGCGGGCGATCCGCAAGCCTCCTCGCTCACTGCCACAGGATGTGGTGGCTTCGACGTTCACCACAGGACGTGGTGGTTTTTAGTCGAAGAACCTAAGTTCGCTGTGAGGTCTCGTATGACTCGCTGTTCCCGCAGGAGTGTCGCAAATTTCGCTTCAATCAAACTTAGAAGATATCAACAGTATTATTTAACAAAGCTTACATGTAAAAAAGCCTTCCAATTTGGAAGACTTTTAGGCTAATCAGTGTTTCACCTTATCTACCAAAATGGGAATCCATTTTGCTGGATTTAGCACCTTGCATCATGCAGGTTGCCGGACATCATTGGGCCAGGTCCCTCCGTCACTCTGGATAAGATTTAATTTGATTATCATTCTAACTATTCCAATAAGGAATGTCAACAATCTTTTTTAATGTTTTGATTATTTTTGCGATTGGTCTTTCCAA
This sequence comes from Pseudalkalibacillus sp. R45, assembly GCF_052246725.1. Classification (NCBI taxonomy): domain Bacteria; kingdom Bacillati; phylum Bacillota; class Bacilli; order Caryophanales; family Fictibacillaceae; genus Pseudalkalibacillus; species Pseudalkalibacillus sp. R45. Next base: position 21,716 of record NZ_JBQQCL010000002.1, on the reverse strand, counting down.
ATCCACGTATAGCAATAGATCAAGCAGTTATTAAACTTCGACTGTTTTTCTTTCTTCGAGTTCAAATGCTTCATGCAAGCATTCCACTGCAGAAATCATTGTGGTGCTAGACACGATTGTAGAGACCTTGATCTCGGATGTGCTGACCATCTTGATTTTGATCCCATTAGAAGATAATACGTTAAACATTTTTGCAGCAACACCTGGATTGGAAATCATTCCTGAACCTACGATCGAAACTTTCGCAAGGTCACCTTCATACGTAATATGGTCATAATTCAACTCTGGTTGATATTCACTCAATACTTCCAACGCCTGATTGAGCACCTCTGAATCCAATGAAAAAGAGATATCCGTCGCTTCTTTACCATTGGTGTTCTGGATGATGATATCTACATTGATTTTTTGGTCTGAAAGGATCGTGAATAACTTTGCTAATGTATTGATATCATCCTGTAAACCATGAACGGTCACTTTTGTTACATTACTCTCAAACGCGATTCCTCGCACTGTAAGATTGCCTTCCATTGAAACTTCCTCCTCTATCATGGTGCCGGTTTCTTTTTCGATACTTGACCGGACCTCTAACTTAACGTTGTAATTTTTAGCGAATTCGACAGACCGAGGATGTAATACTCCCGCGCCAAGGTTCGCCATTTCAAGCATTTCATCATAGGAGATCGATTCGAGCTTCCTAGCTCCTCCAACAACTCTTGGATCGGTTGTGTATACCCCTGTGACATCCGTATAGATCTCGCACTTTTCCGCTTTTAAAGAAGCGGCTAATGCGACAGCTGTCGTATCAGATCCACCTCGGCCGAGCGTCGCGATTTCCTCTTCATCAGTCAAACCTTGGAATCCAGCAACTATGACAATGTTTCCTTCGGCCAGGTGTCCATTGATTCGCTTGTTGTTGATGTCTAGAATCCTTGCATTCCCATGTGCAGCTTCCGTTTTGATACCAGCTTGCCAGCCAGTAAGTGAGACAGATTGATATCCTTTTTGTTGTAAAGCCATTGCCAACAACGACATCGAAACTTGCTCTCCTGTCGATACGAGCATATCAAGCTCCCTTTTTGAGGGATTATCAGAAATGTCATTTGCCATTTGAATCAGATGATCAGTACTTTTTCCCATTGCTGAAACAACAACGACTACGTCCTTGCCCTGATTGTAAGTATCAATGACACGATTAGCCACATTTTGAATTCGTTCAATCGATCCTACAGATGTACCACCATATTTTTGTACGATTAATGCCATGATTCCATTCCTTTCATGTTGAGAAATAAAAAGATCGACTCAATAGAAGTGTGACGGACGTTCATCCGCAACCATTGTTTAAATGGTTGAAATAAAACAAATCGCCAGACTTGAGAGTCGATCCTCAAACGTCTGCCACACTTATTCCCTTTACGTGAGATAGTCCTCCATACGCCAGCAGGGAGCATGGTCGTATGACAGCCCTGTACTTATTCAATACAGGTCCAGCCGGATGTTTGTTGAGACGACAATCCAGCTTCGGCGAATTCCCCTTTCCTTTTGCACTCATTAGAGCCCAACCTCTTCATGCAAAATACTAATGGTCTTCGCGCCTCTACCATCACTTCAAACTTGCATGAAGTGTGGCCTTTAAATTTAATTGTTTGTTATTCTACCAGAAACACGACAATGAAACAAGCTTTTTTTCAAAATGGGAAATTCGTTGGAGAAATGTGCTTTATCTAGGTCAAATTCTGCATCAATTAACACTAAAAACAGTTGTCGTTATTAGACTTTAGTCATCTGAACGTGATAAACAGGCATTATCTACAAAATTGAAGGGTCAACTTACAAAAATAATAAATTATGTACAAAAATAAAAAATTATCTACAAATATGAAAAAATATCTACAAAAACAAGAGGCTGCCCTTTTGGACAACCTTCTTAGAAATCATATTCTTCTACGATTTTCTTCGTGATCAATTTATACCCTTTTTTATTGGGATGCAGGGAATCACTGAAATACTCAGTGGATTTTTCCTGAAATAGCTCGTTCGTGGAAATGAATTTCACACGAGGATAGTTGTTGACGATCTTCTGGCTTGTAACATTCCATTCTTCAATCACTTGCTCTATTTTTGCAGATGAAGGATATGGGTTATAAAGGCCAAGAAATAAAATAGGTGCGTCCGGATTTTCATCCCGAATAATCGTCATGATGTCTATTACATTTTTTTCATAATCCGCTTTTCCTGCTTTCAACCGTTTTTCATAAATAGGAAGCAGGTTGTTGCCGTTACTTTTGAGGACATCATTGGTACCAATAAAAATGATGAAATAATCCGCATCGTCTAAATTGTCTTTAACATCTGTATGTTGAAGCTGATATAACAGCCCATCTGTTTGCTGGTTAGGTATTCCAAAATTCTGGACGGTAACTGCGCCATCATGATGGTCTGAAAGCAGTGTTTGAAGATCATCGACATATCCGCTACCCATATCATCACCAACACCATAGGTAAGCGAATCCCCCAATGCTACCAAATTTGTGCTTTCCTTTGTTTTGGCTTCTTGCTTCTGATTCATTGCAATAATTCCTGCGATTGCTGATACGAATAATATCATACTAATGGTATATGCTAATATTTTTTTCATAGGTTCCTCCTAGTGGTTAATCCTTCCCTTTTACTATCGGGATTAAACCTACTATTGCATAGGAGAAGCTGTTTTGATCGCTATATTTAATTACATGCTCTTACGTGAAAATAAATTATCTCCCTATACCTTTTCCATGACGGCCTTATTTTCTTTATCAAACAAATAAGCTTCATCTAAACCTAACACTGATAATTTATGGGGTGTTGCATAAACGGCTGTGCCTTCTGGTATCGCAATGATTGGAGTAGGGTCTCCGCCACTTATATATACAGCTGAAAATGGTGTAACATCATCAATTGTTTTCTCTCTGAGATCAGTCCACATCATGATTTCACTCACTCCTAGTGGATTGAACATACTTTTCACATAATCCAGACAACGATCATAGGTTCTGAACTTGGGATCACCTGCAAGAGGAATATAAAGTAGCGGTTTCACAGGATCAATCTTTTGGATAAAATATTCGTTTACCTCACGTGTCTGTTCGGCATTTCCGCCTCCGGAAAGGAATAATTCTCCCATAACCCCCCCTATTAAAGTTTCGTCGTATTATAACTTCCGAGGATTTGAACATGGTGCCCGTACGTTTCAAGGATCGTCATCGCTTTGATCATATCCGAATCCTCTACTCCCTTTTGTGTTTCGACAAAAAAGCGATATGTGCCTAACTTCTTTTTAGTTGGACGTGATTCAATCCAAGAGAGATTAATTGATAACGATGCAAACACATTCAATATCGTGACCAACACCCCAGGTCGTTCTTCAAATGGAGTGATGACCAACATTGCTTTTTCTGAGTGAGCAATCTCCTCAGGAGGGTTCGAAACAACGACAAATCGGGTATGATTTTCCGTGAAATCTTGAATGTTTTCTTTAACTAACTCCAACCCGAAAGCTTTGGCTGACCATTCTGAGGCAATGGCTCCGAACTCCACTTTAGCTTCATCCCGGACAGCTTTTGCTGCAGCAGCGGTACTGTTGAAATGTCGGCTGGATGCCCCTAAAGACTGAATGTAATCGCGACATTGCGCTAAAGCAGGGGGAATCGACCAGACCTCTTCGATCTTATTGAGATCCGCTCCTTTTACACCTAACAAGTGTAGAGCCACAGGCAGTATGACTTCCCCTTCAATGAAAAGGTCATTCATCAACAAGCCATCTATTGTAATATTGATTGTTCCTTCAATTGAATTTTCAATCGGGACAATCCCTTTTTCGACTTCCTTATTCCTAATTGCATCCAAAACATCTAAAATGGATTCACACATCAGCCCATCCATTTGGTTAGATGAAAAGTATCGAACAGCAGCTTCCTCTGAAAAAGTTCCTTTAGGTCCTAAATAGGCGACTTTCATTATGCGACTCCTTTAACAATGATGATTAATTCCTATACTCTAGCCTAAATTCAAATGTAAATCAACTATAACCAATAGCCATTTTGATGGTTACAAAATTTACTCCCTTTCCATGATCAATCGAAAACGGAAGCAACCCGATTAGTCACCTAGGTCATCTGGCCATTAAAAGAAGGTCCCCAATAATGACCAGGACCTTACTCCTTGTTGCTACTTGAGTTTTTGCTCGATTTCAGTATGTACAGATTCGATTTTCTCAGGAAGGACAAAGAGATATTCAATAAGGCCTTCCAGGAGTTCCATCAACAAGGCTGCTGTCTCATCATCGATTTCCCTTTCCAGCTCAAGCATTTCGTAAAAAGGACGATCTGGATGAACTAAATGGCTCAGTGATTGGATTGGTTTAGATAAATCGACATGCTTTGGTAATTGCTCGAATTGCTGAGAAAGGGATTGTTCTTTCGTTTTCTCTCCAAGATAATTTTTGAGAACACTTTCAATCACTCTTTTCGACATGACTGCAGTTGCAGAATTGTCTTTCGACTGACTGACATTCAAGGCAGAAGTATAGGATCTGATAAGATCTTTAGGAATGTTCTTGTTCCCCTGGATTTGATCCATGCGACCTTGTGAAGCCATTGGATCATAGATATAAATTTCAGCTTCTTGGATGTTGTGGTCTGAACGTTCATCCAGCATGATGACAAACACGGATGGTTTCTTACATTCGGAACAATGCCCTTCTGCGAACAATCCAGTTTTCTTTACCTGATAATAATTTGCTTTCAAAGTAAAATTCCCGGTTTTCCCACACTTCGGACAATGGCTTTTAAGTGACTTGGCAACCTTTAGATAACCATACTGGGTATAAGAAAGAATGGATGCTGGCAATATTTTTCTCAATTTGGACCTCCTTGTATGCTCAGACAGAATATGTAATGTCTTAACTTATTTCGAGATATTAAGACAAAGTTCCTCTTAAAAAACAAATAAAAAAATAGGATTTATTATCTCTTGATACTATTTAAATAAATGGCTTTGTTAAAGAATGATGTTGATTTCTTCGAAATTAACTCCCTTTCCGCTGGCGAACCGTAATCCTCCTCACGAACTTGGACAGTTCGTGGCGAGGTCTCACCTGGCCAGCTTTTCTCGCAGGAATGTCGTGAATTTCGTTTAAAGTAAACTTGGCAAAGCCAAGCATTTGGCGCTGGCTGAGCCTTTTCTTTAAGTGTAAAATCAACAACGAAGATTAACAAAACCAAATAAATAAAAGACGCCTTCTATCTTTGAAAGACGTCTTAGAAATCCAGAAGATGTTCTTCATGTTTTAATACTACTTATACGCTGCTGATTTTTATTAGTGGAAAAATGATAAATAATAAACCCTAATACATTTAATAAACCAAAAGCAATAACCCAAAGGATATTCAATCGTTTTTGATGATATGCATTCACGGTGGCCCAAATCGTAAATAAAGTCCAATAGATTGCAATTCCCACAAACAAAATAATAGTGAATAGCGTACCGAAGCTTCGATGTCTCATTTCAACATACCATTGTTCATTTCCGTTTCCATATGGAAAGAAATCAACACCTAACCATTTAGGAGCCCATAGTGTCCTTTCGTATTGGTATTCTGCTTCGGCCACATCAGTATTGTAACTTACAAAGTTAATCCCTTCTCTCCTAATTTTGTTAGAATCATAGATGCTTACTTCAACAATATGATTTGTTTTAAGTACTAATTGCTCAATTTCTTTACTTAGTTCAGAAGGGATGGCTGCTGTATTTTCCAATTCATCGAATATATCTGTTGCTATTATAGAAAGTTCATGTGCATTCGATTCTGCATTTTGCCAATGAAACAAAAACACTGATAAGGTGAGTAAAAGAGAGCCAATTGCTAAATAAAGTATCCTTTTGGCAAATAATTTTTGAACTTCGAATAATTGTCCCACAATAGAGCGTAATTCTGTTTCTTCACCAAATCGTTCAATGGCAATATCAATTGCTTTTTGCTCTGAATTACCTTCTAATTTTAATTCATGAACCGATTCCATGAGGTGGTTTCTCATTTCATCTTTCAGTTCTTGGATTTCTTTATTATTTCCTCCGATATTTTGATAGACCGATTCGACAAATACATCAATGCGCTTCATACTTCTTTCCCCCTTCCAAAAATGAATCTATTATTTTTTTTACAAATTGCCACTCCGATCGTTTTTTCTCATAACCCTCTTGTCCTAATGGAGTGAGCTTATAATACTTACGTCTTCCTCCTGGCCCTTGCTCATCCCCCCAGTAAGAAGTAATCCATTTATTCTTTTCAAGTCGTTTTAAGGACAAATAAAGCGTCCCTTCTTTTAGTTCAAATTGATTATCGCTTTTCTCCCTGACCAGTTTAGCTAATTCATAGCCATACATATCCCTTGTATCCAATAACGATAGAATCAATGTGTCTATATGCCCTTTAAGTACTTCTTTGTTAATTTCCATATTTTCTCACCCCCTATTTTATTTATATATTATATTACCTAATAATGCAAGGTATTATTTTTTATAGTGATAAAATGAAAAAAATGTACCAAAAAAAGATCTATTTCTAAGTGCCAGACACTCTGGAAATAGATCCCTTACCTATTTTGATACTTTATAATGCTGTTTTAAAAAAGTTGGTTGCTATTAAAAAACTTTTGATTGATTGAAACCTGTAAATGGATGAAATATACGAGACTCCAGCGGAATCAGCGGACCAAGCGAGATTCCCAGCTTCGGTTCGCCCTCACTAAAAGAGATTTTTATAAAAAGCTGTTTCACTTATAATCGGTTCAACATAAGAGATGACATCCACATTATGTTCATGGCACACCAATGAATAATGTTCGCATTCTTTATCTGGCAGTACTGATTCTTTTTGTATAAACTCGAAATATTTCGATCGATCATATGCACGGAATGATTCACCCTGAAAAATTTCAGCCTCATTCCATACCGTATAATCCTCATAAATAACTGAATATGTAACATAATGTGAAAAATCGATCTGATAGGTGGTTACATTACTGTCATAATGTGGAAAATCAGAAGATCCATTATGTTATCACTTCTATTTACGATTATCCTTAGTCTCACATCCTTCATTCTTCGTTCAGAAATTTGTTCGAGTGAAAGATGGTACCCTTTCAATTTCATGAGGTCTTTATAATTCACTTGCTCCCCCCTTTGTGGAATCAATCGTATCAAAGTTCGTCTCAACATATTCCCGGACTTTTTTCCATTCCCCATTTTCTTTATGGAAGGTTTCTACAAAAAGAAGCTTATCATCTATAAGTTCCCCATCAAGTTCAAGCGTCACCCAAAAAACAGCTATACCCTCTTGCTGCTTATTGATTTCGATCAGAATATCTTCAAACATCCATCTTGGGTTTATACGTTCAAGACTTTGGTAAGCTTGTTCCCATCCTTCACGTGCACGTTCATAACCCCAATCATCCAAGGTTAATTCAGGTAAAGCCCATCTCGCTTTCAGTTCTTTTGAAGTGTGGTTCACCATTTTCTTAGCGTCTAAGCTGTTCCAGGATTCACGATATCTCTCTAAAAACTGTTTGAAATCATTTAATAATTCATTTGTCACTTTCCCAGCCCCTTACATATTTCCTCGTTACATTTTCTATAGTTCTACAGTAATCCCTGCATAAAAAATAGGACTGCTGTTCACAGTCCTATTTTACACCTTATTTTGATGCTGCGATTTCCTTTTTGGCATTCAATGATGCATCTTTGCTGACATCATCCGCTGCCTTTTTAATACTGATATATTGATTTCTTCCATGGGTGTAGAAGTCCTCTTTCTTATGATCATACTTTTCTTTAGAAAGTGTAGGTATGGAGATTCCTTTACGCTTGCTTTCTTTATTTATTGCGTAACTGATTCCACCGACAAAACCTGTAACGAAACAAGAACTGATAATCCCCAATAATTTCTTTTTATCTGAGTTGTTTTTACTATTTTCCATTAGATTTGCTCCTCTTTTAAAGATTTTTTCGCCTTACGTTTCTGATTCCAATAATATCCCAGTGCAAGAGCACCATATATACCGCCCAAGTCGCGTTTATGGACGATATCCTTTCCTTCGGAGGTGTTTTTCTTCACTGTACTGGTGGCATCCACAAGTGATGATGATAACTTTCTAGACGTTTCTCCAATATCCCCGACTATATAAAACAAAGGGCTTAATGCTCTCAATTTTTCATTTACATCTGCGAGCGTGTCATTGCTTTTATAGATAAGGTCTCCGGTTTGTTTCGTGATTTCATTCAAATGACCAGGTAATTGTTCGACAGTTTGATCTACACCTTTTATAACAGTTGCTAAATTATTTAGTACACGTGCAAGAAAAATGGTTAATACTACAAATGCCAGGCCAATGATCAAAACGCCAATCCCAACTAAATCCATATCATCCCTCTTTTCTTTTATTTTTTTCCTTATAAATTCGAAACGCTGCATTTCCCCATTTAACAAGTTTGACAATTTGCTTGGATTGTCCATTAGCATGGGAAGAAAAATGATCTGCAGAGCGATTTATCGTTCGGTTCGCATGATCAAGGAGTCCACCTACATGCTGTAATGTTTGTACTAATCCAGATGTAGAATGAAGCTTGTGATGAATGTCATCGACGATATGACTTGTTTCCTTAACAAGATGCTTTGAACCGCCTGTTATTTCTTCCATTTGTCCTTCCAATTGATCTACTGAATGCTCGAGGCTATTAACAGCACCGTTGACGCTGTGGAGTATTCGTACCAGATAAAATACAATCACAGCAAATGACACAGCAATCAACAAAATCCCGATATAAACCAACACCGATCACCACACCTCCTTGAACATCTTTACCCGATTCTTATATTAGAAAAACGTTTTTAATAACAAGATTAACTCCCCATTCTGAGGGGAAGGAGATAGAAACGGGAAAATCCTAAATCAAGAGAGGTGTATTATGAATATAAAATATTATGCAAAAGAAATTAGTGGAGAGTTTCAAAAAGATGATGTCCCACTATTAGCAGCAGCCCAGGCTTATCATTACTTCGATTGTACCGATGCTGATTTTGCTTCTATCAATCGTACCGTATTTGAATATAAGTGGAGAAGAAGTCATGAATTACATGAGCAAAATATTACCAGATGAAACAACTTCCATTTTTAAAGAGAATATTGTCAGTGTCGTCGAAACACCGAACGGAGGATTACTTACTGTTGGTATCTTAGGAACAATCTGGTCTGCCTCCAATGGTATCAATGCCTTTATAAAAGCTTCGAACAAAGCGTACGATGTAGAGGAAAGCAGATCTTTCATTTTGGTCAGGTTACTCTCGATCGGACTGACTTTCGGAATGATCATTGCATTTGTAGTCGCTCTAGTCCTTCCTGTATTCGGACAGGTCATTATAAAAATGGTGCATTCCTTTGTCCCAATGCCCGACCACATCAAGTTGTTATTGAACATTTTACGATGGGTCATCAGTATCGTTGTCATTACAGGAGTCCTGATGGTCCTTTATCGATTCGCACCAGCTAAGAAATCACCTGTAAAAGAAATTATTCCTGGCGCTTGTCTCGCATCCATTCTGTGGTTGCTGATTTCACTCGCATTTTCGTTTTATGTCAGTAATTTTGGCAGCTATTCAGCAACATATGGAAGTTTAGGTGGAATCATCGTCATGATGATCTGGTTCTTTTTAACAGGATTGATTTTGATGGTAGGAGCGGAAATAAACGTGGTGAATCATAGAAGAAAAGTTCAGAAGACGACTTCGCAATCAGGTGAAATGGAATTGACTCATTGATAAATGAATTTAAAAATCAGAGGGATGGTTTCGTTGCCATCCCTCCTTTCTATTGAAAACATCATTTATTTTGCATTCGTTTTCCCCATTTAGCAAGTGATTCTAAATTGTTTATCAAGTCTACCCCTTCTTCTGTCAGCGAGTATTCGACTCTTGGCGGGACCTCCATGTATTGTTTACGGACGATGAGCCCATAACTCTCCATTTCTTTTAACGATTGGGATAACATCATGTTGGTGATTCCATCGATGTTTCGTTTCAATTCGTTATAACGCAATGTTTCGTTCTGGCTCAATGCCCAGATGATAGGAAGCCGCCACTTACCTCCAATCAAGTTCAAGGCATACGTTAATGGGCAATCTTTTATATTTTTGATTCCTGATTCGTCACAGTTCATTGACAATCCCCCATTACTCAGTTTTTTCTGACTAAGTCAGAAAAAACTGCATACTTGTATTAATTTCACAATGTATTAAAATTATATCGTACTTTGAAAGAGTAAAGGAGTGAGAAAATGGAATTAAAATATGAAATTCTACCTGAAGAAAAAATAGATTACTGCCGTGATATTTGTAATGAGCTCATGGCCTTTCAAAAATCGAAAGCATACATAACACCAGAATTGTTTGATAACATGAGTTTTGAAACCAGATTGCTCCCTTCTGTAAAAAACGCGATCCACAATTATACGGTAATCGTAAAAGATGAGGATAAAATCGTAGGGTATGTCTATTCAAACATTTCTCCAAAAGAAGCCTATTCAAATGATTTTGCAACATTTTTTGACCTATCTTCAGTCGGTACACCTAATGTCGGGTGTTTATCCCAATTTTATATTAAGCAAGAATACAGGAAGTCTGGGGTCGGGTCTACTCTATTCAATATGTCTATAGACTGGTTGCAACAATTCGAGGATGTCCAGGATTATTTCATATTTGTCTCTAATGGCAATGCTGGTGCCCTTGAATTCTATAAACGCAAAGGGTTTTCCATCAGCCATGACATTTTGGACGGATTCATAACGGTTTTACGTAGCAAAAGAGTAAATTAGATTGATTTTAAGTTGCCACCCATTAAAAAGGCGTACCCTGTCAAGAAACAGAGTACGCTGAAGTTTCTTTTAATTTATTTAAGTACGTTTTTCTAACAAGGTCCAAATCAGGTAGATGAAAATAGAGATCCCTGCTACTATCAAAAGTCCATTCATTAATACGTCGATATCTATTTCTTGTACCGTCTGCATAGGTGCACCAGATACATTATCTTTTCCCATATCATTGAGTGTTGAACCCTTGTAATCAAGGGTTAAGAAAGAGATCAGTACACCAAGAATTATCCCGCCTAATAATGAAATCAGACCTTTCTTCAAATATTATCTCCCTCCTCTAAACTTTATTTCTTCAATCTTATTGATTATTAAATCAGCCAATATATCATAACCTTTTTCACCAAAATGCAGCCCATCATTTTCTAACCCTTTCAGTATTTCTTGAAAATGATCCCGGGCGAGCATTTCAGTGAACAAATCGATAAAATAGCAACCATTTGATTCAGCAACTTTTTTTACAATTAAAGCGTACTCCCTTAAGGTCTTATTATTCCTTGCATCCTGCTTCTCTTCATCTACTGGAGAAGGAGAAATCAAAATGGTTTTTTCTGGGCTAATACTATGTACTAATTTAATCATGTTATTTTCAAACGTCTCTAAGTCAATCATTTTATGAAATGCGGCATCGTTAGCTCCAAAAAGAATGGTTGCTAAATCAGGATTATGATTAACCACATCTTTCTCAATTCTTTTTAAAGCATCAAAAGTGTTATCACCTGCAACACCAGAATTAATGATTTCAAAATCTTTTAATATTGAAGAGAGCTTCGTAGCTAGAATTGGTTTAGCATATCCTTCATTTCTAGCAGTTATGCTATCTCCAAAACATACCAATTTAAGCATTATAACCTCCAGCTAAAAAAATCCTGTAAGTACTTGCTATCCTATTCTTTGGCACTGACCAGATGTGCGATGCTAACGCCTTAAAATTTAACCATAGCCCAATAACATTATCACCTTAATATCTTCTCCATACGAATATCAGCCCACATTCTATCCTTCCAGTAGGTGAAATCTTGGATCCTGCCGATTTTCTGATAACCTAACTTTTGATAAAGCTTATGTGCGTGTGTATTAAATTCGAACACGCCTAGTTCAATACGTTCAAGGTCTTGCTGCCTGATTTGTTCTTCCAAATACTTTATCGCTTGATATCCTACCCCCTTTCCACGGCCATTTGGATCACCAATCGTTATCCCTATCCACGCGGTTCCCGGTACTCTTTTGAAGAGATGTCCAGGATCGATCATATAGTTCATTTCTCCAATCAGCTGATCATCATAATAAATCAGATAGATGTGATGGTGTTCCAATCGTTTTGTCAAATCTTCCATAGTCATATTCCCTCTATACGCCAACTCTTCCTCGTTTTTGTTTGGTCGAGTCAATGGAATCAAAGCAGAATCGTTTTCCCATCGGTTTAGCATATCCACAAGGGATATGGTAGGTTCAGTTAGTTCAATGAATTGAATACTCACGGCGCTCTCCCTTCCATCTATATACATCTTACTTCCATTATAGCGCAACGTCTAAAAACACATAAAAAAGACTGCCCTAAAAGAAATGTGTCACACACTTTTGGGACAGTCCCTATGTTTTGGATTATTCTTCTTCTTTTTTCCGTTTCCAGGCGTCTACAATCTTTCCTTCTGTTGTTACGTCTATGATGAATGACCCGTTATTGTACCGGTCAGCCGGACGGAGATGCGTCGGATCGATCACTTCTTCTTTTCCTTTTTCGGCCTCGATCCAGAAGAGATACTCTTCACTTACAGGTAGCGCTTTGACGATTCGGTGCGGATTTGATTTGAGTTCACGTAGCATGACAACGCCACGTTTCGCTCTGGATGTCCGTTCAAATTCATTTTCCAATCGCATTTTCTTCACAGCACCGCGATTCGTGACGACGACAACTTCTGTGCGTTTGTCTTTATCTTTAACAAATCCGCTGACGACATGATCATCATCCTTCAGGTTGATCGCTTTGACACCTGCAGCGCGCTGGCCGACCACACTAACTTCTTCTTCCTCATACCAGAGGCCATATCCCTTGTACGTCGCAATGAAAATTTCTTTTTTACCATCCGTTACAAAAACATCAACGAGTTCATCTTCCTTTTTCAATTTCAGTGCCATCAGTGGTTTTGAATAACGTTGTGCCTTATAATTCGAAAGTTCTGTCCGCTTGACCATTCCATTTTTCGTAAAGAACAACAAATATTCATCTGCCTTGAATTCCTCCACGATCATTGCGTCCACCACTGTTTCATCACGATCGATCGAAACAATGTTCGTGACGTGCTGACCAGCATCCTTCCAGCGGATATCCGGTAATTCATGGACTGGTATGTGGAGATAGTTCCCTTTATTCGTGAAAACGAGCATCGTATTGGTGGTATTTCCATTGTAAATCTTCAAGACGCGATCGGTATCCTTCATGCCAGGGGGTTCCCCATTCGATGCGGAATAGGAACGAGGGCTTGTCCGCTTCACATAGCCTTCCTTTGTCACAGAGATGACGACATCCTCAGAAGGAATCATCACTTCCAGGTTGATCTTGATTTCCTGGATCTCTGCTTCGATGACAGACCGACGGTTATCAACGTAGGTTTTCTTCACTCGCGCCAATTCTTTTTTGATGACAGATAGCAATTTCCGTTCGCTGTTCAAAATCGTAAGCAGTTCTTTGATTTGCTTTTCAAGCTCTTCTGCTTCTTTTTCCAATGTCTTGATATCGGTATTTGTCAATCGGTATAGCTGTAACGTAACGATCGCTTCAGCTTGAGCTTCAGTAAATGCATATTGCTCAATCAAATTATTCTTCGCGTCTTTTTTATCTTTAGATGCTCGGATTGTCGCAATCACTTCATCTAAAATCGAAATCGCCTTGATCAATCCTTCAACGACATGTTGACGATCCTGGGCTTTTTTCAATTCATATTTAGAGCGGTTCGTCACCACTTCACGCTGGTGCTGGATATAGGCATCGATCAGCTTTTTGAGTCCCATCAATTGCGGTGTACGGTTATGGATCGCAACCATATTGAAGTTATAGGAAATCTGCAGGTCGGTATTCTTGAATAGATAATTCAAGACACCCTGTGAATCTGCTTCTTTTTTCAATTCGATTACGATTCTCAGCCCAGTTCGGTCTGTTTCATCTCGAACTTCCGAAATGCCATCGACTTTTTTATCGATACGCAGCTCATCCATCCGTTTCACGAGGTTCGCTTTATTCACTTCATAAGGAATCTCTGTGATGACGATTTGTTGACGACCGCCGCGTTGTTCCTCGATTTCAGTCTTGGCACGGATGACGATTTTCCCTTTACCGGTTTCATATGCCTGCTTGATGCCATCGACACCCTGGATGATACCTCCAGTCGGGAAGTCCGGTCCTTTGATGACGGTCATCAGCTCATCGACTGTACTCTCCGGCTTATCGATTTGCATTGTAACGGCATCAATCACTTCGCCAAGGTGATGTGGCGGGATTTCCGTTGCATACCCTGAAGAAATCCCCGTCGAACCATTGACAAGCAAACTCGGGAACAATGCTGGAAGGACAACCGGTTCTTCCTGCGTATCATCAAAGTTTGGTGTGAAGTCGACGGTTTTTTTATCGATATCACGGAGCAATTCTGAAGCGATCGGAGAAAGCCGTGCCTCTGTATAACGCATAGCAGCCGGAGGATCCCCGTCGATGCTTCCGTTGTTTCCGTGCATTTCTACGAGTACATTCCGCACTTTCCAATCCTGGCTCAGACGGACCATCGCGTCATAGACGGATGTGTCACCGTGCGGATGATAATTACCGATTACATTACCGACGGTTTTCGCTGATTTACGAAACGGTTTGTCGGACACGTTTCCATCCTGATACATCGCATACAGGATACGCCGTTGTACAGGCTTCAACCCATCGCGTGCATCAGGTAAAGCACGTTCTTGAATGATGTATTTACTATATCGGCCGAAACGATCGCCAATGATATCTTCCAATGGTAAATCTAAAAATTTCTCTGCATTCGTCAAAGCTTACTCCCCCTCAACAACTTCAAGGTTCTCATTTTCTAAGATGTTCGTCTCTTCATCCAATCCAAAGGCCACGTTCGATTCGATCCATTTCCGTCTTGGTTCGACCTTGTCACCCATCAAGACAGATACCCGACGTTCTGCACGTGCGATATCTTCGATTTTCACTCGGATCAGTGTACGCGTTTCAGGATTCATGGTCGTTTCCCATAATTGATCCGCGTTCATTTCACCAAGACCTTTGTAGCGTTGGATCGTATAGCCCTTACCGACTTTCTTGATAGCCTGCTTCAAGCCGTCTTCGTCCCAGGCATATTCGATGATTTCTTTCTTGCCTTTTCCTTTACTCACTTTATAAAGAGGAGGAAGTGCAATATAGACTTTTCCTGCTTCGATCATCGGTTTCATGTAACGGTAGAAGAATGTCAGCAAAAGAACCTGGATATGAGAGCCATCTGTATCCGCATCTGTCATGATAACGACTTTGTCATAGTTCGAATCCTTAACTGTAAAGTCTGCTCCGACTCCAGCACCGATTGCGTTGATGATCGTGTTGATTTCCTCATTTTTAAAAATATCCTGTAACTTCGCTTTTTCCGTGTTGATGACTTTCCCTCGAAGTGGCAAGATCGCCTGGAAACGGCGGTCACGCCCTTGTTTAGCGGAACCTCCTGCAGAATCACCCTCTACAAGATATAATTCATTTTTATTCGCATTACGTGATGAAGCAGGTGTCAGCTTCCCGCTGAGCATCGAGTCTTTCCGTTTATTCTTCTTCCCATTCCGTGCATCCTCACGAGCTTTTCGCGCCGCTTCACGTGCTTGTGCTGCCTTCACAGATTTACGGATGAGCATTTCGCTGATTTTCGGATTCTCTTCTAAGAAATAGTTCAACTGTTCGGATACGACCGCATCCACAGAAGAGCGTGCGTCACTCGTACCGAGCTTACTTTTCGTCTGGCCTTCGAACTGAAGCTTCTCTTCGGGAATTCGGACAGAAACGATTGCTGTAAGTCCTTCACGAATATCCGAACCATCTAAGTTCTTATCCTTTTCTTTTAACAGCCCGGTCTTACGTGCATATTCATTGAAAACACGTGTCATTGCCGTTTTCGAACCCGATTCATGTGTGCCCCCGTCTTTCGTCCGGACGTTGTTGACGAAGGATAACATGTTTTCTGAATAGCCGTCATTGAACTGGAACGCGAACTCTACATCAATCGCATTCTGAAATCCCTGGAATGATACGACGGGATGCAGCGTATCCTTTTCTTCATTCAAATAATCGACGAATGCCTGGATTCCTGTATCGAACTGGAATACGGTATTTTCATTTTCGTTATCACGCTGGTCAATCAAATCGATTTTCATGCCTTTTAAAAGGAATGCTGCTTCTCTTAGACGCTCACTTAATGTTTCGTAGTTGAATGTTGTCATTGAGAACATAGACGGATCCGGCTTGAAATGGATGATCGTCCCTGATTTTCTCGTTGATCCTATTTTTTCAAGAGTGGTCGCTGGCTTTCCACCATTGATGAAACGTTGGTTATAGATGACACCGTCCCGATGGATGGTTACCTCTAGCCATTCGGAGAGCGCATTGACGACAGATGCACCTACACCATGCAGTCCGCCACTCGTCTTGTATCCACCTTGACCGAATTTACCTCCAGCATGAAGAACCGTCAAAATGACTTCCGGAGTTGGCTTCCCTGTCTTATGCATACCTGTGGGCATACCTCGCCCTTCATCCTTGACACTGATGCTGTTATCTTTATGTATGGTTACAGTGATGGCATTCCCATACCCTGCTAATGCTTCATCAACTGCGTTATCTACGATTTCATATACAAGATGGTGCAAACCGCGACTGTCAGTACTGCCGATATACATACCAGGTCGTTTTCGGACAGCCTCTAGACCCTCCAATACCTGGATTGCATCATCATTATATGAAAGCTGTTCTCTCGTAGCCAAAACCCTCGTGCCCCTTTCAATACTCAGACAATCATTTTTTATAGTAATGTTATCAGAACATTTGTTCACATACAATCTCTATTTATGTTTATGTTCATGAAAAGTATCGGTATGAACCGTACGTTTGTGAAGTTTTCTTCTCACAATGAATCATTATATCATACCGTTCAACTTGTCCCATTTCCCGAGTTATCATTCGTTTTTCCCGAAATTCGACTTTTCATTCAGAAGTCTATGGGATAAAGAAAACTTGGCAAAGACAAACCTTAGCGCAGGCTGAGCTTTAGTTGCCCTTATATTGAAGAAAGTATTTATACTTTCTTTAAATGTGAATAAAATGAACCACCCAGCCTGGAGTGGTTCAATTCCTTTTAATTCCTTTTACATTGTTGCGTGTTCAACTTTAATACAACGATCCATGATGATAGTCATACCTTTACCTTCAAGGATATCAACAACCTCTTCATTGATAAGTCCGAGTTGGGCCCAAAACACATTAGCGTCAATTCCTTTCACTTCCTCTGCAACCGCAGGAAGTTCTTCACTGCGCCTGAACACGTTGACGATATCAATCGGACCTTCTACATCTTTTAGTGATGAATAAGCTTTAATCCCCATAGCCTCATCGATCGTCGGATTGACCGGAATGATCTCATAGCCGTTATCTTGCATGTATTTCGAAACCTGGTAAGACATTCGATGTGGTTTATTGGAAAGACCTATAACAGCAATACGCTTCTTCGTTTTTAAAATTTCATTGATAGCCGCTTGATCTGGATTTTGGAAACCCATTTCGAATCCTCTCCTTTATCCTGTATCGTTATTTAATAACCTTTCACGAAACACGCCATTTCAAACCTTCCACTTTATAAACTTCGCTTAAAATTCTTCAAAACCTTCTTTTAATTGTCTCACTTTTCATTGAACAACATATATTGTTTATAAGAAAAAAAGTTGCCTTAAAGAAAAAGGGGGACGACAAATGCCTACGAATATCAAAAAGAAGATTTCCTGCTACACGATGATCTTGAACTTCTTTTCTCTAATTGATGATCATGAACGAGATGAAATTCTACAAAAGGTAATGCAAAGAAATCCCCACTCCTAAACATGATCGGAAGCGGGGATTTTCTTTATTGATTAGTTGATTTTATAAACGTTACGATATTTATCTGTCAAATAGTTGATCAGATGCTGAGCATTCAATCCTTCCCCAGTTACATCCTTGATGATTTCGATCGGCTTTTTCATTTTCCCATGCTGATGTACATTCTTCGTCAACCATTCTTTGATGGGTAAAAGGTTGCCATCTTTAAGCTTCTGATTGAAATCAGGAAGATCTTTCAACATCGCCTGTTTCAGTTGTGCTGCATAGATATAACCTAGTGCATATGACGGGAAGTATCCAAAGTCTCCACCGGACCAGTGAATATCCTGCAAAACACCTTCTCCATCATGCTTTGGTTGGATTCCGAGGTATTCCTGCATTTTTTCGTTCCAGATACCAGGAAGATCCTTGACTTGAATCTGGTCGCTGAACAATCCTTTTTCGATTTCATATCGAATAATGATATGCAATGGATATGTCATTTCATCTGCTTCAATACGGATCAAGGATGGACCTGCAACATTGATCGCACGATAAAAATCATCCATGGAAACCTTATCGAACTGCCCATTCGTATACGACTTGAATGTTTCGTAGTTATTTTCCCAAAACGCTTGATTACGTCCTACGAAGTTTTCCCAGAACAGGGATTGGGACTCATGGACTCCCATTGAAGTACCTGTACATAAGAGTGTGCCAATGAGGTCTCCACTTATATTCTGTTCATATAACGCATGGCCGCCTTCGTGGATCGTCCCGAAAACAGCAGTTCTAAAATCCGCTTCATCATATTTCGTTGTGACACGAACATCTCCCGGATTCAGACCGATCGCGAATGGATGATTCGTCTGATCAAGTCGGCCAGCCTGGAAATCATAACCCATCTTTTTCAGTACATGCATGCTGAAATCCCTTTGTTTATCCGCTGGAAAATGCTCGAATAAAAATGAAGTATCAGGCTGCTGCTTCGAGCTGACCACATCCTGCACAAGCGGTACGATCGCTTCTCTCAGTTGATTGAATACACGGTCTATCGTCTCGACATTGACTCCAGGCTCATATAAATCGAGCAATGTGTTATATGGATGTCCATCATGACCCCAATAGCTTACGAAGTTCTTTTTGAATTGGACAAGTTTCTCCAAGTACGGTTGCAGGATTGAAAAGTCTGATGCATCTTTTGCATCTTCCCAAACATTTTCAGCTTTTGATTGGGTAATGACATATTCTCTATATTCTGCTTCTGGAATCTTTTCGTTCCTTTCATATTCCTCTTTTGCTTCTTGTACAGCTCTTTTCGTAATAGCACTCAAGTTTGGATGAAGTGAAGAATCATTTAACGCATTCAAGCATTCTTTCATTTCTTTTGAAGTGGATAATTTGAATACTTCTGAAGATAACATACCGATCACTTCGGAACGCTGCTCCACTCCTCGTTTCGGCGCTCCAGTCCTTAGATCCCAGATCATTAAGCCAATCGCTTCATTATAGCTTGTGATTCGTTGGGTAAGCTCCTGGAACTTTTGCTCCATTTTATTTGCTGTTGTACTTGTCATCTATTTCATCCCCCTACTATGTATCGTGTTTCAAGCCCATCCTACTAATTTGACATCACATAAAGAAAATCCTTTAATGTTTATAAAATATTGCTTTATTCGAAATTTTGATTCTAAGTACGGTACGTGAAATTTTAATAAGATTTAACGGATAGCACGGTCGTTATTTGGGGTAGAATCAGTAAATAAGTTGTCCTGTAACTTGTTCCAGCGCATAAAAATACTGAACTTAGCTGTTTAGCCAGTTCAGTTTTCTTGTATCCATAACGTTGACGAGTATCTGCTCATATCTCGGTGGTTTCCGGTTTCAAACGCGATTGCTTTATGAAGCTCATCACTTATGCTCTGACATGCACCCTCATAACATGGTTCATTCAAGCTTTTTAAAGCATTCATCGCCTGCGTCACTCGTTCGATATCGTTATACCGTTCATACATAACAATCCACCCACCTAGTTTGATTACTCCTAGTATGGGTGGATTGTTCAGTTGTTAAACCTCGACATGTCTACGAGGTGGCTTTTTACCGAAAAATTGATAGTAATGGCATTTCAAATCACCATTATAGAGCTTCCGCTTTTTCGACGCCTTTTCCCCGTATAACGTCTCGAAGCCATCATGTGATGTAAGAATATAGAGTGACCAGGTGTCGAGCTTCCTGAAAACTTCTCCTAAATCCGCATATAACGCCTCTACATAGTCTTTTTCATTTAACCGCTCTCCATATGGAGGATTTCCGACTACATATCCATACTCTGATTTTGTATGGAAATCCTTCACCTGCATTTGTTTGAACCGGATATCATCTTCAAAACCAGCTTCATTCGCATTGTTCTCAGAGAGTTCTATCATTTTGTGATCGATATCCGAGCCCATTATATCGATTGGCAGTTCGAAGTTTGCAACATCGTGCGCTTCTTCAACGGTCTGGTACCATAGTTTCTTATCGAGCCATGACCAGTTTTCAGACGCAAACTCCCTGTTCAATCCTGGAGCGATATTTTTCGCGATCATCGCAGCTTCGATCGGAATCGTTCCAGAACCGCAGAATGGATCGAGAAACGGCCTGTCCGGCTTCCAGTTCGTCAATTGAATCAAGGCTGCCGCCAACGTTTCTTTCAATGGTGCTTCGTTGTGCAAATAACGGTATCCTCGTTTGTGCAATCCTTCTCCGCTCGTGTCGATCGTCAATGTCGCTATGTCTTTATGCAAGGCAACCTCTACCCTGTAAAATGCGCCGTTTTCAGGCAGCCACCCTTCGACACCATACGTTTCCTTCATCTTTTCAACGATCGCTTTCTTGACGATCGCCTGACAATCCGAAACACTGAATAACTTTGATTTTACAGAACGGCCAATGACCGGGAATTCTGCATCCTCGGGCAGAAAATCTCCCCATGGCAGGGCCTTGGTCTGTTCAAACAACTCTTCAAAGGATAACGCCTTGAAGGATCCGATCTTAAGTTTAATACGATCGGCTGTACGAAGCCATAAGTTCAAACGTGGAATCGCACGTTCGTCAGCTTCGACAATGATCCTTCCGTTTTCAACTTGTACTTTTTCATAACCCAATTGTCGAACTTCATTGGCGACAATCGATTCTAATCCCATCGCTGCAGTAGCGATCAACGTAATCTGTCTCATTTTTGAATACTCCAATCTTTATGTATGCTCTCCCCATTATACTGAATGGAATCGGACATTTCTAATTTTCGAAAACTCGTTCCCTTTCTGCGTGTATTCGCCTGCCTTATATACTGCTATCTTGTCGAACAACATCAAATGTTGATGAAAACTGTACATAAATCATGGGAAATGTACATAAAAAAAGTCTCTTTTCTAAAAGATGGTTGCTTTTGAGTCATTTTAAAAAACTCACCTGTGCAAGTTGATTGGAGAGCAAGGTACGAGACTCCTCGAAAATGAAAATCACATTTTCTTCTTGCGATGAAACGCTGCCGAAGCTTTCCTTGTCCTGCGGGATCAGCGTGCCTACTACCTGAATAATCTCCTCGCAAGGCATGCGACGAGGAAGCTCGCTTCGACAGGACTTTCTTGTAGACGCAGGAGCACAAATG